>NC_014158.1:3128512-3754215 GCF_000092225.1 Tsukamurella paurometabola DSM 20162
GACGAGACCCCACCTGATCGGGGCACTCCGCAGGAGATTGAGCCGCCCGGTCGAAGCTGCCGGGACCGGCACCGTCGGCAACCAGAGGAACACCCCGACTGCCGACACCACGGCCAATCCAGCAACGAACAAGAAGGCGCCACGCCAGCCAACGAGCGCGCCGATCACCGTTCCGATCGGGGCGCCGACGGTGAGCGCCAGAGCGTTCCCGCTCGCGGTGACCGCGATGGCTCGCGGCAGGTCCTCCGGTTTGCTCAGGGCGGCGGCCGCGCTGGCCGCCGGAGCGGCGAAGAGCGCCGCGGTCACCGCAGCCGCCACGCGGGCGACGGTGAGCACGGCGAAATTGCTCGCGACTGCCGCGAGAACGTTCGACAAGGCGAAGCCGATCGCCGCTCCTACAAGCAGCGTCTTCGGCGGAACACGATGGAAGAGCGCGATCAGCGGCGGCCCCGCGAGTGCGTACACCAGGGCGAACACGGTCACGAGCTGACCACACAGCGCCACCGAGGCATGAACGTCGGCGGCGACTTCAGGCAGGATTCCGGCAATCACATAGCCCTCGGTGCCGACGGTGAAGGTACCGAAGGCGAGGAGATAGATTCTAGGGTTCATGAGCTAACGGTATGACAGTCGTTGAACCATTGAAATAGAAAGAATTGTGATGCCGACCACGCTACGTCGTCGAACGGAGGGGGTTCAAACGTTTTTGAACTATCGTCCGAGTGCTAGGTTAGTACGTGTGAGAGATCCGTTCCACGCAGAACTCAGCGAGGTGTCGCTCGCCCAGGTCATGAACGGCCTGAGCGACCCCCTCCGGCTCCGAATCGTCACACTGCTCGGCGATCAGGGCGAGATGGAGTGCTGGCGGATTTACGAGACTCTAGGCATCAGCAAGTCGAACGCCTCGCACCACTTCCGCGTGCTGCGCGAGTGCGGCCTGATTCGACGAACCCACAACGGGCAGCAACAGAGCGCTTCACTGCGACGAGCAGAATTCGACGACCGATTCCCCGGCCTGCTCGACAGTGTGCTCAAGGTGAGCAGAGCCGAACAGGGCGAAATCGCTCTCGCTACCCGCTCGGACCGGGACGCCTGACTCGTCGAGACCGGGCCGCCGAGCTGCACCAAGCCTGACCGCCGGTCGTCTTAGCTCGGCGATCGCCCGCGTCGCGGCACGGCCGCCTCGTGAGCGAATCTCATTGCCATGCCATTCGGACTGAGCTCACCCACGAATACAACGATGTACACGCTGGAGATTGCCTGGCCGGGCCGTCGCCTCCGACCGAAGCTGGACCGCGACGGAGTGCCCTGCTCTGAGGCCCGACATGAAAGTGCCCCCGACCTGGGGCCGGGGGCACTCTCGTGGAGCCGCCGGGAATTGAACCCGGGTCCTCCGTCATTTCTACGGGGCTTCTCCGTGCGCAGTCCGCTGTGTCTCTACTCGGATCTCCCAGTCTCACGGACGAGCAAGGATGACGATCCCAGTCGCTGTTTGATGTCCCTCACGATGCCGCGACCGCACCGTGAGGTGAATCCCTCTAGCTGATGCCAGGAACCGGGCCGAGGGCGAACCCGGGCTGACAGACTCGCTTTGCTACTTAGGCAGCAAGAGCGAAGTCGCGCTGATTGGAATCGGCGCTTATAGGGTTGCTGCGACGCTTACGGTGGTCTCCAGCCTGCACCGGCACGCTTCCCCCGCGTCAACAAACGAAGTCGAAACCGATCGGCCCCTCATCGTCCGCCTCAGCGGAAGCCCATCCCTTGCGGGGTGGAGACTCCAGAGTACCCCACCCGACCCGCGACGCGTCCACCGGTTTTCCCGCCGGCGAACAGGAGACGCTCAGGTCAGGCGCACTCGCATGCTGGTCGACGAGGCGGTCATGTTGGCGAGCACGGTGAGTAGCACCGCTCCGGCTCGACGCGCCCACGACTTGATCTTGATCTTGTTCTCGACGCTCATCGGACACCTCCACCCGAGTCACAGGAGTCACATGAGTAACTCTGTCCTCTAGTGAACGCCCCACCGGTCGCCGAGGCAACGCGCCACGCCCAAGCGCGACCGCTGAATATTTATCCGCGCATCCCCTTGACGCGACGGCCCAACTCACGCACCAATTCGCGCTCCGCGGTGCGGCGGGCGATGTCCTGCCGCTTGTCGTAATCCTGCTTGCCCTTGGCGAGCGCCAACTCGACCTTCACTCGGCCGTCGCTGAAGTACATCGACAGCGGCACCAACGTCTGATTCCCCTCGCGCACCTTGCCGGTCAGCGAGTCGATCTCGCGGCGATGCATGAGCAGCTTCCGGGTGCGTCTCGGCGTGTGATTGGTCCACGAGCCGTTCCCGTACTCCGGGATGTGCAGGCCCCGAAGCCACACCTCGCCGTCGTCGATCGTGGCGTACGCGTCGACCAGCGACGCCTTACCCTCACGCAGGGCCTTCACCTCGGTACCCACCAGCACCACGCCCGCCTCGAAGGTGTCGAGGATGGCGTAGTTGTGGCGCGCCTTGCGGTTGCTCGCGATCACCGAGCGCCCCTTCTCCTTCGCCATCTCGTGTTCCCTTTCGATCTCATACGGACGATGCCCGTGGCGGACAACCAACCCATTCTACGGGCGGCCGCCGACGGCGGGAAAGCGAGTTTCGCTCCGGGCTACTCGCGCACGTAGAAGCGCAGCGTCAGGTACGCCGTGAGCCCGGCGCCCAGCGCACCCGTGAGGATCAGCCACGGGGACACCAGCCACACATCGGTGGTGGTGATCCTCGCCAGGATGTTGACGCCGTAGAACTCACGCAACGCCCGGTCGAAGAAGAAGGTCTTGCCGGCGAACAGCCCGCCGATGGCGAGTACCGCACCGATCACGGCGGCGAACATCGCTTCCAGCAGGAACGGGAGCTGAGTGTACCAACGGCTGGCGCCGACCAGGCGCATGATCGACACCTCCGTCCGCCGGGTGTACGCGGCCACCTGCACCATGTTGGCGATCAGCAGGACCGCGGCCACAGCTTGGATCAGCGCGATGAAGAAGGCGGCATTGCGGGCGCCGTTGAGCACGGAGAAGACCCGTTCGACCAGCTTGCGCTGGTCTTGCACATCGGTCACGCCCGGCTGCGCCTTGGCGGTGTCGATCACCGCGGAGAACTTGGAATCATCGTCGACCCGCACCTTGAACGACGCCGGGAGCACACCGGGACGCACCAATTCCGCCAGGTCGGGCTGCTCCGCGAAGGTCTTCGTCTTCGCGGTGTTCACAGCCTGCGCCTGCGAGATGTAGTCCACGGAATCGACGCCAGGCTGCTGCTTGAGGGTGGTCTCGATCGCCTGGCACACGGCCTTCTGGCAGTCGGGGTCGTCGGCGGCGACCTTGTCGTCGACGAACACCTGGATCTCCACGCGCTGGAGGAAGATGTCCTGGCTCTTATCGGCCATCCGGACCACCAGTAGGCCGCCGCCGAACATGCCCAGCGAGATGGCGGTGGTGAGGATCATGGCGATGGTCATGCTCACGTTCCGGCGCAGGCCGGTAGCGACCTCGCTGGTGATGAAGCTGGCACGCACGGCAATCAGTCCTTCGGATTCGTCTGAAATCAGCGGGCGGTCAGCGGCCGAGGCCGTACACGCCGGTGGCGTCGTCACGCACGATGTCGCCCAGGCGGAACTCGATCACGCGGCGCCGCATCGAGTCCACGATGTGGCGGTCGTGGGTGGCCATCACCACGGTGGTACCCGACCGGTTGATGCGGTCGAGCACGTCCACGATCTCTGCGGAGGTATCCGGGTCGAGGTTGCCGGTGGGCTCGTCGGCGAGCAGCAGCAAGGGCCGGTTGGCGATCGCGCGGGCGATGGCCACGCGCTGCTTCTCGCCACCCGACAACTCGTTCGGCATGCGATTGGCTTTGCCGCCCAAGCCCACGTAGTCCAGCACCTGCGGCACCGTCCGGTCGATCACGTTGCTCGGCTTGCCGATCACCTCCAGGGCGAAGGCCACGTTCTCGGCCACCGTCTTCTGCTGCAGCAGACGGAAGTCCTGGAACACGCAGCCGAGCGACTGCCGCAGCTGCGGCACCTTACGGCCCGACAGCTTGTTGACGTGGAAGTCGCCCACGTACACGTCGCCGGCGGTGGGCTTGTCCTCCTTGAGGAGCAGCCGGAAGAACGTCGATTTGCCCGATCCCGAGGGACCGATCAGAAAGGCGAACTCCCCCTTGCCGATACTCAGCGACAGGTCGTTCAGCGCCGGCCGGGCCGACGCCTTGTATTTCATCGTGACGTTCTGGAGCGTGATCACGGTCGCCCAGTGTACTGACGACGGGCCCTAACTCGGTGCAACCGTTGTTGTCGGTGCGCCGCCGGGCGTCGTGGTCTCGGGCCCGGGCCCGGGGAACGGCGGCGGTGTGGCCGGGTTCGGGGCGCTGGTCACCGTCGTGGTGCCCGACGGTGCCGTGCCGCTCACCGTCGACTCACCCGAGCGCGGAGCGGCACTGCCGGAGACCGATGGCCCGGACGAGGGTGAACCGGACGGCCGGGACGACGAGGCGGGCGTGCTGACGGGGCGACTGTAGGTCGTGGTCTCGGAGAACCACGGTGGCGGCGTCGGCTCCGTGGATGTGGAGGCCGGCGGTTGACCGGTCCGGCGTTCTTCCGCCGGCACGAACTGGGTGCGCAGATCCTGATACCACCACATCAGCACCACGAACAGCACCACCAGGATGGCCGTGCTGGTGCGAATACGAGTGCCGCGGATGTACTTCGGCAGCCGGTCCCACAGGGGCGGCGAAAGCGGTTTCTGGTCGGTCATGTGGCCGCCTTCTCCCCGCCCTGCGGTGTCTCGGTGCGTGGATCGACGGTGTCGGTCAGCGGCTCGACGGAGATGCCCGCGGTGGCCAGGCTGCGCACGATCCGCTCGCGCAGATTCCGGCCCACCTCGAACTGCTTGCCGGGCAGCGTCCGCGCGACCATGCGCATGTTCACCTGGTCGAGGTCGATCGACTCGACGCCCATCACGCTGGGCTCATCGAGAAGCAGGGTGGACATGTAGGGATCCTGGAAGGCGCGCTCCCCCACGGTGTGCAGCAGCGCGTTCACCTTGCCGAGATCGACAGTGGTGGGCAGCGGGATGTCGACCACGGCACGCGCCCAGTCCTTGGACAGGTTGGTGGCCTTGACCACCTGTCCGTTCGGGACGGTGATCACCTCGCCGTCGGTGTTGCGCAGCTTGGTGACGCGCAAGGTCACGTCCTCGACGGTGCCCTCCGCCGTCGAACCGCCGGTGAGCGCGAGGTTCACCACGTCGCCGAACCCGTACTGCCGCTCGGTGATCAGGAAGAACCCGGCGAGCAGATCCTGCACCACGCGCTGCGCGCCGAAGCCCAGCGCGGCGCCGATCACCGTGGCGGGGGCGACCAGCGCGGTGATCGGCACGCCGAGCGCCACGATGATCTGATACCCCGCGAGCAGATAGATCGCGGCGATCGCCACCCAGCTGATCACCTGGATCACGGCGTGCTGATGCTTCGCCGATTCGGAACGGACCAGTGAGTCGCTGTTCTTGAACTCGGCGTCGATCCGCATGGTGACACGCGCGGAAGCCCAGTTCACGAAGCGGTTCGCCAGGACGGCCGCGATCGACCACAGGGCTATCGGGAGAACCCGCTCGAACATCAGCAACCGCCACCCCGTCGAATCGGGGAACGTGATCGCGAGTTCGAGCGTCTCAGTCGTCATCGCCACGCATTCGCCATCGGATACCGGCCTCGATGAAGCCGTCCAGGTCGCCGTCGAGCACAGCCGACGGATTGTTGACCTCGTAGTTCGTCCGCAGATCCTTGACCATCTGGTACGGGTGCAGCACGTAGGAGCGCATCTGGTTGCCCCACGATGCGCCCTCGGTCGTCTTGAGCGCGTCCATCTGGGCCCGCTCCTCCTGGCGCTTACGTTCGAGCAGCTTGGCCTGCAACACCTTCATGGCGGCGACCTTGTTCTGCAGCTGGCTCTTCTCGTTCTGACAGGTGACCACGATGCCGGTGGGGATGTGCGTGAGGCGGACCGCGGAGTCGGTGGTGTTGACCGACTGGCCGCCCGGACCCGAGCTTCGGTACACGTCGACGCGCACCTCGTTCTCGTCGACATCGATGTGGTCGGTGGTCTCCACGACGGGCAGCACCTCGACCTCGGCGAACGAGGTCTGCCGTCGCCCCTGGTTGTCGAACGGGCTGATCCGCACCAGGCGGTGGGTGCCCATCTCCACGGAGAGCGTGCCGTAGGCGTAGTCGGTCTTGATCGCGAAGGTCGCGGACTTCAGACCCGCCTCCTCCGCGTAACTGGTGTCGTAGACCTCCACGCCGTAGCCGTGCTTCTCGGCCCACCGGATGTACATCCGCATGAGCATCTCGGCCCAGTCCGCGGCATCGACGCCGCCGGCGCCCGCACGGATATTGACCAGTGCGTCGCGGGCGTCGTACTCACCCGAGAGCATGGTCTTGACCTCCATGGCCTCGATCTCCCCGCGCAGCTTGGCACGGTCGGCATCGGCGTCTTCGAGCGCGGCGGCGAGGTCGTCGCCCTCCTCCGCCTCGGCCAGTTCGTACAGCACGGGCAGGTCGTCGAGCCGCTGCCGCAGATCGGTGACCCGGCGCAGCTCGGACTGCGCGTGCGAAAGCTGGCTGGTGACCTGCTGGGCGTTGGCCTGGTCGTTCCACAGTTCCGGATCGGAGGCCTTGTGCTCGAGTTCGTCGACGCGGCGGCGCAGCTCGTCGAGGTCGATCACCTTCTCCACCGTCTGCAGGGTGGTTTCGAGGCTCTCGATGTCAGCGATCACGTCAGGTTGCACAGTTATCCAGGATACTGCTCGGGCGGGCCATACGAGTCCGGCGGCGGCGTAAGACTACCGAGTTGCCACGAGCTATCGACCTTGCCCACCTTGTAGTAGACGGGCCACTGGTCGCCCACCTCGGGCCAGCGCTGAGCGAAATCGACCACCAATTGGCGGTAGACCGCGGTGGGCGCCGTACTCGGCCCGGCGATGCTGCCGGACACGGTGACGAACGCCTGCCCCTTCTGATCGGCCTCGACCGGACGCGGACTGACCCCACTGAGGGTGAGCACACCGTCCTCGAGGCCCGGCCCGGCCGGCGCGGTACCGGCGGCGGACTTCTTCGAGCGCTGCCAACCGATGACCAGCGCGGCGACCACCACGGCCAGGAACGCGATCCAGATGAACTCCATGATGTCCAGATTACCGACGGTGCGCACCGCTGTGGGGCGCGCGACGAACCGGGGCCATCGACTCGATTACCGTGCACCTATGCCGAGTGCACCGTCGAACCCGAATCCCGACCTTCAGCTGGCCCTCGCCCTCGCGGACGCCGCCGACGCACTGACCATGGCGCGCTTCGGAGCGCTCGACCTGAAGGTGGACGCCAAGCCCGACCTGACGCCGGTCTCCGATGCCGACCTCGCCACCGAGACGCTGATCCGGGAGCGGCTCGCGGCGGACCGACCCGGTGATGCGGTGCTCGGCGAGGAATTCGGCGGCGAAGCCGTGTTCGCCGGGCGGCAGTGGGTGCTGGACCCGATCGACGGCACCAAGAACTTCGTCCGCGCGGTCCCGGTGTGGTCCACCCTGATCGCTTTGCTGGAGGACGGGGTGCCGACGGTCGGCGTCGTCTCCGCACCGGCGTTGCGCCGGCGATGGTTCGCCTCGGCCGGGGCCGGCGCCTTCGCGCAGTTCGACGGTGGCACGCCGGTCCCGATCTCCGTCTCGGGCGTGCTGCGGATCGCCGACGCATCGATCTCGTTCTCCGATCTGTCCTATTTCGCCGATCGGGCGGCGCGCGACCGCTTCCTCGCGCTGGCCGACGATGCCTGGCGACTGCGGGGGTACGGCGATTTCTGGAGCTACTGCCTGGTCGCTGAGGGCGCGGTCGACGTCGCTGTCGAGCCCGAGGTCTCACTGTGGGACCTGGCCGCCGTGGAGATCGTGGTCCGGGAGGCGGGCGGCCTGTTCACCGGTACCGACGGCACTCCGGGACCGCACGCCGGATCCGCCGTGGCGGCCAACCCCGCGTTGCATCCGCAAGTGCTCGCCCGCCTGCGCGACTGACACACCGACACCTGTTTCGTCCCACCTCTTGGCAGTTATCTTACCGCGGAGTAAGGTCGTACCTGACTCAAGAGTAAGTTGGCGGCCGACGGGCTGGGAACAGCTCCCCGCAGCGAGGCCGCCACGACGACAAGATGGTGGAGATGAGCACGTCAACCGAACCCCGGGACACCAGCGCCATCGGGAAGAACCCGATCCGACGGAACCCGACAGGCCAGCTGATCCGCGCCCTGATGGCCGTGGTCCAGACCCCGTTCGTACAGAACCGTGGCCTGCACGATCTCGTGAACCGCTTCGCCTATGAGGGCACCAAGACCGGTTTCAAGGCACTCGGCGCCGCCAATCGCACCTTCCAGGCGGTCACCAGCACGGGCAAGCCCAAGCGCCTGAATTCGACGTCGAAGTCCAACTACGACCTGACCCCGGACGACGAGCAGAAGATGATCGTGGACACGGTCAAGGACTTCGCCGCCGAGATCGTCCGGCCCGCGGCCTTCGACGCGGACGCCGCGACCGCCGCACCGGACTCGCTCCTCGAGCGGGCCACCGAGCTGGGCATCACGCTGATCAACGTGCCGGAGGAGCTCGACGGTGCCGGTTCCGACCGCGGCGCCGTGACCAACGCACTCGTCGCATCGGCGCTGTCGTACGGCGACATGGGCCTCGCGCTACCGATCCTCGCACCCAGTGGTGTGGCGGTCACGCTGGCGCAGTTCGGCTCCGACGGCCAGCAGCAGACCTACCTCAAGGAGTACGCGGGCGAGAAGGTGCCCCAGTCCTCCGTGGTGATCGCCGAGCCCGGCGCACTGTTCGATCCGTTCGCGCTGTCCACCAAGGCCACCCGCACCGCGGGCGGGTACGTGCTGACCGGCGTCAAGTCCATGGTCCCCCAGGCTGCGAGCGCCGAGTTGTTCGTCGTCGGCGCCGAGCTGGACGGTAAGCCCGCGCTGTTCATCGTGGAGTCGGGCACGAACGGCGTCATCATCGAGGGCGATCCGAGCATGGGCCTGCGCGCCGCGTCGCTCGGCCGCCTGAACCTCAACAACGTCAAGGTCCCGTCGAGCGCTCTGTTGGGCGAGGTCGACCTCGACACCGCCACCCAGAACTACACCGACGTGGTGCGCCTGGCCCGCCTCGGCTGGTCGGCGCTGGCGCTCGGCACCTCGCGTGCGGTGCTCGACTACGTGACCCCGTACGTCAAGGAGCGCGAGGCCTTCGGTGAGCCGATCGCGCACCGTCAGGCCGTCGCCTTCGCGGTAGCCGATATGGCGACCGAGATCGACGGGCTGGAGCTGTTGGTGTGGCGCGGCGCCTCGCGCGCCGAGCAGGGCCTGTCCTTCGGCCGCGAGGCCGCGCTGGCGCGGAAGTTCGCGACGGACAAGGGCATGCGCATCGGCCTCGACGGCGTGCAGCTGCTCGGCGGCCACGGCTTCACCAAGGAGCATCCGGTGGAGCGCTGGTACCGCGACCTGCGCGGCGTGGGCATCGCCGAGGGCGTCGTCGTCCTCTAGGCCTCTTCGACTTCTGACACTGAAAGAACCACCATGGCAATCAATCTGGAACTTCCCAAGAAGCTCAAGGCGTCGGCCGAGATGTCGCACCAGGCCGCCGCGGAGATCTTCCGACCCATCTCACGCAAGTACGACCTCGCCGAGCACGAGTACCCCAAGGAGCTCGACACGGTCGCCGCGCTCTACGACGGACTGGCCGATGCGGGCCAGGCCCCGTCGGCGGCGAGCGGCGATCGGCAGAAGGACGAGGAGGCCCCCAAAGCCAAGCCGGCCGATGTGACCGCCGGTAGCCGCAACGGCGGCACCATGGAATCGATCATCAATGCGATCGAGATGTGCTGGGGCGATGCGGGTCTGATGCTCGCCTTCCCGTATCAAGGATTGGGCAACGCCGCGATCGCTGCGGTCGCCACCGATGAGCAGCTCGAGCGCTTCGGCAAGGTGTGGGCGTCGATGGCGATCACCGAGCCCTCCTTCGGTTCCGACTCGGCCGCCGTCTCCGCCACCGCGACCCGCGACGGAGACGAATGGGTCCTCAACGGCACCAAGATCTTCGTGACCTCGGGTTCGCGCGCCGACCACATCGTGGTGTGGGCGACCGTGGACAAGAGTGCCGGCCGCGCCGCGATCAAGTCCTTCGTGGTTCCCCGCGAGCACCCCGGTGTGACCGTGGCCCGACTCGAGCACAAACTGGGCATCAAGGCCTCCGACACCGCGGAGATCCGGTTCGAGGACTGCCGTATCCCGTTCGAGAACATCCTGGGCAGCCCCGAGGTGAACGTCGAGAAGGGCTTCGCCGGGGTCATGCAGACCTTCGACAACACGCGTCCGCTGGTGGCCGCCATGGCGATCGGTGTGGCCCGGGCCTCGCTTGAGGAACTGCGCACCGTGCTCGAGGATGCGGGCATCGCGATCGACTACGACGCACCCGTGAACACGCTGCCGCACGCCGCGGCCGAGTTCATCCGCCTCGAGTCCGACTGGGAGGCCGCGTACCAGCTCACGCTCAAGTCGGGCTGGATGGCCGACAACAAGATCCCGAACTCGATGAACGCCTCGATGGCGAAGGCCAAGGCCGGCCGCGTCGGTTCCGATGTCACCCTCAAGGCCGTGGAACTCGCGGGCGCCCTGGGCTACTCGGAGCGGACTCTGCTGGAGAAGTGGGCCCGCGACTCGAAGATCCTCGACATCTTCGAGGGCACTCAGCAGATCCAGCAGCTGATCATCGCCCGCCGGCACCTGGACCTGAACAGCTCGCAGCTGAAGTAGACCGGGGTAGAGGACCTACGGGGCGTCGCCGTCTGGCGGCGCCCCGTTCGTCGTCTGTAGCGTTACCCTGTGCGCATCCGGAGGTCTGCCCTGTGACGGTGATCTGGTGGGCCCGGCGGGATCTTCGCCTGGGCGACAATCCCGCGCTGTGCGCGGCTGCGGCGGCGGGGCCGGTTCTGCCGCTGGTGGTGCTCGATCCCGCTCTGCTGCACGACGGTGCGCGTCCGCGCGAGGCCTGGTACGCGGCGAACGTGCTCGCCCTCGACGATCAGCTGGGCGGCGAGCTGTGCCTCCGGTCAGGGTCCCCCGTGGAGGAGGTGCTCGCCGTCGCGCTCGAGACGGGAGCGACCGCGGTACACGTGAGCCGTGAGACCACCCCGTTCGGGAGCCGTCGTGATGCGTCGATCCGGGACCGCTTGGCGGAGCACGGGATCGATTGGGTCGAGACCGGATCACCGTACGCCGTCACTCCGGGGCGCATCGTCAAATCGGACGGCACGCCGTACCGGGTGTTCGGCGCTTTCCAGCGGGCATGGCGTGAACACCGGTGGCCCGCACCCGCACAACTCCCCGACCGGGTGCACTGGGCGAGGCCACCTGCCGGCGGCGCGGCGGAGCGTCGTTCATTAGCGGCGATGGTGGAGGCCTCCCCGGTGCCACTGCCGCCGGCGGGCGAGAGCGCGGCGCTCGACCGGTGGCACCGCTTCCGCACCGACGAACTGGCGCGCTACGCGCAGGATCGGGACCGGCCGGATCACGACGCCTCGTCGCGATTGTCGCCGTACCTCAAGGTGGGTGCCGTACATCCGCGCACCCTGCTCACCGGACTCGGGTCGAGCGACGGCGCCGCGAAGTACGCCTCCGAGTTGTGCTGGCGCGACTTCTACGCCGATGTGCTCTACCACCATCCGGACTCGCTCCGCACCGATCTGACCAAGGCCCTCGCCGGCCTGGAATACACGCCGCCGGGCGCCGACTTCACGGCGTGGCAGCGCGGCGCGACCGGATACCCACTGGTGGACGCGGGCATGCGACAGCTCCGCACCGAGGGCTGGATGCACAACCGGGTACGGATGGTGGTGGCGAGCTTCCTCAGCAAGGACCTCCACGTCTGGTGGCCACACGGCGCCGCACACTTCCTGGACCTGCTGCTCGACGGAGATCCCGCGTCCAACGCGCACGGCTGGCAGTGGGTGGCGGGTACCGGCACCGACGCCGCACCGTACTTCCGCGTGTTCAACCCCACCACGCAAGCGGAGAAGTTCGATCCACGCGGCGACTACGTGCGCCGGTACGTCCCCGAATTGCGGCATCTCGACGGTGCGGCGGCGCTCGCGCCGTGGAAGCACACCGACGGCTACGCGCACGGGTATCCGGCCCCGATCGTCGACCACGCCGAGGAGCGCGCGGTGACGCTGGCGCGGTACGGCACAGTCCGGGGCAAGTGAGTGCCGTCGGCGTCCCGTCGTTCACCTGTCCGTGACCATCACTCCGGAGTGACCGGCATCACTTTTTTCCTGTGAGTCCCGTCACTTTCCGCAGGTCATTGCATACGCGAAGGTCTCCTGCGTTTCGTCGAGCTGACCTGGACCTAAGGGGAATCACAGGCAATCGTGACCGGACCGTTACCAAACCGCGACCGGTTCGCGGCGGGATGACGGACGCGCGTCCAGCACCTAGTGTCTCTCTCGACCCGCTCGGCGGGACAAAACTGAATCCACGAACCCGCGTGTGAGTGGGCCCGCCGCCGAAGTGATCGAGATCCCGGCGCCGGACCGAGGAATGCGACGCACCACGTCGATCCGTCGGTTGACCGAGTCTTGTCAGCCCACTGCCGTGCCCGACAGAGAAGGCACGGTCCATATCTTCCCCGACACCTCTGCCCCAATCGGGCTGTGTCTTGGCGTGCGCAAGGCGAAAGGAACCCCTTGAAGAACATCCGCAAGACCCTGGGCATGATGGCCATCTCCGGCGCGATCGTCGCCGCTCCGGTTGCGTTCGGCACCGGCGCCGCGAATGCCGGCAGCGTCAACTGGGACGCCATCGCCGCCTGCGAGTCGGGTGGTAACTGGTCGACCAACACCGGCAACGGCTACTACGGCGGCCTGCAGTTCAGCCCGTCCACCTGGCGCGCCAACGGCGGCTCGGGCCTGCCGCACAACGCCTCGCGTGCCGAGCAGATCCGCGTGGCCGAGAACGTTCTGGCCTCGCAGGGCATCGGCGCATGGCCGAGCTGCGGCGGTCGCGGCTAATACGCTTCCCCCACGCCTGTGGCGGTCGATTCCCCGGAATCGACCGCCACAGGCGTTTTCGTGACCTGACACAATCGTGCGCGTGGTCCGTCCCGGCGTCCTGATCCTGCTGACGAGCCTGTACTTCGCGCAGGGCCTCCCCTTCGGCTTCTTCACGCAGGCCGTCCCCGTGATGCTGCGCGATGCGGGCTACTCGCTCACCGCGATCAGCCTCACCTCGTTGCTGTACCTGCCGTGGGGCGTCAAATTCCTCTGGGCCCCGGCCGTCGATCGGTTCGGCACCCGGCGGCGATGGTTGCTCGCGACGCAGCTCGGAGCAGCGGGAACCGCATTCCTCCTGGCCACCGCCGACCTGTCGGCGTCGCTGCGCTGGCTGTTCGTCGCGATCGCGGTGATCAACCTCCTCTCCGCCACCCAGGATGTCGCCACCGACGGCCTCGCGGTGCGCATGCTGGGTCCCCGCGAGCGGGGACTCGGCAATGCCATCCAGACCGGCGCCTACCGCATCGGAATGATCGTGGGCGGCGGCGCACTGCTGTGGGTGTACGCGGAGGCCGGCTGGCGGGTCCTGCTGCTCAGCCTCGGCGGCCTCATCCTGCTGTGCACGGTCCCCGTCGTCCTCCTGGTGCGCGACGACGACCCGGTCGCACGCCCCGTCGGCGACAGCCGACGGGCGGACCTCGCGAGCGCGTGGTGGGAGCGCCTTCGCCGACCCGGTGTGGTGGCCCTCATCGCACTCCTGGCCGCCTACAAGTTCGGTAACGCCATGGCCTCGTCGGTCGCGGGACCGTTTCTCAAGGACTCCGGACTCACGTTGCAGCAGATAGCCCTCGTGAACGGAGCATTGAGCTCCGCGGGAGCACTGGCGGGATCGGCCGCCGGCGGGTGGCTCGCGTTCCGGTACGGACGCCGCCCCGCCCTGGTGTTCGGCGGGGTGTTTCAGACCGCGGCGATCCTGCTCTACATCGCCGCCGCCATCGGCATCGGCGGCTACGCATTGATCGTCACCGCGTCGCTCGCCGAACACATCCTCGGCGGCGCCGCGACCGTCGCACTGTTCACCCTGATGATGGACGCCAGCGAGGAGGAACACGCGGGCGCCGACTACACCCTGCTGGCGTGCGCGGTGGTCGGCGCGCAGGGCATCGCCGGGGTCGCGGCCGCGGCGCTCGGGGACGTCCTCGGCTATCCCGTGGTGTTCTCCGTGGCGACGGTGCTGTCCGGGTTCGGGTGCCTCGTGTTCGTCCGGTCGTTGGACCGCGGGGCGGGCCCGGCATCACTCACCACGTGGATTCCGCGACCAGCGCGCTGACGGATCAGGCGGGGACGGTGGCCTTTTCGTCGCCGGCTCGGCGCTCGCCGGCATTGCGCTCGGCGATCTCGGTGATCGAATCCGCGGACTCGAGATTCGCGTCACGGCGGTACTGAACGAAGGAGTACGCGAAGGCCGCGATCCATCCGGCGACGATCACGGCGTAGACCACGCGCTGCAGGCCCGGGTCCAGCGCGAGACCGCTCTTGCCGATCAGGGTCCGGGCGTTGGTGAGAATGATCAGGCCACCGACGGAGGCACCCAGCAACCGGGGCGGGAAGTGCCGCACGAGCCACGCCGCGATCGGAGCAGCGATCACGCCGCCCGCGAGAATCGCTCCGGCGTAGGCGAAGTTCACGCCTTCGCTGCCGAGGTTGGCGAGGAAGCCGAGTGAGGCCGCGAGAGCGATGAGGAACTCACTCGTGTCGATGGTGCCGACCACCTTGCGCGGTTCCATTCGGCCGGAGGCCAGCAGGGCGGGCGTGCCGACCGGCCCCCAGCCTCCGCCGCCGGTGGCATCGACGAAACCGCCGAACAGTCCGAGCGGAGCCAGGAACCGGGACTTGAGCGGGCGCCCCAAGTTCTTGGTGTCGATCCCGCGGAAGGTGAAGCGCAGCAACACGTACAGACCGAGTAGTAGCAGGATCACCGACATCAGCGGCTTCGCGACCTCGGTGGACAGATTGGAGAGCACCGTCGCACCGACGAAGGCGCCGATCGCACCGGGGATACCGATGCGGCGCACCACCTTCCAGTCGACGTTGCCGAAGCGCCAGTGCGAGGCACCGGAGACGGCGCTGGTGCCGATCTCCGCCAAATGGATCGTCGCGCTGATGGCGGCGGGCGACAGCGTCGTCAGTGCCACCAGGAAGGTGGTGGCGGTGACGCCGAACGCCATTCCGAGACTGCCGTCCACGAGCTGACCGAGCAGGCCCACGAACGCGACGATGAGCAGGGTAGGCATGGGTGATCTCCTCGAGGCTGCGCACCGGACGAGGGGACTCGTCCGCGTATGACACGCCACTGTGCCGCCGCGCCCGCCGGAGCGGAACAATCCGGTTCACCGTGATCGCAATACCGCCCGCGACCAGGCCTTTAGTGCGCGCAATCAGTTTTCGCGGGGGCGCTCCTCCGGAAGCGTGCGAACCACCCGGCAAGGATTGCCGACGGCCGCGACGTGGTCCGGAAGGTCGCGCGTCACCACGCTGCCGGCCCCCACGACGGCGTTGCGCCCGATCGTCACGCCGGGGCACACGATCACTCCCCCGCCGAACCACACGTTGTCGCCGATCGTGATCGGCTCCGCGGTCTCCCAGCGCGCCCGGCGCGCCGCGTGATCCTCGACCGGATGCACGGCAGTGAGCAGCTGCACCCGGGGACCGATCGAACAGTCGTCACCGATGGTGATCGACGCGCAGTCCATCAGTATCGCGTCGTAGTTCAGGAAGCTGTTGGCGCCGATAGTGATGTTCGTGCCGTAATCGCACTGGAAACGCGGCATGATCCAGGAGCCCGCGCCGAGGCCGCCCAGCAGCTCGTGCAGGATCGCGGCGCGCTCAGCGTCCTCATCGGCCCCGGTCGCGTTGAACCGGTCCAGCAGGCGCCCACAGGCCTTCCGCATCGCGACCAACTCGGGGTCGCTGTCGAGATAGCGCTCTCCGCTCAGCATCCGCTGCGCATTGCTCACTCCCCGACCGTACCGACGATTGAGCAGTATGCTCCCCACTTGCAACCGCCGTGATGGTCTCCTCGTTCGTTTTCGGCGTCGACGAGCCCGAACTGGTTCCGTTCCGCTTGGTCCCCTCAGAAGTCTGGTCCGTCGAGAACAACATCGACATCGCGAACATGGACTGGTGGGACTTTCTCGGCGCCCTCGACGCCGACGGGGTCTTCCGCGGCTTCTGAGCAACGCGAAGACGTAGTGGCAGGTGAATGCCACCACCCAATCGTTCGATTCGAACTCTCGGACGGCCTGAGCCGCCCGCCGCTCCCCTCTAGGAGACGTCAGCAACGATGGGCTGCAACACACTCGGAAGATTGGTCATGATCCCCGCTACGCCGATACCCACGAGTCGCCGAAAATCGGACACAGGGTCGTCTGCGCTGATGTCGCCATACAACGTGTCTGCGCACGTCCACACCGACTTTCCCCTCCGATGAACCCGCGCGACAAGTTCGGCCCCGCTGTCATCATCGGTGAGAATCCATGACGGCCACAGGCGGACCATATCCGCACCGCCCCGCACAAACGCGTCGATCTCGGAGAAGTCCGGAGGCAGGTCGGTACGCCCCGGCACCAGCGCGAGGGTTCGTAGGCCACGGTCAATCGCGGTGAACTCGCCTAGATCGGCCAACGTCCGTGGGCCGAGAATGACTCGCTCCGCAAGTGCCATCCGTTCGACCAGAGCCAGCGCATCTCGCTTCACGCTGTCCGGGCAATCCTTGATATCCAGTAAGACGTGCAAATCCGTCGACGCTATCGTCTGAAGCACCGTGGCGAGAGTCGGCACACGCTCGCCGCGAAACCGCCGTCCTGCATGACTTCCAGCGTCCAGGGACATGACCTCATCGAGCGTGAGTTCGTCTACACGCCCGCGTCCATCGGTTGTTCGGTCCACTGTCTCGTCATGCATCACGACAAGGTGCCCGTCTGCAGTAACCCGGAGGTCAACCTCGACCCCATCGACGCCGAGTTCGGCTGAACGTTCGATTGCAGCGACAGTGTTCTCCGGCGCGTCAGCAGCGAGACCGCGATGGGCGATGACAGCGACCGCAGATCCATCAGGCATGCCCCGACGCTACATCCGGTTGCGCGCTGTCTTGCAGACGGTTTTCCACCGGGGTGAACGTGGGTCTTGACCGAGAAATGCGAAGACCCCCGGACTTCTCCGGGGGTCTTCGACCTAGTAGCGGGGACAGGATTTGAACCTGCGACCTCTGGGTTATGAGCCCAGCGAGCTACCGAGCTGCTCCACCCCGCGTTGGGTGAACACCACGTTACTGGAACCTGCTCACGAAGTGCAAATCGTTTGAACGTGATGCCCGTCTCCCGGGTCGGCGCGGTCGCTCACGCGCCGGCCCGGGAGCCGAAATCAGTTGCCGCCCCGCGACTTCGTCTCGGCATCCTGCAGCTTCGACACGGCATCGCCGAGCCGCTGCATGGCCTGCCCGACAGCCACCTGATCGCCGTTGCGCTGGGCGCTGAGCACGGCTCCCCAGGCATCCGACACGGCCTTCACCGCGGCTTGGATCTCCGGAGTGTCGCCGCCGGGCACCGTCGCCGGCACCGGGGGCGTTCCCGGCGTTGCCGGCGTACCGCCCGGCACGGTCTCGTTCGGCCCGCCACCGCTGACGCCCGGCGCGGCGGCGGCGAGTGCCGCGTCGACGCCGCGGAAACCGGCCTGAGTGAGCGAGGCCGCCACCGTCGGCTGGTAACCGGCACCGGAGGTGACCGGGTTCAGGGTGAGCACCTTGATCAGCTTGGGCGGGGTGTTCTGCTCGCTACTCTGCGCGTACATCGGCCACACGTACACCTGGCCGCCGTTCGCCAGCCCGAGGGCCTGGAGATTGCCGAAGCGCGGATTGAGCGCCTTGATGTTCGCGTTATCGGCGGTGTACGGCGGCGAGCCCTTGATCAGATCGGCCGCCTGGCTCGGCCCCGGCGTACGACGAGGCATATCGCGCACGATGATCCGGTTGGCGTCGTCACCGTCGGACGAGACCGACACCCTGGCCGCGACATACGGCTGATCGCGTGGCTGGAGCAGCGAGGCGAGCTGGAACTGCGTCGCGCCGCCGCCCGGCGCCGCAGCCACCGAGTAGTACGGCGCCTGCAGTCCGTCCTTGTCGGGGGTGTCCGCCGGCGCACCGGCCACCTGCCACACGTCGTTCTGCTGGCGGTAGGTGTTCGGATCACTGGTGTGGTACTTCTGCAGCAGGAAGCGCTGTACCTCGAAAAGGTCCTGCGGGTACCGGAAGTGCTCCCGGATCTCCGAGGGCACCGCGTCACCGTTCTGGACGACCCCGGGGAAGATCTGCTTCCAGGCGTTGAGGACCGGGTCGTCGTTGTCGACCTGGTACAGCTTCACCGAGCCGTCGTAAGCGTCGACGGTGGCCTTGACCGAGTTGCGGATGTACCCCACCTTCTCGTCGGGCTGGCGCCGCTGCTGCGGCTGCCCGGGCGCCACCTGCTGTCGCGAGCCGGTGGCATCGGAGAGCGAGGTCTGCTGTGCGTACGGGTACTTCGGCAGCGTGGTGTAGCCGTCGACCACCCACACGATGCGGCCCGACTTCGAGTCGACCACCGGGTAGGTCTTCGTATCGACCGTGAGGAAGGGCGCGATCTGCTTGACCCGGTCGCGCGGATCGCGCTGGTAGATGATCTTCGAATCCTCACCGATGTTCGGGTTCAGCAGGATGTTCCGCTCGGTGAACTTGATCGCGTACGCCAGTCGCGGCAGCCACGAGCCCACGTTCACGCCGCCGCCGCCGTCGTAGCGGGACTTCTCGGTATCGCTGTCGTACTCCCGCGGCTCGCCCTTGCTGCCGACGATCGAGTAGAAGTTCGGGTCGGAACCGATGATCTCGCCGTAGTAGATGCGGTTCTGCTTGACCGTCTGCTTGTTGCCCACGCCGTCGCGGGTGAAAACGGGCTGGCCGCCGGCGGTGTTGACCGCATCGCGTCCGGCCTCTGTCACCACCTGGTTCACCTCACCTGCGGGAGCCGTGATCAGACCGTTCCCGTGGGTGTAGACCATGTGCCGCGAGGTCCAGTCGGTCGGCGTCTTTTCCGGATTCAGCTCGATCGGCGCCATGAGCACATTGGTCTGGCGACCACCCACGTCGTAGCGGTCGACCGCCAGCTGATCCGGCAGGCGGTAGTACTCCTTGAGCTGGTTGAGCGTGGAGAAGGCGCGCGAGACCACGTTCGGGTCGAGCAGGCGCACGTTCTGCAGCGACGGTGCGTCCTTGGGCGTGAGCGTCTGGAGCACTTCGTCGGTGACCTTCGAGTCGGTCTTCTCGTATTTGGCGTCCGTGAGGCCGTACGCCTGTTTCGTCGACTCGAGGTTGCGGGCGATGTACGGCAGCTCACGCTCGGTGTTGGGGCCCACGGTGAAGGTCTGCACCGCCTTGGGCCAGCCGACGCCGACGACGAGCGAGGAGAACAGCATGAGCACGGTGGCGATCGCCGGGACGCGGAGGTCGCGCATCACGATGCCCGCGAAGAAGGCGGCGGCGCAGATGATCGCGATACCGGTGAGGATCGCCTTCGCCGGGAGCATCGCGTTGATGTCGGTGTATCCGGCACCGGTGAACATGTTCGAGCGCTCCGAGTACACCAGCGCGTACCGGTCGAACCAGTACGCCACGGCCTTCGCGAGCAGGAAGGCACCGGCGATCGAGGCCAGTTGGATGCGTGCGCCACGGGAGAGCGAGCCGTCGCGCCCCGCGAGCCTGATACCACCGAACACGTACTGCGCCAGCACGTTCGCGAGGAACATCACCACGAGGCCGGCGAACACGAAGCCGAGGGCGAACTCGATGAAGGGCAGAGTGAAGGCGTAGAAGCCGATGTCCTTACCGAACTCGGGGTCGGTCGTGCCGAACGGCTGCCGGTTGAGGAACAGCAGCACCTGCTGCCATGCCGACTGTCCGAAGATGCCGCCGATCAAGCCCACCAGCAGCGGCGGGACGATGGCGAAGGTCTTGAGCTTGCTGGTGACCACGGCGCGGTAGCGCACCACCGGATCGTCGGTGGGTGAGGGCAGGAAGGCGGGGCGCACGCGATACGCCAGCCACAGCCCGGCGAACGTGAACGCCGCCATGATCAGCCCCGTGACCACGAACAACGCGATCCGGGTGAACAGCACCGTGCGCAGCACGTCCGCATGTCCGAGAGAGGAGAACCAGAGGAAGGCGGTGTACACGTCCACCACCCGGGGGCCGATCAGCAGCAGCGCGAGCAGCGCCACCGCGACCCCGATGAGGATTTTGGCCCGCCTCGACAAGGAGGGGATGCTCGCAGCACGAGGAGTCGTCACGGGTTCCACTGTACGGATTTGACGGAATTGAAGAAGGGGCGGCTCCAGGCCGCATCGACCCTCGGATGCGATCATGGGGGACGTGACGGGCGACGAGACGGACCAGGCATTCGACGAGGCGGCGCTGGGCCGCGCGGCGCAGGAGGCGATCGAGTTCGTGGAGCCGCAGGGCTGGGGCCAACCCCCACAGCTGTTCGGACTCGTGCCCACCGCTCTCCTCGCGACCAGTCAGCCCGAGTGGGCCGACATGCTCGACGACGGCGCCTCGCTCACGGTGATCGAGCAGGAGCCGCTTCCGGGCGACCCCGAGGGCGGCAGCGCCGAACTCGACCGTGTACTCGCCACCACCACCTGGCCCGAGGAGGTCGTCGGCTGCGCCCTGGTGCAGGAGATCATCGTGCTGCCGCCCACCGCGGAGTCCGATCTCGACGGTGCCCTCGAACCCCACCTGGCCGACAAGGAAGCGTCCGACCGCGCGGGCCGCGAGGCTGCGGAGAACCATCCCGAGCGCCGCACCGCGCGGATGGTCGCGGCGGTGCTGCGCGACGGTCACCGGATTACGCTGCTGACGCTCCGTCCCGACGAGGACGACGACAATCCGTTCGCCTCGAACGATCTACTCCGCGCCGATCAGCTCGCACCCGGTCTGATCCAGGGGCTGCTCGCCACGTTCGACGAGGACTGATCAGCACGACGGTGCCGGGCGCCCCTCGCGGATATCGGCGAGCGCAGTGAGGGCACCGTCGAGGTTGTCGACCTTCACCAGTTGCAGGTCCTTCGGCGGTGAGGTGGTGGCCTCCGCGCAGTTGCGTGCGGGCACCAGGAACACGCTCGCGCCGTCGCGCTTGGCGCCCTCCAGCTTGTGAGTGATGCCCCCGATGGGGCCCACGGCACCGTCGGACGCGATCTCGCCGGTTCCCGCGACCACCTTGCCCCCGGTGAGGTCTCCCGGCTCGACCATGTCGATGATGCCGAGCGTGAGCATGAGGCCCGCCGACGGGCCGCCGACCTTCTCGACCCCGAAGTCCACCTGGACGTTCGGATCGGCGGGTACCTGACCCACGACGACGCCGAGACGCGCCTTACCGTCCTTCTCGCCCAGCACGACCGGAACCTGGGCCGGGCCCTCGGCCCGGCGTACCGCGAGCGTCACCGTGTCGCCCGGCTTCTTCCCCTCGATCGCCTTGGAGACCGTGTCCGGGGCGGTGACGGGCGCACCGTCGACGGATTCGAGGACGTCGCCGCTGCGCAGCTTGCCGTCCGAGGGGCCGTCCTTGACGAGGCCCGTCACGCCGATCGCGGTGGGCACCTTGAGGTAGCGGAGCGCGGCGACGGTGGCGGAGTTCTCCGAGCCGACGAACTGCTCGCGGTTGCCCTCTTCGATCTGCTCCCGCGAAGCGCCGGGGCGGTAGTACGCGTCGCGCGGAGCGAGCTGATTGCCCTTGAGCCACATACCCAGTGCGCCGTACAGGTTGAGACCGTCGGTCACGGCGACGGTGGTGAAGCGCAACTGTCCCGCGGGGTGATGCACGGGCAGACCCTTGACGGTGACCACCTGCTTGCCCTGGTAGTCGCCGAGGGTGTCCGCGGTGTCGCCGGGGCCCACCGACACATAGGGCACCGTCACGAACATCCCCAGCAGCGCGAGCACCAGCAGCGGTATCAGCGCCGCGAGCACCGTCGTGATCCTGCGTTCCGTCACGCAGCACACAGTAGTCGCGGCTGTTCGCGCACAGCGTGACGGAGCCGACGGCGCGGGGCCGCCGCGGGCAGTACCGTGGGCATATGAACGATTTGCCCTTCGGTTTCTCCCAGCGGGATGACGACGGCGACGGCCGTGACAAGCCGTTCGGCGCGAATCAGCCCTTCGATATGAGTCAGCTCGGCGACATGCTCAGCCAGCTCGGCCAGATGATCTCCGGTATGGGGTCGGGAATGACGGCGCCCGGCGCCGCCGGCGGTGACCCGGTGAACTACACCGTGGCCTCGCAATTGGCCCGGCAGACGCTCGGCAGGCACGAGCCCGTCACCGACGGTCAGCGCCACGCGGTCGACGAGTCCATGCACCTGGCACAGCTATGGCTGGACGAGGCCACGGTACTGCCGGCCGGTCCGCAGAAGACGGCGGCATGGACCCCCGTGGACTGGCAGGAGAAGACGCTGCCCACGTGGAAGCGGCTGGTGAATCCGGTGGCCGAGAAGGTCTCCGGGGCGTGGCTCGGCGGTCTCCCGGAGGAGGCGCGCGAGATGGCGGCCCCGATGATGGGCATGTTCAGCCAGCTCGGGTCGATGTCCTTCGGCACTCAGCTCGGCCAGGCCCTGGGCACACTGTCGAAGGAGGTGCTCACCAGCACCGATATCGGCTTACCGCTCGGGCCCGACGACACCGCGGCCCTCCTTCCCGCGGCCATCGAGGAGTTCGGTAAGGACCTGGAGCAGAAGGACCAGGAGATCCTGGTCTTCCTCGCCGCCCGTGAGGCCGCCTACCAGCGGCTGTACTCGCACGTGCCCTGGTTGCGCGCCCGCGTCCTGGATGCGGTGGAGCAGTACGCGCGCGGTATCCAGTTCGACATGTCGGGGATCGAGGAAATCTCGCGCAACCTGGATCCGTCGGCGCTGTCGGATCCGGCGCAGCTGGAGCAGCTCATGGCGCAGCAGAACGCCGCGATGCAGCCGAAGGCCACACCGGAGCAGAAGGCGGCGCTGGAGCGGCTCGAAACCCTCCTCGCGTTGATCGAGGGCTGGGTCGAGACGGTGGTCAACGACGCCCTCGGGGAGCGCCTGCCCAGTGCGGCCGCGCTGCGCGAGACGATGCGCCGCCGTCGCGCCTCGGGCGGTCCCGCGGAGCAGACCTTCGCCACACTCGTGGGCCTGGAGCTGCGCCCGCGCAAGGTGCGCGAGGCTGCCGCGCTGTGGGAGAAGCTGCTCGCGGCCACCTCCATGGAGCAGCGGGACGGCGTCTGGGAGCACCCCGACCTGATTCCGGATTCCTCCGATCTCGATGCGCCCGCCGGCTTCATCGATCGGATGCTGGGCGATGCCTCCGACCTCGACGATCCCATCGCCGCTCTGGAGCGTCAGATGCAGCGCGACGCGGACGAGGACAAGGGCAGCCCGGAATAAGTGGTCCACGCGAGCCACTTCGCCGGGGCGCACGTTTCCGCTGATCAATTCGCATTTTCGCCTGTGGATAACGGGGCCTGAACCCGTCCCGGGACGGATCGCGCGTGACACAGTCCGGGGATGGAGAATCGGCTGCGGCTCGATCCGCATCTGACGCTGGTGGTGCGGCCGCCCACGCTCGTGCAGCTCGGCGCGTCCGCCACGGGCGCTCCCGTGCTGCGGCCGCCGCCGTGGCTGGCCCCGGATTCGGCTGCGGGCCTGCTGCGCTGGTTGCAGCGCTTCCGCACCGCATCCGAAGTGCATCGCCGGGCTGCGGATGCCGGTCTCACCGACGGCGACGTCGCCGAGTTGTTGTCGGTGCTACGCGGTTTCGATCTCTTGGAGACCGAGCTCGCAGCATCGAGTCTCCGAGTGCACCTGCACGGCCGGGGCCATGTCACCGACGCGGTGCTCAACGAGGTCGCCGACCTGGACGGTGTGCAGGTGACGGCGGGCACCTCGCGCAGTTGGTCGCCGGAGGGCCGCGATCTCGACTTGGTGTTGCTCACCGATGTCCTGTCCCCGGACCCGGTGCTGGTACGCCGTTTGATGCGGGCGCGGGTACCGCACCTGCCGGTGGTGGTGCGCGACGGTGCCGGCGTGATCGGGCCGCTCGTTCTGCCCGGCGCCTCGCCGTGCCTGCGGTGCCTGGACCGGACGCGCACCGATGCCGACCCCGGCTGGCCGTCTCTGGCGTGCCAGTTGTTCGGGCGGTCGGGGCGGGCATCGTCGCAGGTGTTGCGGATGACTGCCGCGGTCGCTGCGCTCCAGGTGCAGGCCATCGCTCGCCGCGGGCCGGGCGCGAGCGGGTCCGGCTCGGGCGACGACGGTGCCGAGTTCGGCGCGCGCAGCGACGACCCCGCGGTCCTCGGCTGTACTTTGGAGGTCGAAGGCTGCGGTATCGCCGTCCGGCGATGGCTCATGAATCCGGCATGCGGATGCGGAAGGTCCGATGCCGCAGCGCACGCGACCGGATGACGTCCAGGAGGCCAGGTGTCCGAGATCACCCGTGGCGGCGCGAAGCGCACCGCCAAGCTGGCGGGCCTGCCACTGGGTATGGCGGGCCGCACCGCGGTCGGTTGGGGTAAGCGGCTGGCCGGCGCCGATAAGGATGACGTGAACGCCGAACTGCAGGCCAAGGCCGCGGAACAGTTGTTCGCTGTGCTCGGCGAGCTCAAGGGCGGGGCGATGAAACTCGGCCAGGCGATGAGTGTGATGGAGGCCGCGGTCCCGCCGGAGTTCTCCGAGCCCTATCGCGAAGCCCTCGCCAAGCTGCAGAACGAGGCACCGCCCATGCCCGCGGCCACCGTGCACAAGGTGCTCAGCCAGCAACTGGGCACCGGATGGCGCGAGCGGTTCCAGTCCTTCGATGACACCGCGGCGGCGTCCGCCTCGATCGGCCAGGTGCACCGCGGTGTGTGGGGCGACGGGCGCGACGTGGCCGTGAAGGTGCAGTACCCGGGTGCCGACGAGGCGTTGCGTGCCGACCTCAAGGCGCTCGGCCGGCTCAGCTCGGTGATCAAGCCGCTGACCCCGGGCACGGATATCAAATCTCTGGTGCAGGAGCTCACGGACCGCACCGAGGCCGAGCTGGACTACCGGTACGAGGCGACGAACCAGCGCAAATTCGCCAAAGCCTTCGACGGCGACCCGAACGTGCTGGTGCCCAAGGTGATCGCGAGCGCACCGAAGGTGATCATCAGCGAGTGGGTCACCGGTCGGCCGCTGCGGGACGTGATCGCGAACGGCACCCAGGCCGAACGTGACGATGCGGCCGCCAAGCTCACCGAGTTCGAAGTGAGCGCGCCGGCGCGCACCGGCCTGCTGCACGGCGATCCGCATCCCGGCAACTTCATGATCGCGCCGGACGGCCGCCTGATCGCGCTGGATTTCGGTGCCGTCGCCGAGTACCCGGGCGGCATCCCGCCGGCCGTGGGACAGATACTGCGCCTTGCCCGCGATGAGGACTACGACGCCCTGTTCCCGCTGCTGCGCAGTCAGGGTTTCATCCCGCCGCGGCTCGACCTGTCGCCGGAGGACATCCGCAACTATCTCGCGCCGTATGTCGACCCGCTGCGATCGGAGAGCTTCCACTTCACCCGCAAATGGCTGATGCGGGTGGCGAACACGTCGACCGATGTGCGCAGCGAGCAGTTCCAGACGGGACGCAAATTGTCGCTGCCGACCGAGTACGTGATGCTGTTCCGGGTGCTCCTGGGGATGGTGGGCATCTGCTCGCAGATGGAGGCGGAGGCGCCGTACCGCGGCATCGTCGAGCACTGGGTACCGCTACTCGACGACGAGGACTGACGTCTAGACGAACGCTCCCCCACCGGTGATCTCGCGGCCGACGAGCAGCGACTGGATCTCGGCGGTGCCCTCATAGGTGACCAGGGCCTCCATATCGCAGAGGTGCCGCATCACGTGGAATTCGAGCGTGATCCCGTTGCCGCCCAGCACGTCCCGGGCGAGGCGGCAGACGTGCCGAGCTTTGACGCTGCAGAAGTACTTGGCGAGCGCGGCCATGGTGTCGGTGACCGCACCCTCGTCGAGCAGGCGCCCGAGGCGGATGCAGTACAGCTGCATCGCGGTGACCTCGCCGAGCATCTCGACCAACTTGGACTGCACCACCTGCGTGTTCGCGATGGGTTTGCCGAATTGCACACGCTTCTGCGCGTAATTGAGGGCGATCTCGTAGGCGGCGACGGCGTGGCCCGTGGACGCCCATGCCACCTGATTCCGGGTGCCCATCAGCACCTTCGAGACGTCCGGAAAACCGTTGCAGTTCACCAGTCGACGATCGTCGGGGATGCGCAGATCGTCGAGCACGATATCGGCGTTCTGCACCATGCGCAGTGACACCTTGCCGCCGATCTTGGTGGCGCGGTAGCCGGGATCGTCCTTCTCGACGACGAAGCCCTTCACTTTGCCGTCGGCGGTGTCGCGCGCGAAGACGATGATGATGTCGCACCAGACGGCATTACCTGGCCATCGCTTGGCGCCGTTGATCACCCAGTGGTCGCCGTCCCGGGTGGCGGTGGCTTCCAACGCGACCGAATCCGATCCATGGTTCGGTTCGGTGAGCGCGAAGGCACCGATCTTCTCCAGCCGAGCCATGGCGGGCAGCCATCGCTGACGTTGTTCCTCGGAGCCCAGGATGTAGATCGACTGCATGGCCAGGCCCACGTGCACACCGATGAACGTGCCGATGCTGCCGTCGATCCGACCGAGCTCGTACGAGACCAGGCCCTGGCCCACGGCGGTCATGGGAGTGGTGCCGTATCCCTGCATCGTGTCACCGACGATCTCCAGTTCCCGCAGGCCCGGGAGGATTTCGAAGGGGAATTCGCCGCGCTCCCAGTAATCGTTGACGATGGGGAGCAACTCGCGCTCACCGAACTCGCGAACCTTGAGTAGCAGGGCCGCCTCATCGTCGGTGATCAGCTCCCGCATGTGCAGGTAGTCGGTGCCGCGCGAGCGCGCGATCCCCTCCGCCAGGTCTTCGGTGGTCTTATCGGTCATGACGCCTCCCGGAGTGTGATTCAGATCACTATCAGCCTGGTTCACTCTGCCTTGCGAAAGCACATCGGACAAGGGGCGGAGGGTAGCGTCGGGGCCGCGCGCTCCCCGGAAACGAGTGAGCCCCGATCCTTTCGGATCGGGGCTCACTGCCGTCAGGCCGCATTCTTGCGCGGGCGGCCGCGGGGCCGCTTACGGGCGATCACGACGCCCTGATCGAAGATCTGGCCTCCCCACACGCCCCAGGGCTCGGCGCGCTCGAGCGCGGCGGCCAGGCAGGCACGCTGAAGGGGGCAGGTCTCGCACAGTTGCTTGGCACGCTCGAGATCCGACGGGGTCTCGGCGAACCACAGATCGGGATCGCCTGCACGGCAAGGGATGCGGCTCTTGCCGGTGATGTTGATATTGATGGGTTCTACGGAGCAGACGGGTCTGTCATCCAGGATGGTCGGCACTTCTGGTCACCTTTCCACCTGTTCGTTCAGGTGGCCTCGGTAGCGGCGCCTGGTGAGGCGCACGGGATGTTCTCGGTCGAGTGCGCGAACCGTGTGGGGCGGTGGCCTGGCGAGAGACCCGACGGTGCGGGGCTGTTCAGGTACCGGGAAACCACGGGTTCCGCGCGGCTGCGGGTCCCGTGGTGAATGTGAAGAAGGTGGGTCTGAGACCTAACCTCGTCGCATATGACACACGGGGCGCTTGAGCGGTTCGTGATCGACGCCGTGAATCGGCTTCGCGCCGCGGAGACGCCACAGTCGGGGCGTCATCATCGCGGGCAGCGTGTAGGAGGCACCGTCACGAACCGCTGTTGCAGCGAACACTCCACCCTTTGCTGCGGTGAACTGGTCTGCGTTGATTACTGCGTTGTTCATTTCGTTTGCCTCCTTTCGCGCGATGGTCAATCACGTTCCGGCGGCGAGGGTGTACCTCGCGCGTCATCCCGTGCGGTCGAGATCCACAGTATGCCGAAGAAAGATCGAGCACAAGTTATTTTTGACCTGCGGTTATCCGATTTTCTCGATCGGTTTCAGCCGTGCTCGGCGACGAGAGCCAGCACCTCGTCGCCATACTTCTCCGCCTTCGTCGCACCGATCCCGTTGATCCGCACCAATTGCGCACGGCTGCGCGGCTGGTGTTCGGCGATCGCGAAGAGGGTGGCGTTGGAAAAGATCGTGTACGGAGGGATCTGCTGGTCGCGCGCCTGCCCGGTGCGCCAGATCTTCAGCGCCTCGACCAACGCATCGTTGAGGTCGGACGGACAGTCGTCGCAGCGAGAGCGCAGCTTCTCCTCACGGGTGTCGAGGATGCCGCCACACACGCGGCAGATATCAGAGGAGCGCCGCTTCCCCTTCGAGGGCCCCGAATCCGCCACGCGGGGACGGCCCGCATCGGCCTGCGCGGAAACCACATCGAGGAAGCGGGTGCGCTTGCGGGTCTTGCGGCCACCCTCGTTCCGCGCGAGCGCCCAAGACAGATGCAGGTGTTCGCGGGCGCGGGTGACGCCCACGTACAGCAGGCGGCGCTCCTCCTCGATCGGTTCGGGGTCTCCCTTGGCGATGGCCTGCGCGATCGGAACGGAGCCCTCGGTGAGACCGACGAGGAAGACCGCGTCCCATTCCAGGCCTTTCGCCGCGTGCAGCGAGGAAAGTGTCATGCCCTCCATGGTGGGCGGATGCTTGGCCTCGGCCCGCGCGCGCAGCTCACCGATGAGCTCGGCGAGGGTCAGGCCGGGTCGTTGTTTCGCGAGGTCGGCGGTCAGCTCGACCAGAGCGTTGAGGGCCTGCCACCGCTCGAGCGCACGGGCACCGTCGGGCGGCTCTGTGGTGCGCCCCAGCGGTTCGAGCGCACCTTCGACCATCGACATCAACTCGTCGCCCGAGATGCCGCCGAACTGCCCCGCGCGCGACATGAGTTCGCGGACGGCCTGCCCGATCTCGGGGCGTTCGAAGAAGGCGCTGCCGCCCCGCACCTGGTACGGGATGCCGGCCTCGGTGAGCGCGGCTTCGTGGACGGCCGATTGCGCGTTGATCCGGTACAGAATGGCGATCTCGCTGGCGGGTACGCCCGAGGCCATGAGTTCTCGGATGCGCTTGGCCACCAGCTTCGCCTCGGCAGGCTCGTCGTCGGCCTCGGCATAGATCGGGGACGGACCGTCGGGGCGCTGGCCGATGAGTTCGAGCCGAGTGCCCGCGACGCGGCCCTGTGCAGCGCCGATAACCTTGTTGGCCAGGGAGACCACCTGCGGGGTGGAGCGATAGTCGCGTTGCAGGCGGACGATCACCGCGTCCTCGAACCGGCGGGTAAAGTCGAGCAGGTAGTTCGGGGTGGCGCCGGTGAAGGAGTAGATGGTCTGATTCGCATCGCCGACCACGGTGAGATCGTCGCGGTCGCCCAGCCAGGCGTTGAGGAGCTGCTGCTGGAGCGGGGTGACGTCCTGGTACTCATCGACCACGAAGCTGCGGTAGCGGTCGCGGAACTCGTCGGCGACCACGGCGTTGTCCTCCAGGATCGCCGCGGTAACCAGGATCAGATCGTCGAAGTCGAGGAGCCGGTTGCCGTCCTGGTCGGTCTTGCGGCGCTCGTACGCGGCGTAGACATCGGCGACGGTGCCGGGTGCCATCGGGGCGGTGCGGCCGGCCTGTTCGACGGCCTGCGCGTAGGTCTCGGGGGTGACCAGTGAGGCCTTCGCCCAATCGATCTCGGCGAGCAGGTCGCGCACGGTGTCGGTCTCGGGGCGCAGCTCGCAGTCGCGCGCGGCGCGGCCCACGATGGGGAACTTGTTGTCGAGCAACTCCCAGCGGGTGTCGCCCACTGCCCGCGGCCAGAAGTAGCGGAGCTGGCGCATCGCGGCGGCGTGGAAGGTGACGGCCTGGACACCCGGAGTCCCGTCGCCCCCGCCGATGCCCAGGCCGCGCAGCCGAGCCCGCATCTCCCCCGCGGCGCGGGAGGTGAAGGTGACGGCGAGAACCTGACCTGCCGCGACGTGGCCGGTGGAGACCTGGTGCGCGATGCGGTGGGTGATCGTGCGGGTCTTGCCCGTGCCGGCGCCCGCCAGCACGCAGACCGGTCCGCGCGGTGCGAGTACCGCTTCCTGCTGCTCCGGGTCCAGTGCTTCGATCACGGGGCCGAGTATTCCAGTCGGGTCCGACAGGTCGTGTTCGACGGGGTCACGCCTCCACGTTCTCCTGCCGACGGAACAGCAGACCCCACCAGTGTGCGAGCACGTATGCAGCCAGCGGCACTACGACGACGGTGCCGAGGCCCCCGACGATCCAGGCGAACGGCCCCGCCGCGGCGGCACCGCGGTCGGAGACGGTGGTGATGAGATCCATCGATGCATTAGTCGCGACGAAAAGGAGAAGGAAGGTGTACGCGTCGAGTCCGAACCAGTGCGCCACCTTTGCGATACCCAGCCAGATCACAATCAGGGGACCCGCAACGCAGAGGAGCACGAGGGCGCCGACGAGTCCAGCCTTATGCTTCACCCATCCCCACATGGTGTTCAGTGTGCCAAATCCAGCGATGTGATGCCCGGCGCAGCCGCCAGGCGCGGGGAAGAACTGCGAACCGTGCATGGTTGAGTAGCGGTATGAGCCAATTGACCATGTACACCACCTCGTGGTGCGGATACTGCAACCGCCTCAAGACCGGCCTGAAGGCGAACGGCATCGAGTGGACCGAGATCAACATCGAGGAAGATCCGTCGGCCGCCGAGTTCGTGCAGGGCGTGAACGGCGGTAATCAGACGGTGCCGACGGTCAAGTACTCCGATGGCAGCACGGCCACCAACCCTTCGCTCGCCGACGTCAAGCGCAAGCTCGGAGTCTGATCAGCCCGCCACTCGGGGTAGGAACGGATTGTGGTTGAGGGGACCGTTACGGACCTGCACCAGCATCGTTCCCTCGGGAACGTCCACCGTGATCGCGCGTTGAGAGATGCGGGGGCTCGCTCCCGATTGCCAACGCCTTCGCAGGAACGTGGTCACCGTGCGGTGACCCGCCACGACAGGGATGTCGATCGGCGCACGCCACCTGGCGAGGTGCGGCACACCGTCGTCGAGCTGAACCCACGGACGGTACACAATCCGGACGAACCACGCGTTCACCCAGTGCGGGGCGAACGCGATCCGCAGTGTCGCGGTCATGCGCTAGTGCACTCCAGCCCAGGCCTCGACGATGGCGCGGGCGATGGAGATCGAATTAGGCAGGAGTAGAGGAGCATCGGGGGCATCGGTGCTCCAGTCCCCCGCCGCAAGGGCGTCACGAACCTCGCGACGGCTGAACCAGCGGGCCTCGGCGATCTCACCGTCGCGAAAGACCAGTTCGGCCTCGCGGTCGGCGCGAGCGGTGAACCCGAGCATGAGCGACCGTGGGAACGGCCACGGCTGGCTGGCGACGTAGGTGATCTCGTCGGCCGCGATGCCGATCTCCTCGTACAGTTCCCGGGCAACGCACTGCTCCAGCGACTCCCCGGGCTCGACGAACCCGGCGAACAGCGAGAACAGTCGCTCCGGCCACTGCTGCTGGCGCCCCAGCAGCACCTGATCGGCGCCGTCGTGCACCAGCGTGATCATCGCGGCGTCGGTACGGGGAAACTCATCCCCGCCACCCTCGACCGTGCGCACCCATCCGGCCCGTCCAGGCACCGTTGCGCGGCCGTCGACCGGCGAGAAGACCGCCCCGGCATGCCAATTGAGAATCCCCAACGCCTCGGCGAGCAGGGCGGCGTCGACGGCGGACAGCAGGTGACCACGCATCCGCAGATCGGCGCCGTCGAACTTCTCGACGCGGAGCGCGAAGATCGGCGCGCCGTCGACCCTGCCGAGCAGCACCGCGTCGGCCGGCCGCTCGCCTGCGACCTCGTGGCCGCGGGCGAACACGAGTGCCGTGCCGTCGAGGTCGAACCGGCCGCGGGGATCGATGCGCAGTACTTTCGCGGTGGGCCAGGCCGCATCGAGAGCGGCCTCGTCGGCGCGGAGTTCGTCGGCGCGGTCGACGTGGTAGCGGGACAGGAGCGGGGGCACGGTCAAGCTGAGCTTCGCCACGCTCACCATCGTAGGCTGTGGTCATGATCGAGCCGATCGTGGACGCCGACTGGGTCCGGAACCATCGTGACCGAGTGATCCTCGCGGACGCCCGCTGCTACCTGGATGGGCGGTCCACGCGCGCCGCGTACGATTCCGGCCACCTCCCCGGAGCGGTGTACGTGGACCTCGACGCCTACCTCGCCGCCCCGCCCTCTCCCGCCGACGGCCGCCATCCGCTGCCGACGCCCGAAACCTTCGCGGAGGGCCTGTCCGCCGCAGGCATCGGCGACGGCGCCACCGTGGTCGCCTATGACGACGAGGGCGGCGTGATGGCCGCGCGTCTCGTCTGGTTGCTGCGCGCTCTCGGGGAGGATGCCGCGCTGCTCGACGGTCCGCCCGAGGCGGTGGCACCGCTCACCACCGAGGCTCCGCCGGCGCGGTTCGCCGCGTTCACGCCGCGTCCGTGGCCGGAAGCGAAGCTCGCTTCCATCGATGAGACCGCCGCCGCAGCGGAATCCGGCGCTGCTCCGGTGATCGACGCCCGCCCCGCCGAGCGCTTCCGCGGGGACCTCGAACCGATCGACCCTCGCCCGGGGCACATTCCCGGTGCCCGGAACGTGCCGTGCCGCGAGAACCTGGACAACGGCCGCCTGCTTCGTGTTGACGCGCTGCGGGCACGCTTCACCGACGCCGGTCTCACACCGGACGGCGAATACATCGCCTACTGCGGTTCGGGGGTGACTGCGTGCCACAACCTGGTGGTGGCAGAGCACGCCGGATTCACCGGCGGGAAGCTGTATCCCGGCTCCTGGTCGCAGTATTCGGCCGACGGCTCCCGCCCCGCCGCCACCGAAGAGTGACCTCTCACGCCGCCTGCGGTGGTGCGGTGGACCGGTGCAGATGTCCTGTCGGGGTGTGGGTTTCGACGGTGTGCCGCCCGCTGCTGTCGTCGACGGTGCGGCTGGACCAGCCCGCTGCTTCTTTGGCGTAGTTGCACGCCGCGCACAGCCCCTGCCCGTTCTCCAGGCTGGTGCGGCCACCGTGCGCGTCCGGAATGATGTGGTCGGTGTGGGCGATCGGGGCGTCGCAGTACGGGGTGCGGCAGTACCGATCCCGCGCGGCGATCAGCTCCGCCAATCCGGCCGGGAACAGCCGCGACCGGGAATCGAGCCCGACCACGGCACCCGACTCCGGTCGCACGTAGAGCCGTTTGACCCACGCCACCGCATGCTCAGTGGCTCGCCCGACGAGGTGCCGTGCGATCTCACCCGGCAGTGTGCCGCCACCGGCCAGGTGCGCGGTTCCCGGCTGGTCGCCGAGCAGCACCGCTGCGGGCATGGTGAGGTTCACCGTGACGGGCAGACCGTCCGCGATGTCGCGGCCGGTGATCCTGGCGAAAGCCGTGTCGGCCATGATCTGTCCGCGACTGCGGCTCTCGCCTGGGGTGCCGAAGATGCTGTCGGCGGCCGTCTTCACCGCCGCATAGACGCCGACGGCTTGGGCGACCGGCAGCAGGATCGATACTCGCGCCATGCAGTCCGGTGCCGGACGGATCGTGACGCGACGATCTTTCGCCGCCAGCGCCGCACGATCGACCGTGGCCCGGGCATCGAGCCGATAAGCCACCTCTTTGACCTGATCCTGCAACCGTCTCAGCCCGAGCCCGGACGCCACGAAGCTCTCCCCGCACAACTCGTTGTCGGCTTCGGTCTTCAGGCGGGGTTCCAGGTGCGAGACCCCGGACACGATCACCTCCACCGCCTCCGGTGAGAGGTCACCATCACGCAACCGACCCAGCGTGGCGGGCAGGTCCCGTTCCAACACCGTCGCCCGCGACAGCATCGCCGCGGCCCGATGCGGCGAGACCCGCAGTGCGAGCGCCACCTCGGACGCGACACCGGCCTCCCACCGCTCCTGCGCGACACCCGCCGCGATCCGCTCACACACCCGCGTGCGCAGCAACTCGACGATCAACCGGTACTGATCGAACACCACCCGCGCACGCAACCGCTCCAACGCGGACAGCCCGGCGACCACATCACCGCCAGGCCCTGAGTCGCTGTTTTCCTCTTCCATACCCGAACACTACGACCACCCACTGACAAGTTTTCAACTTGTAACCTCAACTCAACCAATGCTTTTGAAAGAGTGTCCCGATGCCCTCGGCATGCGTCGAGCGCGGCCACGCTGAAGCGTCTAGCAGTGATGATCAACGATCTGACCGAGCGCCATCCGATGGTTGCCCGCACAGCGAGCCGCCGGCGTCCGGCGGCACCCTCGCACCACACCGGCCGACACCGGGAACTCAGGTCATCCGCGCGGCAAGGCGGCAGGCGTTCATGTACGCGATCGCCTCCACGGAGATCATCGGATTGACCCCGCTGGGTGTGGGGAAGCACGACGCATCGGCGACCACCAGGTTCGGCACCTCCCAGGTGGCGCCGTCGGGATCCGTGGCCGATGTCTTCGGGCTCCCGCCCATCGCCGCGGTGCCCATGATGTGAAGAGCGGCCATCAAACAGCGACCTGGCGCATACCCCTGTTCCTGTGCGGCGGCGGCGAATCCGTCGAGCGGACCGGGCAGCGTGGCCGCCACCCGGACCTGGTGCGCCGACCGCACCGAGCTCGCTCCAGCCGCGGCAAGGATCTGGGCGGCCCCGACGATGCCGCGGTGCATGTGCGCCGCATCGTGATCGTTGATCCGGTAATGCGCCACGGGTTCACCGTTCCGCCCCACGGCGACCCGACCGCTCCCGGTATCGCGCGTGATCACCCCCACCACACCGAGATTGCGCAGCGCACGCATCTCCTCCGCCAGCTGTTCCGCCGAGTGCCAGGGCTGGAAGATCGCAGCCGCGCCGGGATGCATCGGACCGGTCTCGTAGATCACGCCGTACCCGCGGCCGTCGAGATCGGCGTGCTCGGTCGAGTATCGCGTCTGCAGGCCGCCCTCCCAGGGCCGGATGTCCTCGTCGAATCGGCCCGCGACCGCGGTCGCCGGATGCAGCCGCAGATTCGCGCCGATCTGCTTGTTACGCAGTCCCGACCGGCGCAGGAGTGCCGGCGTCTGGAGCGTCCCCGCCGCGACCACGACCGCCTTCGCCGCGACGATGAGCGGCGCACCGTCGGACATGACCGCCTCGACGCCGGTCGCCCGGCCCCGCTCGACCCGCACTCGCCGCACGTCGGCCCCCACCACGATGCGTGCTCCACCGTCGGCGGCGTCCTGCAGCCAGGTCTTCGCAGTCGACTGTTTGGCGCCGATCCGGCAGCCGTAGCCGCATCGTCCGCATTCCACTCCCTGATCGCAGCCGACCACGTTGCGCGGCATGGCATCGCAGTGCCAACCCAGCGCCCGCAGCCCGCGTTCCATCACGGCGTCGCGGTGCGCGATCCGGTCGTGATCGGTATTCACCGACAGTCGCTGCTGCACAGCCGCCAGCGCGCGGTCGTACTCCTCGCCGGCGAACTGGGTGGCGCCGAGCCCGGCCCATTCGGCCCGCACGTGATCCGGGGTGGGGAACGACGTTGTCCAGTTGACCACGGTTCCGCCACCCAGGGTGCCGCCCGCCATGAGCGAGAGCTGTCCTTCTTTCGTCGCGGCGGGTGGGCCCGCGTACAGGGACGTGAGCGCCTCCAGTTCGCCCGCGCCGAAGTCCCGGTCATCGTGGTAGCCGCCCTTCTCCAGCACCACCACGTCCAGCCCCGCGGCAGTGAGCACGGCGGCCGCGGTACCGCCACCGGCGCCCGACCCCACGATCACCACATCGGCCGTGAGCGCGGCGCCGCCCGGCGGCACGACCAACGGCGTGATCGGCCGCGGCGGCGCATCGGGGAGCGGACCGAAGGCCTCCGGATACCCGATGGCGGCGCGCACCGCGGTGGCATCCGGCGCGATGTAGTAGGCACCGATGAGCAGCGAACGCAGCCCCTGGAAGATCGATCGCTTCGCTCCGACCGACGACGAGCCCCAGCGCAGCAGGGCCGCCTCGCGTTCGGCCGGTGAGACGGCGGAGAATCGCCGCGGGCCGATCCCGTGCACCATCCCCATCCCTGGGGTGTCCCACAGATCGAGGAAGATCTTCATCTCCCGGAGCTCACCCGGCAGCAGTTTGTGCTCGGCGGTACGCGTCACTGTCGCCATGTAGTCGAGATCGCGGGGAGCGGGCGCACCGTCGCCTCCCGGGACGAGGGTCTCCGCGATCGCGAGGAGCGCCTGGGCCTGACGGGGCGTGAACGTGTCTGAGGTCACACCCCTATCCGATCACAGCAACCCGTCGAGGGTTGAGCGAAACCTGCACCGTGTCGCCATCGGGCGGGGCGGTGTCACCGTACGCATCCACCCGGAGCTCACCGTCGCCAGTGTCCACGGCGACGGTGATCCGCACCCCGTCGGCGGTGGGCATCGAGCCCGTGACCAGTGCCGGAACCCCGCGCGCCTGGATCACCACCGACCCCGGACGCAGCCCCAGCGCGAACGTGCCGTCCGGGCAGTCGACGAGAATGGGGCCGAGCACGGTCTGTGCGTGGCCCGCTTCGACGCGGGCGTCGATCTGCGTCGAGTAGCCGAGGAACCTGGCTACCTCGGGCGTCTTGGGCCGCCGCCACAACCGAGTGGGCTCGTCGGATTGCACGATCCGCCCGGCGGTCATCACGGCCACGGTGTCCGCGAGCTCGACGGCCTCGTGGTGGTCGTGGGTCACGATCAGGGCCGGGGTACCGGTGTCGCGCAGGATGCGGCGCAGATCACCCGCGAGGCGATCGCGGAGCTGTCGGTCGAGGGCGGACAGGGGCTCGTCGAGCAGCAGGAGCCGCGGGCGCGGCGCAAGCGCCCGGGCCAGTGCCACGCGCTGCTGCTGCCCACCGGACAGCGCGCCCACGGGTCGCGATCCCAGCCCCGGCAGCCCGACCAGTTCGAGCAGTTCGGTCACCCGGGCATCGGCGTCGTCGCGGTTCCAGTGGTGCCGCTGCAATCCGTAGCGGATGTTGCCGGCGACGTCCCGGTGCCCGAACAGCTGGCCGTCCTGGAAGACCATGCCGAAACCGCGGCGGTGGGTGGGGGTCCGCGCGAGATCGTCACCGTCCCAGAGGACTCGGCCGCTCGAGAGCGGTTCCAGTCCGGCGACGGCGCGCAGCAGGGTCGATTTCCCGCAGCCCGACGGTCCGAGCAACGCCGTCACCGGGGCGCCGGGCACGCCGACGGCGAGCGAGACCTCGTCGACCGCGGTGCGGGAGCCGTAGCGGACCGTGGCCTCGTCGATCGTGAGCATTGTTCGCCTCCTTAGAATTCCGCCTGGCCGGCACCGTCGCGCCGGAGTGCCTCGACCGCAGCGATCACCGCCACGGTGGCCGCGATGAGCAGAACCGAGCAGGCCGCGGCGAGCGCGGCGCTCTCGTAGCCGGGCCGGGCCATGATGCGACCGATCAGGACCGGTAGCGTCATCTGGCCCGGCTGCACCAGGAAGCTCGCCGCACCGAACTCCCCCAGGGTCACCACGTACGCGAACCCGGCTGCCACGGCCACGGATCGGCCGATCACGGGCAGATCGACCGTGGTGAAGACCCGCACCGGCGAGGCCCCGAGGACGGCGGCGGCCTGTCGCTGCCGCGGATCGACGGCGGCCAGCGCGGGCACCAGCACCCGTACTACCAGTGGTACCGCGACCAGGGCCTGGACGAAGGGCAACACCGCCGGGGATTCGCGCATTGCCGGGAGCGATTGCAGCGCCAGCAGATAGCCGAAGCCGAGTGTCACCGCACTCACCCCCAGCGGGAGCATCACGACGGCGTCGGCGAACCGGCTGAGGAGACCCGACGACCGCGAGATGGCGATGGCGGCCAGTCCACCGACGATGAGCGCGATCGCCCCCGCCTGGATCGCGGTCAGCAGCGACATCTGCAGGGCCTTGAGCGGCACCACGCCGTTCACGTTCTCACCCAGGCGCCGGTAGGCACCGAGACTCAGACCTGTTGCGGCGTCGGGCCGCAGCGAGCGCAGCACGAGCGAGACCATCGGATAGGCGAGCAGTACGGTCGACACGGGCACGCCGATGAGCACGGCGATCCGGGTCCCTCGACCGGGCCGGGAAGGCAGTGCGGCCGACGACGCCGGCCGGCTGCCGCGGTGCCGCAGTGCCGCACTCACCAGCACGGCGATCACCACGATCGCGATCTGCACCAGTGCGAGTAGCGCGGCGGTGCGCAGGTCGAAGGCACCGACCACCTCCTGGTAGACCGCGGTCTCCAGGGTGCGGAATCGGCTACCGCCCACCACCAGCACGATGCCGAAGCTGGTGGCGCAGAACAGGAAGACCACCGACGCCGCCGAGGCGATCGCGGGGGCCAGCGCCGGCATCGTCGCGGTCATGAAGGCGCGGACCGGGTTCGCTCCCAGCGTCCGGGCCGCCTGCGCCGCACGCGGATCGAGGCCGGCCCACACCCCACCGACGATGCGCGCCACCACCGAAACGTTGAAATAGGCGTGCGCGATGAGCACCGCCCAGACCGTCTCGGACAGGCCGAGGAAACCGAGCCCGCCCTCCGCGGCGAACAGGGTGCGGAAGGCCACGCCGACGACCACCGTCGGCAGCACGAAGGGCACCGTCGCCAGCACCCGGACGATCCACTGACCGCGGAACCGGGCGCGAGCGGTGAGCCACGCCAGCGGCAGGCCGAGGACCACGGTGAGCAGGGTCGACGCGGCGGCCTGCCACATGGTGAACCACACCAGACCGACACCGCCGGCGCCGGTGAATCCGTCCCAGGGCGGGGGTCCGTCGGTGGTGAGACCGCGGGCGATGATCGCGCCCACCGGCCAGAGGAAGAAGACGCCGATGAACAGCAGCGGCGCCGCGATCAGGGCGTATCGCGCCCGGGTCACCGGCCGGTTTCCATCAGCCGGTTCACCGTCCCATGATCTGCCGCCAGTCGCGGACCCAGCCGTCGCGCTCGTCGGCGATCCGATCGGCCGGGAGCGTGGCCGGACGCTGCGGCACGGGCGCGAACTTCTGCCAGGACGCCGGCAGCGGCACCTCACGAGTCACCGGGTACACGTACATCGCATCCGGTATCGCTCCCTGCGCGCGCGGCGTGAGCAGGAAGTCGATCAGTTTGCGCGCCCCCTCGGGGTTCTTGGTACCGCGCAGCACACCGGCGTATTCGACCTGCCGGAAGCAGGTGTCCAGCAGGGCTTTCGTGGGCGGCGGTGCGCCGTCCTTGCCCACCTCCGCGACGGGCGAGCTGGCGTAGGACACCACGATCGGCCGCGGACCCCTGCCCGACGATCCGGAGAAATCGGTGGAGTAGGCGGTGCTCCAGTTCGGGACCACGGAGACGTCGTTGCCCCGCAGTGCGGTCCAGTAGTCCTTCCAGCCGTCACCGAGCGCGGCGACGGTGCCGGCGAGGAAGGCCATTCCCGGCGAGGCCGTCTCGGGATGCTCGACCACGGTGAGGCCGCGGTACTTCGGGTCCGCGAGATCCCGGTAGGTCGCCGGCTCGGGCAGTCCCTTGTCCTGGAAGTAGCGGGTATCGATGTTCACGCAGACGTCGCCGAAGTCGATCGCGGTGAGTCCGCCGATGCCGTCGAGCGCGTAGTCCGCCGCCCCGTTCGCGGCGGCGGGTGAGGTGTAGTCGTCGAAGACACCGGCGCGAGCGGGCCGGGCCGCATAGGTGTTATCCACGCCGAAGGCCACGTCGCCGGGCGGATTCCCCGGGGTCAGAGCGAGTTTGGTGGCCAGCTCACCGCCGTCGCCCAGGGCCACGGTCTTCAGCTCCAGGCCGGTCTGCCGGGTGAACTCGGCGGTCACGTCGTCGGGCAGGCTGAAACTATCGTGGGTGACCAGAGTGACGGTCCCGGTGGCCGCCGGTGCGCCGCTCGGCGCCGACGGTGCGGTATCCGTCGCGCAGGCGCTCAGCGCCAGGGTCGCCGCCGTGAGGACGAGGCCGATCCGCGCGAGGTTCTTCATCGGCTCAGACTACGGCCTGGAGGCGTCGGCGCTGCGCGAGGATCAGGGCGATCAGACCGATCGCCGCGCCCAGACCCTGCGCCATGAACAGGGCCCACACCGGACCGTCGCTCAGCCCGAGCCAGCCGAGCACATCGTCGGTGTAGTGCACCCCGACGAGTCCGACCACGACGAATGTGCCCGCGAGTGCCGTCGACCACGGTGTGTATCCGGCGCCCGCGCCGCTGAACCGGTGGTCGCCAAGTCGGCCGAGCGGGCCGTGCACCACCCAGATCAGCAGCGGCACGATCCACACCCAGTGGTGGATCCACGAGATCGGCGACCCCAGGAGCCCGAGCAACTGCACGAGCACCAGAGCGATGAGGGCGTCGCCCCGGCGCACCACCCACCAGGCGGCGAACAACAGCAGTGCCGCAACGGCGAGGCCCACCATCCACGCGGCGCCGGTACCCACGTCGTGGCCGGCGAACCGGGAGATCGCGCCGCGCAACGATTGGTTGTCGGGTTTGGCGGGGTCGCCGATCGGTCCGGTATCGCCGAGAAGCACGGTGAAGTAGCGCCGGGTCTCCGAGGGCAGCAGCAGGTAGCTGAAGCCGACGGTAGCGCCGAAGGTGAGGCCCGAGAACACGGCGGCCCAGGGTCGGCCGCGAGAGAGGAGGAACAGCCCGCCCACGGCGGGGGTGAGCTTGATGCCGGCGGCGATCCCGATCAGGGCGCCCGAGGCACCGTCGACCCGCTGCGGCCGCAGCACGAGCGCGGGCGGGCCCGCCTCGGTGCGCGCGATCAGGTACGCGGCCCACACGCCGAGCGCCATGAGGACCACGTTGATCTGGCCGTAGTCGAGATTGGTGCGCACGGGATCGATCCACAGCGCACCGGCGGTCCAGAACAGGGCGTGTTCGACGGGAACGTCGCCCAGGCGCGACGGGGCGCCGCGGCCGGCCGCCAGGATCGCCAGGCTCATCCGCACCACAAGGAACAACAGCCCCGCGGTGAGGAGCACCCAGGCGACCGCGACCACCGGGAACGGCAGGAACTTCAGCGGGTAGAAGCACAGCGCGGCGAACGGTGGATAGGTGAACGGCAGCGGCTGCTGCGGGGTGTAATCGGTGAGCGCGAAGTCGTACAGCGTCCCATCGGCGACACGCTGCGCCGCCTCGTAGTACACCCGCAGGTCGACGAAGTTGAAGTTGTGCTGGCCTGCCGCGATCCACACGAATCTCGCCGCCAGCGAGAGCAGGAACACCGCGAGCGCCCAACGGCGCAGGGTGCCGCGGGACGTCGGGCCGGAGTGGTCGGACGTCGTCACGGGGCACCAGACTACCTGCGTCGCGCCGTCGACCGGCGGGCCCGTGACGTCGGTGTTCACCATCGGCGAACGGCGAACCCGGTCACACGCCATTGCGCGACACGCCAACCGTCTGGACCATGGAGCGGGTGAGTTCAGCAGCCCAGCCCGCCGTCCCCGAACAGTCCGCTCTGCGTGCGGCCGTTTCCGGGGTCCGCGCCTACGTCGACATCGCGGTCGTCGTCGGCGTACTCGTGGCCACCAACCTGGTGGCGCACTTCACGGGCAGCTGGGCCGCGCTGCTGGCCGTCCCGATCTCGGCGGCGGTGCTGCTGGGCATCGCTCGCTACCGCGGCCTGGACTGGCACGAGCTGGGGCTGGGCCGCGAGCACTGGCGTTCCGGCGCGAAGTACGCCGCCGCGGCGGTGTTCATCGTCGCCACCGTGATCATCGTGGGCGCGCTGCTCCCGGTGACCCGCGGCTTGTTCCTCAACGACCGCTACGCGACGTTCTCCACGGCGATCATCGCGTCGATGGTGATCATCCCGCTGCAGACGGTGATCCCCGAGGAGATCGCCTTCCGCGGCGCACTGCACGGCACGCTGTCGCGGGCGATGAAGTTCCGCTGGGTGGTGGTGACCGGTTCGCTGCTCTTCGGGTTCTGGCACATCGCCTCGTCACTCGGTCTCACCGCCGGCAACGCCGGGCTCACCAAGATCCTCGGCAGCGGCCCCCTGGCACAGATCGCGGGAATCGCCGGAGCGGTGCTCGCGACCGCGCTCGCCGGTTACGTCTTCACCTGGCTGCGCACCCGCAGCGGCTCTCTCATCGCGCCCATCGCGCTGCACTGGTGCCTCAACGGCGCCGGCGCGCTGGCCGCCGCCTTCGCCTGGCAGCTCCTGCGCTGACCATTCCCCGAGCCTCGCTTCGCTCGGGCCGCGCTCCCTAGCGGGGAGCACACGTCCCTAGGTCCATTGACATGGGGAGCGCACACCGCCCTAGGGAGAAGACGCTCCCGCTAGGGACGAGCGGGCGGGGACGGATCAGCCCGGAAAGCGCGGGATCGACCGCATCACGCCGGCCCGGAACATCGCCGTGGTCAACACCTGGTAGAACCGCTCACGGCTGCGGAGGTCGGCCCAGCTCCAGTGGCATACGACCATGCCCAGGGTCGCGAAGTCGCTGTCGCGGCGCTTCTCGTAACGCCGACGGTCCGCGTCGCGCTCGTACTTGCCGTCCCCGTCGAACTCCCCGACGAGTGGACCCCATCGGAAGTCGGCGTAATAGACCCGATCGGCCACGACGAACCTGCGCTGCAGCTCGGGCATCGGCAGCTTCCACTCGATCATCCGTGCGCGGGACCACGACTCGCCCACCGACTCGCTGCTCTGCACCGAGTCCCGGAGCGCGCGCAGCGCGGTCTCCCGTCCGGTCCGAGGTCCCAGCTCCTCGATCACCCGGATCAGATCCGCGAGAGGCACGCTCGGCCGGCTGGCCTGCGTCGGGAACCGTGACGCACGACGCGCACCGTCGAAAACGGCGAGCGCCTGCTCATAGTTCCCCGCCAACGCGGTATCCACGGCGGTACGGGCGGGCGACGTCAGTCTGAGCCCCTCGAGCACCACCACGTCCTGCGGCGGGAGTGGGCGCGGATGGACGTGCCGTTTGGCGCTCACGAAACCGCCGCGGTGTCGATGGTCGATCGTGCTGTGCACGCGGCTGAAGTCGGGATCGAGCATCGGCAGGCCCCACAGGACGGCCGCACTCTGGTGACTCAGCACGCCCCATCCGCCCACGGTCCCTGCGGCCCGCACCATGCGCGCGTACTCCGTCCAGGGCTCGCCGACCGGCAGGTCGGTGTAGACCGTCGGCCACAGCATTCGTAGCTTCCTGGTCCTGATCGCCTGCCGGATCCCGTTCCGGGTCCATCCCTGGGCCAGCAGTAGATCCCGAGTCAGCAATTCCCCCACGAGGCCGATCCTGGCGCACACGTGTCACCCATCCGCTCCGTGAGCAACTGCCGATACCCCGCTCATCCACAGAACCGGCGTCATCCACAGGGGGCTTGCCTGATCCATTCGTGTGTGCCGCCGCCACCCTCCCTAGCGGGGGTGTGCGCTCCCCCGGTCCAGGGACCGAGGGAGTGCCCGCTGACAGAGGGAGCAGCAGGCCCCTAGCGGGAGAGCGACGGTGCGTCCCTCGCGGGAGAGCGACGGTGCGTCCCTCGCGGGAGAGCGACGGTGCGTCCCTCACGGGAGAGCGACGGTGCGCCCCTAGCGGGAGGCGCGGGCGGGTTCGCGGGCGGCGGGAGCCACGACGATCGCCACGGCGACGGCACCGAGCACCACGATCAGCGCGGAGAGCAAGGTGATCCGCGAACCGAGGGCGCCGATGATCGGTGGGCCGGCGAGGAACGAGAGGTAGCCGATGGTCGAAACTACGGACACCCGCGCCGCGGCCATTCGCGGATCATCGGCGGCGGCCGACATACCCACCGGGAAGCCGAGCGAGGCACCCAGACCCCAGAGCGCGACACCGACGTAGGCGGCCCAGGTGGGACCGAAAATCACCAGCGACAGGCCGGCGAAGGCCAGCACACCGCACGCGCGCAGGGTGGGCACGCGGCCGAACCGGTCGAGCACCTTGGTGCCGGCGAACCGTCCGATGGTCATGAACGTCACGAAGACGGCGAAGGTGAGTGTGCCGACGGTCTTCGACGTGCCGTGATCGTCGACCATCGCCAGCGCCAGCCAGTCGTTCGCGCTGCCCTCGGTCAGAGCCATACCCAGAACCATGAGCCCGATCACGAGCGTGCGCGGCTCGCGCCAGACGGCGAGCCGTTCGCGGCGCGAGACGGGCGCGTGGTCGGCGGCGTCATGCGCCTCGTAGGGCACCTGCCGTAGCGCGAACCAGCCCGCGATCAGTAGTACCGCGTTCACCACCAGCAGGTGCGCGAGCAGCGGTACGTGCGCCGCCTGTGCTGCCGCCGCGGTCAGCGCGCCGGCGACGGTGCCCAGCGAGAACGCGGCATGGAAGGCCGGCATCACGGTGCGGCCCAACGCCCGCTCGTTCTCGGCTCCGGAAAGGTTCATGCATACGTCCGTCACTCCGTGCGAGAGGCCGACCAGCACGAGCGGCAGCAGAGTCAGCAGGTACACGCCCGACTGCGCGCCCGCAGCAGCCGCGATCATGGTGACGCCGAGCGCGGGTACGGTCACGGCCATCACCCGGCGCGCGCCGAACCGAGCCGCCAGTGCCCCGGAACCGAGCAGGCCCACCACCGAACCGACGGCGAGCCCGAAGGTGAGCAGGCTCACCTGGAGCGTGGTGGCGCCGAGATCGTCGCGGACCTGCGGCAATCGGCCCAGGTAGCTGGCGAACGTCAGGCCGCTGAGCGCGAAGATCACGAAGACGCCGTTGCGCCACGCGAGCACCGAGCCCGGTGCGGCCTGCGCCTTTCTCTCCTGGAAATCCACGCTCACGATCAACCTTTCGAAACGTTTCGAACACTACTGCTAGGCTAGGTGCCCATGGCACGAGGGTCAAACCGCGTGACGTTGGTCCACGTCGCGGAGACGGCCGGCGTCTCGCTATCGACGGCCTCGCACGCCTTCGGCATCGACAAGCCGATCAGCGAGGCCACTCGCGCCCGCGTCCTCGCGGCCGCAGCCGAGCTCGGCTATGAGGGCCCCGACCCCCGTGCCCGGTCGCTGCGCAGCGGCCGCACCGAGATCATCGGGGTACAGATCGACGACGAGGCCGGACGCGCCTTCCGAGATCCGGTGATCATCGGCATCCTGGACGGAGTCACCAGCGCTCTGGCGGACAGCCCCAATTCGGTTCTGTTGATACCGGATTCGGTTCCTCCGGAGCGACTGCGCGCCCTTCCGGTCGACGGGGTGATCGCCGCGGGCTGTTCTCCGCACCTCGCCGCCTTGCGCGAAGCGATGGCGCGCCGGGAACTCCCCGTGGTCACCGCCGGCGATCAAGTCGATGAGCTCGGCTGTGTGGGCGTCGAGAATCGCGCCGCCACCGCCCGGCTCACCGCGCACCTGTCCGACCTCGGACACCGCGCGGTAGGCATCGTCAAACTCAGTCCGAGCACGGTCGAGGTCGCCCGGACCGGTGCCGCACTCGCCGCCTACCCTGCGGCACCCTCGGTGTCCGCCGCGGACAGCACCATCGACGAGGGAGTCCGGGCCGGCGGCGCGCTGCTCGACGGCAATCCCGGCCTCACCGCGATCATCGCGCAATCCGATCTCCTCGCCGCCGGCGTCGTCCGCGCCGCGGAGAGCCGAGGATTGCGAGTACCCGAAGATCTCTCGGTCACCGGGTTCGACGGCATCCGAGTGGACGGATTCGCCCGCCGGCTCACCACGATTCGGCAACCCCTGGTCGAGATGGGACGCCTCGCCGCCGAAGCGGTGCTCGCCTCGCTCGATGGTGCGCCGCTGCCCACCACCGCCATGCCGGTGGAGCTCGTGCTCGGCGATACCACCGGTCCGGCGCCTCAGCGGAGCTGAGCCACCTCGCGCAGCGCCTCATCGAGCAGCGTCGCGTAGTCGTCCGGATCGGGGACGGCGGTGCGTGAGCTGGTAACGGACAGGGTCACCGTGTCTCCCAGGCCGTGCACGCCGTGGGTGAGCCCCATCGCGGGCGACAGGGCGGGGAAGCCGGCGGTGAACACCGCACGGCCGCCGAGTAGTTCGAGGTCGGCCGGCCCCCGGTTCACGCTGGAGACCACGGTGGCGCCGGCCATCGTCTCGGGCCGCAGCTCCGGATCGAAGGCGTCCACACCGAACCGCGCGAGCGGCGCGGGCGTCGCATCGTCGGGTGCGGAGACGATGCGCCACAGCGGGTCCGCAGCGCGGGCGCGCGCGGCGGCCAGGGCGGCCGTGATCCGGTGCGGCCGTTGCGCGACCGGCACACCGGGCAGCAGCGGAACGGAGACATTGCCGAAGGCATTGCGCTCCCCCGGTTTCCGCTCCCGCGCGACCATCACCTCCGCGCACAGCGTGTCCGGCACCCCAGCGCCCCGCACCCGCAGGTACCGCTCCACCGCGAGCGAGACGGCCGTGAGCGCGCCGACCGTCACGGTCCCGGCGGCGGCGAGTCCGGCGTGATCACGCACCAACATCCGCACATCGCGGCCGGCATCGGGGCGGGCGTTGAGCGGGGTGATCGGGCAGCCTGGCACGGGCGGCGGCAGTGCTCCCGCGGCGGTCCGCGCGGCGATGCGGTCCCGGGCCGACTGCACACGCATGCCCCGGATCACGGTGCGCGCCATATCGACCGGGAACCCGGCGAGGCCACGGATCACCCGCACCGCGTCCGGGGCGGCCGCAGTCGGCACGACGGCGGGTCCGGCGGGCGCGGACGAGAACAGCGCGCGGGCGATCTCCGCGGTGCGGCGCCCGTCGGCGAGGCAGTGCGCCACCTGCAGTACCAGCACAGTCGCGACGCCGGTGCACCGCGGCACACCGCGGACGGACGGGAAAACGTGCAGACGCCACGGCGCTACGGTGGCGTCGACCTGGCGGGTGAATAGGCGGGCCACCGCCGCGGGGATCCTCTCCCAGGTGTGCGCGATCCCCTCCCGGACGTCGACCACCTCGGTCGGCGCCCAGGACGGCCGTTCCACATCGAAGGGGGCCGGCGCCACCCGGATCCGCAGATCCGGGATCGACGGCGCGCGGGCGAAGACGACGTCGGCGACCTCGGCAGCCGTCGGCGCGGGTCCCTCACCGTGATCGAAGGCGTACAGCAGGAACTGGTCGCTGGGGATCACCGCCGACGCCCAGTGGGTGCGGGCGTCGCGCGGGGACAGCAGCGGGCTCACGGCAGCAGATCGCGCCGGTAGACCAGTCCCGCGGCGCCGACCAGTGGCGCATCCTTGCCGAGACCGGCCGGCACCACGCGGGCGGCGGCCACGTACGGCAGCGGATGCTGCGCCAGTTCCGCCTGCACCTGGTCGACGAAATCATCTGCGACGTTGCAGAATCCGCCGCCGAGGGCGATCACCTCGACCGGAACCAGGGCGACCGCGCTGCCGATCCCCTGGCCGAGGGCGGCGGCGCACCGTCGGACCGCGGCGACCGCGACCGGATCGCCCACCCGGTAAGCGGCACCGAGCTCCTCACCGGTCGTACCGGCGAATCCCTGCGTCCGGGCCCACTCCACGGTATGCGGCCCGGAGGCGACGGATTCGAGCATGGTGGTGCGTCCCAGGCTGTCCGAGCCGGTGAAACCCGAAAGCTCCACCTGCCCGATATGACCGGCGTTGCCGCCGAGCACCCGTCCGTTCACCACGAGTCCGCCACCGATGCCGGTGGAGACCACCATGCCCAGCACATCGTCATGTCCGCGACCGGCACCGAGCCAGTGCTCGGCGAGCACGATGGCGACCCCGTCGCGGCGGAACTCCACGGGCAGCCCACCAGCAGCGTCCGCGACGGTGTCGCGCAGAGGGAATCCGTGCAGGGCCTCGATGTTGATCGGGGCGGTGGTGCCGGCGGCCTCATCGACCGGGCCGGCGGAGGCGAGGCCGACGGCCGTGACCTCGACGTCGGGAGCGGCGGCCAGAGCGTCCCGGACGACGCCCGTGATCCGCTCCGCCAGTTCCGCGGTCGTGGCCTCGCGGCAGTGGGGGCGCGGCGCCGGGTCTCCTCGATCACCGCGCCCTCGGGCGTGACGAGTGCAGCGGCCACCTTGGTCCCGCCGAGGTCCACGGCGAGCACCGTCATCGCGCGTACCTGACGAGGCCGAGCTCGGCGGGGCCGGCGAGGAGGCGGTGTTGTGGCAGTACCCGCACCGCGAAGCCGAACCGGCCCACATGTGCGGGAAGTACCGCGCGGTAGCGGCTGCCGTCGAAGTGCAACCGGACGGGCGCGCCGCCCACCAGCTTTCCGGTGTCATCGACGCCGCCGATCACGGCCTCGACGCGCACGTCACCGTCCTCGAGGTCGCCGAGGTCGATCTCGGCGGTGAGGTCCACGCCGTCGGGCACCACCTGCGCCTGGGACGCCCCGACGCGCACCGCGTCCCAGCCCTGCCGGACTCGGCGGGTGTAGTCGACCAACTCGTCGACGAGGGGGCGGACGGCGCGCGCCGACCGGGCCGCGGGGCGGTAGTAGTCGGTGGCGTACTCACGGACCATCCGATCGGCGGACACCTCGGGACCGGTAACGGCGAGTGTGTGCCGCACCTTCGCCATCCATCGCGGCGGCGCATCGCCGGGTTCGCGCCGGTCGTAGAACGTGGGGACCACCTCGTGTTCGAGGAGGTCGTAGAGGGCATCGGCCTCGATGTCATCACGCCGGCCGGGGTCGATGCCGATCGCCGAAGGGATGGCCCAACCGTTCTGGCCGTCGTACAGCTCATCCCACCAGCCGTCGAGCACGGAGAGGTTGAGGCCTCCGTTGAGGGCACTCTTCATGCCCGACGTTCCGCACGCCTCGAGCGGGCGCAGCGGATTGTTCAGCCAGACGTCGCAGCCGTGGTAGAGGTATCCCGCCATGCCGATCGAGTAGTCGGGCAGGAAGGCGATCCGGTGCCGGATGGCGCGGTCGTCGGTGAAAGCCAGAAGCTGCTGCAGCAATCGCTTGCCCTCGTCATCGGCGGGGTGGCTCTTGCCTGCGATCACCACCTGGACGGGACGATCCCGGTCGAGCAACAGTGCGCGCAGGCGGTCGGGATCGCGGAGCATCAGGGTGAGCCGCTTATAGGTGGAGACCCGCCGGGCGAAACCGATGGTGAGCGTATCGGGGTCGAACATCCTTTCCGTCCAACCGAGTTCGGCGTCGACGGCGCCGCGCTCACGCCAGGCCGCTCGGGTGCGGTCACGAACCTCGTCGACGAGCCGGGACCGCAGCGCGCCACGGAGGCGCCACAGCGCCTCATCAGGCAGGGCGAGCGGATCGGATGCACGTTCCTGCACCAGCCGGTGCGCCCAGGTGCCGCGGTGCACGCCGTTGGTGACCGAGCCGATCGGCACCTCGCTCGGTTCGAAACCGGACCACAGGCCGGAGAACATCTCAAGGCTCACCACACCGTGCAGCGCGGAGACGCCGTTCGCACGCTGAGCAAGCCGGAATCCCATGTGGGCCATGTTGAAGACGTTCGGATCGGCTTCGGCGCCGAGCGCGATCACCTCATCGAGGGGCACGGTGGGCAGCAGCGAGCACATCTGCCCACCGTCACCGAAGTACCGGCGCACCAGGTCGGCGGGGAACCGGTCGATCCCGGCGGGCACCGGTGTGTGGGTGGTGAAGACGGTGGCGGTGCGGGCAACGGCTTTGGCGGCCTCGTAGGTCAGTTCCTCGGTGGCCATGAGTTCCCGGATGCGTTCGAGGCCGAGGAATCCGGCGTGCCCCTCGTTCGCGTGGAAGACCTCGATGCCGGGATGCCCGGTGAGGTCGCAGAAGGCTCGGGCGGCACGGACGCCGCCGATGCCGAGCAGGAGCTCTTGCCGGAGCCGGTGTTCGGCGTCGCCGCCGTAGAGCCGGTCCGTCACACCGCGCAGATCGGCGTCGTTGACGTCGATGTCGGTGTCCAGCAGCAGCAGTGGGATGCGGCCGACGAAGGCCCGCCACACCGCGGCGTGCAGCACGCGGCCTTCGGCGAGGGTGATCGAGACGGTGAGCTGCTGCCCGTCCGAGAGCTGAACCGGTTTCAGCGGAAGCATTTTCGGGTCCAGGACGGGGTACTGCTCCAGCTGCCACCCGTCGGCGGAGAGCGACTGCTGGAAGTAGCCGTGCCGGTACAGCAGCCCCAACGCGAGCAGCGGTAGACCGAGATCGGAGGCTGCCTTGAGATGGTCGCCGGCGAGCACTCCGAGGCCGCCCGAGTAGTTGGGCAGGGTCTGGCTGATACCGAACTCCATCGAGAAGTACGCGATGGCGCGGGCGCCGTCCTTCAGACCGTCCGCCCATGCCGGGCGGGCGAGATAGTCGTGCAGGTCCGCCTCGACCGCCCGCACCCGGGCCACGTACTCGGGATCGTCGCCGAGCAACGCGACTCGCGCCTGATCGGCACCGCGGAGCGCGGCCAACGGATCGTGGGTGGCGGCCCAGGCCTCGGGTGCGAGCGCGGCGAACAGATCCTGGGTGGGGCCGTGCCACACCCAGCGCAGGTTGAGGGCGAGTTCGGCGAGCGGCGCGAGCGTCTCGGGATAGACGGGCTCGACGGTGAAGGTTCCGGTGGCGTGCACGACAGCCAAGCCTATTGCCTGCCCGGGACCGCTGCGACGTTACCGGCGGGTCACTTGCCCCGGTCGGCGGCGAGCACCACGACGCGACGCCGAGGCCGCCGCAGGGCGGAGTCGCTCGCACCTCGCCGGCCTGCTCAGCCTTGTCGGTGCTCCGCCGGCACCAGTCGCGTGAGTCGCTCGCGGGTGCGTTCGTCGCGCGGCAGGTAGGTCAGCATCCGCAATGAGGGCCGGTCCCGCAGGTTGAAGGTACTCACCTGCAGGTGCAGCTCACCTACCCGCGGATTGCGGATCGTCTTCTCCCAATCGGCGGCGTCCAGCACCAGGCCCGCGTGCCACAGCTGGGCGAACAGCGGGGATGCCGCTCGCAACCGGGCCAGCAGGGGTTCCCACGCGGGATCGGCGTGACTGTCGGCGTAGATCGCACGCGTTCGGGCCACCACTGCCTCCAGCTCCTGGCGATCCGCGGCGTAGGCTCCCAGCCACAGCTCGTCGGTGAAGTCGAGCCACAGGCAGTTCCGGTCCTCCGGCGCGAACTCCTCGACATCGGTGATGAGGAACCGGAAAGCGCGGTTGTACCGGATCATGTCGCCGCGAGCGTTGAGTACCACGGCGGGGTTCGGCAGCAGCGCATCGAGCACCGGCTGCACCGCGGAGGCCGCGCCGGTGTCGACCGGCGGACCGGGCTGGTGCCCGGCCAATCGCAGTACGTGATCTCGCTCCCCCGCATCCAGCAGCAGGGCGTCGGCCACGGCGCACAGCACCTCCGGGCTCGGGTTCACATCCCGGCCCTGCTCGACCCACGTGTACCAGGTGGTTCCCACATTGGCCCGCGCCGCGACCTCCTCGCGACGAAGCCCGGGGGTTCGGCGTCGCCCACCCATCGGGAGCCCCACCTGCTGCGGCGTCACCTGCTCCCGACGCGTGCGCAGGAAGCGCGCCAGTTCGGCGTTGTTGCGGGTGGCCATGCCCCGAGTATCCCCCGCGTCCGCACCGGAAGGGGCCGCCAGCCCGGTGGTCTCACTACTAGGATCCGTGCGCTCTGGATACCCGGATACTGCAGGAGCAGGGTCGCGTCATGACCGATTCCCCCACTCCGCGCCTGACGGGCGCCGGCCTGGCCGTTCTGGGCCTGGCGTACTTCCTCACCACATTCCTGTTCGCCTCGGCGACTATCGCGGTGCCGAGCATCGCGGAGCACCTGTCCGCATCACCGGCCCAGCAGTCGCTCGTGCTGGCCGCATTCTCGGCCACGTTCGCGACCGCACTGATCCTGTTCGGACGGCTCGGCGACAACCATGGGAGGCGCAGGGTATTGATGATCGGCCTCGGCGCGGTCGGAATCACTTCGGTGGCAGCGGGGTTCGCTCCCAATATCACCTCGTTGATCGTGCTGCGCGGCGGGCAGGGCATCGCCGCCGCCGCGTTCACCCCGCAGGTCCTCTCGACCATCCAGGCGACCTCGACCGGTGCGGAGCGCCGTCGCGCCGTCGCGGTGATCGCCGCGACCGCCGGAGTGGGATTCTGCGGCGGACAGGTGCTCGGCGGCGCGCTGCTGGCCTGGGATCCGGGCGGGTTCGGCTGGCGCTCGGTGTGGTGGTGCGCCGCCGCGATCGCCTTCGCCGCCGCGCTGGCCGGGCGCGCGGTGCCCGACACCCGGGCCGATCGGCGGCTGCCGCTGGACTACCGCGGTGCGGCGCTGCTCACGGTGGCCCTGCTCGCCCTCCTGGTCGGCCTCGCGATCGGCAGCACGCTCGGCTGGCCCGCGGTGTCGTGGGCGCTCCTGGGCCTGGCCGTGCTGTCGGGCGGGGCCTTCTGGACCGCGCAGCGCCGGGTGGAGGCCGCGGGCGGGGCCCCGCTCGTCCCGCCGTCGGTGTTCGCGCACCGCCCGATCCGCGTGGGCCTGCTCATGGCGCTGCTGTTCTTCTCCGGTTACGGCGCCCTGGTCTACGAGTACGCCCTGGTGACCGAGCACGCACTCGGGATGAGCCCAGCCCTATCGGGTCTGACGCTGCTGCCCTACGGGGTGGCCTTCGTGGCGGTCTCGTTGCGGCAGCCCGCGATCCACCGTCGCCTGGGTACCCGCACCATGCCGGTCGGTGCTGCCGTGAACGCCGCGGGGCTGCTCGCGCTCGCGGCCGGTGGGTGCGCGCCGCACGGGTGGGCGTGGGCGGTGCAGCCCGCGTTGGTCGTGGTGGGCGCCGCGCAGGCGATGCAGTTCGGTCCCCTCGTCTCCACGATCATGGGTGCGGTGCCCGACCGGATCGCGGGCCTCACCGGCGGGCTGGTGAACACGGGGCAGCAAGCCGCGCTCGCCCTCGGCGTGGCGACCCTGGGCACCGGCTACACCGCGCTCGCGACCGAGATGCCTGCGCAGCGCGCCTTCGCCGTGATCCTGCTCGTGCACGCGGCACTCGCGGCCGCCTTCGCGCTGTGTGCGTGCAGCCTGCACCGCGACCGTCCGGCGATCACCGGCGAACTCGTGCCGGCGCGCGAGTGAATCAGAAGTCGCCGTGGAATCGCCGCAGACTGCGGATCGCGCTGACCAGATCCGCGGATTCGTCGTCGGGCATGCCGAGGTCTGCGAACACGTCGTTGAGCACCAGCGTGGCCTCTTCGACCACCTCCCGGCCCTCGTCAGTGATCGCGACCAGGGTGGTGCGGCCGTCGGTGGGGTGCGGCCGCCGCTCGACCAGCCCGGCCTCACCGAGTCGGTCGATGGCGTGCGTCACCGACGAGACGTGCACCTGGAGCCGGGTACTGGCCTTGGAGATCGGGAGCGCGCCCTGCCGGGTGAAGGCCAGCAGACGCAGCAACTCGAACCGGGAGAACGACAGCTGGAAAGGTTTGAGGGCCGCCTCGATCCGGGCGAGCAGGATCTGATGCGCCCGCATCACCGACGTCACCGCTTCCATGCCGACGGCGGTCGCGCCGCCCCAACCGGCGTCCTCCCAGTTGCGGCGGGCGAGCGCGATCGGGTCCCTGTCGTCCGGTGTCTCCAAGGAGTCCCCTACCTCAACGTCGAAATGATCGCGCTGAAGTCTAAGCCCCCGTTGTTCTCGGCGAACGCCGAGTACAGCTGCGCGGCGTGGGTGCCGAGCGGTGCCGATGCCCCGGTGGAAGCCACCGCGTCCATCGCCAGCCCGAGATCCTTGTTCATCAGCGCGGTCGCGAACCCGGGCTTGAACTCGTTGCCCGACGGTGCGCCCGCCACCGGCCCCGGCACGGGACAGTTGGTGTGCAGCGACCAGCAGTTGCCGGTGGCACCGGTGACCACGTCGTACAGCGCCTGATCCGCGAGGCCCAGCTTCTCGGCCAGGACGAAGGCCTCGCCCACGACGATCTGCTGCACGGCGAGGATCATGTTGTTGCACACCTTGGCGGCCTGGCCGTTGCCGGAGCCGCCACAGTGGATCACCTTGCCCGCCATGGGGTCGAGCACCGGCTGCGCCTCGGCGAACGCGACCTCGTCGCCGCCGACCATGAAGGCGAGGGTGCCCGCGTCGGCCCCTTTGACGCCGCCGGAGACCGGGGCGTCCACCTGCTTCATCCCCGCGGCCTCGGCCAGGGCATGCACCGCGCGGGCGTCGTCCACCGAAATGGTGGAGCTGTCGATGAACAGCGTGCCGGCGGCCGCATGCGGGAGCACCGCCTCGTACACGGACTTCACGATGGCCCCGTTGGGCAACATGGTGACCACCGCTTCGGCACCGACCACGGCCTCCTCGGCGGTATCGATCACCGTGACGCCGGCCGCGCGGGCGGCGTCCTGCGCCTCGGGCACAAGATCGAAGCCGCGCACGGTGTGCCCGGCGGCCACCAGGTTCTTCGCCATCGGCCCGCCCATGTGGCCGAGACCGAGGAATGCAATCGTGCTCATGACGGTGTTCCTCCTACTTGCCCTGAATGCGGGCGGCCTCGGCGCGGCCGATCACCATCCGCATGATCTCGTTGGTGCCCTCCAGGATCCGGTTCACCCGCAGATCGCGGACGATCTTCTCGACCCCGGTCTCGTGCAGGTAGCCGTACCCGCCGTGCAGTTGCAGCGCCTGATCGGCCACCTGGAAACAGGTCTCGGTGACGAACTTCTTGGCCATCGCGCAGAGCTCGACCTTGTCGGGGTCGTTCTCGTCGAGGGCCGTGGCCGCGCGCCACAGGATCAGCCGCGCGGCCTCCAGTGAGGTGGCCATATCAGCCAGCGTGAAACGAATCGTCGGCTCGTCGATCAGCTTGCGGCCGAATGTCTCCCGCTCGGTCATGTACTGCAGCGCCAGATCGTACGCGGCCTGCGCGCCACCCATCGAGCAGGCGGCGATGTTGAGGCGTCCGCCGTTGAGCCCGTTCATGGCGATGCCGAAACCCTTGCCTGCGCCCTCGGGCCCGCCGAGCATGCGGCTGGCGGGAATGCGCACGTTCTCGAAGATCACCTGCGTGGTGGGCTGGCTGTGCCAGCCCATCTTCACCTCGGCGGGTCCGAACGAGAGGCCAGGGGTTCCCTTGTCCACCAGGAAGGTCGAGATGCCCCGGGCGCCCTCGCCCTCGCTCCGGGCCATGACCACGTACAGGTCGGAGGCTCCACCACCCGAGATGAACTGCTTGGTGCCATTGAGCACGAAGTCGTCGCCGTCGCGCTCGGCTTTGGTGGTCAGCGAGGCCGCATCCGATCCGGCGCCCGGCTCGGTGAGGCAGTAGCTGGCCATGATGTCCATCGGCGCGAGCTTCGGGATCCACTCCTGCCGCTGCTCCTGCGAACCGTAGGTGTCCACCATCCAGGTGCACATGTTGTGGATCGAGAGGAAGGCGGCGGTCACGGGGTCGCCCTTGGCCAGCTCCTCGAAGATGCGCACACCGTCGAGGCGACGTAGCCCGGAACCGCCCACGTCCTCGCGGGTGTAGATGGCGGCCATCCCCAGGCTGCCCGCCTCCTTCATCTCCTCGACGGGGAAGTGCTTGGTGGCATCCCATTCGAGTGCGTACGGCGCGAGGCGTTTGCGCGCGAAATCACGCGCCATGTCGACGACGGCGCGGTCGTCGCCGGTCAATACGGGATAAGGCATCGGTCTGCGATCTCCCCGTCAGCGCATCGTCGGGATGGAGAACTCGGCACCGTCCTTGATGCCGGACGGCCAGCGCGAGGTGACCGTCTTGGTCTTGGTGTAGAACAGGATCGAGTGCGGGCCGTGCTGGTTCAGATCGCCGAAGCCGGAACGCTTCCAGCCGCCGAAGGTGTGGTACGCCACGGGAACCGGGATCGGGACGTTGACGCCCACCATGCCGACCTCGACGCGGGCCACGAAGTCGCGGGCCGCGTCGCCGTCGCGGGTGAAGATGGCCACGCCGTTGCCGTACTCGTGCTCGGTGGGCAGTGCGATGGCCTCCTCGTAGTCCTTGGCGCGCACGATGCACAGGACCGGGCCGAAGATCTCGTCGGTGTAGATCGACATGTCCTTGGTGACGTGGTCGAACAGCGTGGGACCGAGGTAGTTGCCGCCGGAGAGGTCGGCGTCACCGAAGGTCAGCTCGTCGCTCGCGCGCTCGCGACCGTCGACCACGAGGTCGGCGCCGGCATCCACACCCTGCTGGATGTAGCTGCGGGTGCGCTCGACGGCCGCGGGGGTGATCAGTGGTCCGTAGTCGGCCTTCGGGTCGTGACTGTGGCCGACACGCAACTGCTGCACGCGCTCGACGAGCCGCTCGCGGAGCCGGTTGGCGGTCTCCTCGCCGACGGGCACCGCCACGGAGATCGCCATGCAGCGCTCGCCGGCGGAGCCGTAGCCTGCACCGATCAGAGCGTCCACGGCCTGATCGAGATCGGCGTCGGGGAGGACGATCATGTGGTTCTTGGCACCACCGAAGGCCTGACTGCGCTTGCCGTTCTTCGCGGCGGTCTCGTAGATGTACTGCGCGATATCGGAGCTGCCGACGAAGCCGACGGCCTTGATGTCGGGGTTGTTCAGCAGCGCGTCCACCGACTCCTTATCGCCGTGGACGACTTGGAAGACGCCCTCGGGAAGACCGGCCTCGATGAAGAGCTCGGCGAGGCGGACGGGGACCGAGGGATCGCGCTCGGAGGGCTTGAGCACGAAGGCGTTACCGCACGCCAGGGCGGGGCCGGCCTTCCACAACGGAATCATGGCGGGAAAGTTGAACGGGGTGATCCCGGCGACCACGCCGAGCGGCTGGCGCATCGAGTACACGTCGATGCCGGTGCCCGCGCCCTCGGTGTACTCACCCTTGAGCAGGTGCGGGATGCCGATGGAGAACTCGATGACCTCGATGCCACGCTGGATGTCTCCCGCGGCGTCGGCGAGGGTCTTGCCGTGCTCGCTGGACAGCAGCGAGGCGAGCTCGTCCATGTTCTGGTGCACGAGTTCGATGAACTTCATGAAGACGCGGGCGCGGCGCTGAGGGTTGTAGGCGGCCCACACCTTCTGCGCCTCCTTCGCGCGGGCGACCACATCGTCGACCTCGGCGGTGGTGGCCAGGGGGACCGTCGCCTGGACCGCACCGGTGCTGGGGTCGAAGACCTCGGCCGTACGGCCGGTGCCCTCCACGCGCCGGCCGTCGATGAAGTGCGGGATCGCCCGTGTCGCCATGCTCAGTCCTTCTCTCGATCTGTGGGAAGTCCATCGCGAACCCTTGCGCGATGTGTTGCCCATCACTATATACTTGGATATCCAAGTAATCAACCGGAAGGCGTGAAAGTGACCAGTGCACAGGGGTATCGGGACTTCCTGGCCGCGCGCGACCTGCTCGTGGAGCTCGCGGAGGACTACGACGCGGCCCGTGAGCAGTTCGCCTGGCCGCAGCTCGACGAGTGGAATTTCGCCCTGGACTGGTTCGACCGGGTGGCCGAGAACAACGACGCACCGGCACTGTGGATCGTCGAGGAGGACGGATCCGAGTCGAAGTTCAGCTACGCCCAGATGAGCACCCGCAGCAATCGGGTGGCCAATTGGCTCCGGGAGCGTGGCGTGAACCCGGGCGATCGCATTCTCCTGATGCTGAGCAACCAGGTGGAACTGTGGGACGTCATGCTCGCAGCCATCAAACTGGGTGCGGTGGTCATCCCCGCCACCACGCTGCTCGCGGAGGCCGATATCGCCGACCGCATCGCTCGGGGCGGCGCCAAGCACGTGATCGTGCGCAGCGAGCTGGCCGACCGCGTGCCCGCCGATGCCGATGTGAGCCGCATCGTCATCGGCTCGCCGGTTCCCGGTTGGGAGACCTTCGCGTCCGCGTACACCGCCTCCGAGAAGTTCACCCCCACGCACACCACGCACGCCGACGACAGCCTCCTGCTCTACTTCACCTCGGGCACCACCAGCGCGCCCAAGCTGGTCGAGCACACCCATGCGTCGTACCCCGTCGGGCACCTGTCCACGATGTACTGGATCGGCCTGCGCCCCGGCGACGTGCACCTCAACGTGAGCTCCCCCGGCTGGGCCAAACACGCATGGAGCAATGTCTTCACCCCCTGGATCGCCCAGGCGTGTGTGTTCATCTACAACTACAACCGGTTCGACGCGGCAGCCCTCATGAGCCAGATGCAGCGCGCCGGTGTGACCAGCTTCTGCGCACCGCCCACGGTGTGGCGCATGCTGATCCAGGCCGATCTCGGCGCGCTGACGTCACCACCCCGGGTGGTTGTGGGCGCCGGCGAACCGCTCAATCCCGAGGTGATCTCGCGGGTCCGCGATGCCTGGGGCGTCACCATCCGTGACGGCTTCGGCCAGACCGAGACCACCGTCCAGGTGGCGAACACGCCCGGCCAGCAGCTCAAGGACGGTTCCATGGGCCGCCCGTGCCCCGGCTACGACGTGGTTCTCGTCGATCCCGCGACCGGCGAACAGGGTGTCGACGAGGGCGAGATCTGTCTGCGGCTCGATCCGCGGCCCCTCGGCCTGATGGTGGGATACCACGGCGACCCGGAGAAGACCGCGAAGGTGATGGAGGGCGGGGTTTATCACACCGGCGATGTGGCCTCACGCGATGCGGAGGGCTACCTGACCTACGTGGGCCGCACCGACGACGTGTTCAAATCGAGCGACTACAAGATCAGTCCTTTCGAGCTGGAATCGGTTCTGCTGGAACATGAGGCGGTCGCCGAAGCGGCGATCGTCCCGGCACCCGACGAGCTGCGGCTCGCGGTCCCGAAGGCGTACATCGTGCTCGCCGAGGGGTACGCACCCACCGATGAGACCGCGCGGTCGATCTTCGACTACAGCCGCGGACACCTGGCCCCCTACAAGCGCGTGCGCCGGATCGCCTTCGCCGACCTGCCGAAGACGATCAGTGGCAAGATCCGCCGGGTGGAGTTGCGCAAGGCCGAGGAGCAGGGCCTCACCTCGCAGGAGTTCCGCGAGGACGACGTCAAGGCGTGACCTCGTCGCGCGACCGATAGTGATTGCCGTGTTTCGCATCATGAACTAACCTGCAGCACATGACGACTCCCGCGCCACCCGCCCTGCTCCTGCAGGACCTCTACCTCGCCTTCGGGAACAAGGAGGCGGTGTCGGGCGTGTCACTGTGGGTGCCGCAGGGATCGATGTTCGGCCTGGTGGGACCGAACGGCGCGGGCAAGACCACGTCGCTGTCGATGGCCGTGGGCCTACTGCGGCCGGGCCGTGGGCGGAGTCTGGTGTTCGGCGTGGACGTGTGGGGCGATCCGCTCACCGCGAAGCCGCTCATCGGCGTGCTCCCCGACGGGCTCGCGTTGCCCGATCAGTTCACCGGGCCCGAACTCCTCACCTACCTCGGCCGCCTGCGCGGGATGCCAGAATCCGTGATCGCGCAGCGCCGCGACGAACTGCTCTCCGTACTCGGTCTCGCCGATGCCGGCGGCACCGTGATCGCGGACTACTCGGCGGGCATGACGAAGAAGATCGGGTTGGCCGCCGCCCTGCTGCACGGCCCCCGGCTGCTGGTGCTCGACGAGCCCTTCGAGGCCGTCGATCCCGTCTCCAGCACGTCGATCCGCGCCATTCTCGTGGACTTCGTGCACAGCGGCGGCACGGTGATCCTCTCCAGCCACGTCATGGCCACCGTCTCCGAGCTGTGCACACACGTGGGCGTGATCAACGCGGGCCGGGTGGTGGCCGCGGGCACGGTCGATCAGGTGCGCGCCGGCGGCACTCTCGACGAGGCTTTCGTGCGACTCGTCGGTGGCGCCGCGCACACCGGCGGACTGTCCTGGATGCAGTCGTGACCGGAGCGAACGCCGCCGCGGCCCCGGCGGCGGGCCTCAATCGCACCGTCGCGCAGATGCAGTGGACCCTGTACAAACGGCGCGCCCGAGGCGGCCGGCTGGCACTGAACATCATCGTCGGAGTCGTCGCCACCCTCGTCGCACTGGGCTTGGTGCTGGGATCCGTGGCGATCGGTGTCAGCGGCGACGCTGCGGGCGGTGCGTGGATGGCCGCCGCGCTCGCCGGGATCGGTGCGATGTGGGCCTACCTGCCCGCGCTGTCGGGATTCTCCGATAGCACTCTGCAACCGCGCCAGTTCACCCTGCTCCCGTTGCGGCCGCGCCCGTTCGCCCGCGCGTTGTTCCTCGCCTCCCTCATCGGGATGCCCTTTCCCATCACCGTTCTCGCCTGCTGCTTGATCGTGGGGTACGCGATCGGCCGGGCGCCGATCACGCTGCTGGTGGCCCTGCCCGCCGTCCCCCTCACGGCGCTGCTGTTCGTGGCCCTGTCCCGGGTCATCTCGCTCGGCCTCTCCCAGGCGATCCGGTCGCGCCGCGGCCGCGAGCTGGCGATGCTGGCCTTCGTGGTGGTGTTCTGCGTGCTCTACGCGGGCCAATTCATTCTCAACCAGCGCATCGGCGAGACCATCGACAGCGGCGGTCCTCGTGCGGCGTACGCGATCCCGTTCGCCTGGGGCATCACTGCGGTCGAGCGGGCCGCTCAGGGCCAGTGGCTGATCGCGGTTTGCGCGCTGCTCGCACTTGCGACGCTGTGCGGTTTACTCCTGCTGGCCTGGCAGGCGTTGGTGGGCAGGCTCTTCGACGGCCGGGTCGCGCCGCCGACGGCCGAGCGGTCGGCGCGCAGCCGCACCAACTATCGACGCCAGGGCTGGCGCGCGAGCCCACGCGGCGCGGTGATCGCGCGGGAGCTCTCGGCGTGGCGGGGCGATGTACGGCGCCTGTACCAGCTCCTCCCCACCCTGGCCTTCGCCGTGATGAGTGCGGTGATGCCGCTGTTTCTGCCGGACTTCCCGTTCAACGCCCGCTGGGGCGCCTACTTCGTCCTGATGATGGCGATCATGGGCGCGATGAACCTGTACGGCTTGGACGGCAAGACCTTCTGGCATCTCGCGATGGTGCCCGCAGCGGCCTCCGCCGATGTTCGCGGCCGGCAGATCGCGTGGGCCGCCGTCACGCTGCCGATCGCTGCGGTCTCGGCGGTGGTGGTGCGGTTGTTCGGCGACGATCCGTGGGACCGGATCGAGGTGCCGATCGCGGTGACCGTGGTGATGCTCGGAGTAGGCGCCGGAGCGATGATCGCAGGCTCGGCCACCGTGCCGTACCCGGTACCGGATGCGAAGAAGATGATGTCCTTCTCGACGCGGAACTCCGCTGGCGGAGCGGCCATCGGCTGGACCTTCGGCGCACTCGGTGTCCTGGTCCTGACGACGGTGCCGTGCGCACTGCTGGCAGCGCTGTTACCGGCGCCCTTCCGCTGGCTCGGTGTGCTGCTCGCCGTCGTCCTCGGTGCCGTCGGCTGGTGGTGGGGCGGACGAGTCGCGACCCGCCGGCTGGTCGATCGCCCTGATCTGATCCAGTACCAGGTGACTCGCGGCTGACGCATTCCGTCGATCCGTGGCGCGTTCGAGCCGATCCGCATACTGTCCGGCTCATGCTCACGTACGTACTCGATGTCCGGGACCTGTCGGATGTGCGGTTCGTGCTGGCCCCGCTCAACGAGACCGCCTTCAGCCTGTTCCACCTCGACCAGGAACGTGCGACCGCCCCGCACCTGCGGCGCTGGCACGAGAACGCGCAGGCGCAGCGCGATCTGTACGATCATCGACTGATCCGGGCGTTGATCGCCCCGTCGGGCAATGCGATCCCGGACTTCCTCACGCCGATGCCCGACACCGGCGTCGCCCGGCCCTCCTTGGCGGACGGCCTCCATGCGGTCGCGGCGACCGATCCCGCAGTGGTGCACGCGCAACTCGACGAGCTACGGGAGGGGCAGCGGCCGTCCCCCGCCTTGGCCAGGCTGCTCGACGCGGACGATGCCGGCGCGCGGATCGCCGACGCCCTGGAGCGCTACCACCGGGTGACGATCGCGCCGGTCTGGCCGGCGGTGAATCGGATCCTGGAGTCCGACATCACCTTCCGCGGCCGGGAGCTGGCCCTGGGCGGACCCACACAGCTGTTCACCTCGCTCACCCCGCATGTGAGCTGGGACCGCGACGGCGTCCTGCGACTCGATCTGGCCTACGCCCGGAACGCGGGCGAATATTCAGCGGCGGGAAGGGGACTCACACTGATTCCCAGCGTCTTCGTCACCCGCCTGGTGAGCGCCCACTCCCCCGAGTTCGCGGCGCCGCACGTGGGCTACCCGGCCCGCGGCAGCGCCACCCTCACGGAATCGATGCGGACGGTGCCGCCCGGAGCACTGCGCAGGCTGATCGGCGGCGCGAAGGCCGATGTTCTGCACGCGCTCGACGAGGCGGTCTCGGTCAGTGAACTGGCGCGGCGTCTCGACGTGACGCCGCCTGCGGTCTCCCAGAGCTTGCGCGTGCTCCACGAGAACGGGTTGATCGATCGAGCCCGCAGCGGCCGCGAGGTGTTGTACCGGCGGTCACCCGACGGTGAACGCTTGGCTCGCGGCCACCGGTCCTGACGCGAATCAGGCGCGCAGGTAAGCGGGGCCGGTGTACTCGGGCTGGGAAGCGACGAAGCGCGTGAGAACCGAACGCACTGCGGCGGCGAGGCCCGCGGGGCGGGGCGCACCTGCGGGGCGGGAAGCCTCGTCGTGCAGGTCCGCGAGGCGGGCGTAGACGGACGCGGTCATCGGGTCGATCGCGAGATTGTGGTGGTGACGGAATTCGCTCATGCCACCAGTAGACCGAGCCGTGGATCGGAGTGCCAATCCTTAAGCAATAGGCTTAATAGTGATCGGGAACACTGTGCTCCGCACCACAATTGACGTGCCGGCGGCCTCCATTCCGAATCCTTTCTAGGTTCACGTGTGAGATCGTGAAGCCCTGGTGCCCGGTCCACGTGAGCCGCCGGGTGCCCGAGAGCGGCAACGCCACGAGACCAGGGGACGACGGATGATCGAACTCGCCCAGCGCGCAGAGCAGACACTCGCGCCGGACGTGTGGGCCTATCTGATGCGCGGCGCGCGGCGCGGCGAATCCCCATGGGAAAACTGGCGGTTCGCTCCACGGGTGCTTCGCGATGTGCGATCGATCGACACCTCGACCAGCCTCTTCGGCACCTGGCGCTCGCCCATCGGCGTCGCTCCGACTGCCTTCCATCGCCTCGTCCATGCCGGCGGCGAGACGGCGTCCGCTCGTGCCGCGGTCGAGTGCGGCGCCCCGTTCGTGCTGTCCATGCGCGCCACCACACGGATCGAAGAGGTGGCGGCCGCGGTAGGCGGCCCCTGGTGGCAGCAGGTGTACCTCATGCGCGACCGCGGAATCACCGATGCCCTGGTGCAGCGTGCCGCGGCAGCCGGAGCAACGGCGTTGGTGCTTACCGGCGACACCCCGTACGTGGGTCGCTCCGGCGGCCGCGGGCTGCCGCCGCTGGACGATGCCCTCGCGCTGGTCAACGTCGCGCAGCACCTCGCTCCCGGTGCCGACGCATGGGAGTCCATCGAGCAGAACGCCGGAGCCGTCGTCGACGACATCGGACGGCTGGCCGACCTGACCGGGCTACCGGTCATCGTCAAGGGCGTTCTGCGCGCCGACGAGGCTCGGCGGTGCGTCGATGCCGGCGCGGCGGGCGTCTGGGTGAGCGACCACGGCGGGCGACAACTGGGCCGTGCCATCGAGCCGGCGCGGGCGCTGCCCGCGATCGCGGCGGCGATCGGATCCGATGCCGCGGTCCTCGTGGACGGCGGCGTGCGCGACGGTCTCGATGCGCTGGCCGCACTCGCGCTCGGCGCGGACGCGGTCTTCGTGGGACGGCCGATCCTCTGGGCCTTGGCCTCCGCCGGCGCCGACGGCGTCCGCTCCGTTCTCACCGGGCTGCAGGACGAACTCCGGCACTCCATGGGCCTGGCCGGGGCCACGTGCATCAGCGAGCTCTCACCGGATCTCGTCGTGCCCCGCTGACGACATCGGGGCCGCGTGGCGGCCACCGGTCCGTATCGTGGGCCCGACAGCCCATCCCAGGAGGAACTGCATGCTCACCGGTCGCGCTCTACTGCTGGACATGGACGGCACGCTGGTCGATTCGCACGCCGTGGTGGAGCGGTGCTGGACCCGATGGGCACGGGAGAAGGGCCTCGATCCCGCTCAGGTGCTGGCCGTCGCGCACGGCCGGCAGGGCCACGCCACGATGGCGCAATTGCTGCCGGATCGCCCCGTCGAGGTCAATCTCGCAGAGAACCGTGCACTGCTCGCGCAGGAGACCGCCGACACCGAGGGCATCGTCCCCATTGCCGGCGCGCCCGCCTTCCTCGCCGCGCTCGACGGTGCGCCGCACGCCCTGGTGACCTCCGCGGACGTCGCACTGTCGACGGCGCGCATGAGCGCGGCGGGTCTACCTCTGCCGGCGGTCCGGGTGACCGCCGAAGACGTGCGCGCCAGCAAACCCGACCCGGAGGGTTTTCTCCGTGGCGCCGCGCTCCTCGGGGTCGCTCCCGCCGACTGCATCGTCTTCGAGGACTCGGAGGCCGGTATCGCCGCAGCCAAGGCCGCCGGAATGCGGGTGGTCGGGGTGGGCGCGCAGGCGGCGCGCCTGTCTCCCGACGCGCAGGTGGACGACCTGACCGGGGTCGGCGTCACCGTCGATGACGCGGGTATTCACGTGCGCCTCTGACCGGCTCCTGGACCCCGGATGAGACGGATGGTCGGCCCGGCGACATAGACAGGGTGTGACGTCCACAATGAGCATCGACGAGACCGGCGACCGCGCCCTGCTCGCGCGTGCCGGTACGGGTGACGCCGACGCGTTCGCCGCGATCTACGACCGGCACATCAGACCCGTGTACTGGCAGGCCTACGCGGTCCTGCGTGACGCCGACGCCGCGCAGGAGGTGGGCCAGGACACCTTCCTCACGCTGTGGCGGCGGATCGAGGAGGTACGCGTGGTCGACGAATCGGTACTTCCGTGGCTCCTTGCCACCGCCCGGTACACGGCGCTCAACGCGGGCCGGCGGCTGTCCGTCGTGCGGGACCGGTCAGCGCCGCTCGACGGAGATGGTTCCGTCGCAGACCCGGCTCCGTCACCCGAGGATGCGCTGCTGGCGAGCGAGGTCAGGCATCGGATCGACAGCGCCGTCGCGGCACTCTCGCCCATCGACCAACGCCTCTATCACCTCTGCGTGGAGGGCGAACGAACCTACGACAGCGCTGCGAACGAGTTGGGCGTGACGCACGCCGCCGTCCGTAATCGCGTCTCCCGGCTACGCACCCGCCTGCGCGCCGACCTGAGCACCCTGAGGGAGCAGTCATGAACACCGCCGACACGATCCTGACCGACGACCGGATCGACGCCATGCGCCGCACCGTGATGAACGAGGTGAACCGGGACGTACGGAGTCGCCGAGACGCCCGCCGCAAGCGCACCCTGGCCCTCTCCGCGGCGGCGGCGGTCGCTGTGGTCGGCGTGGGTGGCGGCGTCCTGGCCGGCGTGCTCACCGCCGGAAACACCTCATCCTCACCGGTCCAAGGCTTCGCGGCACCCCCGGCCACCGAGACGCGTAGTGCGCCGGTCACCGGTGCCGAGCCCGTGGCACCGAAGGGCGCTTCCGGTGCGGCGGCCGGCGCTCCGACGCCGGTCGAATCGCCCACTCCGGGTCCGACCAGTAGGCAGGTGATCACGACGGGGTCGGTGGACCTGACGGCCGCCGATCCCGCTCAGGCCGCCCGGGACGTGGTCACCGAGGTCGAGCGCGCCGGGGGCCGGATCGATGAGCGCTCCGAGACCGGTGGCGAGAACGAGTCCGCCCGCCTGACGGTGCGTCTGCCCACCGACCGGGTCAACGACGCGGTGGCGAAGATGTCCTCGCTCGGCGAGGTCGGTTCGGTACAACTTCAGCACGAGGACGTGACGGGAACGGTGGTCGATCTCGACGCCCGCATCCGCGCCACCCAGCTGTCCGTGGACCGGCTCACCGCGATCCTGGCCCAGGCGAGCACCTCCGACCAGGTGGTCCAGGCCGAGGGCGCACTCACCCAACGGCAGCAGCAGTTGGAGAGCCTGCAGTCGCGACGCGCGATGATCGGCGAGCAGGTCGCGCTCTCCACGGTGACGGTGAACATCACCGCCGAGCAGCAACCGGCGCGCAGCGGGTTCTCCGATGGCCTGCGCTCCGGCTGGACCGCCTTCACCACGGCCGGGCGCTGGCTGGTGGTGGCCGCCGGCGCCCTCCTGCCGTGGATCGCCGTACTGCTGGTGCTCTACGGCGGCTACCGCGTTCTGCGACGGGTCCGGTCGCGATCCGCCGACGCCGACGACTAGGAGGGCACGACCAGCGCGGGCGATCCCGCGCCGAGTGCCGGGGCGGACGCGGAGCGAGACGACGGTGCGGGACGCGTCGGCGGCGGAGCCACGGGAGCGCCGAGGCCACCGAGCCCGGAGAGCACGTCGAAGGCGATCTCCCCGGTCTGCCACAGCGCGAGCACGGCACCGTCGGCAGCGGGGCGCGCCCCGGGACTCTGGAGTGCGAGACCGTTGGCGAAGGTGAGGGTGTTGTAACCGTCGTCCGCGGCGCGCAGCATGAGGTTCGATGCGACACCGGCCCCGACCAGGCGGTCCAGGCCCTGACCGAAGAAGTAGAAGGTCCACAGCCCCCACAGATCGGCGTTGTAGATCCGCTTGCTCCGCTCCGGAATCACGTTGCCGTTCTTCGCGATCGCATCGACGATCCGGTAGAAGTCTAGGGCGTTGCGCGGGGTACTGCGGGTGACTGCCACGCTGTGCGCGAGGTCGACGGTGATGTGCGCGTTGTATCCCGCCATCGCGACTCGCCCGGGTGGGAGGTCGCATCGTCCGGCCAGCCGGAAGTAGTTCGCCCACCAGGAGGGCACCGCTGCGCCAGTCCACTGCGCGTGGATCGCGAACAGATAGCGGCTCACCAGATCGATCGAGAGCGCCTTGGCGTAGTGCGGATCGTTGAGTCCGGCCTCGTCGCGCTGCGTCGGGATGACCGCGTCCCCGATCACCCCGTCCATGCCGACGCCGAACAGGCCGCGCCAATCGCGATGCGCGGCCAGAATATCCGCGATGTCGCGCTGCCGGGCGGTGAGATCATCGAGAGTCGCGAACGTCGGATCCCCCCGGGTGCCCCGCAGGTCCGAACGCGCGATGATGCGATCGTTCTCGGATCGGCTCAACGCGCTGACACCGCAGTAGTGCGATGGGTTCGCCCGTACCGGCGCGGCGCCGACTGTGGCGCCCACCGCGGCAGCCGCGACGAGCATCACGCCGACCAGGGCCGACCGTGCGTGCTGCCGATCGGTCATCGCGTGGTTCTCCATTCGCCCAGCAGATCTGCGGTGTCAGTCTAGAGCGGGTACCGCCCGCCGGACGAGCGATCGGATCAGAGCTCGCCGAGGGATACTCCGGGGTCGGCCAGCCGGGCGGAATCCACGATGCGCCGCGAGGTGATCAGCGCGCGCACATCGTCGCCCACATCCCAGACGTTGACGTTCATACCGGCGATCACCCGACCGTCGGCGAGCCAGAACGCGACGAATTCGGTGGCGTCGAGATCGCCGCGGATCACCACGGAGTCGTAGCCGGTCGACAGGCCCACATATTCCATACCGAGCTCGTACTGATCGGTGAAGAAGTACGGGAGACGGTCGTACACCTCGGCGCCGCCCAGCATGTTGGCCGCGGCGACGCGGGGCTGATTGAGTGCATTCGCCCAGTGTTCCACCCGGATCCGCCTGCCCAGCAGCGGATTGTCGGCGGCAGCGATGTCGCCGACGGCGAAGATGTCGGGATCGGCGGTGCGCAGGCCGGCATCGACGTCGACTCCGCCATCGGTGATCGGGAGACCCGCGTCGGCCGCGAGGTCGACGTTGGGCTCGGCCCCGATACCGACCAGGACCGCATCGGTCGCAATTTCCTCTCCGCCGCCGAGCACGAGCCCCTTACCGCCCGGGAGCACCGATTCGACGGTCGTGGCCGTGCGCAGATCGACGCCGTGCGCGCGATGCAGGTCCGCGAACACCTGTCCGAGCTCGGGACCGAGGGCCCCCACGAGGGGCTGGGCGGCCGGCTCGACCACAGTGACCTCGAGCCCGGCTCCGCGTGCTGCGGCGGCGGCCTCCAGTCCGATCCATCCCGCCCCGACGACACCGAGGTGTCCCCCGCGAGCGAAGACCTCACGCAACCGGTCGCTGTCGTCGAGGGTACGCAGGTAGTGCCCCCCGTCGGCACCGGGCAGCTCGCGCGCACGGGAACCCGTCGCGAGAAGCAGTTTGTCGTACCGCAGGGACTCGCCGTTCGCGAGCGTCACGGTGTGCTCGGCCCGCTCGATCTCGGTGACCCGGACACCGGTGCGCAATGCCACATCGTGCTCGGCGTACCACTGCTCATCGAGAGTGAACACGTCGTCGCGATCGGACGTGCCTTGCAGATAGCCCTTCGACAGCGGTGGCCTCTCGTAGGGCCGGTGGTGCTCCGCGCCGATCACGGTGAGTGGACCGTCGTGACCCTGATCCCGCAGAGCCTCCGCGGCTTTCGCAGCCGCAAGGCCGCCTCCAACGATGATGATCGCAGCCATGACTCGACGGTAGCCCCCGTGCGCCGGGTCCGAAACCCCTCGGGTCTGCGGCGTTGCAGTTGCCCTCCGGCTGATCGAGGCTTGCCGAGGGTCCGCGCGATGAACGGCTGCGACGTCAGCGATTGTCCTGCACGTAGTCGCGCAGCTCGTCGAGTTTGCGGCGCGCCGCGTTCAACTCGCGGATCCGGGCGTCCAGCACACCGCGGCGTTCGCGGATCGTGGCCAGCGCCGCATCCACCTCGTCGGCCGACGCCGGTGCCTCACCGCACACGATGCCGACGAGTTCGGCCGTCTCCGCCGCCGACAGGCCGGCCTCGATGAGACAGCGGGCATCGTTGACGGTCCGCACATCGGTCTCGGTGAACACGCGGTAGCCGTTGGCCTCGCGACCCGGCGCGAGGATGCCGGTGGCCTCGTAGTGCCGGATCATCCGCGGCGTCGCCCCGGTCCGGGCGCACAGATCACGCATCTTGAGCCCGGCCTTGACTATGACACTGATGTCAGAGTTCATGCTTGTCAGTATGACTGAAACACCCGACCGATTCCGCACTCTCATCGTCACGGCACATCCCGACCCCGGTTCCGTGACGGGGCGCGCTGCGCGGGCCGTCGCGGACGGTTTCCGTGACGGCGGTTTCGCGGTCGACGCGCACGACGTCCTCGCCTTCGACCCACGGTTCGCCGCGGCCGATCTTGCCGCCTATCGCGACGGTGCCGCCGGACTCCCGCCCGACGTCCGGTCCGAACAGCGCAGACTCGAGCGCTACGACGCGGTGGCGATCGTCTTCCCGGTGTACTGGTGGACCCTGCCCGGCGCACTCAAGGGGTGGATCGACCGGGTCTTCACCCGTGGCTGGGCATACGACGATACCGGCGCGGGCACTGCCCTGTCGGCACCGAAGCGCCTGTACTTCTTCGGAATCGGAGCCACGAACGAGGCCACCTACACCAAGCACGGATACGAGGCCGGGATGCACGCCCAGCTTGTGGACGGCCTGGCCGGCTACATGGGCGCAGCGGATTCCGAGCTGGTGCTGCTGTACGACGGCGAGTCCACCGATGCCGCCGCGCACGCCGCCCGCGATGCGACTGCGCGATCGCGCGCCGCGGCGATCGCACGCCGCGCAGGGCGCACCGACGACGCCGCCTGAGTCACCGCTGGCGACCTCGTTGCGCACCGTCGAAATCGCGGCGCTGAATCATTGCCGCCCGACGCGAGAGGAGAGCTCGGCGAGACCGGAACCGGTCAGCTCGGCCAGGGCGATGGTGCGGCCGCTCACTGCGAGCAGCAGCGCCAGCGTGTGTCCGGCGACCTCCGCACCGTCGCCGAACACGAGATCCGAATCGTCGGCGACGAGGCGCAGGCCCGTGAGGTGTTGTTTGGCACCGCCCATCGCCGTGCTGGTGCGGGCCTGCAGTCGCAGCGCGCGAATGACGGCCCAGAGGGGGTAGTCGCCGATCGCACCGAGGGGCCGTCGGATGTCCTCACCGTGCACGATCGCCTCGACCAGCCGCGTATCGAGCGGTGCGGGCGGGGTGGCGGTCGCGTCCGCCACCGCACGGAAGGCGGCGAGCATCTGCGCGGCGGTACCGCGCTCCCGCTCGACACCGTTCAGATTGTCTCGGTCGAAGTCGAATCGAGCCGTGATCATCCCGCGCACGAAGCCGAGTCGGGTGGTCTTCGCGGTGGAGATCTGGTGTGCCGTCACATCGCGCACGCTCCACCCCGGGCAGAGCGACGGGGTGTCCCAGCGGGATTCGTCGACGGTGGAGAGGAAGTCGATGAGTGCGCGCCGTTCGGCGTGCACCATGGGCCAGACGTCGGACATAGGGCTCCCTTGCTGGTGCGGCGCGAACCCCACCCTAGTGCGGATCGCCGCGCGGCGGCGCAGTACCGGCGAGCTACCCGCGCCGCGCGGCGAGGTACGCCCGCTCGCCGGGATCTGTGGTCAGTGAGATCGCCTTGTCGTACGCGGATTCCGCGCGCGGGTCACCGAGGCGGCGTAAGAGGTGGGCCCGCAACGCCCAGGCCGATTGCAGCCGTTCGGTATCCGGTATCGCGTCGAGCGCGGCCAAGCCGGCCTCGGCACCGTCGAGCTCACCGGTGACCGCGGCGAGCGCGACGGCCCCACCGCGGGTCGGTGCGATCGCCTGCAGCGAGCCGTACAGCCCGTGCAGCGTGCGCCAATCCGGTGCCGCGCCGGGTGCCCGGGCACAGTGCACGGCGCCGATAGCAGCCTCGAGCTGGAATCGTCCAACGGTGCCCAGTGCGTGCGCCGCGCGCAGGTGACGGTGTCCGAGGGCGATGAGATCTCGGTCCCAACGACGCGGATCCTGTTGCGGCAGTGGAACGAAACCACCGTCGCCCGCGAGCCGTGCGGGGAGCCGGGCGCTGCTCAGGTACAGCGTCGCCGCGAGACCGTGGGCTTCGGCGACGGTGGGTGCGGTATCGGTGATCGTCTCGACGAGGCCGAGCAGAAGAGCGTGTCTCTCGCGCGGCGGCGTGGGCCACTGAAGGCTGTACGCGCCGTACACGGCCTCGAGGACCGCGTCGATCCTGGCGCCGACCTCCGCGCCCTCGGGGATCGTGAAGGGCACCTGGTCGCGCTGGATCCGCTTCTTGGCGCGGGTCAGTCGCGCAGCCATGGTGGCGGTGGGGATGAGGAATGCGCGGCCGATCTGTTCAGCGGTGAAGCCGAGCACGGTGTTGAGCATGAGCGGCACGGCGGCGTCGGCGACGTCGGGGTGGGCGCACACGAGGAGTAGCTCGAAGCGCTGGTCGGGCTGGTCCGGCAGAGCGGGGCCGTCGTGCACGTCATCGAGCGGGACGGTGCTGCGCTGCGCCGCCGACTTCCAGTGGTCGCGCTGGCGGTTGCGTGCGACGGTGAGCAGCCAGGCGTCGGGATCGTCGGGCACCCCGTCGACCGGCCACCGCGTGAGGGCGCGCTCGAAGGCGTCGGCGAGCGCATCCTCCGCGGCGGCGAGGTCGTGGGTGCGGGCCGCGAGCAGGGCCAGCAGTCGACCGTACGAGGTGCGGGCGGCGTTCTCCGCCCGCACCGTCGCGCCGGCATCCATCAGTCCGTGCAGGCCGCGGCGTTCCACACGCCGTCCTCGCAGGCCGCGGCGACCTTCCGGACTTCGATCACGGCGTACTGGGTGGCCGGGTGCTTCTGCGCCCAGGCGATCGCGGCGTCCTGATCCGGCACGTCGAGGATGAAGACACCGGCGAGCACCTCGCGGGTGTCGGCGAACGGGCCGTCCTGGATCCGCAGATCGCCTTCGCGGCGGGTGACGGTGACGGTCCGCGCAACCGGCTCCATGATCTCGGCGCCGACGAAGACGCCTGCGGCGTGCAGCGCGGCGGTGTAGTCGGCCATGGCCTGCTGCATCTGCAGTAGCGCCTCGGTAGGGATGTCCCGTCGGTGGGCTCGGCGTTGTTGAGCAGTAGTGCGTAGTGCATGGTTCCTCCTGATGTCCACTCTGCCCCAGGGTGGGGCACAGTGATGACGATCGACGTGCGGAGGAATCGACAGCTGTGCGCTACTTCTTGTCGAGCAGCGTCAGGACGCCCTGCGCAACCGGGTGAGCACTCGCGGGATTCTGCCCGGTCACGACGTTCCCGTCGGTCACGGCGAACGGAGCCCAGGCCTCGTCGGCCTCGATGTAGGTCGCACCGCGCTCGGCGATCCGCTCCTCCAGATTGAACGGGACGATGGCGTCGAGCCCGGCCAGGACCTCTTCGTTCCAGGAGAAGCCGGAGATGCGGCGGCCTGCGATGAGCGGCGCACCGTCGGCCTTGGTGGCGCCGAGCAGACCGGCGGTGCCGTGGCAGACGGCGGACACGACCTTTCCCGCCTCGTCGAACTCGCGGAGCAGGGTGGCCAGGCGCGCGTCGTCGGGGAAGTCGAACATGACGCCGTGGCCGCCGGTGAGGTAGATCGCGTCGAAGTCGGAGGCGTCGATGTCGTTGAGCGAAGGAGTATTCGCAATGCGCGCCATGAATGCGGGATCGTCGTACCGGGCGCGGGTACCGCCCTGCGCGAGCACCTCGTGGCCGAGCGATTCGGGATCGATCGGAACGAAGCCGCCGTCGATGCTGGCGATGGTGGTGGTGTGACCCGCAGCCTCGACGGCGTCAACGAAGTGCGTCAACTCGCCGAGCCAGAGGCCGGTGCGGCGCCCGCTCACGCGGTACGACGGCACACTGGTGGTGACGACCAGGATGTTGCTCATGTTCCACTCCTTATTGTTTGCACGACAACTCAAACGTATCACATATCAGTTGTTCTGCAATTAATATGTGAAGCGTTGATACAATCGGTCGGTGGCGGAACATGAGGAGACCTGCGACTTCGGGTGGTCGCTCGGAGTGCTCAATAAGGCGTACGCCGACGAGGTGGCGCCGATCCTGGAACGGCTGCCCCGCGGGGTGCGCGGCTATCAGACGCTGTACGCGGCGGCGACCTACGATCTGCCGACGCAGTTGGCGCTCGCCGAATACCTGATGATCGACAAATCCGTCATGCCCTACGTGGTGGACGATCTCGTGGCCGCCGGACTGGTGACCCGCGAGCCCTCACCGACCGATCGTCGGACGCGGCGTGTGGTGCCCACGGCAGCAGGCCTCGCTGCGTTGTCCGATGTGAGCGCGGCCGTGGGGGCGGCCGAGGCGCGACTGCTGGGTCCGCTCTCCCCCGATGACGCCCAGGCCTTGCGGCGCGCCGTGGCGATCGTCGCGCGCACCTCCCGTGACGGTTAGGCCTCGATCGCGAGGTGGAGCAGTGGGTACGGACGGCCCTCGCCGTCGGTCTCGCTTCGCCCGGTGATGACGAAGCCCTTGCGGGCGTAGAAGCCCACGGCCTGGTCGTTCTGTTCGTTGACGTCGACGGTGCGCACGCCCTGCTCGGCGAGGACGTGGTCCACCAGAGCGGAACCGATTCCCCTTCCGCGGGCGGCGGCGTCGACGAAGAGCATCACCAGATCACCCCCGGCGGTGCCTGCGAACCCCACCGAGTGGCCGTCGAGATCGGCGACGGTGAGCCGCACCTGCGGGAAGTACACCCCCGCCAGATCGCGCTCGATCCTGTCCCGGTCGGCATCGGCGAGGAAGTGGTGTGTCGCATCGACGGCACTGCGCCATATCCGCACGAGTCGTGGGTACTCGTCGGGGCCGGAGGCTTCGCGCAGCTCGATCACGAGTGGGATTGTGCCCGATCCGTCGCGGCTGATGCGATCGGATTTCCTTGCCGGCGGTACTGTCGCGACATGAGCTTCACCGGATTCCCCGAGGCGGCGCTGGACTTCTACGACGACCTCGAGGCGGACAATTCGAAGGTGTTCTGGGAGGCGCACAAGGACACCTACCGGTCGGCCGTCGCCGAGCCGATGACCGCGTTGACCGAGGAGCTGGCAGACGAGTTCGGGACCGCCAAGATCTTCCGGCCGTATCGTGACGTGCGCTTCTCCAAGGATAAGACGCCCTACAAGACACATCAGGGTGCGTTCATCGCGGTGGGCCCGGCAACCGGTTACTACGTGCAGATTGGAGCGCCGGGCGTGCGGGTGGGCGCCGGATTCTACGACGCCAGTCCCACCCGCCTCGCCGCCTTCCGCAAGGCCATCGACCACGAGCGGTACGGGCCCGAACTGGAGCAGATCGTCGCGAAGCTGGGCCGCAAGGGCTGGGAGATCGGCGGCGACACGCTCAAGACGGCACCGCGCGGGTGGGACGCCGATCATCCCCGGATCGAACTGCTCCGCCACAAATCGCTGACCGCCATGCGCGACTACGGATTCGGCGAGATCATCCATTCACACAAGCTGGTCGCGCAGATCCGCAAGCACTGGCGCGAGAGCGCACCTCTCCTCGACTGGCTCGTCGAGCACGGGGACCGCTGACCCTGGAGGCACGATGACCGGCGACCTGCTGCTCACCTGCGACATCTCCGACAAAGCACGCGCGGTACGGCGTCACGGCCAATGCGATCATGCCGGGTTGGATCGAGACCGAAATGACCGCCGCATCACTCGGCAACAGCCGGCTCGCTTCAGCGGTGTCGTCACGGGTTCCGGTGCGCCGCTTCGGCGATCCTGCCGACTTCGCGGGCATCGCCGTCCATCTCCTGTCGCGGGCCCGCAGCTATCACAACGGCGACCACCTCGTGATCGACGGCGGTTACCACCGCTTCTGAGCTCAGTCGTCGAGGGCGCTGACGGCGATGCCGTAGGGCAGGAAGCGGACCTTCCGCGTGGCGTCGGTGTTGTGCTGATGCGCGCGCAGCGCCTCGATCTCGGTCTTGAAGACCTGCTCGACGCGGGCGCCACCGTCGTCGGCGGTGGCGATGATGGCCCACACGCCGTCGCCCGCCTCCCCCGCCGTCTCGGGCTCGCGTCGCGTGCGGCGGCCTGCCTCGTCGAAGAGGCTTCCGAAGACATCGCGACCGCCTGCGGCACCGCCGACGATCCGGCCCAGCATGTCGCGGGCCTCCCGGGCGATATCGTCGAACTCGCCCGGTCCGAATCCGAACGGATTCTCGTTCCCTGCCATGGTGGACTCCCTGGTTCGTTTGCTCTCTCATTCCAGTGTCCACGCCGGAGGCCGTCTCGGCCAGTGCCGATCAGCCGTGAGCAGACGGCGAGGTCAGTTCCGCAGCGCGGCGAGCGCCCGGTCGGCGTGGACCTGCATGTTCACCTCGGAGGCGATCACATCGGCGACGGTGCCATCGGCCCGGATAGCGAACGTGGTGCGCTTGGTGGGCATACCGGCGAGCTTGAGCAGGCCATCGCGGCGCACGCCGTAGGCCGATGCCACGGCGCCGTCGGCGTCGGAGAGCAGCGGGTAGCCGAGCTCGTGCTTCGCGGCCCATTCCTGCTGCTTCGCCACTGCGTCGCGGCTGATGCCGATGCGCTGCACGCCGGCCTCGGCGAACTCCGCCGCCAGGTTGCGGAAGTGGCACGCCTCCTTGGTGCAGCCGGGCGTGAACGCCGCGGGGTAGAAGAACAGCGCGACGGGGCCATCGGCCAGCAGGTCGCTGAGCTTGCGCGGGTGGCCGAGCTGATCGGATAGCTCGAACTCGGGGGCCTTGTCTCCGGGTTTCATGTCCCCAACGCTAGCGCGTCGACCACGGCCGCTACCCGCCGCTCGCGGGTCTCGACACGCTTGGCCTCCGCCACACCCCGGGCGTACTCCTTGCGCTTGGTGTAACTGAGGGCGTCGAAGGCGGCGCGCACCGCCGGGTCGGCGTTGAGCGCAGCGGCGAGGTCCTCGGGAAGGTCGACGGTGCGCTCGGCATCGTCGAGCTCGATGGTCGCATCGACGGTGTCGCCGATCTCGACCGCGAGCTCCTTCCGTGCGGCCTTCGACATCCCGATCATGAAACAGCCGCCCATCGATGCCAGGCGCAGCCGTGCGGAGCGTTCGCCGATGGTGACTCGGACCGCTGCTCGCTTACCGCCACCGAGCTCGTCGACCTGGGCTTCGGTGAGCACGATGGCGGTGGCCGGTCCGGTGGGTTCGAGAGTGGTGTGCACGGTGAGGGACATGTCGTCATGCTCCCTGATCCGACGGTCCGCCGCCCACACCGAACTCGTTGCCATCGGGGTCGCGGAAGATCGTCTTCCGCACGCCGTTGTCGTACACCTCCTGCGAATCCGGCCGGAGACCGCGGTCTGCGGCGGCGGCGAGGAAGCCATCCAGATCGTCGACGAACAGCGCCACCGAGCTGTGACCGGCGTGCACAGGCAGCACTTCGGCGTAGACATGGCAGTGCTCGGCGAGCGTCCAAACGTGTTCGGTGTCGTTCGGTGCGAAGGTCTCGACCGGTCCGAAGAGCTTGTCGCCCCAGGCGATCGACTCGGACAGGTTGCTCACGGCGATACGGGCGAACAGATCCACGACTACTCCTCTCACCGGTCCCAGTATCCGGTTGCAGCGTCGGTCGCGGGCGGGAACGGCACGCTCGCTCCGCGAGGAACCGGTCGACGGCGCCGCGCGTGCGGAGGCGGCGGATCTTCGGACCGTGGATGCGGGCCGCTGCCGCGTATCGGGCGCGGACACGGGGATGGGAGTTCCAGGCCCAGCCGAGGACCGTGTCGTCACCTCGCCAGAAGAACAATCCGGCGATCGACTCCCGGTTGCCGTTCCACAGCTGCTCGCGCCGCAGCACCCGACTGACGGTGCGCCGGCACACCCGCCACATCACCCGCCAGCGCGGTGGGTCGATCCAGACGACCTCGTCGGCACGATCCCACACCAGGGTGCCCAGCTTGCCGTGGTAGTTCCCATCGACCACCCAGCCGCCGGCGGCGGTCACACGGCTCGCGGCGTCACGGAACTCCGCCTCACCGAGGGAGGTCCAATTCGGACCCCAGTGCAGCGCATCGAGTTCGATGTGCGGAACGGCCAGAGTGCGGGCGAGCCGCGCCGCGAGGGTTGACTTCCCGGCACCGGAGCAGCCGACGACGAGGACCCGCGCGGGGCCGTCAGTCGAGGCAGAACTCATTGCCCTCGATGTCCTGCATGACGAGGCAGGACTCGTTCACCCCGTCGGCTTCGAGGAGCTCGAAACGCGTGGCGCCGAGTGGGATGAGACGCGCGCATTCGGCTTCGAGAGCGGCCAGGCGCTCGGCACCGACGAGGCCGGTGCCCACGCGCACGTCCAGGTGCACACGGTTCTTCACCACCTTGCCCTCGGGCACCCGCTGGAAGAACAGACGCGGGCCGACCCCGTGGGGATCGACGCAGGCGAACACGGAGCCGTGTTGCCCGGGCGGCAGCGTCTGCTCGAAGGCGTCCCACGAGTCGAACCCCGGAGGTGGCGGCGGCACAACGTATCCCAGAACCTCACACCAGAACAGCGCGACCTTTTTCGGATCCGCGCAGTCGAACGTCACCTGAATCTGCCTGACCTCAGCCATGCGGCAACCATAGCCAGCGAGGCGGTCAGTTCACGACCTATTTCCGCGCCTTCTCCCCTCCGATATCGGCATCCGCCACCGCGGCGCGGAGGTGGATGCTATTGCCGGAAGCGAGAGGATCAATGCCGGGCCAGTCTCTGCGATCGCGGCCGTGCGAGTAGTTCGCCGAGCCGGGCCACCTCCTGCGGCGTCGCACCGCTCTCGTCGACGGTGACCAGCGTGAGCACCCGCACCGCCGCACCGGCCCGCACCGCCGCCTCGAACTTGTGATGTCCGTCGAGGAGATAATGGGTGAGCGCCCAATGGGAGTAATAGTCGGAACCGTCGTACTCCACCGCCGGCTGGCGCACGTCGAGGATCGACAACGCTACCGCGGTCGGCGTCGTCCCCTCGGCGAGAAGGTCGAGATAATGCCGAACTCGCGGCTCGTCGTTCCACGCGGGAGGAACCATGGGGACCGCGAATTCGTAGAGGTGCGCCTCGGGGTCGATCGCGGTCTCGTAGGTCCGGTAGTAGGAACACCGCGGATCGTGCGGGCGACCTCCCCAGAGGCTGTACGTCGCCCAGGTATCCAGCTGCTCATGGGTGAAGTAGTCGCGATCCGCTCGCGGGTCGACTAGTTCAGGGTGGACCTCGATTAGCAGCGGGACGTAATCGCCGATTGGCAGTAGCGGAGCGAATGCGTCGATCACCTCGTCGGAAACACTGTCGAGTCCGCGTTCCAAGGCCGCCAGTGGTTCGGGCCCAATCGTAATCGGCGTGGTCTCATCCGCGGTGCGCTCGAACAGGAACGGACAGGTGCCGCACCAGAACGACAATCCGAAGACCGGATTCGATCGATGAAACAGAGTCCGATCCGAGTACTCGTTCGCTGCGTCGATGGGGGCGATTCGGAGTGCCGCCTCGCCGGGTGCCGCACCGAGACGACGCTGCGGTGCGGCGTGCAGAAGCATGTCCGCAGCGTAGCCCCACCCGCTGTGCGCCGCTAATGACCGGAGGTGGCGGCCCCATGGACCCGGGAGGGGAGGAGGAGCGCGGCGGCGACCACCACCACACCGATGAGCGCTGCGGCCACGAAGGCCCACTGCAAGCCGCCGACGAAGGCCTCCGGCTGGGAGGCGCCCGCTTCGGTGAGCTGTGCGGTGCGATTCGACATGACCACGATGAGCGCCGCCGTGCCGATCGCCCCCGCCACCTGCTGGAGCGTGCCGAGCAACGAGGAACCGTGCGAATACAGGTGCTCCGGGAGGTCGCCGAGTCCCACGGTGAAGACCGGGGTGAACACCGCAGCCAGGCAGGCCATGAGCGCCATGTGGATGGCGACGATGACCGGGTAGGGAGTGGTCGAGCTGATCCGGCTGAGCGCGGCGAGGGCGATGACGATGCCGATCGAGCCGGGAATCACCAACGGTCGCGCACCGACCCTGTCGTAGATCTTGCCGACCTGCGGGCCGAGCAGCCCCATCGCCAGTCCACCCGGCATCACCAGGAGACCGGTCTGCAACTCGGACAGGCCGCGGAGGTCCTGCAGGTACAGGGGCAGCAGGATCATCGAGCCGAGGAACGCCATGAACGCGGCGGTCATGAGCAGCAGGGACACCGCGTAGGTGCGATGGCCCAGGGTGCGCAGGTCCAGCAGCGGCATCTCGCGCTGCTGCAGGCGCACCTGGTACGCGGCGAAGGCGGCGATGAGCAGGACGCCCGCGAGCACCGTGAGGACCGGCCCGGTCCAACCGCCGGTGCCGATCTCGCTGAGCCCGTAGACGAGGCTGCCGAAGCCGCCCGCAGCGAGCGCGACGCTGAGCCAGCTGACCGGCGTGCTCTCGGTCTCGCCGACGTTCTCCAACTGCCGCATCCCGGCGATGCCGACGAGCACAGCGATGGGCAGGACGAAAGCGAAGATCAGCCGCCACGAGCCGAAGTGCAGAATCACACCGGACACCGCCGGCCCCAGCGCCGGCGCGCACGACATGGCCAGCGTGACCTGCCCCATCACGCGGCCGCGGTCGCTCTCCGGGACCACGGTCATCAGGGTGGTCATGAGCAGCGGCATCATCACCGCGGTACCGCCCGCCTGCACCACGCGGGCCGCGAGCAGCACCTCGAACGTCGGCGCGACCGCGGCGAGCGCGGTTCCGGCGCTGAACGTGGCCATGGCCACCGCGTACGCCGTGCGCGTGCTGACGCGCTGCAGGAACCAACCGGTCACCGGGATCACCGCGGCCATGGTGAGCATGAAGACGGTGGAGAGCCACTGCGCCGCGCGGGCGTCGATGTGGAAGTCGGTCATCAGCCGCGGGATCGCGTTGATCATGATCGTCTCGTTGAGGATCACCACGAACGTGGCTGCGACCAGCAGTTTGATCACCAGCGGCGTGCGCCCGGCCTGCTCGGTCCGTTCGTCGACGGGCTTCGTCAGGTCGGTGGGGGGATGGTCCATGGGATCAGTGTGCGTGGTCATGGTGTGTTCCTCATAGTCGTTTTCCGACGACTCGGGATCGTCGCCGTTATACCTACGACGAACGCCTGACAGGTTTTTCGACATCACCCTCGGCGCCGCGGTTGAGAAACCGGCGTTCGGCGCGCCTACCAGTGGATACGAGCTCCGCAGCCGAGATTTCGCCGGTTTCGCGACGGCGCATCGGGAGGAGCCTCCCCACGGAGATCGGTACGCTCGGTCCGGTGTTCGCAATACTGCGCCGGTCGATTCGGTACGTAGTGATCGTGCTCATCGTCATCGTCGCGGCATCCAGTACGTGGGTGCAGTGGGAGAGCCGTTCGCGGATCGATCAGAACGCCTCCCGCGACTGGGTGATCGTGTTGGGCGATCGCGTGGTCGATGGAGAGCCGTCGGTGTACCTGCGGGAACGCCTCGACACCGCGCTCGCTGTTCTGCGCGAGAACCGCGCCCGACGCGCACTGGTGTCGGGGCACGCCGCATCGACGAAGGGCGACGAGGTCGCCGCGATGCGCACCTACTTGATCCAGCACGGCGTGGATCCAGGGAAGATCACCGACGACCGCTTCGGCGTGACGACCTACAACACCTGCGCCCGCGCCAGGACGGTGTTCGGAATCGACTCGGCGATTCTCGTGACGCAAGACTTCCATCTGCGGCGCGCGGTCGCATTGTGTCGCGCAGAGGGCATCGATGCCGCGGGTATCGAGGCGGATTCGGACGCCGGGGTCTACCTGACGGTGCGGAACTGGGTTCGAGAGATCGGACTGTCGCGCCCGAAAGCCGCGCTCGACGTCCTCCGCGATCCCGGCCCGCAGACCAGCGATCGTTGAACTACACGTTGAAGCGGAACTCCACTACGTCACCGTCGGCCATGACGTAGTCCTTGCCCTCCATCCGGACCTTGCCGGCGGCCTTGGCGGCGGCCATGGTGCCGTTCGCGTCGAGGTCGGCGAAGGAGACGATCTCCGCCTTGATGAAGCCCTTCTCGAAATCGGTGTGGATCACGCCGGCGGCCTTGGGGGCGGTGTCGCCCTTGCGGATGGTCCAGGCGCGCGACTCCTTGGGGCCGGCGGTGAGGTAGGTCTGCAGGCCCAGGGTGTGGAAACCGGCGCGCGCCAGCGAATCCAGGCCCGGCTCGTCCTGGCCGATGGACTCCAACATCTCAGCCTGATCCTCGGGATCGAGCTCCAACAGCTCTGACTCGATCTTCGCGTCGAGGAACACCGAATCGGCGGGCGCCACCGCGGCGGCCAGTTCGGCCCGCTTAGCGGCATCGGTGAGCACGCCCTCGTCGGAGTTGAAGACGTACAGGAAGGGCTTGGCGGTCATCAGGTGCAGCTCGCGGATCGGCGTGGTGTCGAAACCGGCGGCGAACAGGGTCTTGCCGTCCTCGAGCACGAGCTGCGCGGCCTTCGCGGCCTCCAGCGTCTCGGCGACCTCCTTGTTCTTGCGCGCCTCCTTCTCCAGCCGCGGCAGCGCCTTCTCCAGCGTCTGGAGATCCGCGAGGATCAGCTCGGTGGCCACGGTGTCGATATCGGCGAGCGGATCGACCTTGCCCGCCACGTGCACCACGTCCTCATCGGAGAACACGCGCACCACCTGGCAGATCGCGTCGGCCTCGCGGATGTTGGAGAGGAACTGGTTGCCCATGCCCTCGCCCTCGGAGGCACCCTTGACGATGCCGGCGATATCGACGAACGACACCGTTGCCGGGAGGATCCGTTCCGAGGAGAAGATCTCGGCCAGGCGGTCCAGGCGCGGGTCGGGCAGGTTCACCACGCCGACGTTCGGCTCGATGGTGGCGAACGGGTAGTTCGCCGCCTCCACCTCACTGTTGGTGAGGGCGTTGAACAGGGTGGACTTGCCGACGTTGGGCAGTCCGACGATTCCGAGGGTAAGGCTCACGGGGCCTCATTCTACGTGCCGACCTCGGCACTCCCGCGGCGGCGCGGACAACCCGCATCCGCGCCGCCGGGGCGCCGCCACCCTCACCGGTAGAGGCTGCCCGAGATCTTCGGATCGTCGATGTTCGTCTTGTCGTACCAGTAGTAGCCGGTGTCGATGGTCTTCGGCAGGCTCTCCTTATTGATCGCCTTCACCGCCGCTGCCACCGTCTCCCTCCCGATGCCCAAGGGGTTCTGGGTGATCGCCCCGGCCATCAGGCCCGACTTGATCGCGTCGATCTGGGCCGCACCGGAATCGAACCCGACGATCGTGATGTTCTTCTTTCCACTGCGCTGCGCGGCGTTCACCACGCCGGTCGCCGCTCCCTCATTGGTGCCGTACAGCCCGGCCAGATTCGGGTAGGCCTCCAGCATCGTCGACGTGAGATCGGCGGCCTTCGCGGGATCGCCGCCGTACTGGACGTCGACGATCTTCACTCCGGGCGCGTTCTTCTTGATCCAGTCGGTGAATCCGTCGCGGCGATCCACACCGGTCTTCGAGGTCTGGTCGTGCGCCACGACACCGATCTCCCCCTTGCCGCCGATCAACTCGACCATCCGCTTGGCCGCCTCGCCCGCCGCCGCGAAGTTGTTCGTGGACGCCGTCGTCACCGGGATATCGCTGTCCACACCGGAGTCGAAGGCGATCACCGGTATGCCCTTGTCCTTGGCTTGCTGCAGGATCGGCGCGACGGCAGAGGAATCGAGGGCGGCGATCGCGATAGCCGAGGGATTGCGATCGAGCGCGGTCTGCAGCAATTGCACCTGCTTCTCGACCTGCGTCTCGCTGTCGGGCCCCTCGAAGGTGATGGTCTTGCCGAGTTCCTTCGCCGACTCCTCGGCGCCCTTGTTCACGGCCTTCCAGAACTGATGCTGATAGCCCTTGGAGATGATCGCGATCTGGCCGTTGCCCGACGAGCCGCCGCTCGAACACGCGGTGAGCGCCGTGGCGGTGGCGACCGCGGCCACGGTGACGGTGGCCGCTCTGGCGATGCGCCGCAATGGCGTGGAAGACAGTGTGAACACGCGAAATCTCCTTGGTAGGTGGATCAGAACGAGGCTCAGGGACGCTTGCGGACGATGTCGATGTACACGGCGACGAGGATGACGGCCCCCACGGCGATGGACTGCCACTCCTGCGGGATCGACATGATGCGCAGGCCGTTGGTGAGCACGCTCATGATCAGGATCCCGATCACCGTGCCGGTGATGGTGCCGCGACCGCCGGCGAGCGACGTGCCGCCGATCACGACCGCGGCGATCGCTTCCAGTTCGAGTCCCTGGCCGCCGGTGGGCTGCGCGGAGTTGAGCCGGGCAGCGGCCAGCACACCCGCGAGGCCGACGAAGACACCGGAGAAGGTGTAGATGGCCACCTTCCAGGACCGCACGTTCACACCGGAGAGCCGGGTGGCCTCCTCATTGCTGCCGATCGCATACGCGTAGCGGCCCATCCGGGTCTTGGTCAGGACGAATCCCGCGATCAGGGCCATCAGCGCCAGCAGTACAACGCTGATCGGGATGCGGGCGCCGGAGACCAGCGACGTGTTGGCGATATCGCTGAATCCGGGGACACTGGTGAACCGGATCGGCTCTGTCCCCGAGATCACCCAGGGACGCACCGATAGTCACGAGCATCATCGCCAGCGTGGCAATGAACGGCGGGATTCCGAGGTACGAGACCACGAGCCCGTTCACAAGCCCGATGACGGCGCCGAACAGGACGCCGCCGATCACCCCCACCCACAGGGGAAGGTTCCAGTGCACCAGGAAAACGCCCGTCATGACGCCGGACAGGATCATCGCCGTGCCGATCGACAGGTCGATGCCGCCGGTGATGATCACCGCGGTGGTGCCCAGCGCCAGCAAGCCGATCGTCACCGAGGCGACGAGGATGCCAGTCAGATTGCTGGCGGTCAGGAAGTTCGGGCTCGCGAAGGAGAAGAAGATCACGATCACGATGAGGCTGACGAAAGCGAGGAACTGTTGCATCTGTCCACGGACCCAGCCGAGGGCGATACTCCCGCCCTGCTGATCCTCCGTGGCGCGCGGCGCGGTGGTCGTGCTCATCACTTCACCGCCGTCTCATGGAATCGGGTGGCGTTCTGCATGATCGTCTCCTGGGTGGCGTTGTCACTGTCGACAATGGTGGCGAGGCGGCCCTCGCCCATCACCGCGATGCGGTGCGAGAGCCTCAGTACCTCGGGAAGGTCGCTGGAGATCACCATGATCGCTTTGCCCGAGGCCGCGAGATGTTCCAGGAGCCGGTAGATCTCGTCTTTGGCGCCCACGTCGATACCGCGGGTCGGCTCGTCGACGATGAGGATGTCGCAATCGCGCGCAAGCCACTTGCCGATGATCACCTTTTGTTGATTCCCGCCGGACAGGTTGCGCACCGCTTGCCGGATCGATGGCGTCTTGATCCGGAGCCGGGTGACCATATCGGTCGCCAGAGTGCTCAGCTCACGGTCGCGGATCACGCCGAGGGTCGCGTGCGCGTCGAGCGAGGACAGCGCGATGTTGTCGCGCACCGTCTGATCGACCACGGCGCCGAATCTCTTGCGATCCTCGGAGAGATAACCGATGCCGTACTTCGCCGCAGTCGCCGGTGAGTCGATCTTCCGCTCGGTGCCGGCCACCTCGATGCGGCCGGCGGTGATCGGGTCGGCGCCCACGATCGCGCGGGCCAGTTCAGTGCGGCCGGCCCCCATCAGCCCCGCGAACCCGAGGATCTCTCCGCGGTGCAGTTCGAACGAGATGTCGTGCAGCGGATGGCTACTGGAGAGTCCCTCGACTTTCAGCACCACCTCCCCCTGCTTCTCGGGGATCGTCGGGCGTTGTTCATCGGCGACCTCACGGCCCACCATCATTTCGATGATCTCCCGCATCGGCGTGGTCGCCGTGGGACGTTGCCCGACGTAGACGCCGTCCCGCAGCACGACGATGCGGTCCGAGATGCGCGCAAGCTCGTCCATTCGGTGCGAGATGTAGATGACGCCGGTGGCGTCGGTGACGAACCGGTCGATGAGTTCGAAGAGCGTCTGCACCTCGGCCTCATTGAGCGCCGCGGTCGGCTCGTCGAGGATCAGCAGCCGCGCGTCCTCGGACAGCGCCCGGGCGATCTCGACCATCTGCTGTTTACCGACCGTGAGGTCGCGGACCCGGGCGTCGGGGTCGATCACCATGCCGAGGCGATCGAGCAGGGCGGAGGTATCGCGAACGCAGCCGCGGCGATCCAGTACGCCGAACCGGGTGCGCTCCCGGCCGAGGAAGATGTTCTGCGCCACGGTGAGATCGGGAACGAGCCCCAACTCCTGATGGATGATGCTCACCCCCAGCGATCGGGCCTGCGCGGGGGAAGTCAACTCCACTGGTGCACCGTCGATCTCGATCGTCCCCTGGTCCGGGGACTCGACACCACTGAGCAGTTTCATCAGTGTGGACTTGCCGGCACCGTTCTCGCCGACGAGCGCCACCCGCTCACCCGGGTACACCTCCAGGTCGACGCCGTCGAGCGCGACGACGCCCGGGAACCGCTTGGTGACGCCGCTCATCCGGATCAAGGGAATGCGACGGGGCGCATCTTCTTCGGTCAGGGTGGACATGCAACTCCTCTGTGTGCTGGATCACAGCAGACATCGGATGTTTGCGTGTCAATAGGGCGTAGAACGCGGAGAAACATGGCCGATCACGCGTCGAAGCCGCACACACATCTGATGTTCGGGGACCACCATCAACCGGACGCGCAGCCCCGGTCCGAGCCGGCGGCCGGCTACTCAAGGCAACCGATTCCGCGACGTCCGGAGCGCCCGGATGAAACGATGACCCTTGCGCAGCACCACCCCGACTCCCCCACTGGAGGCCTCGTGTCAGCTCCGACAGCTCCGTCGACCACGGAGACCGACGGCGACATCACCTACGTCCGCACGAACCCGGACCAACCGCCGGTCGCGATCATCGACCGCAGCCCGATCACCACGAGGCACAAGCTGATCTTCGGCGCCGTCGCGATCCTGGGCGCAGTCGCTTGGGCGTTCATCGCCCTCTCGCGCGGCGAATCGGTCAACGCCGTGTGGTTCGTCCTCGCCGCGGTGTGCACCTACGTCGTGGGATACCGCTTCTACGCCCGGCTGATCGAGCTGAAGGTGGTGCGCCCCCGCGACGATCATGCGACGCCCGCGGAAGTGCTGGAGAACGGCACCGACTACCTCCCGACCGACCGGCGCGTGCTGTTCGGCCACCATTTCGCTGCGATCGCCGGCGCCGGACCGCTCGTGGGCCCGGTGCTCGCGGCACAGATGGGCTACCTACCGGGCACCATCTGGATTATCGTGGGCGCACTCGTCGCGGGCTGTGTCCAGGACTACCTGGTGCTCTGGGTCGCCACCCGGCGACGGGGCCGCTCGCTCGGCCAGATGATCCGTGACGAGCTCGGCCCCATCGGAGGCGCCGCCGCGATCATCGGCATCGCCGCCATCATGACGATTCTCATCGCTGTGCTCGCCCTCGTAGTGGTCCAGGCCCTCGGGCACAGCCCGTGGGGCGTGTTCTCCATCGCCGCGACCATCCCCATCGCGCTGTTCATGGGTGTGTACCTGCGGTTCCTGCGGCCCGGCCGGGTGTCCGAGGTCTCGCTGATCGGCTGCATCCTGCTGCTGGCGGCGGTGATCGGCGGCCGCTACGTGGGCGAAAGCAGCTGGGGCAAAGACCTGTTCACGCTGACCCCGGTCCAGCTGAGCTGGGCGATCATCATCTACGGATTCGCCGCCTCGGTACTGCCGGTGTGGCTGCTGCTCGCGCCGCGCGACTACCTGTCGACGTTCATGAAGGTCGGCACCATCGTCTTGCTCGCCGTCGGCATCCTCATCGCCCGGCCGATGATGGAGGCGCCCGCCGTCTCCGACTTCGCCACCCGCGGTGACGGACCGGTGTTCGCCGGATCGCTCTTTCCGTTCCTCTTCATCACCATCGCCTGCGGCGCCCTCTCCGGTTTCCACTCCCTGGTCAGTTCGGGCACCACACCGAAGCTGCTGGAGAAGGAGGGCCAGATGCGGCTGATCGGCTACGGCGGCATGCTCACTGAGTCCTTCGTGGCGATCATGGCGCTGATCACCGCATCGATCATCAACCAGCACTTCTACTTCGCCATGAACGCCCCGATCGCCAAGACAGGCGGTACCGCGGAGACCGCGGCCACCTACGTCAATTCGCTGGGGCTCAGCGGTGATCCGATCTCCGGCCAAGAACTCTCCCAGGCCGCCAAGGACATCGGCGAGGAATCGATCGTCTCCCGCACCGGCGGCGCACCGACCCTCGCCTTCGGCATGTCGGAGGTCTTGCACCAGGTGTTCGGCGGCTCCGGTATGAAGTCTTTCTGGTACCACTTCGCGATCATGTTCGAGGCCCTGTTCATCCTCACCACCGTCGATGCCGGTACCCGCGTGGCTCGCTTCCTGGTCTCGGACGCGCTGAGCAACCTGGGCGGACCGTTCCAGCGGCTCAAGGACCCCAGCTGGCGGGTGGGCGCCTGGGCCGCCTCGCTCCTTGTGGTCGCCGCCTGGGGCAGCATCTTGCTGATGGGCGTGACCGATCCGCTGGGCGGCATCAACACGCTGTTCCCGCTGTTCGGCATCGCCAACCAACTGCTCGCCGCGATGGCGCTCACCGTGGTGGTCGTGGTGGTGGTCAAGAAGGGCTACTACAAGTGGGTGTGGATACCGGCGATACCACTCGTGTGGGACCTCATCATCACCATGACCGCCTCCTGGCAGAAGATCTTCAGCGGCGATCCCGCGGTCGGGTATTGGAAGCAGCACAGCAATTTCAAGGCCGCCGCCGAACAGGGCCTGCAGTCCTACGGATCGGCGAAGACCCCTGCGGCCATCGACGCAGTGGTCCGCAACACCTTCATCCAGGGCACTTTGTCGATCGTGTTCGCCGTCATGGTGCTCATCGTGGTGATCATGGGCGCCTGGACCATCTATCGCACCGTGACCGGCAACGGACGCCCACTCACCGAGGAGGAGCCGGTGCCCAGTCACCTGTTCGCTCCGAGCGGCCTGATACCGACCCCCGCGGAGAAGGAGGTGCAGGCGCAGTGGGACGCTCAAGGCCTCGCCCGGTCGTCCGGGCACTGAAGGCGGTCCGCTGGTACGTCGCCTCCGTGATGGGTGACAACCACTACGAGAGGTACCTCGCGCACCGCCGGGCGACGCATCCTGACGAACCGGTGATGACCGAGCGGGAGTACTGGAAGGCCCGGCACGACGGGACGACGGTGACCGCCCGTTGCTGCTGAGCAGCGACAGCACGGTGGTGTCTGAAACCCGCTAGCGTGTCCCCGTGCGGGCTGCCAGAGTCGAAGGCGTGAACACCAGCTCGCCCCACCTCGACTTCGACCGGTGCTACCGGGCGATCGCCGGCCGGGATGCTCGATTCGATGGGCAGTTCTACACCGCCGTCGCCACCACCGGCATCTACTGCCGCCCCTCCTGCCCGGCCACCACACCGAAGCGGGAGAACGTGAGCTTCCACCTCACCGCGGCCGCCGCCCAATCGGAGGGCTACCGCGCGTGCCGACGCTGCCTCCCCGATGCCGTGCCCGGATCACCGCGGTGGAACCTCGAATCCGACCTCGCCGCACGGGCCATGCGACTCATCGCCGACGGCACCGTCGACCGCGCCGGCGTACCCGGGCTCGCCGAGCGGTTGGGATACAGCCCCCGACAACTGAGCCGCGTGCTCACCGCCGAGCTCGGCGCCGGCCCGCTCGCGCTCGCCCGGGCGCACCGCGCCACCACCGCCCGCATCCTCATCCAGGGCTCGGCGATGTCCTTCTCCGACATCGCTTTCGCTGCCGGTTTCTCCTCGATCCGCCAGTTCAACGACACCATCCGGGAGGTCTTCGCCCGCACACCGTCGCAACTGCGCGCAGCCGGCAGGGGCGCTCCGCCCGGAACCGGCGAACTCACCTTGCGGCTGGCCCTCCGCGGTCCGTACGCCGCGAGCTGGGTGCGCTGGTTCCTCACTGCTCACGCGGTGCCCGGGCTCGAGCACGCCGACGGTGACCGCTACACCCGGGTACTCAACCTGCCCGGCGGCCACGGCATCGCCACCATCGATCTGTCCACCGCCCCGGACGGATTCGTCCGCGCCACCCTGGTGCTGGCCACGATGAGCGATCTGTCGGTGGCGGTGACCCGGCTACGGCACCTCCTCGACCCCTAAGTTGGTCTTGTCCGGGATCTACTCCCGGACGGCCCAGGTGGGTGGGATTGACTTACCTCCTTCTGCCACAGTTACGGCTTGCCCAGAACGGTTCGCCCACCCGCCTGTGGTCACCTTGACCGCTAATTGAGATCCGCTGCGAAGATGATCCGCTGCTTAGGGAAATGCTGCGGCTGGGTGAACCTCGGGCCGCCCTCGACCAATGAGCGGAGAGCGAATAGTGCAACCGATTTACGTCGGCGTCGACATCGGAAAGCGGTTTCACCACGCGTGCGTCATCGACGCTACGGGAAGCGTTCTGCTGAGCAGGCAGGTGCTCAACAGCGAGAGCGACTTGAACGCGATCGCCGCCGAAGTCGAACGGCAAGCTGAAGGTGCAGCGGTTTGGGTGATCGACGTTGTCTCGGAGATCTCGGCGCTGTTGCTGGCGATCCTCGCCGCACGTGAGGTTGCCCATGTGGTGCGGTATGTACCGGGCGCGGCCGTATCGGCGATGTCGAAATCCTTTGTCGGTGAGGGTAAAACCGACGCCAGAGACGCGAAGGTTATCGCGGAGCTCGGTCGCCTACGACGATCTCTGAGGACAGTGTCTCTGCGTGATGATGCGACAGCGGCATTGACAACGCTGACTTCCTATCGATCTGACCTAGCCGCAGAGTGGGTCGCCAACATCAACAGGCTCCGCGCAATCCTGACCAGTATCTTTCCTGGTCTGGAACAGCAGCTTGACCTGTCGACCAAATTCCCGCTGATCCTCGTCTCGATGTTCTGCACGCCCACCGCCGTGATCGAGGCCGGCGAAAAGGGCGTCCACGAGGCTTTGCTGACCGCCGGGGTCTACCGGAACTCCGCTGCACGCCTAGCCGCGGCCGCGATGGAGTCGGCCAGGCATCAATCCGTTCGTGGAGCTGGAGAGAGTGATATCGCAGCTCTTACAATGCGATTGGCCTCCCGGCTGCTGTTGCTTCTCGATGAACGGAAGCTGCTCGACAAGCAGATCGCTGAGTTGTTCCGACAGCATCGCCATGCTGCCCTGATTGAGTCGATTCCAGGACTCGGACCGCAACTCGGCGCCGAGCTATTGGTCTGTCTCAACGGTGATATCCGGAACTTTGCCAACGCCGGCAAACTCGCCTCTTACGCTGGTTTGGTGCCGGTCCCGCGCGATTCAGGCCGAATATCGGGGAACATGCGTCGGCCGCGCCGCTACAATCGAAGATTGCGTCGTGTCTTCTACCTCGCGGCCATGACCAGCCTGAAAGACCCCGATAGTAGGTCGCGCCAGTATTACGACCGAAAACGATCGGAGAATCGCACGCATACGCAGGCGACACTGGCGCTCGCGCGCCGTCAAGTTGATGTCCTGTGGGCGGTACTACGCGACGAGCGCCCTTACACCGGGGCCGCGCCGGAGGGCGCCGTCATGGCCGCTTGAGGTCAAGTGGATCGTCCTGCCCGGGTTGACAACGTCATTGAGATTCTGGACGCCGATCCGCTCACCGTCGATGAGGCGCTCTCCACCGACCCGCGGCTCGCGCCACTGGTCGCGGCCACGCCCGGAATCCGGCTGTTCGGCTGCGTGGACCCAGCGGAACTGCTGCTCCGCACCATGATCGGGCAACAGATCTCCATCGCCGCGGCCACCACCCACCAGGCGCGGCTCGTCGAGGCACTGGGCGAGCCGGTCGACGACCCCACCGGACGCGTGAGCCGGGCCTTCCCCTCGCCCGCCGTCGTGGCCGAGCGCGGTCACGAGGTGCTCACCGGCCCCCGGGCACGCGTGACGGCGATCCGATCGGTCGCCGTGGAGATCGCCGAGGGACGGCTCACCCTGCACCCCGGCATGACCCGCGCGGAGGCCCGCGACGTGCTGCTACGCCTCTCGGGCGTCGGTCCGTGGACCGCCGACTACGTGGCCATGCGGCTGCTCGCTGATCCCGACACCCTGCTCTCGTCCGATCTCGTGGTGGCCAAAGGCGCCGCCGCGCTCGACCTCGACATCGCGACCAACCACTGGAGCCCCTGGGGCAGCTACGTCTCACTGCACCTGTGGAACCACTCCCTCACCACCGACCGGAGGATCACCCCGTGACCGCCTACAGCTCCACCCTCGACACGCCCGCTGGGCCGTTCACCGCCATCGTCGACGCCGACGGTGCCGTGCTCGCCTCCGGCTGGACCGCAGACCTCGGGACCCTCCTCCCCGTCATCCACACCGGGCTGCGCCCGGCCGCCGTGACACAGCGGGCCGATCTCGGGGCCGTCACCCGGGCGGTCGCCGCCTTCCACGCGGGTGAGGTGACGGCGATCGACGGGATCCCCGTGCGACAGCGCTCAGGGGTCTTCGTCGAACACGCCTGGGAGGTACTGCGCACCGTCGAACCCGGGCAGCCGGTGACCTACACCGAATACGCCGGGCTCGCGGGCCGCCCCGCGGCGGTCCGGGCCGCGGCCATGGCGTGCGCCCGCAACGCCGCCGCACTGTTCGTGCCGTGCCACCGGGTGCTGCGCACCGACGGGACTCTCGGGGGATTCCGGTGGGGACTCGCCGTCAAGGAATGGCTGCTGCGCCACGAGGCACTTACCATCGCAACGTGAGCGAAAACAGCGAGGGCGACTCCCCGACGACGCCGGACACTCCGGAAGCCAAACCCACCCGCAGCGAGGTGTACGGCGAAGCGGGCCGCTGGCTCGCCTCGTGGAGCATTCGCATCGTCGCCGTCGCGGCGATGCTGTTCGTGGTCGTCTGGGTGATCGGCGAATTCTGGTCGATCCTGCTGCCGGTGATGCTGGCGGTACTGCTCTGCACCGTGCTGTGGCCGCCGGTGCGGTGGCTGCGCGACCGCGGGTTCCCACCCGCGCTGGCCACGGCGACCGTGCTGCTCCTCGCGCTGGGAATCCTCGGCGGCATCATCGGTGCCATCGCACCGTCGATCACCAGCCAGTCCCAACAGATCGCCGACAGCGCCGTCGCCGGCGTCCGGAAGATCCAGGAGTGGGTGCAGGGCCCGCCGCTGAATCTGCAGGACGAGCAGATCAGCAACTTCGTCAATTCGATCACCCAGAAACTGCAGTCCAGCGCGGAGTCCATCGCGTCGGGCGTGTTCACCGGCGTCAGCGCCGCGGGTTCCGTGGTGGTGGCGGTGGTGATGGTCGCGATGCTCACCTTCTTCTTCCTCAAGGACGGCGACAAATTCCTGCCGTGGATGCGACGCCACTCCGGCACTCCGATCTCCGAGCACCTCGTCGAGCTGCTGAGCCGGATCTGGGCCACCCTCGGCGGATTCATTCGCACCCAGGCACTGGTGAGCCTCATCGACGCGGTGTTCATCGGCCTCGGCCTGGTGATCCTCGACGTGCCGCTGGCCTACGCCCTGGCCGTGATCACCTTCCTCGGCGGCTTCATTCCGATCGTCGGTGCCTTCGTGGCCGGTGCGCTGGCCGTGGTCGTCGCGCTCGTCACCAATGGCTTCACCACCGCGTTGCTGGTACTGCTCGTCGTGATCGCCGTGCAGCAGCTCGAGGGCAACGTGCTCTCGCCGATGCTGCAATCCCGGTCGATGAACCTGCACCCCGTGGTGGTGCTCCTGGCGATCGCCTTCGGCGGCACCCAGTTCGGCATCATCGGGGCCTTCCTCGCCGTTCCGGTGGCCGCCGCACTCGCGGTGCTGTTCCGCTACCTCGGAGAACTCGTCGACGACAAGACCGGCGAGACCCCGCCGCCGGAGCCCGAAGCACCGGCCAAACCCGGTTTCCGGGAGAGGGTGCTGGGCAAGCTTCGCAAGTCGGAGCCCGCCGCCGATGCCGATCTCGATCCGGTTGGGCCCGCGAAGTCCTGACCGAAACTTGTCAGTCGGGATCGTCATGCTGGCGGTATGGACCTCCTCAGCCTGCTCGTCGCGCTCCTGGCGCTGCTGGTCGGCCTCGCCGCCGGGGTGATCCTGGCGCGGTACCTGCCGGCCCGGCCGGCACGGGGGGACGGTGGTCCGCCGGCACCCGAGGCGATCGCCGGCCCGGTCGGCGCCATGCTCGCCCCGCTCCGGCAGACGCTCGACGCCCTCGGTCACGAGTTCGCCGTCGCCGAGCGCAGCAGGGTCGCGGCCTTCGCCGGGCTGCGGGAGCAGATCGGCACGGTCGCCCGCACCAGCGAGGCACTGCGCGCCGAGACGGCCACGCTGCGCTCGGCCATGAAGTCGTCGACGGTGCGCGGTCGCTGGGGTGAGCTCCAACTGGAACGGGTGGTCGAGCTGGCGGGACTGAGCCGGCACTGCGACTTCTCCACCCAGGTCGCGGGCGTGGTCGGCGATGATCGCGTGCGCCCCGATGTAGTGGTGCATCTTGCGGGCGGCCGCGATCTGGTGGTCGATGCGAAGGTGCCTCTCGACGCCTATCTCCAGGTGCTGGAGGCACCACCCGCCGAGCATGCGGCGCTGCTCGCCGATCATGCCCGCCGGTTCCGGTCGCACGTCGTGCAGCTCGCGGGCAGGCGGTACTGGGACGCCGTCGGCTCGCCCGAGCTGGTGGTGATGTTCGTCCCCGCCGAGGCCTTCCTCGACGCCGCACTGCAGGTAGACCCGGATCTGCTGGAATTCGCATTGAACCGCAATGTGGTGCTCGCCACACCTACCACGCTCGTCGCGATGCTGCGCGCGGTGGCGCTGGCCTGGCGCCAGCACGCCCTCGGCGAGGACGCCGAACGGATCCACGCGCTCGGCCGTGAGCTCAGCGAGCGCCTGGATGTGCTCAACAACCACTTCAGCTCCCTCGGATCCGCCCTGACCAGGGCTGTCGATGCGTTCAACACCACCGTCGGCTCCTACAACGCCAGGGTGGGCGTCACGGCCCGCCGGCTGGCGGACCTGGCGTCCATGCCCGACGGTGCGCGCGATGATCATCCAGGGCTCGACGCTGCGCCGCGCGCAGTCCCACACGGTGCGCATTCTCGGATCTCACAGCCGTAGCCGGTACGGTTCTCTTGTGTCGAAGTTCCCCCCGTCTCGCTCCCAGGTACCGGTCGACGAGCGGTCCGTGCTCGCGACCGTCCCGGGGCTGCCCTGGTGGGGCGCGATCCTGACCCTGCTCGCCTTCACTGCGATCGGGCCACTCGTGTCCGATCGGTTCGCCGGTAGCAATGCCGGCGTGCTGGCGATCGCCGTGGGTGCCGTGCTGGCCGTTCTCGCGGTCCGTAACCGGTCACTGTTCACCGCCATGGTGCAGCCCCCGCTGGTGATGGCCACGGCGATTCCCGCTTACCGCTGGTACGCGATGCCGGAGCCGCGTAGCACCAGCAAGATCCTCACCGAAGTGATGTTCCCGCTGGTCTCGCTGTTCCCGTGGATGTTCTGGATCACCGTGGTGGTGCTCGCCGTGGGCGCCGCGCGACTGGTGCTCTACCGCCGCCTCACCGCCGCCGCCCGCAGCGCGCAGCGCGGCGCATCGACCGGTGCCGCCCGGAGCACGACGAAGACGAACGCGAAGACGAAGGCGACCGCCAAGGACGCGGCCGGAGATCGCAAGCCCGAATCCGCGGGGCTCCCGTGGGGAGACCGGCTCCGCGCCGCGTTCAACCGGCTGCGCCCCACTGCGGCAACCGGAGCCGCGAGCGCCGCACTGGCGGGCACCGCAGCCACCGGCGGGCGTGCGGAACGGCACCAGAGCCGCGCCGCCGCGTCGGCGCCGCATCGGTCCAGCCGGCGTGCCGCCGCACTCGCGGATGAGGCTGCGCCGCCCCGCCGCGGCTCCGCCCGGCGCGAGGAGACGGCACCGTCGACCCAGCAGAACCGGGTGGTGCGCCCCGACTCCGCGCCGCCGCGCCGCCCAGTGGCGCCGCGTCCGGGCCCGGACGACCGCAGGGCCGATTCGGGCCGCGTGCCGCGGCCCCGCCCGCGGCCGATCACCGACGGTCCCCTGGCGGCGAGCCGCGATCCCCTGCGCGACCGTGACCCGCGCGAGATCCGCGAGGCGCAGCGTCGCGCTCAGCGCGACCAGCCGCGTCCGCCCCGGTTCCGCGACGCCGACCGGGACGCGATAGCGGCCCGGGATCCGCAATCGGGGCCACGCCGGGCGGTGCCCCGTCCGGAGTCGCGCGACTACCGGCGCGAGGCCCGCAATCTCGACCGCGCCCGCGAGGTTCCCCCGCCGCCGACGTCGCGCCCCGAACGCGACCGGCCGCGGCTACCCCGCGATGATTACGCCTCGCTGCCTCGGGTATCCGGCGGCACGGCCGCACAGCCCGACCTGCCGAGCCTGTCGCGCGATACCGAGCGGGCGCCACGCCGGGCAGCCGATACGCCCTCCCTGCCGGGCAAGTACGAGCACTACCGCGCCCCCCGGTATCGCCCGCTGTCGGACGAGAAGCCCGCGGAAACCGACTTCCGTGCCGATTTCGAGGACGATGCGAAGTCCGAGCCAGCGCCGCGGCCGATCCGGCGGCACCGCTACAAGGACTGACCGCCCGCGTAGCGCGCCAGTCGCGCGTCGAGGTCACGCAAGGTGTACTCGACGTCGTCGAGGGACGGGTCGACCTGATCCTCGTTGTCGCCGCGCTTGCCGATCGGCGGCTTGGCGAAGGTGTCTATCGGTCAGGCCTTGGCGCGCGGGCGCAGCTCCCGAGGCAACGCGAAGACGAGAGTCTCGTTCGCGGTGGTCACGGGCTTCACATCGTGGAAGCCTTCCCCGTCGAGGTACTCCACGACTCCCTTGACCAAGATCTCGGGCACCGACGCGCCCGAGGTGATGCCGACCGTCTGTACGCCGTCCAACCACGCCGGGTCGATCTCGCGGGCGAAGTCGATGAGGTGCGCGGCGCGGGCGCCGGCCTGCAAGGCCACCTCGACCAGCCGCACCGAGTTCGAGGAATTCCGCGAGCCCACCACGATCACCAGATCGCACTCGGGCGCCATCGCCTTCACCGCGACCTGCCGGTTCTGGGTGGCGTAGCAGATGTCATCGCTGGGCGGATCCTGCAGCTTGGGGAACTTCTCGCGCAGCCGGCGCACCGTCTCCATGGTCTCGTCCACCGAGAGCGTGGTCTGCGAGAGCCAGACGATCTTCTCCTCGTCGCGGACCTGCACCGCATCCACGGCGTCGGGGCCGTCGACGAGTTGCACGTGCTCAGGTGCCTCGCCCGCCGTGCCCTCGACCTCCTCGTGTCCCTCATGGCCGATGAGCAGGATGTCGAAATCATCGCGGGCGAATCGCTTCGCCTCCTGGTGGACCTTGGTGACCAGCGGGCAGGTGGCGTCGATGGTGCGCAGGCTGCGCTGTTCGGCACCGGCGTGCACGGCCGGCGAGACGCCGTGCGCCGAGAACACCAACAGAGATCCCTCGGGCACCTCGTCGGTCTCGTCGACGAAGATCACGCCCTTGTCCTGCAGCGTCTCGACGACGTGCCGGTTGTGCACGATCTCCTTCCGCACGTACACCGGGGCACCGTGCTTCTCGAGCGCCTTCTCGACAGTCTCCACCGCTCGATCGACGCCGGCACAGTAGCCGCGCGGCTCGGCCAACAGGACGCGCTTGCCAGAAGTCATGTCTCCAGGCTACGGCACCTGGCGATGTGGGGAGACCCCCGATGAGGCACCCTGTAGGGCATGAGTCGTTTACCGTTCGTGCTCCGCGTCGCGGTCGGCGCCGTGGCGCTCGCCGCCGAGAAGGGCCAGGAGATCGCCACGGGCGCGGCGAGCGCACCGATCACGCTGGGCAGCAAGTCGGCGCAGGCGTTCATCCGGGTGCAGCAGGATCTGGCCGAACTCGCCGTACGCGGCGATGCGACCCTCGAAACCCTCTTCCCGCCGAAGGCGGAGGAACAGCCCGCATGGGCCACCTTCGACGACGACGAGGATCTCGACGTCGATCTCCCGGCCCCGCCCACCGCACCGTTCGGCACCGTCCGGCCCGCTACCGAGAAGGCCGCGGACACGGCGCAGTCGCCCGAGCAGCCGGAGGAGACCGCACCGTCGGGCACCGGCCGGTACGCCCTCTACAGCTCCCCCGCGCCGACGCCCGGCGATTCCGGGCCGGACACCGCAGACCTGGACCTGCCCGACGCCGTGCGCCGGATCGACTACCCCGAGCTGACCCTCGCGCAGCTCCGCGGCCGGCTCACGAGCCTGTCGCACGACGATCTCGCGGCACTGCTCGCGTTCGAACGCGAGCACAAGGCGCGGGCACCGTTCCTCACGATGCTCGAGAACCGCCTGAATCGGTGACGACTCCCGCTTCGCCGAGCGGCGGCGCTTCGACCGCGGAGTCGCCCTGGCCCGTCCGCGTGGTCTCGATGAAAGTCGCCCAGTGGATCGACCGCCTCGGCGAGGTCTGGGTGGAGGGCCAGATCACCCAGCTCAACCGACGCGGCGGCGGCACCGCGTTCCTGGTGCTGCGCGACCCATCGGCGAACGTCTCGCTTCAAGTCACATGCCTGCCTGCGGTGCTCGACCGCTCCGAGGTACCGCTCACCGAGGGCACCCAGGTGATCGTGCGCGGCAAGTTCACGTACTGGACCGGCCGGGGCACATTGTCGCTGCGGATCACCGAGATCCGTGCGGTGGGCGTGGGCGAGCTGCTCGCCCGCATCGAGCGGCTCCGGCAACTGCTGCACGCGGAGGGCCTGTTCGACCCGCGACTCAAGCGGCCCCTGCCCTTCCTGCCGCGCACCGTCGGGCTGGTGACGGCACGGGCGAGCGCCGCCGAGCGCGACGTCCGGTCCATCGCCGAGGACCGGTGGCCCGATGTGAAGATCCGCGCCGAGTACTCCACCGTGCAGGGCCCGACCGCGGTACCCCAGTTGGTGACGGCGCTGCGCACCCTGGACGCCGACCCCGATGTGGACGTGATCATCCTGGCGCGTGGCGGAGGCAGCGTCGAGGACCTGCTGCCCTTCTCGGACGAAGCGCTGTGCCGCGCCGTGCACGCGGCGCGCACGCCGATCGTCTCGGCGATCGGACACGAGCCCGACAACCCGCTGTGCGACTTCGCCGCCGACGTGCGGGCGGCGACCCCCACCGATGCCGCCAAACGGGTGGTGCCCGATGTGCTCGCCGAGCGCGACCGGGTCGCCGAACTGCGCGATCGCGCCGCTGCGGCACTGCGCGGCTGGGTCTCCCGTGAGGTGCGAGCGCTGGAATCGCTGCGCTCGCGGCCGGTATTCGCGCATCCGTACCGGCTCATCGACGATCGCGCCGACGATATCGACCGGTTGCGGCGCGATGGTCGGCGGGACGTGCGCAGGCTGCTCGACCGGGAGGCCGACGGGGTGCGCCACCTGGCTGCCCGGCTCACCGCGCTGGGACCGGCGGCGACCATGGCCCGTGGCTACGCGGTGGTACAGAAGGTGACCCCCGACGGCGAGAACCCGGTGGTACGCGGCATCGACGAGATCGCGCCCGGCACCCAGCTGCGGGTCCGTCTGCCCGACGGTGCCGCGCGGGCGGCCGTGATGGGTGTGGAAAGACTGGCGACGACGACCGAGGAGACGGACGAGTGAGCGACGATGTGACGCCCGTGGCCGAGCTGGGCTACGAGGAGGCCCGGGACGAGCTGGCCGAGGTGGTGCGGATGCTGGAGCAGGGCGGGCTCGATCTGGACGAGTCGCTGGGCCTGTGGGAGCGGGGTGAGGCGCTGGCCAAGCGCTGCGAGGAGCATCTCGCGGGTGCCCGGCAGCGGATCGAGAAGGCGCTCGGCGAAGCCGAGTAGAGATCGCTACCGCGGTCCGGGAGCGGGTGCCGGATCGGTGCGCGGCAGCGGCGCCTGGTCTTGCACAGCGGTGGCGAGATCGGTGAACCGCGGCACGGTGGCGCCGCCGTACAGGACCAGTACGGCACCGTCGAGCTGGAGCGACCAGGCGTTGCGCCCCTTATCGTTGGGCCCGTACACCTGCCAGGTGCGGCCGCCGATGGGCATGGTTCCGGTCGGCTTGGTCTTCCCACCGTAGACCGACTCCACGACCGCATCGACCGGCGCATCGGACTGCGAGAGCTGCAGCGAATTCTTCTCGGGCGTCACGTAATTGACGGTGAACACCGTGCCTGCGGCGATCTTCTGATCGCGGGTGGCGGTGGCCTTCCACCCCTCGGGCACGCCACCGGTGATCCCCTCACCGGCCGGCATCCGCACCGGGAAGGCGAGATTGCCCGCGGAGAGCTCGTACACCGGCTTGGGATCGATCGCCGCGACGTTCTCATCCTTCGGGTCGGCCCCGAAGCCGAACAGGAAGTTCTGCGATGCGAAGACGGCGAGCAGGCACAGCGCGACCAGCGGCACCATGGTGAGCACCAGGTCGCGACGGCTCTGCAGGATACGGGGTTTCTGTGCCACGGACTCCAGTATCCCGAAAGCCCGGATCGGCCGTCGAGGCGGCATCGATGTGGACATGGAAGAATCAGCGGCGAGCCGTGGCGCGTGAGCGCGTCACCGTCAACCTCCGAAGGGATCCGCATGTCCGATACGCACGCCGACGGCACCACCTCGAACCCCATCGCGCCGGATCGAAATCTCGCGATGGAGCTGGTCCGGGTCACCGAGGCGGGCGCGCTGGCCGCGGGCCGCTGGGTGGGGCGCGGGCAGAAGGAATCGGGCGACGGCGCCGCCGTGGATGCCATGCGACAGCTCGTCTCGACCGTCTCGATGAGCGGCGTCGTGGTGATCGGCGAGGGCGAGAAGGACGAGGCTCCGATGCTCTACAACGGCGAGGAGGTGGGCAACGGCTTCGGTCCGTCCACCGATGTCGCCGTGGACCCGGTCGACGGCACCACCCTGATGGCCAAGGGCATGCCCGGGTCGATCGCCGTGCTCGCGGTCGCCGAGCGCGGCGCCATGTACGACCCCTCCGCCGTCTTCTACATGAACAAGATCGCCGTGGGCCCCGAGGCCGCCGGCGTCATCGACATCCAGGCCCCGATCGCGGACAACATCGCCAAGGTCGCCAAGGCCAAGGGCATCAAGGTCTCCGACGTCACGCTGACGGTGCTGGACCGGCCGCGGCACGAGCAGCTCATCGCCGATATCCGGGCGACCGGTGCGATCGTGCGCCTGATCTCCGACGGCGACGTGGCCGGCGCCATCGCCGCCGCCCGCCCCGAGGCGAAGACCGACATCCTGGTCGGTATCGGGGGTACCCCCGAGGGCATCATCGCCGCGGCCGCGCTGCGCTGCATGGGCGGCGAGTTCCAGGGAACGCTGGCGCCGAGCTCGGACGAGGAGAAGCAGCGCCTGGCCGATCTCGGCATCGACCCGACCGAAGTGCTCACCACCACCGACCTGGTGCGCGGCGAGCACGTCTACTTCGCTGCCACCGGCGTCACCGACGGCGATCTGCTGCGCGGCGTGAAGTACCGCGCCGACGGCGCCACCACGCAGTCGATCGTGATGCGCAGCAAGTCCGGCACCGTCCGGATGGTCGACGCGACGCACCGCCTCGGCAAGCTCAAGACCTACGCGCCGATGTTCGGCGAGAAGTGATCCGCTCGGACGAGAAGTAGCGCACATCCAGTGACCCCGGCCGCCGCGCCGGGGTTACTGTGTTAGGTATGGCTAAGAACGATGGTTCGCCGCAGGGCGAGTTCCGGATCGAGCACGACACGATGGGCGAGGTGCGGGTCCCCGCAGCCGCTCTCTGGCGCGCGCAGACCCAGCGCGCCGTGGAGAACTTCCCGATCAGCTTCCGTCCGCTCGAACGCCCCCAGATCCGCGCCATGGGGCTGCTCAAAGCCGCATGCGCTCAGGTCAACAAGGATCTCGGTTTGCTCGCGCCGGACAAGGCCGACGCCATCATCGCGGCCGCCCAGGAGATCGCCGACGGCCGCCACGACGACCAGTTCCCGATCGATGTCTTCCAGACCGGTTCCGGCACCAGTTCCAATATGAACACCAACGAGGTGATCGCCTCGATCGCGGCGGGGCACGGCGTCACGGTGCATCCGAACGACGATGTGAACATGTCGCAGAGCAGCAACGACACCTTTCCCACCGCAACGCACGTCGCTGCGACCGAGGCTGCGGTCACGGGCTTGATCCCCGCGTTGGAGCAGCTGCACGCCGCGCTCGCCGAGAAGGCCGAGCAGTGGCGCACCGTGGTGAAGTCGGGCCGGACCCACTTGATGGATGCCGTCCCGGTCACGCTCGGCCAGGAGTTCGGCGGCTACGCCCGGCAGGTCGAGGCCGGCATCGAGCGGGTACGCGCCTGCCTGCCCCGCGTCGGTGAGGTCCCGATCGGCGGCACCGCCGTGGGCACCGGGCTCAACGCCCCCGACCGGTTCGGTTCGCTGGTGGTGGCCGAACTGGTCCGCCTGACCGGGGTGCAGGACATCCGGCTGGCGAAGGACAATTTCGAAGCACAGGCCGCCCGCGACGGACTGGTGGAGCTCTCGGGTGCGCTGCGCACCGTCGCGATCTCGCTGACCAAGATCGCCAACGACGTGCGATGGATGGGTTCGGGGCCGCTCACCGGTCTCGGCGAGATCGCACTCCCCGATCTGCAGCCCGGAAGCTCGATCATGCCCGGGAAGGTCAATCCGGTTCTGCCCGAAGCGGTCACGCAGGTGGCGGCGCAGGTGATCGGCAATGATGCCGCGGTCGCCTGGGGCGGGGGTAACGGCGCCTTCGAACTCAATGTGTACATCCCGATGATGGCGCGCAACGTGCTGGAATCGGTGAAGCTGCTCACCAACGTCTCGGTCCTGTTCGCGGACAAGTGCATCGCCGGGCTCGAGGCGCACGAGGAACGGCTGCGCACGCTGGCCGAATCGTCGCCGTCGATCGTGACGCCACTGAATTCGGCGATCGGCTACGAAGAAGCGGCGGCCGTGGCCAAGCAGGCACTCAAGGACGGCACGACGATCCGGCAGGCGGTGATCGACCGCGGGTTGATCGGCGATGCGCTCTCCGTCGACGAACTCGATAAGCGGCTGGACGTGCTGAAGATGGCGAACCTGGACCGGAAGCGCTGACGGACTCTCACGTGAGCGAACCGGCCCCGATGGCGGCGTAGGGCATGCCGGACGGGATGCACGCTCCCGCCTCGGCGACGGCGCTGATGGTGACCGATTGCGCCGAACGCACCGACACCGACACGGGCATCGGCGGATCGTCGCGACGGAGCAGGGCGGTCTCCGCCCGCCCGCCGTCGACCGCGATGCCGATGCGCACCACGAGTCCCTCGGGAGTGTGCGGCTGTAGGCCGAGCACACCGCCGAGCGTGCTGAACTCACCGGCCAACCGGTAGACGGCGGAGGACGCGGCACCGTCGCATCCGACCCAGATACCGGTAGCCCCCTGATAGCTGACTCCACCCAACACGGCGGTGAGCGCCTGTCCGGTGGGACCGAGCGCGTTCGCCGCCGACAGCCGGGTATGCAGCGGGGTCCCCGTCGGGGTCGTGCGATCCGCTGCGGCGCCTCCGTCCGACCGCTGCACGGTGCGAGAGTCCGGTACTCGGCTGCTTCCCGCCGAGGTCTGCGCCCCGCAGCCGACGACCGCCAGGGCGAGCCCGCACAGCGCCGGGAGGAGGCGACGTCTTGCTCTCACGCGGCCAGCCTAGCGAGGGAGGGGTACGCGCGGTCGCCCGAACGCAGACCGGGCGCTAGATTGGATCGCAAACAACCGATCGAAGGGTGACCGTGAACGCGCATACTCGTAAGACCATCGCCAAGATCCTGTCCAACCCCGCTCCGCGCCAGCTCAAGTGGAAGGACTTCGTCCAGGTGTGGGACGACGTCGCCGACAGCGTGGAGTACGAGAAGGGCGATCGGCTGGTGGTCCACATCAACAACGAGCGCGTGGTGCTCCACCGTCCCCACAACGACGTCGTGCCCATCGACGACATCGAGCGCGCCCGGCCGCTGCTGCGCGCCACCCAGGAGACCTCGGACGCGGGAACACTCCTGGTGGTGGCGATCGACACCAAGCGGGCGCGACTGATCGACTACGACCTCGATTCCGCGCGCACCTCCACGCAGGAGAAGGACCTACGCAACAGCGATCCACGTGCCCGCCGGATGCGCGCGGTCGAACGCAAGACCGGTAACGACGACGAGCAGGTGCTGGTGACCTACTTCGACAAGATCGCCGCGACTCTCGCCGAGGACGAGCAGTCGTTCGTGGTGCTCGGGCACGGCGGCGGAAAGTCGGACATCGGCGCGGAGTTCATCGCGCGGTTGCGCAGCCACCACCCCCAGGTGGCCGAGCGCCTCGCCGGGTCGGGCTACATCGACCTCAGTGCCGCCACCGACACCGATATCGAGAAGAAGGCCATCGAGGTCCTGCACGGCGAGTAGTCCGCCGTATCGTCGAGCGCCGGGCCGGAGAGCGACTGCGGCCCGGCGCTCGTCTCGGCTCCGCGGGTAGGTTCGAGCCCATGAGCACTCCGCGGTGGTTCACCGATACGCAGGACGGGCACAGCGAGTGGTACATCGAGCGGTTCCGTTCGATGGCCCGCGAGGGCGCGGATCTGTCCGGCGAGGGACGGCTCGTGGATGCCATGGTGGGTCGGCACTCGCGCATCCTGGACGCGGGCTGCGGCCCCGGCAGGGTCGGCGGCTACCTGCACTCGGTGGGCCACGACGTGGTCGGCGTCGATGTGGATCCGAAGCTCATCGCGGCCGCGGAAGCCGACCATCCGGGCCCGCGCTGGCTCGTCGGAGATCTGTCAGAGCTGGACCTTCCGGCGCAGGGCGAAGCGGACCCTTTCGATGCCATCGTGTGCGCCGGCAACGTGCTGGTGTTCGTGGCCGAAGGCACGGAAACCGCTGTGCTGCGGAATTTCCGGAACCATCTCAAGCCCGATGGATTCGCGGTCGTGGGCTTCCACACCAACCGCGGCCTCCGTCCGGAGCAGCTCGACCGCTACGCCGCCGACGCCGGACTGCGCACCGATCTTCGGCTGGCGACGTGGGACGTCAAGCCCTGGCACGCCGACGCGGACTTCGCGGTCACGATCCTGCGACCGGCGTAGCGCTGCCGATTCCGCGACCCGCCGCAGGTCGGCTAGCGCTCCCTCGAACGAACGCGGATGCCGCTGAGCGGAATCGACACCTCACCGGAGGGATCGGTGAAGAAGTCGTTGCCCTTGTCGTCGACGACGATGAAGGCGGGGAAGTTCTCGACCTCGATCTTCCACACCGCTTCCATACCGAGCTCGGGGTACTCGATGATCTCCTGGCTCTTGATGCAGTCCAGTGCGAGCCGGGCGGCCGGACCGCCGATCGAGCCGAGGTAGAACCCGCCGTGGCTGTCACACGCCTGGGTGACCTGCTTGGACCGGTTTCCCTTGGCCAGCATCACCATCGAGCCGCCCGCAGCCTGGAACTGATCGACGTAGCTGTCCATGCGTCCGGCGGTGGTGGGCCCGAAGGATCCGGACGCCATCCCCTCCGGGGTCTTGGCCGGACCGGCGTAGTACACGGGGTGATCGCGCAGGTACTGCGGCATCTCCTCGCCCGCGTCCAGGCGTTCCTTGATCTTGGCGTGCGCGATGTCGCGCGCGACCACCAGCGGGCCGGTGAGCGACAGGCGGGTCTTCACCGGGTACTTCGACAGCTCGGCGAGGATCTCGGGCATCGGCCGGTTCAGGTCGATCTCGACCACGGCACCGCCCTCGATGTCCTCTGCCACACCGGCGTCCGGCATGTACTGCGCCGGGTCGGTCTCCAGCTGCTCCAGGAAGACACCATCGGCGGTGATCTTGCCCAGGGCCTGGCGGTCGGCCGAGCAGGAGACGGCGATCGCGACGGGCAGCGAGGCGCCGTGTCGCGGCAGGCGCACCACGCGCACGTCGTGACAGAAGTACTTGCCGCCGAACTGCGCGCCGATACCGAAGGACTGGGTCAGTTCGAAGACCTTCTCCTCCAGCTCCTTGTCCCGGAAGCCATGCGCCGCCATGGATCCCGTCTCCGGCAGGTCGTCGAGGTAGTGCGCCGAGGCGTACTTGGCGGTCTTGAGCGCGAACTCGGCCGACGTGCCGCCGATCACGATCGCGAGGTGGTACGGCGGGCACGCCGCGGTGCCCAGCGAGCGGATCTTCTCGTCGAGGAAGGTCAGGATGCGGTCCGGATTGAGGATCGCCTTCGTCTCCTGGAACAGGAAGGACTTGTTGGCCGAGCCGCCCCCCTTGGCCATGAACAGGAACTTGTACTCCGGCCCCTTCGGCCCCTGCTCGGTGGCGTAGATCTCCACCTGGGCCGGCAGGTTGGTGCCGGTGTTCTTCTCCTCGTACATGGTGATCGGGGCGTTCTGCGAGTAGCGCAGGTTGAGCTTGGTGTACGCGTCGTAGACGCCGCGGGAGATCCACTCCCCGTCGTCCACGCCGGTCAGCACGCCCTCGCCCTTCTTGCCCATGACGATCGCCGTGCCCGTGTCCTGGCACATCGGCAGCACGCCACCGGCGGAGATGTTGACGTTCTTGAGCAGGTCGAGCGCCACGAAGCGGTCGTTGCCCGACGCCTCGGGATCGTCGATGATCTTCCGCAGCTGCTGCAGGTGCGCGGGCCGCAGGTAGTGACTGATGTCGTGCATCGCCTCCGCGGTCAACTGCTGCAGCGCCTCGGGCGCGACCTTGAGGAACGTCTGCCCGTCGACCTCAAAGGTCTCGACGCCTTCGGTCGTGATGAGCCGGTACGGCGTCGTATCGGGACCGATGGGGAGCAGGTCGGAATAGATGAATTCGGGGCTGGTCGAAGTCACCCATCGAGGGTATTCCCCGGCGTATCGGCCGGTCGGGTTAGGCTCCCCTACCTGCGCGAACCAGGCTCGACGGTGCGCCTCACCCCAGCGCCGCGAAGCCCAGCCCCGCTGCGCCGGCGGCGCACAGCCAGGTCCGGGCGACGTTCCAGGTACCCCAGGTGCCGGCGTACTGCGCCCAGTCGACCGTCCCCGCGGCCAGCCGCTGGTTGAGCGGCACGTTCACGGCCATCGTCGAGACGCAGGCGGCCACCGCGCACACCGCGGCGATCAGCGCGACGATCGCGGGGGCGTCGGGTCCGCCGGCCACCAGGCACCAGAGCGCCGCTGCGACGGCGAGCACGGGGGCCAGGAGGAACAGGGCGATGAACGGTGGCCGCTCCACGGCCGCGTTCATCCGGACCATCGCAGCGCCGCCGTCGGCCTGGCCGCGCTGACCGGCGATCACCGTGGCGTACGCGAAGTAGAAGCCGGCCAGCACCGCATTGACCAGGGCCGCCGCCACGAGCAGCGCGTGCATCGTCATGGCTATCAGCATCCCCCTCGGGCGCACCGTCGGGAAGGGGAACGCTAGACGAACCCGAAGAGCGGGCCGAAGGCGAGCGTGACGATCGCCGCCCACGCCGCGTAGGCGGGCAGCGTGGTCGTCTGCCACCGCTCGATCGCGGCGAAGTCCCTGCTCCCCCGTACGAATCCGAAGCCCAGTACCGCCGCCCGCACGAGGATCACCAGCAGGATCAGGTTCAGCCCCAATGCCGCGGCCTTGTTGGGTGAGGTGCCGAACTCCGCGGTCCGGGTGACCATCGCGACCAGCACTATCAGGTCCACGGCGACCGCCGCGACCACCAGCGCCACCTGCAACCGGTCGAAGACGTCAGGGCGGCGCCGGGGATCGCGCGCCGAGACCGCGTACAACAGCAGCCCCACCACCAGCACCAGCACCACAGTCATCAGCACCAGCAGATCGCGGTCGGCACCGATCAGACCCGGCCTCGAGGCGAAGGCACCGAGCACCACGAGCAGCATCAGCACCGTGATCGGAGTGAAGATCCGGGTCAGCACGGGCGCGATGTTCTCGATCACCTCCTGTTTCGCCTCCACCAACCATGCCGCCACCAGAACCGCGCCGCCGATGCAGACCGGGAGCGCCCATTCGGTGACCGGCACCTCCGCGTCGAGCCCGACGGTGGCGAGCGCGCCGATCGTCAGAGCGGTGATGGCACCGCCGCCGAGCGCGATGAGCAGAAAGTAGATGAGGAACTCGCCGGTGAACCGTACGAAATCCATCCGCCGCGGCGCCGATCGCCAGGCCCCACCGGTGTAGGCGACGCCCACGCCGAACCACAGCACCACCGGCGCGGCCATCACGGACAGGGTCTCCGTGGAGCCGCCGGCGACGAACGGGTACGCGGCGAGCAATGCCGCCAGCACGGCGAAGCCGGCGAGCACCGCGGCAGCGAGGCGTACCGGCATCGCTCGCTTCCACGCGAAGTACCCCATGAGGAAGGGCGCGACCGCGAAACCCACGAAGCGCGGGGCGGCGTCACCGAGCAGGTGCAGGAGCACCAGCAACGCGAGCCCGGCACCGGCACCGAGGGCGAGCACCACCGGGAGTTCGCCGCGGCGCCCGGAGCTCTCGTCGGCGCTGCCGAGCACCAGTTGCTTCCACAGCCGGTCGGAGTGTTCCCGGGCGAACTCGTGTGCCACGGCGTCGGCGGCACCCATCCGTTTGACCGCCACCAGGAACGACTCCTCGCCGTCGAGGCCGCGCGCTTCGAGATCCGAGATCTGATCGCGCAGGTGGGATTCGAGCTCGTCCACCTCGTCGGCCCGCATCCGGCGCCGGCCCTCCAGATAGCCGCGCCACTGCACTATCTGCGCGTCGACGGTGCCGCTCATGCGAGCCCCGGCTGCGGCGCACCGTCGGACCAGAGACCGTCGAGGGCGGCGCTGACGACCCGCCACTGGTCGCGGCGCTCAGCGAGGGCCTCGCGGCCGGCGGGCGTGATGGCGTAGTGCTTGCGCCTGCGTCCGGTGTCGGCGACCTCCCACCGGGCCTCCACCAGCCCGAGACGTTCGAGCCGGTGCAACAGCGGGTACAGCATCCCGTCGGACCATTCCAGCCGCCCACCGGAGAGTTCCCGGATGCGGGTGAGGATCGCGTAGCCGTAGCTGTCGCCCCGGCTGAGGATGCTCAGCACCAACGGGGTCGCCGACGCGGCGACCAGATCCTTATCGATATGCACGACGACCTCCATACCTAGAACCGCTAGGTACAACATATACCTTGCGGTTCTAGGTATGGCAACGGCCGGGCCGGAGAATCAGGCGCCGGGCGCGAACTCCTCCAGCATCTCGGTGACCAGCGCTGCGATCGGCGAGCGCTCCGACCGGGTCAGCGTGACATGCGCGAACAGCGGATGCCCCTTGAGCTTCTCGATCACTGCGGCGACACCGTCGTGCCGGCCGACGCGCAGGTTGTCGCGCTGCGCCACATCGTGGGTCAGCACCACCCGGGATCCGGCGCCCAGGCGTGACAGCACCGTGAGCAGGACGTTGCGCTCCAGAGACTGAGCCTCGTCGACGATGACGAAGGAATCGTGCAGCGACCGGCCGCGGATGTGCGTGAGCGGCAGTACTTCCAGCATCCCGCGCGACATGACCTCGTCCATCACCTCGGGCGAGGCGAGCCCATCGAGGGTGTCGAAGACGGCCTGCGCCCACGGCCCCATCTTCTCGTTCTCGGTACCCGGCAGGTAGCCCAGATCCTGGCCGCCCACGGCGTACAGCGGCCGGAACACGACCACCTTGCGCTGAGTTCGCTTCTCCAGCACCGCCTCCAGGCCGGCGCACAGGGCCAGCGCCGACTTACCGGTACCGGCCTTACCGCCGAGCGAAACGATGCCCACCGACTCGTCGAGCAGCAGATCGAGCGCGACGCGCTGTTCGGCGCTGCGGCCGTGCAGCCCGAAGGCCTCCCGGTCTCCGCGCACCAGCTGCACCTGCTTATCGGCCGTGACCCGGCCGAGAGCGCTGGAGGTGCCGCCGAGCAGCCGCACGCCTGTGTTACACGGCAGTTCGCGGGCCGCATCGTGGTCGACCACACCGTCGGCGAAGAGGGAGTCGATGACCTGGGAACCCACTTCCAGCTCCTCCATGCCGGTCCAGCCGGAGGTCACCACATCCTGGGCGCGGTACTCGTCGGCATCGAGGCCCACGGCACCCGCCTTGACGCGCAGCGGGATGTCCTTGGACACCAGCGTCACCAGCTTGCCCTCGGCACGCAGGTTCAGTGCGCATGCCAGGATGCGGGCGTCGTTGGTCTCCGTGCGGAAGCCGACCGGAAGCACGGTGGGGTCGATGTGATTGAGCTCCACCTGCACGGTTCCGCCGCCCGGCGTGGGGATCGGCTGGTCGAGGCGGCCGTGTTCGAGCCTCATATCGTCGAGCATGCGCAGCGACTCGCGAGCGAACCAGCCCAGTTCGGCGTGGTGACGCTTGCCTTCGAGTTCACTGATCACCACGAGCGGGAGCACCACATCGTGCTCAGCGAAGCGGGTGATGGCCCAGGGATCGGACAGCAGGACGGAGGTGTCGAGCACGTACGTGCGTGTGGTCCCAGTAGTAGACACGGTGACGCTCCTAGCCTGCGCGGCGCCCACGCAAGCGTGTAGCTGCGGCCGGCCGGTTCCAAACGCCGTCGATGCGTAGGTGGCTACGCCTCGAGGACGAGGACCGGGGCCGGCCCTCTCGTGAGAACTGGTGATCCAGTCACGGTTGGAACCTCCCGGGACGAAATGCTTCCCCGCAATCCGTCACCGCCAAACTAACGCCGAACGCGCCGCGCGGCCCGGAGGCTGCGCGGCGCGTTCGTGAACAGTTCGTTACGGCCGTACTACAGGGCCAGAGCCCACCGCTCGAGCAGCCCGGAGATCAACTCGCGGTCACGCTCGGGAGTGCCGATCTCGGCCTCGACCACGATCCGGCGCGACTCGTCGAGTCCCTCGGCGGTCTCGGCACCGATCGCCGACACCGCCCGTGCCTGGCCCAGCAGGGCGTCCTTGGCATGGCCCTCGTTGACGTCGAGCGCCACGGCGAACAGCTCGGTCCAGTACTGCAGCTGCACACGATCATCGTGGGCGATCTTGCGCAGGGTGGTCACCAGGCCGGCCGGGGTGCCGTCGGTCTTCTCGGCGAAGTCGGCGAGCCGGTCGAAGTAGTCGGCGGAGAGCACCTCGTGCGTCATCACCATGGCTATCTGCTCAGCCACGTGCAGCTCATCGCGGGTGCCCTCGTACTGGCGGTAACCCCGGGTGACGGCTTCCAGGCGCCAGGCCTCCAGCTGCTCGACATCGAACGTGCGGCTGACGACGACATGATCGCGCAGTGAGATCGCGTGTCGGTTCTCCTCGGCGGTCCAGTGGCCGACGAACTTGCCCCAGTCCGAATCGATCAGGTGGTGCTGGGCGAGCAGGCGGTGGAACGACGGCAGGTGATCCTTCGTCAGCAGGCCGAGCACGAGCCCGTGCGCCACGACGGGGTGCACCTTCACATCGGCCGGATCGAAGTCCTCGCCGCCGAGGAAGGCGTAGTTGCGACCGTCGTCCCACGGGATGTAGTCGTGCGGCTGCCACGCATCACCTGCCTCGACGTAGGCGGCACGGATGTCCGGCAGCGCCTTGTCGATGGCGAGATTCAGGTCGTCCTCGGTGGTGGTGGAAGTCACCCGGACACTGTAGAGCAGCCGCTACCCGGCCTTCAAATCCCAGGTAGGGCCCTACAGGTACCCGAAACCAGGGTTCAGCGCGACAGCAGGCCCCAGTCCTCCAGGCCGTCGTACAGCGGCACCTCCAGTGCGAGCGCCGAGACGCGGGCGCGCAGCGCCGACAGGTCGGCGGCCTTCCCCAGCGCCAGCGCGGTTCCGATGATGTCGGCGACCTCGGTGAACTCGGCGGCGCCGAAGCCACGGCTCGCGAGCGCTGCGGTACCGATCCGCAGGCCGGAGGTGACCATCGGCGGACGCGGATCGAAGGGCACGGCGTTGCGGTTGACCGTGATCCCCACCTCGTGCAGCAGATCCTCGGCCTGTTGTCCGTCGAGATCGCTGTTGCGCAGATCGACGAGCACCAAGTGCACGTCGGTGCCGCCGGTGAGCACGGTGACGCCGGCGTCGGCCACGTCCTGTGCGGTGAGCCGCTCAGCGAGGATCTTCGCGCCCTCGAGAGTGCGCTGCTGCTTCTCGCGGAACTCCTCGGTACCGGCGACCTTGAGCGCCACGGCCTTGGCCGCGATCACGTGCATCAGCGGACCGCCCTGCTGGCCGGGGAAGACCGCGGAGTTGAGCTTCTTGGCCCACTCCTGCTTCGCCAGGATGATGCCCGAGCGGGGGCCGCCGAGGGTCTTGTGCACGGTCGAGCTGACCACATCGGCGTGCGGGACGGGGCTCGGGTGCAGACCTGCGGCGACGAGGCCCGCGAAGTGCGCCATATCGACCCACAGGTGCGCGCCCACCTCGTCGGCGATCGACCGGAACGCGGCGAAGTCGAGGTGCCGCGGGTAGGCGGACCAGCCGGCGACGATCACCTTGGGCTTGGAATCGAGGGCGATCTTGCGCACCTCGTCCATATCGACCCGGTGGTCCTCCTTCGAGACGCCGTAGAAAACGTTCTCGTAGAGCTTGCCGGAGAAGTTCAGGCGCATGCCGTGGGTGAGGTGGCCACCGTGCGCCAAGTCGAGGCCCATCAGGGTCTCGCCGGGCTCCATCAATGCCTGCAGGACGGCCGCATTGGCCTGTGCACCGGCGTGCGGCTGGACGTTGGCGAACTCGGCGCCGAACAACTCCTTGGCACGGTTGCGGGCCAGATCCTCGACCACGTCGACGTATTCGCAGCCACCGTAGTAACGACGCCCCGGGTAGCCCTCGGCGTACTTGTTGGTGAGCACGGAGCCCTGCGCCTGCAGCACGGCGCGCGGTACGAAGTTCTCCGAGGCGATCATCTCCAGCGTGTCGCGCTGGCGTGCCAGCTCGCCGTTCATGGCGGCTGCGACCTCGGGATCGAGTTCGGCGAGGGACGCTGTGTTCACGCTGGAGTCGCTCATGAGCTCATCCTAAGCGCCGCGTGGCTCTCGTCACCCGGCGGCCGGTGCTATCGCGGGACCGCCCGCCGCGGTCTCGCGCCGCAGTGCCGATGGGGTGAGCGGTTCGTCGAGCAGCCTGCGGAACCGGTCGAGCCGCGCGGGGCCCGGTTCGGAGAGCTCCAGCCACGTCCCGAGCAGTGCGAAGCCCTCGACGTAGGTGCTGATGTAGGCGCGCCACAGCGGCGAGCCGAGGAACCGCAGCGACTGCCGCGCCGACTTCTCCGTCGCCAGCCCCCAGCGCTGAAGGTAGGCGACCACCTCGTCGTCGGTGCCCCCGCGGTCGTGCAGCAACAGGGCGGCGTCCTGCCGCACGTGCAGCAGCCCGGCCGACGCCACCGAGATCGCCTCCGCCAACTCACCGTCGAAGGCGAGGCCGAGGTCGGCATAGATCTCCTGCGCCCACCGCCCCCACCCCGGTCCGATCGCGGCGCCGAGCGCGTGATCGGCCAGGCCCTCGGCCATGAGGCACTGCGGGGTGTTCACCAGGAAGATCGTCTGCTCCGGCTGGTTCTCGCCGTGTACCAGCCGCTGTTCTTTGCGGCAGTGCTCGGTGTGATGGCCCGGATAGGCCTCGTGCGCGATCAGGTGCGGTAGCGAGGACAGGTACTGCGGCAGGTCGCCGTTGACGGCCACCCGCGAGGTGTAGCCACCGAGGTAGTAGTTGAAGCCGGACCAGGGTTTGTCGTGCTCGATCTCGAAGGACACCGTCTCGGCGTCGGGCAACGGATAGCGCTCGCGGACCACCTCGCGCAGCGCTCCGGCCAGCGCTTCGACCACCTCGGGGACGCGTTCGGCGGGTGTCGCGAACCGGGCGCGCTGGTCGGCCATCCGCTCCTGGAGCGGCCCGGCTCCGGGAAGCAGGTCGTCGAGCCGGGCATGCGCGGCTTCGTACTCGGCGGTGTCGTGCGGGGCGATGTCGACGTCGAAATACGCCTTCACCTCATCGACGAAACCGACCGGCGCGCCGTCGAACTTGCGCGCAGAGCATTCGAGCGCGGCGACGTGCCCGCGGAGGAATGCGCGTCGCTGCTCCCCGAGCGAGGTGTCGGCGTCGATCTCACGCAGCAGGTCGCGGGCCTGGGAGGCGAGTTCGGACGGGATCGGCGGTGCCTCCTGGGCGACGGCCCGACGGTGCTGCGGGTCGCCGAAGTAGGCGTCGACGAAGCCCTCCTCGATCCGGTCGAATCGCAGGCCGAGACGCAGGTAGCGGTCGGTGACGGTGAGCTCGCGCATGCCCGCAGGATACTGCCGTGCGGACGCCCCGCACCGGTCGTGCCAGACTGGGAACATGTCAGCCCCGGCGTGTCGCGGAGTCGTCGCGTGAGCGAACCGAGTCCGTACATCGAGCTGGACCGCACGCAGTGGCGCGAGCTGCGGCAGTCGACGCCGCTGTCGCTGACCGAAGAAGATCTCAATCACCTGCGGGGCCTGGGCGAACAGATCGACCTCGCGGAGGTCGCCGAGGTCTACCTTCCCGTCTCCCGTCTGATCCACCTCCAGGTGGCGGCCCGGCAGCGGCTGTACGCCGCCACCGCGACCTTCCTCGGCGAGCGGCGCGATGAGGGACAGGTGCCCTTCGTGATCGGCGTCGCCGGTTCGGTGGCGGTGGGCAAGTCGACCACTGCGCGCGTGTTGCAAGCACTCCTGGCGCGGTGGGATTCACACCCCCGGGTCGATCTGGTGACCACCGACGGTTTCCTCTATCCCACCGCCGAACTGGAACGCCGCGGCATCATGCACCGCAAGGGATTCCCCGAGTCCTACGACCGGCGGGCCCTGCTGCGGTTCGTGACGGCGGTGAAGTCGGGCGCCGAGGACGTGACCGCGCCGGTGTACTCGCACCAGCTCTACGACATCGTGCCGAACGAGTTCATCCACGTGCGGCGGCCCGACATCCTGATCGTGGAGGGCCTCAACGTACTGCAGACCGGTCCGCGGCTGATGGTCTCGGACCTGTTCGACTTCTCCGTGTACGTGGACGCGCGGATCGAGGACATCGAGCGCTGGTACGTGGACCGGTTCCTCTCGATGCGGACCACCTCGTTCGCCGATCCGGCGTCGCACTTCCACCACTACGCCGGCCTGTCCGACATCGAGGCGCGCGACCGCGCCGAGGGCATCTGGGCGGGCATCAACCGGCCCAATCTGGTGCAGAACATCCTGCCGACCCGGCCGCGGGCGACGCTGGTGCTACGCAAGGACTCCGATCACTCCATCAACCGGGTGCGGCTGCGCAAACTCTGATCACCCGCCTACGATCAGCTGTCATGACCCGTCCCGGCGCCTCGCTGTCCGAGCTGTTGCTCAAGGCCGGTGCCCGCACCGATGTCAGCGATGCCGACGCCGGGGTCTACCGTGCGGCACTGACGGTGCTCGGCACCGCCGGAACCCGGAAGACCACCGTCGAAGCGATCGCCGCCGAAACCGGTATGAACCGGATGACCCTGTTCCGCCGGTTCGGCTCGAAGGACGAGATCCTCGCCGCCGCGCTCGCCTGGTCGCTGGGGCGACTGTTCACCCAGACCGCGGAGGTGGTGGCCCGCACCCCCGATGTGGCCGAGCGGATCGAGGAGGTGTTCGTGCTCTGCTGTCGATTCGGGCGCACTCTGCTGCCGATCTCGTCGCCCGAGGAGCGCGCCGCCCTCTTCGCCGATGAGCGGCTCGATCCGGTGGGGCACGGTATCCGGTTCGTCACCGCGATCATGGCGCAGGAACACGGTGCAGACGCGGTCCCGGAGGGCCACACCGAGATTCGTGCGGATGCGCTGGTGCGCATCACCGCCGCCTGCTTCGCCATCGCGCCCGCGCCGTTCGACCTGGAGGACGACGGGGCCGCACGCGCCTACGCGCGCACGGCGCTCGTACCGCTGGCCGTCGACTGACCGGCCCGCGCAGCGACAAGGGTCAGCCGAACGGGCATCCCGACGCGGCGCGGGCCTCGCGATTGCGCCGGAATGCGGTGAAGTCGGGGAGATCCCGGGCCTTCATCGCGCGCAGCGCGCGGGCCTTGCCACGCGCGTAGTAGGCCAGCGGCGTGTACCCGACCCGCTCGGGAATCACCTTGTAGGCCTGGCGGATCGCAGCAGTCACGGCGCGGTAGGCGAGCTCCTCGCGGCGACTCCACGTGACGCCCAGGATCTCGCGAACCTCGGGCCGCAGGACACCCACGGTGAGCAGGTACACCGCGCGGTTCACGGACATCCCGAGCGGTGTGAGCGCGGGTTCGATCGCGCGGAGGAACGGGCCCGCCTCCGGCGGCAGGGGCGGGCGGCCGTGCGCGAAATCATCGAGGAACTGCAGGGCGCCGGGATGCGCTGTCAGCGTCGGCAGCATGTCCTCGTAGTACTGGGCGAAGGCCTCCCGCTCCCACGGGACGGCACCGTCGGGCACCTGGACGATCGCGGCGATCTTGCGCGAGTCGTCGAAGAGCTCGTCGATCTCCGCATCGGTGAGCGGGCGGCCCAGGCTCCGCGGCAGGGAGTCGATGCCGGTGATGGTTCCGGTGGCGATCACCCACCCGTACGCCTCCGGATTGAGGGCGCTGATGTGCTGCCCCTCGGCATTGCGCATCTGCAGCGGCTGATGCTGAGCGCGGAGCCGGTAGCCCTCCTCGACCGCCGCATCCTCTCCGAAGTACCAGCGCTGCACCGAGTCCATCGAGCGGATGGCGCGGCCGACCGGGTCGGTGTAGGCCACGCTGAACTCGCCCACGATATCGCCGATCACCGGGTGCATCAGCTGCATCACGAAGGCGGCGCCATTGATCGGCAGGAAGGACCACTGCCCGGCGACGGTGCCACTGATCCCCAGCGGGTCCACGAACGGCGATGCCGGGCCGTATCTGTCCGGCGCGGGCGCGGTCCCGTGGTCCGGGACGAGTTCGCGCTCGGGGGTTTCCACCTGCGTCATGACGCCTCCTCTGTTACAACTTATGCCTGAATCGTAACAGCGAGTGGCGCGCATCACCACGCGGAATGATAGAAATCTTTCGCATTCCCCTCAGGTGTGTTGCCCGCTCACGCACCGAACCGACGGTGCCGGGCCGCGTAGTCACGCAGCGCACGCAGGAAATCGACCCGCCGGAACTCGGGCCAGTAGGCCTCGGTGAACCAGATCTCGCTGTAGGCGCTCTGCCACAGCAGGAAGCCGGAGAGCCGCTGCTCCCCCGAGGTACGGATCACCAGGTCGGGATCGGGCTGACCCGAGGTGTACAGGTGCTGGTCGATGCCCTCGACGGTGACGGCATCGGCCAGTTCCTCCGCGGATGCGCCCTCGCGGAGCTTCTCATCGAGCAGCGAGTGCACCGCGTCCACGATCTCCTTGCGGCCGCCGTACCCCACCGCCACGTTGACGTGAGCGCCCGTACGGCCCTTGGTGCCCTCCGCGGCGGCCGTCAACCGGCGAGCCGCGGCCTCGGGCAGCAGGTCCATAGCGCCCACGATCTTCACCGACCAGTTCTTGTCGGGTCCGGAGATCTCCTCGACCACATCGGTGATGATCTCCAGCAGGGCCGCAAGTTCCTCGGGGTCGCGGCGCAGGTTCTCGGTGGAGAGCAGATAGATCGTGGCGAGCTCGACCCCCGCCTCGTCGCACCACTCCAGCATCTCGGCGATCTTCTTCGCGCCCATGCGGTAACCGTGGCTGACGTCATCGAATCCGGCTGCCCGAGCCCAGCGACGATTACCGTCGCACAGCACCGCGACGTGCCGGGGACGCTGCGCACCGTCGCGGTACGCGGCCGTCAGATCGCTGATCAGGCGCCGTTCGTAGAGCGCGTATGCGGGGGCCACGAGCTTGCGTGCGGGCCCGGTCGGGAGCGATACGGAGCGCAGCGACGCGGGAAGTCTGGGGGCACTCACCACGCGAGCAACCCTACCGCTGGAACCTGTGGGTTCCCAGGTGCTTCAGTCGTGCGCGGCGTAGATGGCCGCGGCCAGCTCGGTGCGCAGGGCCTGGAATTCGGGCGTACCGGTCACGGACGGATCACGCACCACATCCGGCCCGTCCCCCGGCAGCTCCACCTTCCGGTCGATGACGACGCGGCCGGGCCGGGCACTCATCACCAGGACCCGGGTACTCAGGAAGACTGCTTCGTCGACGGAGTGCGTGATGAAGACGATGGTCTTTCCGGCGCCCCGCCAGATCTTGAGCAGGTCCACCTGCAGCCGCTCGCGGGTGAGCGCGTCGAGCGCGCCGTACGGCTCGTCCATCAGCACGATCGCAGGATCGTTGACCAGCACCCGGGCGATCTGCGCCCGCTGCTGCATGCCGCCGGACAACTCGTACGGGCGCTTGTCTCCGAAGTCGCCGAGCCCCACCAGATCCAGCAGCTTCTGCGCCTGCTCCCGGCGCTCGGTCTTGCCGACTCCGCTCACCTTGGGCCCGAACTCGACGTTGCCGCGCACCGTGAGCCACGGGTACAGGGTGGGGGCCTGAAAGACCACTCCGCGGTCGGCCGACGGTGCGGTGACCTTCGACCCGCCCACCTCGACGATGCCCGCGGTGGGGTCCTCGAAACCTGCGATGAGCCGCAGCAGGGTGGTCTTACCGCACCCCGACGGGCCGACGATGGACACGAACTCGCCCGGTTCGATCGTCAGATCGGTGGGCTGCAGGGCGACGGTCTTGCCGCTGGCGGTGTCGTAGGTCTTGCCCACACCGGTCAGCTCGACCCGTTCGGTCTCGCTCATTTCACTGCCTCCCCGTACACACCGTCGGTGTAGTGCTGCGCCGGGCCGACGCCCTGCACCTGGCCCTGTTGGAGCAGGAACTCCGCGGTCTTGCGGATGTCGGCGCCGAGCTGGCCGCCCAGATAGTCGGGGCCGGCCTGCGTGGCCCGGTCGAAGTAGGCGTAGCCCTTGATCTGCGTGAGCACCTGCTCCAGGGGCACGCCGAGCTGGCCGGCGATGTGCTCGGCGGCCTTGTTCGGGTCGGTGTTGAGCAGGTTCGCCGCCCATCCCTGGGCCGCGCTCCAGGCCTTGAGGAAGGCCGGGTTGTCCTTGACGAAGTCCCCGCGCGCGCCTTCGAGGTCGAAGGTCGGTGCACCCTGCTCCGCGACCTTCGCGCTGTCGGTGACCGGGTTTCCCTTGAGCTGGCTCAGCGTGGGCTCCCAGATGTAGGTGGCGTCGATCTGCCCACCGCTCCAGGCCCCGCGGATGGCATCGGGGGCCAGGTTGATCACCTGAGCGTCGGTGACACCGGCCTTGTCGAGGGCGGTGAGCAGGCTGTAGTGCGCTGTGGAGGCGAAGGGCACGGCGATCCGCTTACCCCTCAGATCCCCGACGGTCTTCACGGCCGGGTCCTTGGCGACCAGCGATTCCGCGGCGCCGATCCGGTCCTGGATCCAGATCACCTTCATGTCGATGTTGAGCGGCGCCGACAAGGCCTTCGCGGCGGGCGCACTCCCCAGCAGCCCGATGTCGAGGGAGTTGGCGCCGAAGGCCTGGATCACGTCGCCGCCGGAGGAGAACTTGCTCCACACCGTCTTCACGTTGGGCAGGCAGGTGTTCAGGAGGCCGGTGTCCTTGACGATGAGGTCACCGTTCGGGATCTCCTGCCAGCCGATGCGGACCGTCCCCGTGACCGACGGATCGGGCGCGACGGGGCACGGCGTGGCGCCGCCGATCGACCGGGACTGCTCGGGCCGTCCGGATTCGACGATGCAGCCCGAGAGCGTGAGCCCGATGGCGACGAGAGCGGCGGCCTTCAGGGCTCCGGTGCTAGCCCCGGTGGCGCGGCGGATCATGCCTTCCCCTTCCACGGAACGAGCAGCACGCCGATCCATTTGATGAGTGCGTCCAGCGCGAGCGCGGTGACGCCGATGACGATGATGCAGGCGATGGTCAGCGGCGTGTTGAGCTGCTGACCGGCCAGGTAAGCGAGGCCGCCGATCCCGGGGATGCCGTTGTTGAGCTCGGCCGCGACCACGGTGGTCCAGGCGAAGCCGACGGCGATCCGGATGCCGTTGATCACCTCGGGCAGAGTGGCCGGGACGACCACGCCGCGCACGGTCTGCAACCGGTTGGCGCCGAGCGCGCGGGCCGCGTTGATCTGGTCGACGCTCACGCCCTGGACGCCGTTCACCGTGGAGATGGCGATGGCGGGAAAAGCGGCGAGGAACAGCAGCCAGATCTTCGAGGTGTCGCCGATGCCGAACCACACGATGAGCAGGCCGATGTACCCGAGTGGCGGTAGTGCGCGCAAGAAGTTCAGGTAGGGCTCGATGATGGTGTTGATCGTCTTCGAGGTGCCCATCGCGAAGCCGAGGAGCGGGCCCAGGATGATCGCGGCACCGACGCCGGCGAAGATCCGCTGCAGACTGGCGACCAGGTGCTCCCACAGGAAGTAGTTCTGTTCGCCGAGTACCTCACGCGGCACGCCGGGCGCCACCTGATGCCAGGTGCTCGCACGGACGGCTGCGTCCCACACGGCCTTCGGTGTGGGGAGGAACTTCTCGTCGATCAGGTGAAGACCGCTGATCAGCCACCACACCGCGAGGAACGCGAGCAGGGCGATGATCCGCACGAGCCACGAACGGACCGCCTCCGGGAGGGGTTCGATCACGGCGTTCTTCACCCGCAGCAGCGGGGGCTCTCCAGCCATGAACGTCCTCTCGGTCCGGCCTACCCGCGTCGGGCGGCACGGTGACGTGACCTTTCCAGATCCCGATCCCCTGGTACAGGGTTTCGATCTGATTGGGTTGAGACCCCGCTCAGACGTTCCTGCGGTGCACGTCGCGGGCGCTCACCTGATCCCTCGCCAGGATCGTGATGTTGTCGATGTTCACGTGCGGGGGACGGGTCACGGCCCACGTGACGGCGTCGGCGATGTCGTCGGCGTGCAGATTGTCGACACCCTCGTAGACCTTGGCGGCCCCGTCCACATCACCGCGGAGCCGCACGATCGAGAACTCGGTCTCGACCAGCCCGGGGTCGATCTCGATCACCCGGATCGGCTCGCCCTTGAGTTCGAGCCGCAGGGCGCGGGTCACGGCGCGCGCACCGAACTTCGCGGCGTTGTACCCGGCCCCCGTGGCGTAGGCCTCGTGGGCGGCGATGGAGCCGATGGTCACCACGCTGGCCGACGGTGACTGCCGCAGCTTGGGCAGCAACCGCTGAGTGACGCGCAGGATCGACAGCACGTTGATGTCGTACATGCGCAGCCAGTCCGCTTCGTGCGCAGCGTCGATCGTCTCGGTGCCGATGGCGCCGCCGGCATTGTTGACGAGCACGTCGACGGCGGGAATCGCGTCGGTGAAGGCCGTCACCGACTCCACGTCGGTCACATCCAGCGGCAGCGCGGTCACGATCCGCTCGGGGAACTCGGCTTCCAGCTGCGCCTTGAGGTCTTCGAGGCGTTCGAGCCGGCGGGCCCCGATCACGACGTCGAATCCCGCGCGCACGAGGTGTCGCGCAGTCGCGGCCCCGATCCCACTGCTCGCTCCAGTGACGACGGCGACTTCACTCACGGGTACTCCTCGGCTCGGCGGGCGGTACGGACTCGCGGTACACCGATCACCGTAACGCCGTGGGCAGCCCCACGTCCCATCGGTGATGCTCGGCATCGTGCAGGGCGTATCGGGCGAAGGAGTCGACAGTGAACGCGGAACCGTTGCTACGCAGGCCCCGCCGCTTCCACTGGTCCTCGCGCACGCAGCGGTAGGAGTCGGCGAACACCGCCGCGGCCGACGCCAGTTCGCGGGCCACCTCGGCCGCGTCCTGGGCGGCGTAATCGTCCTCGATCGCAGTGGCGTCCTGATCCCAGTTGGCGAACCGGGCGCCGTCCGCAGCGGCCTCGTCGTAACCCAGCATCAGATGCAGGCGCGCATTCATGATCCGGTACACATCGCGCAGGTGGCAGCCGTATTCCAGCGCCGACCAGACGCCCTCCTCAGGGCGCACACCCGCATCGGGTCGTGCAAGCACGGTGTCCCAATCGACAGCGGAGCGGGCGATGCGATCACCGACGTCGGTGCGGCGCACCGTTGCCGGGTCGTACCCGCATTCCGGGCACGCCCGCTCCATCACCCACGTCCAGTCCTTGGAATCCGGTGTGATCGCCACACCCCGAATCTACTGCGCCACCGCTGTGGCCAGATCGCGCAACACCGAATCAGTGGTGGCGAAGTCCATGCACTTGTCGGTCACGGACTGGCCGTACACCAGCGGCCCCGGGCCGGGCTGCTGCGCGCCGGCGACGAGGAAGGATTCCAGCATGATGCCGCTGATGCCCTTCTCTCCGCCGCGGATCCGGGCGGCGATCTCACGCGCCACCTCAGCCTGCCGGACGTGATCCTTACCCGAGTTGGCGTGCGAGGCGTCCACCATGAGCGACGGTGCGATACCGGCCTTCTCCAGCGCGGTGACGGCGGCGGTCACCGAATCGGCGTCGAAGTTCGGACCGATGCGCCCGCCGCGAAGGATGATGTGGCAGTTGTCGTTCCCTGCGGTCTCGACGATGGCGGCGACACCCTCGTCGTCGGTGCCGAAGAACACGTGGCGGGCGGCGGCGGCGCGGACGCCGTCGATCGCGACCTGCACATTGCCGTCGGTGGCGTTCTTGAAACCGATCGGCATGGACAGGCCCGACGCCAGTTGGCGGTGCACCTGCGATTCGGTGGTGCGAGCGCCGATGGCGCCCCACGCCACGGTGTCCGCGATGTACTGCGGGCTGGTGGGCTCGAGGAATTCGCAGCCCACCGGCAGTCCGATCTCCAGAATGTCGAGCAGCAGCTGCCGTGCGGTACGCAGGCCGCGCGGAACGTCGTAGCTCTCGTCCATACCGGGATCGTTGATCAGGCCCTTCCAGCCCACCGTGGTGCGTGGCTTTTCGAAGTAGACGCGCATCACGATCAGCAGCTCGTCGGCGAGCTCATCGGCGATCGGCTTGAGCCTGCGCGCGTAGTCGAGGGCGGCCTCGGGATCGTGGACGGAGCACGGCCCGACCACGACCAGCAGCCGCTCGTCGCGGCCGGCGATCACATCGGCGATGGCGGTGCGGTCGGCCTCGACCTGTGCGGCCAGACGCGCCGCCAGCGGCAGTTCGTCCATCAGCGCGACGGGCGAGGGGATGGCGTGGAACGCGGCGACCCGACGATTCGATGTGGACGCCGGACTCTCAAGCTCGATGGTCATGTGAACCTTCCTGGTGTCGTGCGGCACCAGAGGGAACGCCCGGTGCCAATGAAAAAGGCAGCGAGAGATCTCGCTGCCTGGGCTCCGGGTTGTGTGCGGCTGACGTTATCCGCGCATGTGCGCTTCACCGCCGGCTCCACCCGGAGCCTCGGTAAAGCGCCAATACATGTGCGCGTTCATATCCACATCAAGGAAAGTAGCACAGCCTAAGGGGCGAGCTCTATGGCGAGCGTCTCACCGTCGGTCACCGGCAGGGAGCAGACGGTGCCGCGGCACACATAGGCCGCGGCACGACCGTCCACGGGGCCGCGCCCCTCGAGTAGCACCTGCGAGTCTTTAGCTCCAGCAACAACTATGGCGCCACCGGGCGCGAGCCGCCGAGCCTCGGCGGTGAGCGCTGCGGCGCCGGCACCGTCTGCCACCGCGATCTGCAGGCCGGCCGTCGCCTGCTCGGCCACGGCGAGATGATGTCCTGCCCCGCGGGGCACGCGGCGGAGCAGTTCCCCCGACCGGGCGCGGGTGGCGGCGGCGAGGCCCGCGTACCGTTCCCCCAGCAACACCTCGGCGTAGGTGAGCGCCTCGGCGATCAGGCTCGCGCCCGACGGAGTGGCGCCGTCGGCCGGGTCCCGCGGGCGGGTGAGCAGGGCCTCACCGTCCGACGGTGCGTCGTACCAGCCGCCGGACGCGTCCGGGTCGGCGAACTTGTCGATCGCCGCATCGAGGATCACTGCGGCATCGTCGGACCACGCTGTGTCACCGGTGCGCTGACGCAACGCGAGCAGCCCGGTGACGAGGGCGGCGTAGTCCTCCAACATGCCCTGCGCCTCGCCCGCAACACCGTCGAGCGAGCTGCGTCGCAGAGTCGCACCGTTCCAGTGCTTCTCCAGTAGGTAGCGAGCGCACGCGGCGGCGTCGGGAACGCGGCCCGCTTCGGCGAGTGCGGTGATCGCGAGCCCGTTCCACACCGTGACCACCTTGTCGTCTCGTGCGGGCTGCGGGCGGGACTGACGGGCGTGGAACAGCTTTCGGCGCACGTCGGCGAGACGAGCCGGGTCCGGATCGCCGCGCAGTTGCAGGGTGGAGGTGCCGTGCTCAAAAGTGCCGCCGTCGGTGACCGCGAAAACCTCAGCGGCCCAGGCTCCGTCGTCGTCGCCGAGCACCTCGGCCAGCTGAGACGGCGTCCACACGTACGTCGCGCCCTCCACCCCATGGCCGTCGATCTCGGTATCGGCATCCAGCGACGACGCGAACGCACCGTGGACGCCCAGGTCTCGAACGAGGAAGTCGGCGGTCTCATCGGCCACCCGCAACGCGAGCGGCGAGCCGGTGCGGCGGCCGAGGTGCGCGTAGAACCGCAGCAGCAAGGCGTTGTCGTAGAGCATCTTCTCGAAATGCGGCACCACCCAGTCGGCGTCCACGGCGTAGCGGGCGAAACCGCCACCCAGCTGGTCGTAGATGCCGCCGCGGGCCATCGCCTCGGCGCACCGCACGGCCACGGCATAGGCCGCGGCGTCGCCGGTGCGCTCGTGGTGGCGCAGCAGGGCTTCGACGGTGGCTGACGGAGGGAACTTCGGTGCCCGACCGAAGCCGCCCGACGGGTCCTCGTCGGCGACCAGAGTCGCGACCGCGGTGGCGAGGTCGCCGGGGCTGGGCGGCGCACCGTCGGGCAGGCCCGACGAGGCCTGGCGCAGATGCCCGGCCACCTGGTCGGACACGCGGTCGACGTCGCCGCGGCGCTCGCGCCAGGTATCGGTGATCGCGTCGAGCAACTGCGGGAAACTCGCCTGCCCGTTGCGGGGTTCGGGCGGGTAGTAGGTGCCGCAGTAGAACGGGGCACCGCCGGGGGTGAGGAAACAGGTCATGGGCCAGCCGCCCTGTCCGGTCATCGCGACGGTGGCGTTCATGTAGATCGAATCGAGGTCGGGACGCTCCTCGCGGTCGACCTTGATGCACACGAAGCCCTCGTTCATCTGCGCCGCGATGGCCTCGTTCTCGAACGACTCGTGCGCCATCACATGGCACCAGTGGCACGCCGCATAGCCGATCGAGAGCAGGATCGGCACGTCGCGCTCCGCCGCTTCGGCCAGCGCGGCATCCGACCACTCCTGCCAGTGCACCGGGTTGTCGGCGTGCTGGCGAAGATACGGGCTGGTGGACGCGCCGAGTCGATTACTCACGCCACCAGCGTAGGCCGCTATCGGGCGAGCTGGTAGACCGTCGAACTCCCGACCGTGGTCGCGGTGAAGTTCTGCTTCACCCAGGTCTCGATCGCCGATTCGCCGCCGCCGCGCCGGAATCCGCCGCCCGCGATGTAGTAGCCGATTCGGCCATCGCGCACCCACTGCTGGAACTGCGTGAGCGTAGGCGCGGGATCGGATCCGCTGAAGCCGCCGATGGCGATCACGGGGCGGCCCGAGTTCAATTGCAGCGGACCCTGACTCTGGGCACCGCTCACCGCTGCCGCCCAGTCGGTGCCGGTGGTCTTCAGTAGCGCGACGACCGCGGCATCGGCCCCGCGTTCGCCGGGCACTCCCCCGTCCGGCCGATCGTCGGGGGCTTCCGCCGGACGATCACCACCGTCGGCGCCGTCACCGCCGAGACGCATACCGCCCGGGAAACCGTTGCCCGCCTTCGCCGTCTGCGCCGCGGTCGGTACGCCGCCGCTGTGTGCGGTTCCCGCGGTAGAGATGCTGAAGGCCGCGGTGGCGATGCCACCGGCGAGCAGCGCCAGCGTCAACGACGCCGCCACCGCCCGCCGGCCACCCGAGCGTGACACGACCAGTGCCACCACCGCGGCCACGGTCAGCACCCCCACGACGATCCCCAGCGCCGGCCACGCGTAGCCCGCACGCCAGGCCCGCACGACGCCCCAGCCGCCCGCGGCCACGACGAGCGCCACCAGAGCGGCCGTCCCCGGCACCGTCGACCGCCTGCTCCAGGCGACCGCGGCGCCGCCGCCGACCAGGACTGCGATCGCGGGCACCAACGCCACCGTGTAGTACGGGTGCACCGTGCCGCTCATGAAGGAGAACACCACGCCGGTCACCACGAGCCACGTGCCGAACACCGTGAGGCCCAACGCCAGATCGCGTTCGAGGCGCCGGCGTGCCACGAGGGCGATGCCCACCACCAGCACCAGCAGTGCCGCGGGCAGCAGCCACGAGATCTCGTTGCCGAACTCGTTGCTGAACAATCGCGCCAGGCTGGGAGTGCCGCCGAACGACGTGCCCGTCGCACCGCCGCCCGGCCCCCTCCCGCCGCCGGGAAAGCCACCCGATCCATCGGATCCCCCGCTGTTGCCGACGATCCGCGCCAGCCCGTTGTAGCCCAGCACCAGGTCCATGAACGTGCCGTCCTTCGACCCGCCGATGTACGGCCGCGAGGACGCGGGCCAGAGCACCGTCAGCAGCACGTACCAGCCGGACGAGACGACCACGGCGAGCGTCCCGAACGCGAGGTCACGAGCCCGTCGCAGCCACGGGGTCTGCGCGAAGAGCAGATACGCCAGGCCGAAACCGGGGAGCACCAGCAGGCCCTGCAACATCTTGGTGAGGAACGCGAAACCGAGCACGGCGCCGCACGCCACGAGCCAGCGCCACGACGCTGCCTGGCAGGCCCGTACGGTGCAGTACGCCGCCGCGGTCATCAGCAGCACCAGCAGCGCATCGGGGTTGTTGAACCGGAAGATCAGCACCGCGGCCGGGGTCAGCGCGCACACCGCCCCGGCGAGCAGCGCACCGCCGGTGGCGATCCGGTCGGTGAGCGAGGCCAGCAGCCGCCGGGTGGTGAGGTACACCAGGCCCACGGTGCCCACGCCCATCAGCGCCTGCGGCAGGAGCACCGACCACGAGGAGAGCCCGAAGATCCGCACCGACAGCCCGGTGACCCACAGCGCGGCGGGCGGCTTGTCGACGGTGATCACATTGCCCGGATCGAGCGATCCGAACAGCCAGGCTTTCCAGTCGAGCCCGCCCGCCTGCGCCGCAGCCGCGTAGAAGTCGTTGCCGTAGCCGTTGATCGACAGGTTCCAGCAGTAAAGGATCGCCGTCAGGGCGAGCAGCGCGGCCACGCCGGCGCGCCGCGGAGTCAGATGCTTCACCCCCTGAATCTCGCCGATCGCCCTGGGCGGGGCCGTGGGACCGGCTGGGAGGTGGCTGTGAGGCCTACGGGGTGCGGTCGCGCCCCGGATCGTCCGGCGTCCCGGAATCCGCGCGATGCTCGACGCCGGCGTGGTCGGTACCGCCGGCCTCGTCGCCCTCGCCGGGCTGCTCGTCGTCGAAGGACTCAGGGAGGTTCTTCACGTGCTTGTTCATCGACCGGATCAGCAGGAACGTGACCGCGAGGAGGGCGACGATCACGGCGAGGCCGAGCGGGGTGGCCTTGCCGAATTCCGGTCCCTTGGGCTTCGGATCGTCGGCCAGGAAGATGACGGCGTCGGACGCCAACTGGAGCACACTCATCATTTCTCGACTCCGCTGAACAGGTCCGTCTCGGGCATCCGCGTGCTCACATTGGTCTTCGCGAGCTCGTACTCCTCGGTGGGCCACAGTCGCTGCTGCCATTCCATCGGCACCGCGAAGAACGGGCCGTTGGGATCGATCTGCGTGGCGTGGGCGCGCAGCGCGTCGTCGCGGACCGGGAAGTACTCACCGCATTCGACCTGCGTGGTGACGCGGGCCATCATGTCGTTCTTCTCGTCTTTCCACCGCTCCAGCCACTCGGCGTAGGGGTTGTCCAGGCCCGCCTTCTCGAACTCGTCGGCGAAGGCCTGGAACTTGCCGCGCAGGAAACCGTGGCTGTAGTAGACCTTCGAGATCTGCCAGGGCTCGCCGGCCTCGGGGAACTGCTGCGGATCGGCGGCGGCCTCGTAGGCGGCCATCGACACCTCGTGGGTCTTGATGTGGTCGGGATGCGGGTAGCCGCCGTTCTCGTCGTACGTGAGCATCACGTGCGGACGGAACTCGCGGATCACGCGGACCAGGCGCTCGACGGGAATCTCCAGCGGCTCCAGCGCGAAGCTGCCCTCGGGCAGCGGGGGCAGCGGGTCGCCCTCGGGGAGGCCCGAATCCACGAATCCGAGCCACTGGTGCTGCACGCCGAGGATCGCGGCGGCCTTGGCCATCTCCTCACGGCGGACCTCGGGCAGGCGGTCCTTGACTCCGGCGACGTCCATCGCGGGATTGAGGATGTCGCCCCGTTCGCCGCCGGTGAGAGTCACGACGAGCACGTCGTCGCCCTCGGCGGCGTAGCGCGCCATCGTCGCGGCGCCCTTGCTCGACTCATCGTCCGGGTGTGCGTGAACGGCGAGTAGCCGGTATCCGGTCATGCGCTCCAGTCTTCCTGATCGGCCGACGGGACGCCGCGCCGGGTGTGCTTCGATGGAGGACATGTCCACCGTCCCCGCCCGGCCGTCCGATCGGTATCCCGACGAGCAGGATCCCCACCGCACGCGGCGCCTGCTGGTGATCGGGCTCGTCGTGGTGGTGGTCCTCGGTGTCGGCCTGGCCTACCTGGGGTACTCGAAGTTCGCGGGAAAGCCGGTCACGGGCGAGACCGCCGGATACTCGGTGGTGTCCGATTCCACGGTCGAAGTGCAGGTCACCGTCACCCGCAAGGACGCCTCGCAGCCGGTCAGTTGCATCGTGCGAGCGAAGAACAAGGCCGGCGACGAGCTGGGGCGCCGGGAGTTCTACGTGCCGCCGTCGTCGGACCCCGTCGTGGTGGTCAGCAGTGAGGTGCGCACCACCGCTCCGGCCGCGGTCGGGGACGTCTTCGGTTGCGGAACCGACGTGCCCGCGTACCTTGACCGTTCGTGAGCACTGACAACACCTCCGGAACCGAACCGAAGTCTGGGCGGCCGGCCCGCACCCGCGGCCCGGCCTTCGCCAGGATCTCCAGTCCCTACTTCCCCGCGCTCGTCGGCGCCTTCGTCGGCGTCATGATCATCTCGAACATCACCGGCACCAAGGCGGTCAGCCTGTGGGCGTCGTCGCTGCACTTCGAGATCCTCGGCCTGACCTTCGACGGCCTGCCCACCGACGGCGCGTTCTACCTCTTCCCCCTCGCCTACGTCCTCGGCGATGTGATCTCCGAGGTCTACGGATTCCGGGCGATGCGCCGCGTGATCGCCGTCGGCTTCGCCATGTTGACGCTCGCCGCGTTGTGCATGTGGATCACCAGCCTGCTGCCGGCCCCGGAGGACGCCAAGGAGACCGCGGCCGCGTTCGACACAGTAGCCACCGTGGTCCCGATGCTGCTGCTCGCGGGCCTCGCGGGCTACGTGGTCGGTGAGTTCATGAATTCCTACGTCCTGGTCAAGATGAAGGCCTGGACCGGCGAGAAGCACCTGTGGTCGCGGCTGCTGGGCTCCACCGTGGTGGGCCAGTTCTTCGACACCGTGGTGTTCTGCTCGATCGCGGCGCCCGCGATCGGCTGGACCGGATCGGAGTTCGTCGCGTACACGATCATCGGCTTCGTCTGGAAGACACTCGTCGAGGTGGCCATCATGCCGCTGAGCTACGCGGCCTGCGCGTTCCTCAAGCGCCGCGAACCCACGTACCAGGAAGCCCTGCTCAGGACGTGATCCACGGCACCATGCCGATAGTCATGGTAAGATTGCGGGATACACGGTTCCGCGCTGGAGCCGTGTATTGCTGCATTTCGGGCCCCGGCACCGACCGGGGCCGGACCGCGTTCGGGCACGTCGCCCGGATGCGGCCCTTGAACCACTACGACGAACGGAAGTGACATGACGGACACTCAGGTGACGTGGCTGCCCCCGGAGTCGCACGAGCGCCTCAAGAACGAGTTGGACGCGCTGATCGCCAACCGCCCCGTCATCGCCGCCGAGATCAATGAGCGCCGCGAAGAGGGCGACCTCAAGGAGAACGGCGGTTACCACGCGGCCCGCGAGGAGCAGGGCCAGCAGGAGGCGCGCATCCGCCAGCTGCAGGAACTGCTCAACAACGCGAAGGTCGGCGAGGCGCCCACCCAGTCCGGTGTGGCCCTGCCCGGCTCGGTCGTGAAGGTGTACTACGACGGCGACGAGAAGGACACCGAGACCTTCCTCATCGCCACCCGCGAAGAAGGCGCGCAGGACGGCGAGCTCGAGGTGTACTCCCCGAACTCCCCGCTCGGTGCTGCGCTGATCGACGCGAAGGTGGGCGAGAGCCGCGAGTACACGATCCCCAGCGGCGCCACCATCAAGGTCACCCTGGTGAGCGCGGAGCCGTACCACTCGTAAGAGATGGAAGCGGGCTCACTCCGTCGGAGTGAGCCCGCGTCGTCGTTGGTCTCGCCTACCCCGCCGAACGCGTGCGCAGGAGCTGACTGACGGTGACGAAGGCGTACCCCTGCTTCGACAGGTCCGCCAGAGCCCGGTCCAGAGCCGTCGCCGACGCCAGGAAGGTGTCGTGCAGCATGACGATCTGGCCGGGCTTCATCGTCATCAGCACCTGGGTCAGGCCGTCAGGATTTCCCTGGTAGTTGTAGTCCTGGGTGTCCAGGTCCCAGAGGATCTGGCTCAGTCCCTGCTTCTTCCCCGCATCCACGACCGCCTGCGAGGTGTGGCCGCCCATCGGCCGGAACAGGGTCGGCGTGATGCCCACGGTCTGCTTCACGGCCTGGTTGGTCTGCGCGAGCTGCGTGTCCTGCTCGGCCGCCGACAGTGTGGTCATATCGGGCTGCGACCACGTGCCGTTGGCCACCTCGTTGCCGGTGCCGGCGATCGAGACCATGATGTCGGGATTCAGCGTCACCTGCGCACCGGTCACGAAGAACGTGCCGCGCGCATTGTGCTGGTCGAGCGTCTGCAGGAATTGCCTGGTCGCGGGCCCGGGGCCGCCGGAGAAGGTGAGCGCCACGCACTTGCTCTGGGCGCAGTCGACGGTGCCGTCCGGCAGGTACACGGGCTTGGACACCGCACGGGGTACGTCGGTGGGGCTCGGCGCCGCGGCCCGGGCGGGCGCGGGCGGCGCATCGCCGGGCCGTGCCTGGACGGTGGGGGCCGGAGCGGGAGCCGCGGGCGCGGCTCCGGCGTTCGGGTTCGGCGCGGTCGGGGCCGGCGGCGGTACCACCACGGTCATGGTCCGCGGGGCGGGAGACGATGCCGCGGAGCTCGGCTGCGGGCTCGCCGACGCACCGGGGCTCAGTCCCGCGCCGGGGGCGGCGGACGGTGTACTGGACGGCAACGGGTCGAAGGTCAGACTCGATCCGGCCCGGTCGGTGGACGTCCCGTTGACCGTGCATGCGCCGACGATGGCGCCGGCGATCACCAGCGCACTTCCGCCGACCGCATAGTTGCGGACCTTTCGGCTCTGTTTGGGCCTCAAGAGCACACTCCAGACACTTGTGTCATCTTCTACAACATTAGTAACAATAGTCCCATCAGGCACAGACGGGAAGTCGTGGCCACCGATGGTGACCGAGTCGTTACAGGCCGACCCGGTGTTGCCGCTCGTTCGGCGGCACCGGATCATCAAGACATGGGGGCCGTATGGAGTTCGATCGACCGGGGAACACGCCTGTTCTGGCGCGCGACGGGCCGCCGGATCGAGCCCGACGGGGCCGACGCGTGGCTCGCGGCGCCGTGCTCACCGCCCGGTGCCGGCGGTGACGCCTGGCTCCGGCCGTGGGAGCGCTCGGGGCAGGTAGGCGCCGGAGCGCTCGACGACGGCCTGCTACCCGATATCCGGGCGCTCGATGGCCCCGACTTCCGATCGGCTGATCTGGCTCCGCAGGTCCGGGACTTCTACGAGCACACCGGGGCGTATCGGATGGACGTCTGGTCGCAGTGGAACGCACTGTTCGCACCCGGCGGCGAAGCGGTCGCGCGGCTCTTCGGGCGCCGCGTCGAGCAGCTCGCGCTGCCTGTCCAACCACTCGCCGTGAGCCGCGGCATGACCAGTCGGGTGCGTCCCATCACCGATGAGAACGGGCGCCGGAACGGCACGGCGTGGCTGCGCACCCTCGCCGCCGATGGATCGTCGGTGTACAGCGGCTACTACCGGATCGGCCGGGTGCCCGCCGATCCGCAGCCACAGGTGCACGTGAGCTTCCCCCTGGAGGAAGGGAACATCCAGGTGTTCCTGACGCCCCGTGCCGATCGCGACGGGGCGCTGCTCCTGTATTCGCGGGGCGAGTCGTTCGGACGCGATGGCGCCTACGTCACGGTGCGTTCAGGCGGTTCGTGGTACGCCGCGCGACTGCCGCTGCGCGAGGAGTTCCGTGTCTTCGTCGACGAGCACGGCGTGCTCCGCACGGACCACCGCCTGTCGGTCCGCTCGCACCCCGCGCTCCACCTGCACTATCGGCTCGAACGCACCGCCTAACCGAGCGCGTTCTCCAGATCGGCGATGAGATCGCCGATGTCCTCGATGCCCACCGACAGCCGCACCAGATCCTCCGGCACCTCGAGCTGCGAACCGGCCGTGGACGCGTGGGTCATCGCGGCGGGATGCTCGATGAGCGACTCGATGCCACCGAGCGATTCGGCGAGGGTGAAGACCTCGGTCCGCGCGCAGAATCGCTGCGCGGCCTCGCGGCCGCCGGCCAGGCGCACGGAGATCATGCCGCCGAAGCGCTTCATCTGCTTGGCCGCTACCGCGTGGTTCGGGTGGCTCTCCAGGCCCGGGTACAGCACCGTCGACACCTCGGGGCGGCCGGAGAGGAAGTCGACGATCCGCTCCGCGTTATCGCAGTGCCGGTCCATCCGGACGCCGAGCGTCTTGATTCCGCGCAGCGCGAGGTAGACGTCGAACGGGCCGGGCACCGCGCCAGCGCCGTTCTGCAGGAACGCGAAGTCGGTGTCGAGCTGTTCGTCGTTGGTGATCAGCGCGCCGCCCACGGTGTCGCTGTGCCCGCCCAGGTACTTGGTCACCGAGTGCAACACCACATCGGCGCCCAGGGTGAGCGGCGTCTGCAGGTACGGGCTGGCGAAGGTGTTGTCCACCACCAGCTTCGCGCCACCGGCGTGCGCCACTTCGGCGAGCGCGGCGATATCGCCGATGTTGAGCAGCGGGTTGGTCGGCGTCTCGATCCACACCAGCTTGGTGTTCGGGCGGATCGCCGCCCGCACGGCGTCGACGTCGGTGACGGGTGCCGGGGTGTGCTCGATCCCCCACTGCGAGAAGACCTTATCGATCAGGCGGAAGGTGCCGCCGTACGCATCGTCCGGGATGATCAGGTGATCTCCGGGGCGGAGCGTGGCGCGCAGCAGGGTGTCGGTGGCGGCCATACCGGAGGCGAAACCGCGACCGAAGGTGCCGTCCTCGATCGCGGCGAGGTTGGCCTCGTAGGCGCGCCGGGTCGGGTTGCCGGTGCGGGCGTACTCGAATCCGCCGCGCATGCCGCCGACGCCGTCCTGGGCGAAGGTGGAGCTGGCGTAGATCGGCACGTTGACGGCGCCGGTCAGCGGGTCGGGCTCGTAGCCGGCGTGGATCGCGCGGGTCGAGAAGCCCTGCGCCGCATGCTTGTCGATGGCGCTCTTCTGCTCACTCATGTCGCTGGCCCTTCTACTTGCCGTGGGAGAGGAAGTTCAGCACGTCGTGCCGGGTGATCACGCCGACGGGCTTGCCGTCATCGATCACCATGAGAGCGTCGGAGTCACTCAGCGCCTTGTTCGCGGCACTGATCGGCTCACCCGCTCCGATCAGCGGGAACGCCGGGCCCATGTGCTTGCTCACCGGATCGGCGAGATTCGCCCGGCCCTCGAAGACGGCTGAGAGCAACTCGCGCTCGGTGACGGCACCCGCCACCTCGCCCGCCATGATCGGGGGCTCGGCGCCCACGACCGGCATCTGCGAGACGTTGTACTCGGCGAGGATCTCGATGGCGTCGCGAATGGTCTCCGAAGGATGGGTGTGCACCAGGTCGGGCAGTTCCCCCTTCTTGCCGCGCAGGATGTCACCGACGAGTGCCTCCTGCTCGTTGGGGTCCAGCGGGGTGCGCAGGAAGCCGTAGCTGCTCATCCACTTGTCGTTGAAGATCTTCGACAGGTAGCCGCGGCCGCCGTCGGGCAGCAGCACCACGACCACGGCATCGGGATCGCGCTCGGCCACGCGCAGCGCAGCGACGACGGCCATGCCACACGAGCCGCCGACGAGCAGGCCCTCCTCGCGGGCCAGGCGCCGGGTCATCTCGAACGAGTCGGCGTCGGAGACGGCGATGATCTCGTCCGGGATGTCGGGGTCGTAGGCGGTGGGCCAGAAGTCCTCGCCCACGCCCTCGACCAGATACGGGCGACCGGTGCCGCCGGAGTAGACCGACCCTTCGGGATCGGCACCGATCACCTTGACCGCGCCGCCCGAGATCTCCTTGAGGTAGCGGCCGGTGCCGGTGATGGTGCCGCCGGTGCCGACGCCCGCCACGAAGTGGGTGATCCTGCCCTCGGTGTCGCGCCAGATCTCCGGGCCGGTGGTCTCGTAGTGCGACGCCGGACCGTTGGGGTTGGAGTACTGGTTGGGCTTCCACGCGCCGGGAATCTCGCGGGTGAGCCGATCGGAGACGTTGTAGTACGAATCCGGATGCTCGGGCGCGACGGCGGTCGGGCACACCACGACCTCGGCGCCGTAGGCCTTGAGCACGTTGCGCTTGTCCTCACTGACCTTGTCCGGGCACACGAAGACGCACTTGTAGCCGCGCTGCTGCGCGACGATCGCGAGGCCCACACCGGTGTTTCCGGAGGTGGGTTCGACGATGGTCCCGCCGGGCTTCAACTCGCCCGACTGATCCGCTGCGTCGATCATCTTCACCGCGATCCGGTCCTTGCTGGACCCACCCGGATTGAGGTATTCGATCTTCGCCGCGACCAGGCCCGATCCGGGGGTGACCACGGAGTTCAGGCGCACCAACGGGGTGTCGCCGATCAACTCACTGACGTGTCCTGCGATGCGCATGGCTCTATCGTCCCAGAACGCCCGCCCGCGGCTGCATGCCGGTGTACGGGATCGCCAGTAGATTGGCCTCATGGGTTACACCCGGCGCCGGTTCGCGCGTGACGCCCTTCGTACTTCTGCAGCCGCCGCCGGTGGCGCCGGAGCAACCTGGGGCGCGTACGCGTTGCTGAACAAGCAGGCGCGTACCGCGCGCACCGTGATTCCGCACCGCACCGACAAGGCACCGTCGAAGGACGGCGTCTACTCCCCCGGCCGAGAAGCGGTCGAGCGCCCGGGCCCGGCGCATCCGGCTGACGTCAAGCTGATGGTGTTCGGTGATTCGACTGCCGCCGGCCTCGGGGTCGACGATGCGGAGCACACCCCCGGCGTGCTGATTACGCGCGGGATCGTCGCCGAGACCGGTCGTACGGTGCAGTACGCGTGCAAGGCGATCGTCGGTGCCACGTCGAAGGGGCTGGCCGGCCAGATCGAGGCGGCCTTCATCGCGAAGCAGATCCCCGATGTGGCGGTGATCATCGTGGGCGGCAATGACGTCACGGCACTCAACGGGATCGAATCCTCGGCCCGCAGGCTGGGCGATGCGGTGCGGCAACTGCGGGAGGCGGGCGCCGAAGTGGTGGTGGGCACGTGTCCGGACATCGGGGTGGTGACGGCGATTCCGCAGCCGCTGCGGTCGGTGATCCGCCGGTACGGCCTGCAACTCGCAGCGAGGCAGAAGGCCCAGGTGTTGGCGGCGGGCGGGCATCCCGTGCCGTTCGCCGACACGCTGACGCCGGAGTTCTTGCAGGCGCCCGAGAGGATGTTCTCGCCCGACAACTTCCACCCCTCCGCGGCGGGCTACGAACTCGCGGCGCGATTGGTCCTGCCGGAGGTGCTGGCCGCGCTCGGTGAGTGGCACGGACCGCTGCCGTCCCCACCCGAGGTCTCGGAGGCGGCGGACGCGCAACGGATCTCGGCCCGGCTGCGTCGGCTGTTCGGTCGCGGCTGAGCCGTCGTTGCGACGCAACCGTGCCACGGCGACGGCCGATCGGTGCGTGAACCGCGCACGACGAAGGCCCCCGCCGGGGCGAGGGCCTTCGTTTCAGGTCAGCGACTAGTCGTTGCTGTAGAAGTAGCTGAGCAGTCGCAGGATCTCGACGTACAGCCACACCAGGGTGATCGTGAGGCCGAACGCGACGCCCCATGCGGCCTTGGCCGGAGCGCCCGCGCGGATGAGCTGATCGGCCTGGTCGAAGTCCAGCAGGAAGCTGAACGCCGCGATGCCGATCATCACCAGCGAGAAGATGATCGCCAGAGTGCTGCCGTCACGCAGTGGGCCCGCACCGCCCGAGAACAGGCCGATCACCAGGTTGCCCAGGGCGAGCACCATGGCGCCGATCAGCATGCCGAACATCATGCGAGTGAAGCGCGGGGTCACGCGGATCGCGCCGGTCTTGTAGACCACCAGCATGCCGATGAACACGCCGAAGGTGCCCAGGATGGCCTGCGAGAGGAAGGCGCCGGCGTTGATACCGTCGGCGATCACCCAGTTGGCGAAGACGTACGAGATCGAACCGACGAACAGGCCTTCGAACGCGGCGTAGGAGAGCACGATCGCCGGGTTGTCCATCTTGCGACCGAAGGTGCCGATGAGCACCAGCACCAGGCCACCGATGGCGCCGACGATGGTGAGCGGCGTGGCGAGGCCGGGGTTCGCGCCCACCAGGAAGTACGAGGCGGCCGCGAAAACGATGAGCACGCCGAGGGTGGCGGCGGTCTTGGTGACCACATCGTCGACCGTCATGGTGCGGCCACCGGTGGTGGTCTCGTACGGGGCCTGCGGCTGGCCGTACTGCATGCCCTGCGCCGCACCCGCGGCACCCATGCCGAATCCGGCCGCCTGGTTGAAGCCCTGCTGGTTATAGCCCTGCGGATACCCCTGCTGCGGTACGCCCGCCGGCTGCTGATTCCCGCGCGTCATTCCCCGCAGGATCGGGTTGCTGCTTTCGCGCACCGTGCTGTCCTTTCGTTTGGTCACGTGCACCTACGTACTGTCCAACGATCGCGACCGCCCGGAGGTTCCCGATTCGGACACGTCATTTTACGAACAGCTTACCCACCCGGCGGCGCTCCCGCAGAAGCGAATCAGGCGGCGGGTCGATCGAGCAGGTCGTAGAGGCGCTGCCGGAGCTCGGTGGGCGCGATCGCGGAGGCGATGGCGGCGAGAGCGTCTTCGTCGTCGCTGCGCATCACGCCGAGCAGCACATGCGCGGCACCGATGCTGCGGTCCTTGCGGTGCGTCGATTCGCGGAGTGCGAGTTGGAGTGACTTCTTCGAGCCGGGCGCGAACGGGATGTGCCCGGTGGCGAAGCGTTTGCGGATCGGCCGCAAGATGTCGAAGCCGAACTTGGACGAGACCGCGTCCGCGATCGCACCGACATCGATGCCGATCCCCTTGAGTGCGGCGGCGTCGCCCTCAGTGATCACGCGGCCGGCGTCGGAGGCGCGGACCGCGTCGGTGGTGAGACCGACATCGGTGAGTTCGCGCTTGAGATCGTCGTCGGCGCAGTCGAGTACGCCGAGGAGAAGATGAGTGGGTGTGATCCGGTCAGCGCCCGCGTCGCGGGCCTCTTCCTGGGCGAGCACCACGGCGATGCGGGCGCTCTTGGTGAACCGTTCGAACATGTCACGTCCTGTTTCCCGGCTTACTTGCCGTACTTCTTGTGCACCGCTTGGCGACTGACCGCGAGGTGTGCGGCGATGTCCTGCCAGGACCAGCCGAGGTTCCGGGCGTTGGCCACCTGGACCGCCTCGAGCTGATCGGCCAGTTTGCGCAGTGCGACGACGGCGCGGAGCCCCGCTGCGGGGTCATCCGATGCCGCCGATCCGACGAGGGTGGGTGGTGAGCTCACAACGTCAATCTACGTTGACACGACTAGGCTGTCAACACAGATTGACAGGTTCGACGGTGCGCGGCACGCGCTACGCTCGTCGGCGCGCCCCTATAGCCCAATTGGCAGAGGCAGCGGACTTAAAATCCGCACAGTGTCGGTTCGAGTCCGACTGGGGGCACAACAACCAGGCCTAATCGATAGCTTCAGCCCTCACCTGGCTTCGGAGCCTCTTCAGCAGAGCACCGGGGTCTCGCTGAGCTTGCAATTCACGCCGTCGATCGTCACTGAGGCCGCCGCGCGATAATAGATCGTCGACTTGACACTCTTCCGCTGGCTCGTCGATCTCGCATTCACCCACGAATCCGAAACGGTTGATCATTCGATCTCGGACAGCGGTGAACACAACGATATTGGTCACTCCTGCCCCCGCAAGTCCGTCGGGATCCGATCGCACTTGAGGTGCCCGTCGGTTCATCTCTGAAAGCATGACCGCCACATCGGCGTAGTAGATCGTCAGTTCGTTTGCCAGCTTGCGCGTATCGGAATTGGCGCTCTGGAACACCAACACCCGATTGGTGGCCTCGCCTATTTTTGCTTGCGACGCCCACAGGTCATCAGCAGCGCGCGGGTCGAGGTTCATTTGCAACGGATCACGAGTCACCGACGGACCGAAATACTCGGCAGCCGAGCGCTCGATCGCGTGATGAACGGCCGAGATCGAGTCGAGTGCCTTCAAATATCCATCGGTACGCTGCGTACTCGCGTACTGCTTCGCCGTGTAGTGAGACGCAAGCATCGCGGATGGAACCACCGCAATCAATGCTGAAGCCATGGCCATGAGGCCAGATGCCAGCCAGCCGGGACCTGCCTTCTTGGGCAGGTAGTTGCGGATCGCCTTTCCTGTGCTCATGCAGCGGAGAGTACGACGCCAGTCCGACAAGCTATGCCCATCAGGACTCGTGCTCGCACCACTGGCCGCCTTCCCAGGCACACGGGCAGGGCTACGCGAGGAACCCATCGTCAGCGAACCACTCGGTAGTGCATGAATTGCACACCGCAGGCGAAGGATTGGGAGCCGATGCGTTCCAGCTCCGTCATCCTGCCCTGCTGCGGGAAGTACGGGATACCGCCGCCGAGGAGCACCGGATGCACGCGCACGCGGTACTCGTCGAGAAGGTCGAGCCGCGCCGCCTCGGCAGCGAGTTCGGCGCCGCCGATACCGATGTTCCCCTCCCCCGGCTGATCCCGCAGTTCCGCGATCTCGCTCGCCAGATCGCCGGTGGCGAGCCGGGTGTTCGCGCCGCGCACCTCGGTGAGCGTGGTGGAGAAGACCACCTTCGGGAGCGCCTTCCACAGCCGAGCGAACACCTTCTCGTCCTCGTCGAGCGGCTGTGTCTGCTCCGCGTCGTCCCAGTACAGCATCGTCTCGTAGAGCCGACGCCCGAGCAGGTGCACGGCGAGTCCGCGCACCTCGTCGGTGGCGAACCGGAACAGCTCCTCGTCGGGTTGCCCCCAGTCGAGCCCGCCGTCCGGAGCCGTGATGAACCCGTCCGCCGAGGTGGTCAGGGAATAGGTCACGCGGCGCATCGGCATCTCCTCGTCGGGGGGCGGATGCGACCATTGTTCACCCTTCAGCGGCACCGTCAGGCGCGATCGACGCCGATCGCGACCAGGAATCCTGTGCATGACGGCCGGACGATGAAGATCGAGACCGTTGACGGCTCCGAATCGGTGGTGAACTTCCTCACCACCGAGGGAGGGAGCTTGCCACTGCGGGCCGATTCGATAATCTAGATATCGTCGCAATCAGACATCCGGACGAGGCACACCGTACCCGGCCAGCGAAAAGACGGTGTGAACCAAGGAGGTTCACATCATGGCATGGATCGTTCTGATCATCTCCGGCGTCCTGGAGGCCGTCTGGGCCACCGCGCTCGGCAAGTCCGAGGGCTTCACCAAGACCACGCCGACCGTCGTCTTCGTGGCGGCTCTCATCGCCAGCATGGCGGGATTGGCGTACGCGATGCGCGACCTGCCGACCGGCACCGCCTACGCCGTCTGGGTGGGCATCGGCGCCACCCTCACAGTGGTCTACGCGATGCTCACCGGCGAAGAACCGGCGACGCTGATCAAGGTGTTGTGCATCGTCGCCATCGTGGGCGGCGTGGTCGGGCTCAAACTCGCGCACTGACCGTGTTCGACGGTGCGCCGCGCGTGTGCGCGGCCACCGCGCGCACGCCGCCGTAGGTCGCGATCCGCAGTAACCACTCGGCGGGTCCGTACCGGAATCGGTTGGCGGCGAATGATGTTGACAGCGAAGATGCCGCCGAGCGCGAATCCGCGCAGTGCGTCGAGGGGCTCGATCCGAGGCGCGGGAGCCGACGTGACCATGCGACGAACGCTAGGCCGGGCCCACTGCCGCGACCTCCGGGATGCCCCGGAGATCGTCAGGCTGCTACCGGGGCGAGTCGGCCTGCGGGGTCGAGCACCTGCTCGACGGCGCCGTGACGCTGCTCCGCGCGCAGCAGGGCGGTGTCCCACTGCTCGGGGTCGCTCAGGTCGGCGACGAGGGCGTACACCTCGCCCGAGAGCACGGCGACGACGTCGCGGAAGTTTTCGCCCACCGCTGTCACCCGGGTTCCGGCACGAGTCAGGTCACCCACCAGCTCCACCGTGGCCTTCGTGCCGTCCAGCACCACGACCACGCTCTTGACGGAAACGTTCTCCATGTCCTGCTCCCTTCGCCGGTGCGGGTGTTCCCCGCCGGTACGAGATCACCGTAAGCGGTGAATCCCGCTGCGGCGCCGCCAGAACGCTGTGAACGTGTCAACAGTTCGTTAACAAGAAGCAACAACCAACGTTTTCGCAGGTCAACCGCGAAGAAGCCCGATCGCGACACCGTCCAAAATGTCGTGTTCACTCACCATGAGCTCCGTCACACCTGCCGCCGCGAGGCGTTCGGCGAGCGCGATCACCACGAGCGCACCGCCGCCGATCACGTCGGCGCGTCCCGGATGCATCGGGCCCAGCGCGAGCCGCTGCGCCGAAGGCATGCCGACCAGCCGGGCGCACAGATCGACGAGCCGGTCGAGCGGCACCCGAGCACCGTGGATCCGGGCCGGGTCGTAGTCCGCGAGGCCGAGATCGAGCGCCGCGAGCGTGGTGAAGGTTCCGGCCACGCCGATCCAGGTGCGGACCCCAGTCAGGGGAACGACCTCGGTCGCCTGGTCGAGCGCGGCGTCGATCACGCCGCGCGCCGCGGCGATCTCCGCATCGGTGGGCGGATCGGACGGCAGGGCCCGTTCCGTGATCCGGACGCAACCGATGTTCGCCGAGTAGGCATCGGCGACGACGCCCGCAGAACCCGAGACCAGTTCGGTGGAGCCGCCACCGAGGTCGACCACGAGTACCGGATCGGTCGCCGAGAGTCCCGCGGTGGCACCGAGATACGACAATTCTGCCTCCTCGGTCCCGGCGATCACCTCGGCCTGCGCACCGGGCGTGATCCGGCCCAGCGCGGCGGCGGTGAGGGCGAGGAAGGTGTCGCGATTGGACACGTCACGGGCGGCGGAGGTGGCCACCATCCGAACGGCACCGGCACCGAGGCGCAATGCGGTGTCCACGTAGTCGTCGAGCGCCGCGCGCACCCGGTCGAGGGCCTCATCGGCGAACCTCCCGGTGGCGTCCACCCCCTGACCCAGCCGGACGATCCGCATCTCGCGGGTCAGTTCGATGAGACCGTCGCGCTCCTGCCGCGCGACGTAGAGGCGGATGCTGTTGGTGCCGCAGTCGATCGCGGCCACCGTCGTTCCGACGGCAGCGGTCACTGCTGGCCCCAGGGGTAGCGGGACTCCGGCCAGTCCGCGGGGATCGCGCTCCCGCGCAGGCCGGCCGCGGCGGCGAGCGCCACCGCCTCGTCGCCTAACCAGACAGTGCCCGGCCCCTCGGCCAGTGCGTACGCGATGAGCACGTGCAGGCATTTGACCCGGTCGGGCATGCCGCCGCCGGTGAAGTCGGTGCCCAAGTCGTCCAGCGCATTCCGCGACGCGAGATAGTGCGCGTGCGCGGCGCGGTAGTTCGCCGCGACCTCGGGATCGGAGGCGAGCAGCGCCTCCATCTCGCGCATCACGCCGGCGCTCTCCTGCCGGCTGGCCTCGGCCGTGAGCCGAGGATCGGTCAGGTAGTACAGCGTGGGGAACGGCGTTCCGTCGGGAAGGCGGGGCGCGGTCTTCACCACGGCCGGCTCACCGTCGGGCGTGCGGTAGGCCACGGCGAGCACACCGCGCGGTGTGCGACCGAGCTGCTCGGCGACCCGATCGAGGTCTGCCTGCGGCACGGCGTCGTCGGCGCCCATCAGTGCGGCACGGCGATCGTTCGCCACACGTTGGTGTACCAGGGGTTCTGCTTGGACTGCTCCGCCTCGATCTGCTCGGGCGTGGGCGCCGGGGCACCGGGGAACTGCACCCGGTACGCGGTCTCCCCGGGCATCACGTACTGCAGCCGGATCCTGGCCTGCTGCTTGATGTACGCAGGATCGTCCTGAAGTCGCTTCTGATCCTCGAGGCGGGCGATATCGGCGAGCAATTGGGAGTGCTCGGCCGCCACCTTGTCTTCGCGTGCCTGTTCGGACAGGTACGTCCGCACCGGCACAGCGAGGGTGAGTACCAGGACGCACAGCACCACGAACAGCACGACCACGCGACCGGCACCCCCTGAGTCGGGGCGGTCACCGTCCCGGGGGATGCGCCCGGTCACGACGCGGGTTCTGCTCACGGTGCTGTGCTCCTCGGTCGTCTCGGTCTAGCTGGTGAACTCGAAGCGCGGGAACGCGGTGTCGCCGGCGTAACGCGCGGCGTCGCCCAGCTCCTCCTCGATGCGCAGCAGCTGGTTGTACTTGGCGACGCGCTCCGAACGAGCCGGGGCACCGGTCTTGATCTGGCCGCTGCCCACCGCGACGGCGAGATCGGCGATCGTGGTGTCCTCGGTCTCGCCCGAACGGTGGCTCATCATCGTCTTGTAGCCGTTGTTGTGCGCGAGAGCGACGGCGTCCAGGGTCTCGGTCAGCGTGCCGATCTGGTTGACCTTCACCAGCAGTGCGTTACCGGCGCCGCGGGCGATACCGTCTTCGAGCCGCTCCGGGTTCGTGACGAACAGGTCATCGCCCACCAGCTGAATCTTGTCGCCGACGGCATCGGTGAGGTCGACCCAGCCCTCCCAGTCGTCCTCGGACAGCGGATCCTCGATGGAGACCAGCGGGAACTCGGTGATCAGCTTGGCGTAGAACTCGCCCATCTCGGCGGCGCTGAGCACCTTGCCCTCGAACTTGTAGCCGCTACCCGCGGTGTAGAACTCGGTGGCGGCCACGTCGAGCGCGAGAGCGACATCGGATCCCAGCTTCAGGCCGGTCTTGCCGATGGCCTCGGAGATCAGCTCCAGGGCCTCACGCGTGCCACCGACCGACGGGGCGAAGCCGCCCTCGTCGCCCAACCCCGTGTTGAGCCCCTTGCTCTTGAGCACGGACTTGAGCGAGTGGTACACCTCGGTGCCCCAGCGCAGCGACTCTTTGAAGGTCTCGGCGCCGATAGGGGCCACCATGAACTCCTGCACGTCGACACCGCTGTCCGCGTGCGCGCCGCCATTGAGGATGTTCATCATCGGGACCGGCAGGATGTGCGCGTTCGGGCCACCCAGGTAGCGGAACAGGGGTAGCGCGGCCGACTCGGCGGCAGCCTTCGACGCGGCCAGCGACACGCCCAGCAGGGCGTTGGCCCCGAGCCGGCTCTTGTCCGGGGTCCCGTCCAGGTCCAGCAGGGTCTGGTCGATGATTCGCTGCTCGTCGGCGGGGATGCCGATGACCTCGGGCGCGATCACCTCGAGCACGCCCTCGACAGCCTTGGTGACGCCCTTGCCGCCGTAGCGCTCGCCGCCGTCGCGGAGCTCGACCGCCTCGTGCTCTCCGGTCGACGCACCCGACGGCACCGCGGCGCGGGCGAAGCTGCCGTCGGCCAGCACGATCTCGACCTCGACCGTGGGATTGCCACGGGAGTCGAGGATCTCTCGGGCGCCTACCTGGATGATTTCGGACACGGTCTCTCCTTATGCACTGGCCGAGCTCACGACAATCTCGGCGCCCAGCCTAATGCCCGCCCACAACGACGCGAAGCTCGGCGCGCGGACGGGGCGAATCAGGCCGATTCGAACCGGGTGACCACGGCCACGCCGGAGTTACCCTGCGGGCATGACCGTGGTGCCCGTTCTCGACCTCTCGCTCCTGGACACCGCGCCGGAGCAGTTCGACGCACTGGTCCGTACGGCCGCACACGACGTGGGCTTCTTCTACCTCACGGGGCACGGCCTCGGCGCCGACCGGATCGACGAGATACTCGCCGTAGCGCGGCGGTTCTTCGCACTCCCGCAGAGGGAGAAGGACGCCATCGCGATGGCGAACTCGCCGCACTTCCGCGGTTACACCCGGCTCGGCGGCGAGCTCACCCGAGGCGCCGTCGATTGGCGCGAGCAGATCGACATCGGGCCGGAGCGGGCCGCACCGACGGGCCCCGGGCCGGACCATCGCAACCTGGTCGGCCCGAATCAGTGGCCCGCGAACCTGCCGGAGTTGCGCACCGTGATCGAGCGCTGGGATGCCGACCTCTCACGGATCGCGCTGGATCTCTTGACCGCCTGGGCACGGTCGCTCGGCGCCGACCCACGGGTGTTCGACGAGGCCTTCACGACCGATCCGGCGACACTGATCAAGATCGTCCGGTATCCGGCGGGCACCGACACCGAGCAGGGCGTGGGCGCGCACAAGGACTCGGGCGTGCTCACCCTGCTGCTGGCGGACCCGGATTCGGAGGGACTCCAGGTGCTCCCGCCCGGCGCCGACGAATGGGTGGACGTACCACCGCAACCCGGAACATTCATCGTCAATATCGGCGAAATGCTGGAAGTGGGCACCGAGGGCTACCTGCGCGCCACCGAACACCGCGTGGTGAATCGCCGTGCCGGTGCGGACCGGATCTCGGTGCCGTACTTCTTCAATCCGTCGGTGCATGCGCGGATGCCGCAGCTCCCCCTCCCCGCCGGGCTGCGCTCGGGGGTCACCGTGGATCCGGAGAACCCGATCTTCGACACCTACGGCGAGAACGCGTGGAAGAGCAGGCTGCGAGCGCACCCCGACGTCGCGGCGCGGCACTATCCGAATCGGTCTCCCAGCGCGACGGCGGAACCTATCGTGGAGGCATGACCGGCGCCGCCCCGCTCGTCCTCATCTACAGCTCCAACGCGCGTCACCGCGCGGAGATCGCGGCGGCGCTGGGCACGCGCCCCTCTCCTGCCCTCCCGCCGATCACGGTGACCGAGGCGGCGACCGCTCCCACCGTGGTGGCCCGACTCGACCAGGGCGGAATCGATCTCGCGATCCTCGACGGCGAAGCCTCCCCCGCCGGCGGCCTCGGCCTGGCCCGCCAGTTGCGCGACGAGATCGATCCCTGTCCGCCGCTGCTGGTGATCACCGCGCGCCGGGCGGACGGATGGCTCGCGACGTGGTCACACGCCGACGCGTGGGTCTCGCACCCGCTCGATCCCTTCGAAGTGGCCGCCGCGGCGGCGAGCCTGCTCGCGACGACCGTGGAGCGACACACCGCCGCTGAATTCCTCGAATAGAACCCGTACCCCCGCTCGCGACTATAGGGTTGTGATGTAGCTCACAAACGAAGTCAGGGTGGCCTAACCGGTTCTCTCCTTCGGCTTTTCGCACACACAGCGGAGGGAGCAGGGCCGTGAATCCGTACGTGCCGATCCTGGTACTCGGGGCGATCGCGACGGCCTTCGCCGTGTTCTCGGTCGGGGTCGCACAGTACGTGGGGCCGCGTCGCCGCAATCGGGCCAAGCTCGAAGCCTATGAATGCGGTATCGATCCCTCCCCGCATCCCACCGGGGGTGGCCGCTTCCCGGTGAAGTTCTACCTGACGGCGATGCTGTTCATCATCTTCGACATCGAGATCGTCTTCCTCTATCCCTGGGCGGTGCACTTCGATGTGCTCGGCGCGTACGGCCTCGCCGCGATGGCGCTGTTCCTGGTGAACGTCACCGTCGCCTACGCCTACGAGTGGCGCCGAGGCGGTCTCGAATGGGACTAGAGGACAAGGTCCCCGGCGGCTTCCTACTCTCGACTCTGGAGACGGTGGCCGGGTACGCGCGGAAGGGATCACTGTGGCCCGCCACCTTCGGCCTCGCCTGCTGCGCGATCGAGATGATGGCCACCACCGGCCCTCGGTTCGACATCGCCCGGTTCGGTATGGAGGCCTTCCGTGCCTCCCCCCGGCAGGCCGATCTGATGATCGTGGCCGGCCGGGTCAGCCAGAAGATGGCGCCCGTACTGCGGCAGGTGTACGACCAAATGGCCGAACCCAAATGGGTACTGGCCATGGGAGTCTGCGCCAGCTCGGGTGGCATGTTCAACAACTACGCCGTCGTCCAGGGCGTGGATCATGTGGTGCCGGTGGACATCTACCTGCCCGGCTGCCCACCCCGTCCGGAGATGCTGCTCAACGCACTCATCGCCCTGCACGACAAGGTCGCCGACACCCCGATGGGCAGCCACCGCGAAGAGGCCCGGCGGGCGGCGGAGGAGGCCGCACTCAACACCCGCCCCACCATCGAGCTGAAGGGATTGTTGCGATGACCGACGATCCCGACGGCACCGTCGAACCCGTGGGCCCGCCGCCCGAGGTGGTACGCACCCGGCACGGCATGTTCGGCTCGGCCGGGAGCGGCGACACCTCGGGCTACGGCCGGATCACGCGCCCCGTCACCATGCCGGGCCCCGGCGACGAGCCGATGCCCGACGGATACGACGGGGTGTTGACTCGCCTGCGTACTGCACTCGACGAGCACCAGGGTGCACCGCCGTTCGCCGAAGCGGTCCGCTCCGTGGTGGTCCACCGCGGCGAGGTCACGCTCCGGGTGCCCCGCCAACACGTGGTCGCGGTGGCCCGTCTGCTGCGCGACGATCCTTCGTTGCGATTCGAGATGTGCCTGGGCACCTCCGGCGTGCACTTCCCCGAGGACACCGGCGCGGAACTGCGCGCGGTGACCCATCTGCAGTCCATCACGTGGGGACGCCGGCTGCGACTTGAAACCCATTGCCCGCAAGCAGATCCACACATTCCCTCCCTGATCTCGGTGTATCCCACGGTGGATTGGCACGAGCGGGAGACCTTCGACTTCTTCGGCATCGTCTTCGACGGACACCCCTCGCTCACCCGGATCGAGATGCCGGACGACTGGGATGGGCACCCGCAGCGTAAGGACTACCCGCTCGGCGGGATCGGGGTCGAGTTCCTCGGCGCTCAGGTGGCGCCGCCGGATTCGCGGAGGTCGTATTCGTGACCGCCAGCTACACCGCCATGGGCTCGGACTGGGATGAGATCGCCGCGGAGGCCGTCGGTCACGAGCGGATCGTGGTCAACATGGGCCCGCAGCACCCGTCCACACACGGGGTGCTGCGTCTGATCCTCGAACTGGACGGCGAGACCGTGACCGAGGCCCGGTGCGGCATCGGCTTCCTGCACACCGGGATCGAGAAGAATCTGGAGTTCCGGACCTGGACCCAGGGCACCACCTTCGTCACTCGGATGGACTACCTGGCGCCCCTGTTCAACGAGACCGCGTACTGCCTGGCGGTGGAGAAGCTGCTCGGCATCACCGACGAGATCCCCGAACGCGCCACGGTGATCCGCGTCCTGATGATGGAACTCAACCGGGTCACCAGCGACCTCGTGGCGCTCGCCACCGGCGGTATGGAGTTGGGTGCGGTCTCGCCCATGCTCAAGGGGTTCGAGATCCGCGAGCAGATCCTGAACGTGTTCGAGACGATCACCGGGCTGCGGATGAACCACGCGTACATCCGGCCGGGCGGCGTGGCCGCAGACCTGCCCGACGACGCGCTTCCGCAGATCCGGGAGCTGCTGCGCACCCTGCCCCCGCAACTGGACTCGATGGCGGGAATGCTCACCGGCAATCCCATCTGGATGGCCCGCACCAAGGACGTCGGTTACCTCGATCTCACCGGAGCCATGGCACTGGGCATCACGGGGCCGGTGCTGCGGTCCACCGGGCTCCCCCACGACCTGCGGCGCAGCGAACCCTACTGCGGATACGAGGACTACGAGTTCGACGTCATCACCGATACCGGATGCGACTGCTACGGCCGGTACCTGATCCGCGTGCACGAGATGACGCAGTCGCTGCGCATCGTCGAGCAGTGCCTGGACCGTCTCGCGCCGGGGCCGGTGATGATCGACGATGCCCGGTTGGGCTGGCCGGCCGATCTCACCGTGGGGCCCGACGGTCTCGGCAACTCGCGCGCCCACATCGCAGAGATCATGGGCGAGTCGATGGAGTCGCTGATCCACCACTTCAAACTGGTCACCGAGGGCTTCGCGGTACCCGCCGGCCAGGTCGCCGTTTCGGTGGAGGCGCCGCGCGGCGAGCTGCTGGTGCACGCCGTGAGTGACGGCGGCACCCGGCCGTACCGGGTGCACTTCCGCGACCCGTCGTTCACGAATCTGCAGGCGGTGGCGGCGATGTGCGAGGGCGGCATGGTCTCGGATGTGATCGCCGCGGTGGCCAGCATCGACCCGGTGATGGGAGGAGTGGACCGATGAGCGAACCCGTCTTCCTCGAATTCGGTGCCCGGCCGGAGGAGTCCGTGCAGTTGTATCGCCCGGGTGCGCCCACGGAATACTCCGCCGAGGTCGCCGAGCGGCTGGCGGCCGACGCCGCTGTCCTCGTCGCCCGCTACCCCGAGCCGCGGTCAGCGCTGCTGCCCCTGCTGCACCTGGTGCAATCGCAGGACGGATACATCACGCCCGCGGGGATCGAATTCTGCGCCCGCACTCTGGAACTCACCGCCGCCGACGTGATCTCGGTGGCCACCTTCTATTCGATGTACCGGCGCGGTCCGACGGGCGAGTACCTCGTGGGCGTGTGCACCACCACGCTGTGCGCGGTGCTCGGCGGCGACGCGATCCTCTCGGCGCTGTGCGAACACCTCGGCATCGAGCCGGGCGGCACCACCGACGACGGCCGGGTCACCGTGGAGCGGATCGAATGCAACGCGGCCTGTGACTACGCGCCCGTGGTGATGGTGAATTGGGAGTTCTTCGACGATCAGACCGTGGCGAGCGCTCGCGCACTGGTCGACGGGCTGCGCACGGGAACAGCACCCTTGCCGACTCGGGGCGCGCCGCTGCTGCCCTTTCGCGAAACCGCCCGACTGCTCGCCGGTTTCGACGACGCGCGGTCCGGAGCCGTGGCCGCCTCAGGGGTGGGCGGCGAACCGACGCTGGCCGGACTCAGGAAGGCGCAGACATGACCGCCCGCCTCACACCCGTGCTGTCGGCCCAGTGGGACACCCCGGAGCCGTGGACCCTCGCCTCGTACCGCGCGAGCGGTGGCTACACCGGGATCGACCGGGCCCTCGCCATGACACCCGACCAGGTGATCGAACTGGTGAAGGAGGCCGGTTTGCGCGGTCGCGGTGGCGCGGGGTTTCCCACCGGCCTGAAGTGGAGTTTCATCCCGCAGCTGCGTGCGGGGGAAGAACCGAAGCCGGGGGCGGACAAACCGCATTACCTGGTGGTCAACGCCGACGAATCCGAGCCCGGTACGTGCAAGGACATGCCGCTGATGTTCGCCACGCCGCACACCCTGATCGAGGGCGTGATCATCGCCTCGTACGCGATCCGGGCCCGGCAGGCCTTCATCTACGTCCGCGGGGAGGTGCTCGGCGTGCAACGCCGGCTGCGGGCCGCCGTGGCGGAGGCCTATGCGGCGGGCTACCTCGGGAAGCCGCTCGGTGAGAACGGATTCACTGTTGATCTGGTCGTGCACGGTGGCGCCGGCGCCTACATCTGCGGCGAGGAGACCGCCCTGCTGGACTCCTTGGAGGGCCGCCGCGGGCAACCCCGGTTGCGCCCGCCCTTCCCCGCCGTCGCCGGCCTGTACGCCTCACCCACGTGCGTCAACAACGTCGAATCCATCGCGAGCGTGCCGGCGATCCTGGCCAACGGCGCCGACTGGTTCCGCACCATGGGCAGCGAGAAGTCGCCCGGATTCACGCTGTACTCGGTCTCGGGCCACGTGGTGCGGCCCGGACAGTACGAGGCCGCGCTGGGCATCACGCTGCGGGAGATGCTCGAGCTGGCCGGCGGGGTGCGACCGGGGCACGAGTTGAAGTTCTGGACGCCGGGCGGATCGTCGACGCCGCTGCTGACGGCCGAGCACCTGGACGTGCCCCTGGACTACGAGGGGGTCGCCGGGGCCGGATCGATGCTGGGCACCAAGGCGCTGCAGATCTTCGACGACACGGTTTGCGTCGTGCGAGCGGTGCTGCGCTGGCTGGAGTTCTACGCGCACGAATCCTGCGGGAAGTGCACACCGTGCCGGGAGGGCACCTACTGGCTGGTGCGGTTGCTGCGCCGGCTGGAGCAGGGCGAGGGCGAACCGGAAGACCTCACCACCCTGGCCGACGTGGCCGACGGCGTTCTGGGCAAAGCCTTCTGCGCCCTGGGCGACGGCGCCGCAAGCCCGATCCAGAGCTCGCTGACGTACTTCCGCGAGGAATACGAACGGCACGTGCACGAGCGCGGCTGCCCGTTCGATCCCGCCGCCTCCCTGCGCGAGGCGCCGGTAGCGGGAGGCGCGCGGTGACCGCCCCGCCCACCGTCAAGGCGAGTATCGACGGGATCGAGATCGAGGTGCCACCCGGCACTCTGGTGATCCGCGCCGCGGAACAGCTCGGCATCGCGATCCCTCGGTTCTGCGATCATCCGCTGCTGGCGCCGGCCGGTGCCTGCCGCCAATGTCTAGTCGACGTGGAGGGGCAACGCAAACCACTGGCCTCGTGCACCACGACGGTGACCGACGGCATGGTGGTCCGCACGCAGGCCACCTCGGCCGCGGCGGCCGGGGCCCAGCGCAGTGTGATGGAACTGCTGCTGGTCAACCATCCGCTGGACTGCCCGGTGTGCGATAAGGGCGGTGAGTGCCCGTTACAGAATCAGGCGATGTCGGCCGGTCGCGCGCAGTCCCGGTTCCCCGCGGCCGACAAGCGCACCTACCCCAAGCCGATCCCGATCTCCGCCGAGGTGGTACTCGATCGCGAACGCTGCGTGCTGTGCGCCCGCTGCACGCGGTTCGCCGACGAGATCGCCGGCGACGACTTCATCGAATTGCTCGACCGTGGAGCGCTGCAACAGGTGGGCACCGCGGGCGATGAGCCACTCGATTCGTACTTCTCCGGCAACACCGTGCAGATCTGCCCGGTGGGTGCCCTCACCTCGACCGACTACCGGTTCCGCGCCCGTCCGTTCGACCTCACCTCGACCCCGTCAGCCTGTGAGCACTGCGCCAGTGGATGCTCGCTGCGGGTCGACCACCGCCGCGGCGAGGTGCTGCGCCGCCTCGCCGGTGACGATCCCGATGTCAACGAGGAGTGGAACTGCGACAAGGGCCGCTGGGCGATGCGCTACCCGACGCTGCCCGACCGCATCACCACACCGCTGGTGCGCGGATCCGATGGGGTGCTGGCCCCGGCGTCGTGGCCGGAGGCGATCGCCGTCGCGGCGGCCGGCCTGCGCGACCGTTCCGCGGCAGTGCTCGCCGGCGGGCGCGGCACCGTCGAAGACCTGTACGCGTACTCAGCCTTCGCGCGAGTAGCCCTGCACACCAACGACGTCGACTTCCGGGCGCGCGCGCACAGCGCCGAGGAGGCCGCGTTCCTCGGCTCCGGAGTGGCGGGCGGCGTGACCTACGCCGATCTGGAGGCCGCGCCCGTGGTGCTGCTCGTGGGCTTCGAGCCCGAGGAGGAGTCGCCGATCGTGCACCTACGGCTGCGCAAAGCGGTCCGCTCCGGTGCCACCCGGGTGCTCTCCATCGCGCCGTTCGCCTCCCGCGGCCTGGGCCGCCTGCACGGCGAGCTGATCGCCTGCCGTCCCGGCACCGAGGCCGCGGCACTCACCGACCCCGGCCTGGCAGAACAGATCCCGCCGGACGCGGTGATCATGATCGGTGAGCGCCTCGGCGAGGCGCCGGGCGCACTCTCCGCCGCCGCCGGGCTGGCCGCCACGACCGGGGCTCGTGTGGCCTGGATACCGCGTCGCGCGGGCGAACCCGGTGGCGTCGCGGCAGGCACGCTGCCCAATCTGCTACCGGGTGGCCGTGTCACCGCCGATCCTACGCATCACGCCGAGCTGGAACGGTTCTGGGACACTGCGCTGCCGATCGAGCCGGGCCGCGATACCGCCGCGATACTGGCCGCCGCCGAATCGGGCGAGGTTCAGGCGTTGGTGTGCGGCGCCGTCGAAGTCTCCGATCTCCCCGATCCCGACGCCGCGCGGCGGGCCCTGGAGAAGGCCTTCGTGGTGAGCCTCGAATTGCGGGCCTCCGCGGTCACGGCGCGGGCCGATGTGGTTCTGCCGGTCGCGTCGGTGGCACAGCGGGCCGGAACCTTCCGGAACTGGGAGGGTCGTGATCGTCGCTTTCCCGCCGCGCTCCCCGCTCCCGGCGCACTGCCGGATGCCCGAGTCCTGGCCGTGCTCGCCGCGGCGCTCGGCACGAACCTCGGCTTCACCGATGCCGACGGGGCCGCTGCCGCCCTACGCGATCTCGGCACCGTCGACGCAGTGCGGACCATCGAACCGGTGGCGGCCCAGCCGATGGCCCTGCCCGGCACCGGGGAGGCACTCCTCGCGACCTGGCGACAGCTGCTCGACCTGGGACGCGGACAGGACGGTCTGCCGAATCTCGCCGCCACCGCCCGCCCGCCGGTGGCCCGGTTGTCCGCCGGCACCGCTGCCGAGATCGGCGCCTCGGACTCCGTGACGGTATCCACCGCCCGCGGCGCGATCACGCTGCCGCTCAGCATCACCGATATGCCCGACCGGGTGGTGTGGCTCCCGCGGAACTCCCCGGGCAGCACGGTGGACGAGACGCTGGGCGTCGGCTGGGGAGCAGTCGTGCGGATCGGCACGCCATCATGACTTTCCGCGCGCTGGGACCGCACGAGAACGTCGACCTGTCGGCGTTCGGCCGCGATCCGCTGTGGCTGATCCTGGTCAAGGCGGTGGCGGTCTTCGCCTTCCTCGTACTCACCGTGCTCGCGGCGATCCTCATCGAACGCAAGGTGATGGCGCGGATGCAGCATCGCTACGGCCCCAACCGGCTGGGGCTGTTCGGCATCCTGCAGTCCCTCGCCGACGGCATCAAGCTCGCCCTCAAGGAGGGCATCACGCCGAGCGGCGTCGACCGGCCGGTGTACCTGCTGGCACCGATCATCGCGACGATCCCCGCTTTCCTCGCGTTCGCAGTGATCCCGTTCGGCCCGGAGGTGTCCGTGTTCGGAACCCGGACGCCGTTGCAGCTCACCGACCTTCCCGTCGCCGTGCTCTACATCTTGGCCGTCACCAGCATCGGGGTGTACGGCATCGTGCTCGCCGGATGGTCGTCGGGGTCGACCTACCCGCTGCTCGGCGGGCTGCGCTCCACGGCCCAGGTGATCAGCTACGAAGTGGCGATGGGCCTCTCCTTCGCCGCCGTGTTCCTCTACGCGGGCACCATGGCCACCTCGGGCATCGTGGCCGCGCAGGACGGTACCTGGTACATCTTCCTCCTGCTGCCCTCGTTCGCGGTGTATGCGATCTCCATGGTGGGCGAGACGAACCGCGCCCCATTCGATCTGCCCGAGGCGGAAGGCGAGCTGGTGGGAGGTTTCCACACCGAGTACAGCTCGCTGAAGTTCGCGATGTTCATGCTCGCCGAGTACGTGAACATGACCACGGTGTCCGCTCTCGCCACCACACTGTTCCTCGGTGGCTGGCATGCGCCATGGCCACTGAACCTGTGGGATGGTGCGAACTCCGGATGGTGGCCGGTGGTGTGGTTCGTCGCCAAGGTGTGGGTGTTCCTGTTCGCGTTCATCTGGCTGCGCACCACGTTGCCGCGACTGCGGTACGACCAATTCATGCGGTTCGGGTGGCAGCTGCTGATCCCGAGCGCACTGGTATGGATCCTGGTGGCTGGGGGCGTGCAGGCCTGGGCACTGGCGGGCCACGACACGACCGTGCTCGCCCCCGTGGTCTCGGTGGCCTTCACCCTCGCGGTGATCGGCGTTCTCGCGGTACGGCACCGCAAGCAGAAGACGCCACCGGAACCGCCCGACCCGCAGACATATTCGCTGCCCTTCGACCCGATGGCCGGCGGCTTCCCTGTGCCGCCACTGCCGGGACAGTACCTTCCCGAACACACGTCCACGGAGGTGTCCCATGGCTGATCCCCTCGGCCTCGGCGGATTCGGCACGACCCTGCGCACGATGTTCAGCAAGCCGGTCACCGAGAGTTACCCGGAGCAGAAGGAGCCCACCGCCGCGCGGTATCACGGCCGGCACCAACTGAACCGGTACGCGGACGGGCTGGAGAAATGTATCGGCTGCGAGCTGTGCGCGTGGAGCTGCCCCGCCGATGCGATCTACGTGGAGGGCGCCGACAACACCGACGAGGAGCGGTTCTCGCCGGGCGAGCGGTACGGACGGGTGTACCAGATCAACTACCTGCGGTGCATCGGCTGCGGGCTGTGCGTGAAGGCGTGCCCCACCCGCGCGCTCACCATGACCAACGACTACGAGATGGCCGACGGCGAACGCGCCGAACTGATCTACGACAAGGACCACCTGCTCGCGCCGCTCCAGCCCGGAGAGGAGCCGCCGCCGCATGCCATGCGCCCGGGCACCACCGCTGCCGACTACTACCGCGGCGAGGTGGACCAATGACCGGTGAGGAGGTCGCGTTCTGGGTCGTCGCCGTGCCCGCGGTGCTGTTCGCGCTGGGCGTGGTGGTGGCGTCGAAGGCCGTGTACTCCGCACTGTGCCTGGCGGCCACCATGATCCTGCTCGCCGTCGCCTATCTCTCGCAGGGCGCGATGTTCCTCGGCGTGGTCCAGGTCGTGGTCTACACCGGCGCCGTCATGATGTTGTTCCTGTTCGTGGTGATGCTGGTGGGTGTCGACTCGTCGGACTCACTCGTGGAGACCCTGCGCGGACACCGGGTGGCCGCGGCGGTCGCCGGTACCGGATTCGGCCTGCTGCTGGTGACGCTGCTGGCCCGGGCCGTGCTGCCGGTGCCGCGCCCCGTCGACGGGGTGGCCCCGCAGTACCCGCCGAACTCGGTGGAGGCCTTGGCCGACACCGTCTTCGTGCGCTACGTGTGGGCCTTCGAGCTGACCGCCGCACTGCTCATCACAGCGACCCTCGGAGCGATGATCCTCGCTCATCGCGAGAAGCTCACGGCGCCCCTCTCGCAGCGCGAGCAGTCCATCCTCCGATTCCGGGAGGGGCGTCGCGCTACTCCGCTGCCCAACCCCGGGGTGTACGCGCGGGGCAACGCGGTCGATCTGCCGGCCTTGTTGCCCGACGGTTCGCCTGCACCGGATTCGGTGAATCGCACGCTGACCCCGCGCACGCCCGGACAACGCCGTGAGTTGCCCGGCCGCGGCCGCACCCTTGACGACGATCCGGTCACGAGCGAGGTGGCACCGTGAACCCGCACCTCTATCTGTACCTCGCAGCGCTGTTGTTCGCGATCGGCTCCGCCGGGGTGCTCCTGCGCCGCAACGCGATCGTGGTGTTCATGTGCGTCGAGCTGATGCTCAACGCCGCGAACCTCGCACTGGTCACCGCGGGACGCATGCACGCGAGCGGACAGGGACAGGTCCTCGCCTTCTTCACCATGGTGGTCGCCGCCGCGGAAGTGGTGGTGGGCCTGGCGATCATCATCGCCATCTTCCGCTCCCGGCGGTCGGTGTCCGTCGATGAACCGCACCTGCTGAGGCGGTGACCCGTGGGCACACTGCTTGCGGCACTGCCGCTGATCCCCCTCGCCGGAGCGGCGGTCCTCCTGTTGGGCGGGCGGCGCACGGATGCCTGGGGCCACCTGCTGGGGACGCTCGTCGCGGCCGTGTCGTTCGTGGTCGCGGCCGTGCTGTTCGCCCAGCTGCTGGGCCGTGATGCCGGTGCCCGGTCGGTGAGCACCGTGCTCTATCACTGGTTCTCAGGCGGTTCGCTCTCGGTCGATCTCGCCTTCCGGCTCGATCAGCTGTCCGTGTGCTTCGCGCTCCTGATCACCGGGGTGGGAACGCTGATCCACATCTATTCGATCGGCTACATGAGCGACGATCCCGGGCGGCGCCGCTTCTTCGGCTACCTGAACCTGTTCCTCGGCGCCATGCTCGTGCTGGTCCTCGCGGACGATCTGGTGGTGCTGTATCTGGGCTGGGAGGGCGTAGGCCTCGCTTCGTACCTGCTCATCGGGTTCTGGCAGCACAAGCCCTCGGCGGCCACGGCGGCGCGGAAGGCGTTCATCGTCAACCGCGTCGGCGATATGGGCCTCGCGCTCGCCGTCGCGGTGACCCTCGCGACCTTCGGCACCACGTCGTTCGGCGGCTTCCTGCCGCAGGCCGCGGAGGCCGAGTCGAGCACCGTCACCTGGATCGGCCTGCTTCTGCTCCTGGCGGCATGCGCCAAATCCGCGCAAGTGCCGTTGCAGAGCTGGCTGGGCGACGCTATGGAGGGCCCGACCCCGGTCTCCGCGCTGATCCACGCCGCCACGATGGTGACCGCAGGCGTGTACCTCATCGTGCGCACCGGGCCCCTCTTCGAGGCCGCACCCGTGGCCCAGGGGTTCGTGCTCGCGGTCGGCGCGGTGACGCTGCTCTTCGGTGCCGTAATCGGCTGCGCGAAGGACGACATCAAGAAGGCGCTCGCCGCGTCGACGATGAGCCAGATCGGCTACATGGTGCTCGCCGCCGGACTCGGACCCGCCGGGTACGCGCTCGCGATCGCACACCTGTTGGCGCACGGCTGTTTCAAGGCCGGCCTGTTCCTCGGTGCCGGTTCTGTGATGCACGGTATGAACGACGAGACCGATATGCGCCGCTATGGCGGGCTGCGGTCGGTCATGCCGATCACCGCGATCACTTTCGGTCTCGGCTATCTGGCGATCATCGGAGTGCCACCGCTGTCCGGCTTCTACACCAAGGACGGCATCATCGAGGCCGCGTTCGGACGCGGCGGATTCTGGGGAATCGTGCTGGGCGGCACCATGATCCTCGGTGCCGGTATCACCGGTTTCTACATGACCCGGGTCATGGTGCTCACCTTCTTCGGCACCCCGCGGTGGCGCGAGGACGCGCACCCGCACGAGTCGCCGCGCGTGATGACGGCGCCGATGATCGTACTGGCGGTCGGCAGCGTCAGCGCCGGCGCGGCTCTGATGCTCGGTGGGCGGATCGCCGATTTCCTCGCGCCGGCGGTGGGCCCTGCGCCCGAAGCACACCACCTCCTGCCTGCGTGGGCGGTCACTGCGCTCGTGCTCGCCGCGGTCGCGATCGGCGTAGCCTTTGCGGTCCGCGTCACCCGGACGGTGCCGGTCGAGGCACCCACAGACATCTCGCCTCTCACCCGCGCCGCGCGCAGGGACCTCTACGGTGACGACCTCAACGAGGCGGTGTTCATGAAGCCCGGCCAGGCTGCGACGGCGGCCCTGGTGACCCTCGAAGACAAGGCGCTCGACGGTGCCGTCGGCCTGGTCCCCGAGGGCGTACGCGGCGCTTCGGGGGTGCTGCGGCACTGGCAGACCGGATACGCGCGCAGTTACGCGCTGACCATGCTCGCGGGTGCGGCGGTGCTGGTCGGTGCGGTGGCGGTGTGGGTCTCATGAGCGCGCCCTGGTTGACGTTGCTGTGGGCGGTACCCGCGGTGGGCGCCGTCGCGGCCGCCGCGGTGCCCCGGGCCGCGCGGTGGATCGGATACACGGCGACACTCGGAGCTCTCGGGATCGGGCTCGGCCTCGCCGCGGGTTTCGATACCGCTGGCGGTTTCCAGTTCGCCGAAACGCACCGGTGGATATCGTCGTTCGGCGCGGGCTACCGGCTGGCGCTCGACGGGACCGGGCTGGTGCTGGTGCTGCTCACCGTGGCCCTGGTACCGATCCTGCTCCTCGCCGGGTGGCGCGAGACCGCACCCCAGGGCACAGGTCGGCGGGCCGGCGCGTACGTGGCGCTCACCCTCGCGGTCGAGGCGGGTGTATTGCTGAGCTTCGTGACCACCGATGTCCTGCTGTTCTACCTGGTTTTCGAGGCCATGCTGATCCCGCTGTACTTCCTGATCGCCGGGTACGGCGGCACCGACAGCGAACCGGGACGGCGCTCGCGTGCCGCGGTGAAGTTCCTGCTGTACAACCTTATCGGCGGTCTGATCATGCTCGCCGCCGTAGTCGGCCTCTACGCCGCGAAGGGAACCTTCGACCTGCGCGTGCTGGCCGGAACCATCGACCCCGGTGCAGCGCAGAACCTGATGTTCCTCGGCTTCCTGTTCGCGTTCGCGGTGAAGGCTCCGCTCTGGCCGTTGCACACCTGGCTCCCCGGGGCGGCGGTGCAGACCACCCCACCCACCGCGGTACTCATGATGGCGATCGTCGACAAGGTGGGAACCTTCGGCATGCTGCGCTATTGCCTGACGCTGTTCCCCGATGCCAGCGCGAAATTCGCGCCCTGGGTCGCGGCGCTGGCGGTGATCGGGATCGTCTACGGGGCGGTGCTCGCGATCGGACAGAGCGATGTGATGGCGCTGATCGCGTACACGTCGATCTCCCACTTCGGTTTCATCATTCTCGGGATCTTCGCCCGCACGGGCGATTCGCAGGCCGGTTCGGTGCTGTACATGGTGAACCACGGCGTGGCGACCGCCGCGCTGTTTCTCGTGGCGGGGCTTCTGGTCGCACGGCGTGGGAGCCGGCGGATCGCGGACTTCGGCGGCGCCTGGTCGCGCGCGCCGAAGCTGGGCGCGATCTTCCTCATCGCGGGGCTCGCGACGCTGTCGCTTCCCGGTCTGGGACCATTCGTCTCCGAGCTGCTGGTGATCGTCGGAACGTACCCGAGATGGGCCGTCGCCGCCGTCGTCTCGGTGACCGCGCTGGTGCTCTCGGCGATGTATGTGCTGTGGACCTACCAGCGGATGTTCACCGGCCCGGCGCCGGAAGCGGTGATGCGCACCGTCGATGAGGCGAAGCCGCGCGAGCTCGCCTTCCTGGTGCCGCTGATCGTCGCGCTGTTCGCGCTGGGCCTGTTTCCCGCTCCGGTGCTCGACGCCATCAACCCGTCCGTCGCCGCGACCAGCGAGGCCGTGCGATGAATCAGCAGATGCTCGCCGCGTTCGCGGCGCCGTCGATCGAGTACTCCCAGATCGCGCCGGCGCTGATCGTGCTGGGCGCCGCGGTGATCGGGGTTCTGGTGGAGGCGTTCGCGCCCGCCGGGTCGCGCACGGTCGTGCACGGAGCCCTGAGCGGGGCAGCGGTGGTCGCGGCCCTCGCGGCGGTGATCGCGCTGGCGAACGACGATGCGCCACCGCGCACCGTCGTGCTCGGTTCGGTCGCCGAAGACGGGCTGTCCCTGGCACTGCAGGGCCTGCTACTGGTGGCGGCGCTGCCGGCGCTCGCCCTGATGGTGGCGCGCGGGAACCCCCTGACGCACAGCGAGTCCGTGCCGCTGGCGATGTTCGCCCTCGGCGGCATGATGGCCTTCGTCTCGGCGAACGATTGGCTCACACTGTTCGTCGCCCTGGAGGTCTTCTCGCTCCCGCTGTATCTGATGTGTGCACTGGCACGGCATCGCGATCTGCTGCCACTGGAGGCGGCACTGAAGTACTTCATTTTGGGCGCGTTCAGTTCCGCCATCCTGCTCTTCGGTGTGGCATTGCGATTCGCGGCCACCGGGTCGACGGATATCGCGGCGGTGCCGCAGGATGCGGTGCTCGGCGCCGTCGGCGCCGCATTGATCGGGGTCGGACTGTTGTTCAAGGTGGGCGCCGTGCCCTTCCACTCCTGGGTGCCCGACGTGTACCAGGGAGCGCCCACCCCGGTCACCGCCTTCATGGCGTCGGCCACGAAGATCGCGGCGTTCGGGGCGGTGGTGCGGATCACGATGGTGGGCTTCGACGACGTGCCGTGGCGACCGGTCGTGGCGGTGGTCGCGGTCGGCACGCTCGCGGTGGGGTCCATCGCCGCGGTGACGCAGTCGGATGTGAAGCGGATGCTGGCCTATTCGGCGATCGCGCACACGGGTTTCCTGCTGGTGGGGGTGTTCGCGGGGACGGTGCGCGGCATGGGCGCGGTGTGCTTCTACCTCGCGGTGTACGCGCTGAGCACCGTCGGTGCATTCGCGGTGGCGGGCGCGGTCCGCGAGGCGCGGCCCGACGGCTCGACCGCCGAGGTCAGTGAGCTCGATCGTTGGGCCGGCCTCGGGCGGCGGCGGCCGGCGCTCGCGGGTGCCATGGCACTGTTCCTGCTCGCCTTCGCCGGGATCCCGGTGACCAGCGGCTTCGTCGGCAAGTTCGCGGTGTTCGCCGCGGCGGCCGAGCGGGGTGGTACTTGGTTGGTGGTGATCGGCGTGCTCGCCAGTGCGGTGGCTGCCGTGTTCTACCTGCGGGTGATCGTGACCATGTACTTCGCACCCGACCACGAGTTCGCGCCCGTCGTGGCGCCGGTGGATCCGCTCGTCCGGTTCGCGATCGGCGTGGGCGCGGTGTCAGTGGTGGTGCTCGGGGTGTTCCCGCAGCCGCTGCTGGACCTCTTCGGTGACCTGTCGCTGCTGGGCTGGTGAGACGGTGTTCGCACGGCACTACAATCGATGTTCATGAGTGAGAAGCCGCTTCCGTTCAGCAACGGCCTGCAGTTGAAGTCGATGGGTGCCGTCCTGCTGCTGGTGCTGGGCGTGCTGATCTGGCGTCTGACCGATGCCACGTCGACTACCGCACGCGTGTTGTACATCTCTGCGATCGTCTTCGAGGTCCTGTTCTTCGTGGGCCTCGTCTTCGCGAGCCGGACCATCAAGAATCAGTACGCCCGCGCCGAGGAGCCGTACCAGAAGCAGAAGGCCGAGGCGGACGCCGCTCAGACCGCCGTCGGTCCGGCTCCGACCACCGACCCCGCCCCCACGAGCGATACCGCCCGGGAGGCGGACACGAAGTGACCACCGCGAAGCCGCGCAAGCGAATGACGGCCGCGGAGCGCCGCAGTCAGCTGGTGGACACCGCCCGTTCGGTATTCGCCGACCGCGGCTATGCGGCCGCCACGATCGAGGAGGTCGCCGCGAAGGCGGAGGTCTCGAAGCCCGTGGTGTACGAGCACTTCGGCGGCAAAGAGGGGCTGTACGCGGTGGTCGTCGATCGCGAGATGGAGATGGTTCTCGAGGTGTTCTCCCGCGCCATGCTCGAGGATCGGTCGAAGTCACGGATCGAGCAGATCGCGCTGGCGCTGCTCACCTACGTCGAGGAACGTTCGGATGGTTTCCGCATCCTCACCCGCAACAGCTCCGTCGAGCATGCGGGCGGCTACTCGACTCTGCTGAACGACCTGGTGAGCCAGGTGGAGGTGAACCTCGAGGGCGAGTTCGTCGAGCGCGGATTCGACCGCGAGTTGGCGCCGCTGTACGCGCAGGCGCTCGTGGGGATGGTCGCGATGACGGCCCAGTGGTGGCTGGAGGTGCGCCATCCTCCGAAGGAGGTGGTGGCAGCGCACATCGTGAATCTGTCCTGGTACGGCCTGGCGGGGTTGAAGGACAACCCGGTGGCGATCGAGCTGAGCCCGCTGGCCCCGATCGCCGACGCGGATGTCAGCGCTGGTCGCTGATCAACACCGCGCGGGTTCCCGGAGCGAGGGCCTCGAAGACGTGCGGCGCATCGCCGGGATAGGTCATGAAGTCGCCCGGGGCGAGCGTGACCGGCTGATCGAGGGGCCCCACGCGCGCCTCGCCGCTACACAACAGCACGTGCTCGACGGTGCCGAGCACGTGCGCCGCCGATTCCCGGCGCGACCCCGGTTCGGCGTCGATGCGGTACATGTCCCGGCGGATTCCGGGTGGGGAGACGGTGAGCAGGGTGGCGGCGTAATCGGCCGAATCGGACGGCACGGTCGCGCCTTCGCCCGCACGCACCACCGTGACCTCGACGTTCCCGCCGCCGAGTAGCTGAGCGAAGGGGATCTCGAGCGCGGTCGCGAGCGCCCAGAGCGTCTCGACGCTGGGGTTTCCGGTACCCGCCTCGAGTTGCGACAGAGTCGATTTGGCGATGTTCGCGCGGCGGGCGAGTTCGGCCATGCTCCAGCCGGCGCGGGTGCGCTCGCGCTGGATACCGGCGGCGATGGCGAGGATCGGCACACTCGACATGTTCGGCAGAACCTCCAATCGTTCGACTTGACGAACAGTAGGGCGTGAGTCCATCGTAATGGACATGAGTACGACATGGCGAACGATCGGTGGGGATCCCCTGGTAAGGCCCGCTGCGCTGCTCTCGGTCGCGGTGGCGTGCATCGGACTCGCCTACGGAGCGCAGACCGTGGCCGCGGGCCTGCCCTGGTGGTTCGCACCGGCGCTCGCAGTGACGGTACTGGCCGCATCGTCGGAGATGCTGTTCGTGGGGCTGATCGCGGCGGGCGGAGCGCCGATCGTCGCGTTCGCGGCCGGGGCGCTGGTGAACGCCCGACACCTGCCGTACGGACTGGCGGCGGCACCGTATCTAGGGTCGGGGCCCGCACGGTGGGCCCGGATACACCTGATCAACGACGAGTCGGTGGCGCTCGCACTGGCGCAGCGCGATGTCGATGCCGGGCGGCGGGGCCTGACGTACGCCGGAGCCGGTATCGCGCTGGCGTGGCCGCTCGGTGCGGCGGCGGGAGCGGCGGTCGGATCGGTGATCTCGCCGGAGGCGCTGGGCCTGGATGCGGTGTTCCCGGCGGTGATCCTGGCGCTGCTGATCCCGGCGCTGCGGGAGGCGAGGACGCGCGGCCCGCTGGTGGTGGCCGCCCTCCTCGCCCTGGCCGCGGTGCCGTGGGCGCCGACGGGGCTGGCACCGGTCATCGCGCTGTTCGCGCTGCCCGCGATGCGCCTGGTGCGGGGCTCCTGGTCGTGACCGGGATCCTGTGGGCAGGTGCGGCTCTGGCGGTGGTGACGCTCGCCTTCCGGGCGGTGGGTCCGGTGGTGGCGGGCCGGTTCGAGCTAAGTCCGCGGGCCCGGCGCATCGTGGATCTGTGCGCCCTGGCGCTCCTGGCCGGGGTGATGGCGACCTCGGCGGTCGCCGACGGCCGGGATTTCGGCGGGTTCGCGCGCCTAGCCGGCGTTGCCGTCGCGGGCGTGCTGGCATGGCGACGTGCGCCATTGCCGCTCGTGATCCTCGCGGCGGGTGGTACCGCCGCAGTCCTGCGCCTCGCCGGCATCGAGTGACTTACGCCGCCTGGGGTGGTGCGGTGGAACGGTGCACATGCCCTGTCGGGGTGCGGGTTTCGGCAGTATGCCGCCCGGTGGGGTCGTCGACGGTGCGACTGGACCACCCCGCCGCCTCCTTGGCGTAGTTGCACGCCGCACACAGCCCCTGCCCGTTCTCCAGGCTCGTCGCCCCGCCTTGCGCATGCGCAACGACGTGATCGGTATGCGCGATCGGAGCATCGCAGTACGGAGTGCGGCAGTACCGATCCCGCGCCGCGATCACCTCCGCCAGCCCGGTGGGAAACAACCGGGAGCGGGAATCCAACCCGACCACCGCACCCGATTCCGGCTGCACGTAGAGGCGTTTGACCCACGCGACCGCCTGCTCGGTCGCCCGCCCGACCAGATGACGGGCGATCTCCCCCGGCAGGGCGCCGCCACCGGCGAGGTGCGCAGTCCCGGGCTGGTCGCCGAGGAGAACAGCGGCGGGCATGGTCAGATTCACCGCGACCGGTACGCCCTCGGCGACATCGCGGCCGGTGATCCGCGCGAACGCGATATCAGCCATGACTTGCGCCCGACTACGCGACTCACCCGGTGCACCGACGATGCCGTCAGCGGCGGCCTTCACCGCCGCGTACACCGCCACCGCCTGCGCAACCGGCAGCAGGATCGACACCCGCGCCATGCAATCCGGCGCGGGCCTGATGGTGACGCGGCGGTCCTTCGCCGCCAGCGCCGCACGATCGACTGTGGCCTGCGCATCCAACCGGTAGGCGACCTGTTTGACCGTGTCCTGCAAGCGTTTCAAGCCGAGTCCGGAAGCCGCGAAAACTTCGCCGCACAGCGTGGTGTCCGCCTCGGCTTTCAGGCGCGGTTCCAGATGGGAGACCCCGGCGACGATCACCTCCACCGCCTCCGGCGACACATCACCCTCACGCAACCGCGCGAAAGTAGCCGGCAGATCCCGCTCCAGAACCTTCGCCCGCGACAGCATCGCCGTGGCCCGATTGGTCGAGACCCGCAGCGCAAGTGCTATCTCCAACGCGACACCGGCCTCCCAGCGATCCTGCGCCGCACCGGCGGCGATCCGCTCACACACCCGCACCCGCAGCAACTCGGCGATCAACCGGTATTGATCGAAGGCGACCCGTGCCCGCAACCGCTCCAGTTCGCCGAGCTCGGCGATGACGTCACCGCCATCGCCGGCACGAGCGTTCAATCCCTCTTCCATACCCGCACGCTAGGTCCTCCCACTGACAAGTTTTGGCTTGAAACCTCAACTTGAACAGCGGTTTTCGACCACGATCAGCTTCCGATCGGAGCACCGACGAGTCCGGCGACGATGGCGCCGACGCCTTGCCCGAAGGCCTGGACCGCTGCGGGCTCGAGACCACTGCTGAACACGTTGCGAATATCGCACCCCTTCGGTGCAGGCCCCGTGGAATCCATCCTCTGTATGAGCCAATCGAAGGCGCCACCCGCCCCCGTCACCACGACGACACCGTGCGTGGTCATGATCTGCTTCACCGGATTCGGCGGGAACTCCTCGCGCCGGTACGTCACCGAAGCCCCACCCGCGCAGTAGGAGTTCACCAGCTTGTCGGTCCCCGAGATCGGTGCGACCTCTTCGGTGATGCCGTTGTAGACGTACGCCGGGACGGTCGGCACCCTGCCGCTCACGCCGCGTTCGGCGATCGCCTTCTTGATCACCGGCACTCTGAGCACCTCGTCGACCGGCTTGGTGAGGTACCGGTTGTAGTCGAACCACAGGTTGGCCAGCACGTTCTGCGGCATGCAGTGTCGCCGCGTCTCGTTGACCCTGATCCGCCCCTCCGGAGTGAGGAACTTATCCAGCGCCGCGCGGAATTCCGGAGAATCCTTCCCGATCGCCGAGAGAGCGAGGGGGATGAGCCCCCCGAGCAGCGCCGTGTTCACGCTCTTCAGCGAAGCCTCCAGATCGCGCTCGGGGGCACCGAATGCGGCACCACGGATGTTCAGCTCGGGGGCGTACTCCGGCTGCATCTCGATGGTCCAGCTGCTCGCGATGGCGCCTCCGGAGTAGCCCCAGAGCGCGACCGGTGTCTTCGCCGACATGCCGAGGCGGGAGAAGTTCTCGACAGCGCGGATGCCGTCGAGGACGGCGTACGCGGGTTGGCGGGGCGTCAGAAACCGATTGTCGCCACCACCGTGATCAGGCATCGCGACCGCCCATCCCTGATTCAATCCGAGCGTCGCGAACAGCATCTCGGCGCCAGGCATCGCGAAGGTCAACGGCCCCGCCGGACTGCCCAGGTCGATGGGCCCGCCACTGGTCAACCCGTACGAGGGCTGGCACACACGCAGCGTCGAATCCGTGGCCGCCTGGTAGGACAGCAGCTTGGTCGGCTTCTTCCCGCGCGGAACCAGCACGGTGGTCACGGTCAGATCGGGCGCACCGTCGGCGTCGCTCGTGCGGTAGGCGAGCTGCCAGGCGTCGACGTTGACCGGCATCACTTGGAGCGACCGCACCGAAGTGGTGCGGCTACGGACCACGGTGCCGGGCGCCAAGGAAGCCAGGTTCGCCGGCTTGGCGTAGAACGCGTCCGCCGGCGGGGCGGGCTCGACGATCGGCGGCAACGCCGATGCGGAGGGCGCTGCGATCACGCCCGCCGAGAGCACGATCGTTGCAGTGACCAGGAGTGCGGCGCGGCGAACGGTCATCCGGAACGCGCGTGTGTCGATTTTCACCTGAACAACGTATGGTGAGGTATGTCACCTGTCAAGGGTTGTTTTTGCCCGTCGGACTCGGCACCTAGACTGATTCGGTGTCTGATGCCGCCTCCGCGCCTACCCCCGCACTCTCCGGATTGACCAGGGCGGTCGCCGCGGACCCGGACGTCGTCGCGTTCGCCGGCGCGGCCGGACGCCCCGACCTCACGGTGACCGCCGTCGACGGGGCCCGCCCGTTCCTCCTCTCGGCGCTGGCCGGTCAGGCGCCCGTCCTGGTGGTCACCGCCACCGGCCGCGAGGCCGACGATCTCACCTCGGAACTGCGCGAAACCCTCGGCGCGGACGCCGTCACCCAGTTCCCGAGCTGGGAGACCCTGCCGCACGAGCGCCTCTCCCCCGGCGCCGACACCGTCGGCCGCCGCCTGCAGGTGCTCCGCCGCCTCGCCTGGCCCGATGACGCCCAGTACGGCGCGCCCCTGCGCGCCGTGGTCGCAACCGTCCGCTCCCTGGTGCAACCCATGGCACCGGGGCTGGGCGATGCCCCGTCGGTCACCCTGCGCGAGGGCGAGGAATTCGATTTCGAGGAGCTCATCGAAACCCTCGTCGAACTCGCGTACACCCGCGTCGACATGGTGGGCAAGCGCGGCGAGTTCGCGGTCCGCGGCGGTATTCTCGACATCTTCCCCACGACCACGGATCTCCCTGTGCGCGTGGAATTCTGGGGTGACGAGATCACCGACCTGCGCGCCTTCTCCGTTGCCGACCAGCGCAGCCAGCCCGAGGTGCAGGTGGGCACGGTGCACGTGTATCCGTGCCGCGAACTGTTGCTCACCGCCGATGTGCGCGACCGCGCCGCCACGCTCAAGGCGGAGCACGAATCCGACGCCGCGCTCGCCGAGATGCTGGAGAAGCTCGCGCAGGGCATCCCCGTCGAGGGCATGGAGGCGCTCATCCCCGCCCTGGTACCGGGCGAACTGCAACTGCTCACCGATGTGCTCCCCGACGGCACCCACACCGTCCTGCTCGATCCCGAGAAGATCCGCACCCGCGCAGCCGATCTCGCACGCACCGGACAGGAGTTCCTGGAAGCCTCCTGGACCGCCGCGGCGTTGGGATCCTCCGCTCCGCTCGACCCGAGCGGCATCGACCTCGGCGCCAGCGCCTACCGCGGCCTGGACGACGTGCACGCCTCCGTATCTGCGCAGGGCCACCCGTGGTGGACCATCTCGCCGCTCGCCGCGGGCCCGGACACCGACGACGATCACCTCACCGTGCACGCCGAACACGCCCCCGCACCCCGCGGCTCGGAAGCCGAGGCGGAGAAGCTGTTCGCCACACTGCGCGCCCACGCCGCATCCGGCGGCAGCGGTGTGATCGTGGTGGCCGGGCGGGGAACCCGGGCCCGCATTCTGGAGCGGCTGCGCGATGCCGAGGTGCCCGCCTCCGAACTCGAGGCGGGAGAGGGGCCCCGCCCGGGCACCGTCGGCGTGCTCCGCGGCAGCCTGCAGACCGGCTTGACGGTGCCCTCGCAGCAGCTGGTACTGCTCGCCGAACCCGACCTCACCGGTAACCGGGTGGCGGGCGTCGGTGACGGCCGCCGGCTTCCGGCCAAGCGCCGCAACCAGGTAGACCCGCTCGCCCTCACGGCCGGCGATCTGGTGGTCCATGACGAACACGGCATCGGGAAGTTCGTCGAGATGATCGAACGCACCGTGGCCGGGGCGCGCCGCGAGTACCTGGTGATCGAATATGCGCCCAGCAAGCGCGGCCAACCCGGCGACAAGTTGTTCGTGCCCATGGAATCGCTCGACCAGCTCTCCCGGTACGTCGGCGGCGAGATGCCCGCGCTGTCGAAGATGGGCGGCAGCGATTGGCAGAACACCAAGCGCAAGGCCCGCAAGGCCGTTCGGGAGATCGCCGGCGAGCTGGTACAGCTCTACGCCGCCCGCAACGCGGCGCCCGGCCACGCGTTCGCGCCCGACAGTCCGTGGCAACGCGAGATGGAGGACGCCTTCCCGTTCACCGAGACGGTCGACCAGATGACGGTGATCGGCGATGTGAAATCCGATATGGAGAAGGCGGTCCCGATGGACCGGGTGGTGATCGGCGACGTGGGGTACGGCAAGACCGAGATCGCCGTACGCGCCGCGTTCAAAGCCGTGCAGGACGGCAAGCAGGTGGCCGTGCTCGTGCCCACCACACTGCTCGCACAGCAGCACCTGAAGACCTTCGTCGACCGGATGCAGGGCTTCCCGGTCACGGTGAAGGGCCTGTCCCGCTTCACCGACAGGCACGAGACCGAGCAGGTCCTCGAAGGCCTGGCCGACGGCAGCGTGGACATCGTCGTGGGCACGCACCGACTGCTGCAGACCGGCGTGCGGTGGAAGGATCTCGGGCTCGTGGTCGTGGACGAGGAGCAGCGGTTCGGGGTGGAGCACAAGGAGCACATCAAGGCATTGCGCACCAACGTCGACGTGCTCACGATGAGCGCCACCCCCATTCCCCGCACCCTGGAGATGAGCATGGCGGGCATCCGCGAGATGTCCACCATTCTCACCCCACCGGAGGAGCGCCACCCCGTGCTCACCTATGTGGGCCCGTACGACAACAAGCAGGTGGCCGCCGCCATCCGGCGCGAGCTGCTGCGCGACGGCCAGGTGTTCTACGTGCACAACCGCGTCAGCTCGATCGACAAGGCCGCCAAGCAGATCCGGGATATGGTTCCCGAGGCGCGCGTCGTGGTGGCGCACGGCCAGATGGGCGAGGAAGCGCTGGAGAGCACGGTGCAGGGTTTCTGGAACCGCGAGTTCGACGTGCTCGTGTGCACCACCATCGTCGAGACCGGCCTGGACATCTCCAACGCGAACACCCTCATCGTGGAGCGCGCGGAGAACCTGGGTCTCTCCCAGCTGCATCAGTTGCGCGGACGTGTGGGTCGCTCCCGCGAACGCGGCTATGCGTACTTCCTCTACCCGTCGGAGAAGCCACTCACCGAGACCGCCTACGATCGCCTGTCGACCATCGCGCAGAACAACGAGCTCGGCGCCGGCATGGCCGTTGCGATGAAGGATCTGGAGATCCGCGGCGCCGGAAACGTGCTGGGCGCAGAGCAGTCCGGACACGTCGCGGGTGTCGGCTTCGATCTCTACGTGCGCCTCGTGGGCGAAGCGGTCGAAGCTTTCCGTGCAGCCGCCGACGGAACGCCGATCACCCTCCCGGAAGAGCAGAAGGAGGTGCGCATCGACCTGCCGGTGGATGCGCACATCCCACCCGACTACGTCACCAGCGATCGACTCCGCCTGGAGGCCTACCGCAAGCTGGCAGCGGCGCACGATGATTCGGCTGTCGCCGAAGTACTCACCGAGCTCACCGACCGATACGGGCCGCCCCCGGTCGAGGTGGAACGGCTGGCCGCGATCGCCCGACTGCGATCGCTGGCCCGGGCCGCCGGCGTCACCGAGGTCAGCGTGAGCGGCACCACCGTTCGCGTCTCTCCGATGGAACTGCGGGACTCACAACAGCTCCGGCTCAAACGGCTCTATCCGGGCGGCTCGTACCGGGCCACCACACGCACCGTCACCTTCCCGATCCCCCGCGTCGAAGGCGGCGGCGTCGGCAGCGAGCGAGTACGCGATATCGCACTGCTCCAGGTGGTCGCGGACTTCCTGGCGGCGATGGACGGCAAGGGCGCGGGTTACTGGCGCCTCGATCAGCCACCGCGCGCCGCGGCACCGGCGGAGGCCGGTGCATGAGCGGCACCATCGTCCTCCTCGACCCGGCCCTCCCCGGCTACGTACCGATCGAGGCCGTCGCCCACCTGAGCGCCGGATCGGTGTTCTACACCGAAGAGCTTCCCGTCCGCGTGGCATGGAACCTGCCCGGCGCGCGCCCGGTGCTCGACGGTGCCGTGCCGGCGGACGCCGTCATCGTCTCGTCCGACCCCGAGCATCCCGCGGTTGTCACGCTCCGGGCGGCGGGTGCCGATGTGATCACCGGCCGCCGGCCCGCCGGGCTGGATGTGCTCGACGCGGTCGCCCTGATCGATACGCTGCGCACCGTCGGGCCGTGGGAATCGGAGCAGACCCATGCGAGCCTGCTGCGCTATCTGGTCGAGGAGACCTACGAACTCGCCGACGCGGTGAGCGCGCTCGAGACTTCCGAGTCCGGGGACGCCGAGCGGGCCGAGCTGCGCAGCGAGCTGGGCGACCTGCTGCTGCAGGTGATCTTCCACGCGCGGATCGCGCAGGAGGCGAGCCGCGGCCCCTTCGGCATCGATGAGGTCGCGCGCACCCTGACCGCGAAGGTGCGCCGCCGCACCCCGCACCTGGCCGATGGGACCGAGGTTGACGTGGCGACCCAGGCCGATAATTGGGAACGACAGAAGCAACTCGAGAAGCAGGAGCGCGACGAGGCGTCCGTGCTCGACTCCATTTCGCTCGGGCAGCCCGCGCTCGCCCTGGCCGGGAAAATCTTCGAGCGGCTCCGGTCCGCGGGCTTCCCCGCCGAGCTGGTGCCCGAGTATGTGCGGACCATCACCGTAGACCCGGCGGCCCAGGACCGGTCGGCGGAGCTGGAGTATCGCGAGCGGCTCCTCGACTTCGTGGCTCGAGTACGTTCGGCCGAGGCCCGGATGGCATCCGGCGAGGTAGACTCGTGGGCCTCAGCCTGGGATGACGCTCCCACCGGGAACCCCGAGGGCCCCGCCGGACGTTGATCCGATATTCGGACACAAGGAAGCTCGACCACAGCATGATCAGTACCCGCGTGCGCGCGGCCGTCGTCGCGGTCGCGGCGATGACACTCGCCTCGTGCGGAGCTATCGGTCAGCGCATAGACATCCCCGACGGCATCCCGCCCGGCCCCGGTGCCCCGGTGCCGTACATCAACGTCAACGGTCCCGGCCGTACCGCGGAACTGCTCCGCGACTGGGCGACGCCGATCAGCGTGGCGACGGGCATCCCCCGGATCTCGCTCGAGGCTTACGGCAATGCCGCCGAAGCGATGCGCCAGCGCACCCCCGAGTGCGGGATCGCGTGGACGACGCTCGCCGGGATCGCCTTCATCGAGAGCAAGCACGGGACCTTCCGCGGCGCCACCGTCGCGCCCGACGGCAAGGTGTCGCCGCCGATCCGTGGCGTACCGCTCGACGGCACCAACGGTAACCAGGAGATCCTGGCCACCGGCACCGACCCGCACCGGCCGAACGCGAAGTACGACGCCGCCATGGGGCCCTTCCAGTTCATCCCCGAAACCTGGAAGCGGTTCGGCGTGGATGCCAACGGCGACGGTCGGCCGGATCCCGACAACATCGACGACGCCGCACTCACCGCAGCCCGGTACCTGTGCGTATCGGGCGGCGACCTCACCACTGCCCGGGGATGGGAGAAGGGCGTGATGGTCTACAACCAGTCGCGCAAGTACCTCGTGGACGTACGTGACGCCGCCGCGGCGTACTCGGTGAACGTCCAGCCCTGATTCCCAGCGCACCCGCACGGTGCTGGCACCGGATTCCCAGGATCACATCGCAGGATTCGGGTATGTCGAACACAGCCAAAGCCCTCGTCGCCGGCATTATCGTGCTGACCGGCCTCGCCGTTCCCGCCGCCGCGTCCGCAGACACGCCGCAGATGTACGACCCGTGCGCTGCCACCCTGGAGGGGCAGCGGATCACGACCCCCTCGGGCGACACGCTCGAGTGCGTCGCCACGGATGTCGGCACCGGCTACGACTGGGAAGAGCCGAACTGATGGCGAGGATCAGTGCGCCAGCCGGAATTCGAGAGAGCGCGCGGTCCCGGCGGCATTACCCGCCGCGACCAGTTCGGCGTTCGCATCGGTGATCACCGCCTGGAGTTCCCCCGGAGCCATCCCGAGCTTATCGGCGTGAATATGGAGATCCGCGGCCAAGTCGTAGAGCAACGAGCCGAGGGCGCGCCGGTAGTGGCCCTCGGGATCGCCACTGTTCGCAGCGTTGTGCCCCAGTTGATTGAGCAGATTCCGGAGATCGTTGCGATTCCTGCGTGATTCTTCGCCGGAGGATTGATCCTGGTCTGACAATGCAGGCTCTGACATGCACATCAGGTTATGCAAGAAAATTAGAATGTCGCAACACGAAGACGAGAATTGCAATTCCACCGCATAGCCGAAGCTCTCCCGCCAGGACTCGAACCTGGAATGTCTGAACCAAAATCAGAAGTGTTGCCGATTACACCACGGGAGACCGCCGGCCCCGCGACACGCGCGCGGCCACCGCCAAGCATTGTGCCACGCCCGCCCGCGCTCGGCGTTCTCGTAGGATCGCACCCGATGAAGACGCGCAGCGAACCCCGAGGAGCCATCCGATGACGAACGGCACGGCGGTAGTGATCCTCGCCGCAGGCGCGGGCACCCGGATGCGCTCGAAGACCCCCAAAGTGCTCCACGTCATCGCGGGGCGCACCCTGCTCGGCCACGCCCTGCACGCCGCGTCCGGCACCCGCCCCGATCACCTGGTCGTGGTCGTCGGCCACGACCGGGAGCGGGTCTCCGAGGCGGCCCTCGGGACCGCCTCCGAACTGGACCACGAGATCCTGGTCGCCGTCCAGGAGGAGCAGCGCGGGACCGGCGACGCCGTGCAGGCCGGCCTGTCGGTGCTACCCGCCGGCTTCTCGGGCACCGTGATCGTGACCGCCGCCGACGTACCGCTCCTCGACACGGCGACACTCTCCGAGCTGCTCGTCACGCACACCTCCGGTGACGGCGCCGCCGTCACCGTGCTCACCACCGCGGTCGACGACCCCACCGGCTACGGCCGCGTGCTGCGCACGCAGGACGGACAGGTCACCCAGATCGTCGAGCAGAAGGACGCGACGCCCGAACAGCTCGCGATCACGGAGATCAACTCCGGTGTGTACGCCTTCGATCACGCCCAGCTCGTTGCCGCACTGGCTCAGCTGCGGCCCGACAATTCGCAGGGCGAGTTGTACCTCACCGACGTCATCGGCATCGCCCGCGCGTCCGGCCAGTTGGTGCGCGGCGACCACATCGACGACGACATGCTGGTGGCCGGATGCAACGACCGGATCCAGCTCTCCCAGCTCGGCCGGGAACTGAACCGCCGGATCGTCGAGCGGCACCAGCTGGGCGGCGTCACCGTCGTCGACCCGGCGAGCACCTACATCGACGTCGATGTCGAGATCGCGCCCGACGTGGTGATCCAGCCCGGCACGCACTTGCGCGGCGCCACGTCGATCGCCGAGGACGCGGTGATCGGTCCCGACACCACCCTGGTCGACACGGAGGTCGGCGCCGGGGCCAGCGTGCTCCGCAGCGAGGTGCACCTGTCCGTGATCGGCGAGAACGCCACCGTCGGACCGTTCAGCTACCTGCGGCCCAACACCGACCTGGGCCCCAAGGGAAAGATCGGCGCCTTCGCCGAGACGAAGAACGCGCGGATCGGGACGGGCAGCAAGATCCCGCACCTGAGCTACATCGGCGATGCCACCATCGGCGAGGGCAGCAACATCGGATGCGCCACGGTGACGGTGAATTACGACGGGGTGAACAAACATCGAACCGTGATCGGCGACCATGTGCGCATCGGCTCGGACACGATGCTGATCGCGCCGGTGGAGGTGGGCGACGGGGCGTACAGCGGGGCGGGTACCGTGATCAAGCGCGACGTGCCGCCGGGAGCCCTGGCGGTCTCCGCCGCGGATCAGCGAAACATCGAGGAATGGGTACTTCGCCGGCGCCCGGGCACGAGCTCAGCCGACGCAGCCCAGAAGGCTATCGCGAGGATTGACGAGCAGTGAACAACTGGATCGATAACCAGAAGAACCTGATGCTGTTCTCGGGCCGTGCCCACCCCGAGCTGGCGCAGCAGGTCGCCGACGAGCTCGGTGTCGAGGTCACCCCGCAGACGGCACGCGATTTCGCCAACGGCGAGATCTTCGTCCGATTCGAGGAGTCCGTGCGCGGCAGCGACGCCTTCGTGCTGCAGAGCGCGCCGTACCCGGTCAATCAGTGGGTCATGGAGACGCTGATCATGATCGACGCGCTCAAGCGCGGTTCGGCGAAGCGGATCACCGCGATCCTGCCGTTCTATCCGTACGCCCGCCAGGACAAGAAGCACCGCGGCCGCGAGCCCATCTCCGCCCGCCTCATCGCCGACCTGTTCAAGACCGCGGGAGCCGACCGGATCATCACCGTCGACCTGCACACCGACCAGATCCAGGGCTTCTTCGACGGCCCCGTCGACCACATGCACGCGCAGACGATGCTGGCCGACTACGTGCGCGAGCACTACGGCACCGACAACATGGTGGTCGTGAGCCCCGACGCCGGTCGCGTCAAGGTGGGTGAGAAGTGGGCCGACGCGCTCGACGGTGCGCCGCTGGCCTTCGTGCACAAGACTCGTGACCCCAACGTCGCCAACCAGGTCAAGAGCAACCGCGTCGTGGGCGACGTCGCCGGCCGCACCTGCGTGCTGATCGACGACATGATCGACACCGGCGGCACGATCGCCGGCGCCGTCGGCGTGCTCAAGGAGGCCGGCGCTAAGGACGTGATCATCGCGACCACGCACGGCGTCTTCTCCGAGCCCGCCACCGAGCGGCTCGCGAACTGCGGCGCGCGCGAGGTGATCGCGACCAACACGCTCCCGATCCCGGCAGAGAAGCACTTCCCCACGCTCACCGTGCTGCCGATCGCCCCGCTGCTCGCCCGCACCATCCGCGAGGTGTTCGAGAACGGCTCGGTGACCAGCCTGTTCAACGGCAACGCGTAGGCGCCCGGACGAGGTGGCGAGCATGGATGCGACGATCTACCACAACCCCCGCTGCACCAAGTCCCGCCAGGCACTCGCCCGGCTGGAGGAGGCCGGGGCGACGGTGACCGTGGTCAAGTACCTCGACCAGGTTCCGTCCAAGGCGCAGCTGAGAACGCTGATCGAGGACGCCGGGCTCACCGTGCGGCAGGCGGTACGCACCCGCGAGGCCGAGTACAAGGACCTCGGGCTGGCCGATGCCACCGACGATCAACTGCTCGACGCAATGATCGCGCACCCGAAGCTGATCGAGCGGCCCTTCGTGGTGACCGGCAAGGGCACCCGGATGGCCCGCCCCACCGAGGCGATCGACGAGATCCTCTAGCGAAGGCCGATGCTTTTCCGGCAGCTCGAGTACTTCGTCGCCCTGGCCCGGGAGCGTCACTTCGCCCGTGCCGCGAGCGCCTGTTACGTCTCGCAGCCCGCGCTGTCGGAAGCGATCCGCAAGCTCGAACGCGAGCTCGACGTGCCGCTGGTGCTTCGCGGCTCCTCGTTCGAGGGCCTGACCCCCGAGGGTGAACGGCTGGTCCCCTGGGCGCGACGCATCCTGGCCGACCGGGATGCACTCGAACACGAGGTGACCGCGCTACGCACCGGGTTGACGGGGGAACTCACGCTCGGGGTGATCCCGGCGGCCGCGACATCGGCCACCCAACTCACCGACCCGTTCTGCGCCGCGCACCCCCTGGTCCGGGTGCGGATGTGGGCGGGGTTGCGCTCGGCCGATGTGGTCGAGCGGATCCGCCGGTTCGAGCTGGATGCCGGGATCATCTACCCCGACGGGATCGATGCGGACGGGCTCACCGTGACACCGTTGTACACCGACCGGCACGTCGTGCTCGCCCACGAGGATCTGCTACCCGAGGGCGACGGTGCGCTCTCGTGGTCCGATGCGGCCCAACTACCGATGTGCCTGCTGCACAGCGGAATGCGCGGTCGAGACCTGATCGACGAGGTGGCCACAGCACACGGCGTACGGTTCGCGCCGCGCCTGGAATCGGATTCCGTTGCCACGCTCGTCGCGATGGTGGGCGCCGGCCGGTGGGCCACGATCGTGCCGCGGGCCTGGCTCGCGACCTACCGCGCACCGTCGGACACCCGGGTGGTCGAACTGGCCGCACCGCCCGGCGAGCTGGGCGATCGCGCCGAGCTCGCGGCACGGGTGGCCCTGGTGCGCCAGGCTGGGGAGCCCGAATCGGTGCTCGCCCGAGCGCTCGCGGACAGCGCCCCGAACGGCGGCTGACCCCCGGGCTGGGGTGATCGGCGCCGCCTATCGGGCGAGCGGAAACCGGTATTGGACGTGCCCGCGGATCGGCGGGAGAGTGGTTTCAGAGGGACGAAATCGGTTCTCCCCCTCGCCGATTCAAGGAGTGATCATGGCGAAGATTCTGTGTGTCCTGTACCCCGACCCGGTTACCGGCTACCCGCCCGAGTACGCCCGAGACTCCATTCCGATGGTCGAGGCCTACCCCGACGGGCAGCCGATGCCCTCCCCCGCCACGATCGACTTCACCCCGGGTGAGCTCCTCGGCTGCGTCTCCGGCGAACTGGGCCTGCGGAAGTACCTGGAGGCCGCGGGCCACGAACTGGTCGTGACCTCCGACAAGGACGGCGCCGAGTTCGAGCGCCACCTCGCGGACGCGGAAGTGGTGATCTCACAGCCCTTCTGGCCCGCCTACCTCTCCGCCGAGCGGATCGCCAAGGCACCCAACCTCAAGCTCGCCCTCACTGCCGGAATCGGTTCCGACCACGTCGATCTCGATGCCGCGATCAAATCCGGTATCACCGTGGCCGAGGTCACCTACAGCAACTCGATCAGCGTGGCCGAGCACGCCGTGATGCAGATCCTCACGCTGGTGCGCAACTTCGTCCCCTCGTACAAGTGGGTCATCGAGGGCGGCTGGAACATCGCCGACTGCGTGGAACGCGCCTACGACCTGGAGGGCATGGACGTCGGTGTCATCGCGGCGGGCCGCATCGGCCAGGCGGTCCTGCGCCGGCTGGCGCCGTTCGGGGTGCGGCTGCACTACTTCGACACCCGACGGCTGCCGCTGGAGCTGGAGCAGGAGCTGAATCTCACCTTCCACGATTCGGTCGAATCCCTGGTGTCCTCCGTCGACGTGGTGGACGTGCACGCTCCCCTGCACCCGTCGACCTACCACATGTTCGACGCCGATCTGCTGGCCACGATGCGCCGCGGCTCGTACATCGTGAACACCGCGCGCGCCGAGATCATGGTCCGCGACGATGTGGTGGCCGCCCTCGAATCGGGCCGCCTGGCCGGATACGCCGGCGATGTCTGGTACCCGCAGCCGCCGGCCGCCGACCACCCGTGGCGCACCATGCCCCACCACGCCATGACCCCGCACGTCTCCGGCACCACGCTGTCGGCGCAGGCCCGGTATGCGGCCGGTGCCCGGGAGATCCTGGAGGACTTCTTCGCCGGGTCCCCGATCCGCGACGAGTACCTCATCGTCGACGGAGGTGCGCTCGCCGGAGTCGGCGCGGCTTCGTACACCGCGGACGGCAAGGCCAGCCCTGGCGCCGGAGCCTGAGTCCGGCCCACCACCCCGTCAGGCCGGGCGACCGAGCCCGGCCCGGCGGGGCCGGCTACGCACCAGCAACGCCACCAGGATGCCGGCACTGACCCCGATCACCGTGTCCACACCGCGGTAGGTGAGCATTCGGATCGGGTCGGTGGGCGAGGCCAGTTCGGTCATCAGCATGACCAGCGGGGTGAAGAAGCCGATCGCAACGGCGTAGTGCCGCGCCATGTACAGCTCCGTCGGGAACAGCAGGGCGATCGCCGCCAGCGCGAGCGCGGCGGGCCCGGGGTCCAAGGCCAGGAGACCGGCGGCCACCAGTAGACCCACGAAGGTCCCCACGATCCGGTGCATCGCCCGCCCCGACACCAGCCGGAACTCCGAATCGGACGGTCTACCCGCATCGATCACCGCGAGCGGAACCGCGGCCGCGGCCATCGCCCAGTTCGCGTGGTCGACGCCCAACATGATCCCGATACCGCCGGCGAGCCCCACGGCCAGGGCGTAGCGCAACGCGTGCGTCCCCACGCCCCGAGCGGGACGCCGGACGACCAGGGCGATCCCGTCCCACCACGGACGGCCGCGGAACGGATCCGGGCGGCCGATGGCTCCGACGACGATCGCGAACAGCACGGTAGCGAGGCAGATCGCCACCGCCTGGCCGGGCGGTGCAAGCGACGGGGGCAGGGTGGCGGTGGCTCCCATCGCGAACAGGAAGAAGAACGGTCCTGCGGGCCTCAGTCGCACCGCATCGGCCAGCACGGAGCAGAACGTGGCGAAGACGACACCGACCACCACCAGGACCCACGGCGGCGCGTGCTGATGCGCGAGCATGACGCCCAGCAGTTCGCCCAGCGTGAGCAGGCCGCCGGCTTGTATCTGGTGCACGATCCGCGGGCGGCCCGACTCACCGCGACCGTACATCCCGGCGAACGCGCCGAACACCGCATAGACGAGCAACTCAGGGCGGCCCCATGCGATCAGCAGCAGTCCCGGCACGAGCAATGCCAGCGCCACCCGGAAGGCATGGCCGCCGTCACGCAGATCGGGCCGGTAGCGCGCCGGCATGGATTCGACGGCGGAGCGCCAGGACAACCGCACCAGCGGACGCGCGGGCGGTGTCAGATACCGGCGGTGAGTACCGCCGCCACGATGGCGCACACCGCCGAACCGGTGACCGCGCCTGCGGCGATCAGGGCGTTGCTGGTGTACGTCGCATCGGAAGCGGGACGGCGGGGCGTCGAGATCGCACACGCGAACCCGAGGCCGGCGAGTGCGGCGATCCCCAACAGCACCACAGCGATCCAGGTCATCATCGTCTCCCATCCGCATCCGGCCGGGAGGACGAGCGACAGCCTCCCTTGCGATCATCATCGCACGGCATCGATTTGTCGCGGTCGATCGCTTCCCCCTGCCCCTGACGAAAGGCTCGGTTAGTGTGAAAAATGTGACGCGCCCTCAACCGGTTCTCACACCGCTGTCCACGGCGGCGATGTTCCTCGTGGCCACCATCGAGCAAGGGCGATCCGCCGAAGTCCGCGATACGCTCGGCGACCTTTCGGGTCTCGTGCGGTCGGTCTCGTTCCGGTATCCGGACAAACGCCTCGCTCTCATCACCTCGATCGGCTCCGACGCCTGGGACGGCATGTTCACCGGACCACGACCGCGCGGGCTGCACCCGTTCGTCGCTCTCGACGGTCCGCGGCACCATGCCCCGTCGACCCCGGGCGATCTGCTGTTGCACATCAAGGCCGAATCGCTGGACATGTGCTTCGAGCTGTCGTCGCGGATCGTCGCTGCGTTCGACGGTGCGATCACTGTGATCGACGAGGTGCACGGCTTCCGGTTCTTCGACAACCGCGATCTGCTGGGCTTCGTCGACGGCACCGAGAACCCATCGGGCGAGGTGGCGGTGGCCGCGACCACGGTGGGCGACGAGGATCCCGACTTCGCGGGCGGCAGCTACGTGCACGTCCAGAAGTACCTGCACGACATGGCGGCCTGGCGGGCGCTCAGTGTGGAGGACCAGGAGAAGGTGATCGGCCGCACCAAACTCGAGGACATCGAGATGGACGACGACGTGAAACCGGCGAACTCGCACATCGCGCTCAACGTGATCACCGACGAGCAGGGCAACGAACTCAAGATCGTTCGACAGAACATGCCGTTCGGGCAGGTGGGCACCGCCGAGTTCGGCACCTACTTCATCGGCTACGCCCGCGACCCCGAGGTCACGGAACGGATGCTGCGCAACATGTTCCTGGGCGACCCTCCCGGCAACACCGACCGCGTGCTCGACTTCTCCACCGCGCACACCGGGTGCCTGTTCTTCACACCACCGGCAGACTTCCTCGACGATCCGCCGCCCGCGCCGGCCGAGGCCGACGAGAACTCCCCCACCGAACCGGAGAACCCGGACGGTTCCCTCCAGATCGGCAGCCTGAAAGGAAGCGATCGATGAACAACCTGTACCGCGACCTCGCCCCCGTCACCTCCGCCGCGTGGTCGGAGATCGAGACCGAGGCCACCCGCACCTTCAAACGCAATATCGCCGGCCGCCGCGTCGTGGACCTCGGCGATCCGCTCGGCCCCACCGCCAGCGCGGTGGGCACCGGACACCTGCTCGAGGTCGGCGGTCCCGCCGAAGGCGTGCAAGCCCATCTGCGCGACAGTCGGCCGCTGGTGCGATTGCGTGTCCCGTTCACACTGAGCCGCAAAGCGATCGACTCGGTCGAGCGGGGCGCACAGGACGCCGACTGGGACCCGGTCAAGGATGCAGCACGCAGCCTGGCCTATGCGGAGGACCGCGCCATCTTCGAGGGCTACCCCGATGCTTCGATCCCCGGCATCCGCACCACCGCCGCCGGCAGCGATCTCAAGCTGCCCGACGATCCGCGCGATATCCCCGATGTGGTCTCGCAGGCCCTCTCCGACCTGCGGCTCGCCGGTGTCGACGGCCCGTATTCCGTACTGCTGTCGGCCGACGTGTACACCCGGGTGAGCGAGACCTCGGATCATGGCTACCCGGTCCGCGAGCACCTCAACCGCCTGGTCGATGGAGACATCATCTGGGCGCCCGCCATCGACGGCGCCTTCGTGCTCACTACTCGCGGCGGCGATTTCGACCTCCGGCTGGGCACCGACGTGGAGATCGGGTACCTCTCGCACACCGCCGACACCGTCGATTTGTACCTGCAGGAGACCTTCACCTTCCTGGCCTACACCCCCGAAGCCGCGGTGCCGCTCACCGCCTGATCTCACGCTCCACCCGTTCCGCCACCTTCCGATGAACAAGAAAGCAGTGAAATGAGTGATCTCGACGGCGTTTTCGATGACATCTTCCAGCGGTTCTTCGGGAACTCGGTGGGACGCCCGTCCGTGCAGCGGGTTGACCTGAACCGGCTCCTCAACGACCAGGCGAAGAACCTGCTCGCCGAGGCCCAGGTGGCGGCGGCGGACTGGGGCAACAGTGAGATCACCCCGGAGCACTTGCTGTACGCGGCCGCCGTGAACGAGCCGACCCGCGAGATCATCGTCCGGGTCGGGCTCGATCCGGATCGTGTCGCCTCCACCATGGAGACTGCAGCGAAGGCGAGCGCGAATCCCGAGGGCGCCGACGGCGCACCGTCGCTCAGCCCGGCCTCGCGGCGCGCGCTGCGTGTGGCCCAGCAACAGGCGGCGCACTCCGGACAGTCGTACGTGGGCCCCGAACACATTCTGCTGGGCATCGCCGACAATCCGGATACCGTTGCAGCACAAACCCTTGCGGGCGGCGGCATTTCCTCGGGCCAGTCGGTTCCCGGTAAGGGCGGCAAGGCCGGGAAGCCGGGACAGCAGGCGCAGGCGGCACAGGGACCGAGCAGCACGCCAACGCTCGATGAGTACGGCCGCGACCTCACTGCGGAGGCTCGCGCCGGCAAGGTCGACCCGGTGGTCGGCCGCGCCGAGGAGATCGAGCAGACCATCGAGATCCTCTCCCGCCGCCGCAAGAACAACCCCGTTCTGATCGGCGACCCGGGCGTCGGTAAGACCGCCATCGTCGAAGGGCTGGCCCAGCGGATCGTCAACGACGATGTGCCGAAGACACTGGCCGGACGCCGCGTGATCGCGCTCGACCTGAGTTCCATGGTGGCGGGCAGCAAGTACCGCGGCGAGTTCGAGGAACGGCTGACCAAGGTGCTCGACGAGGTGCGCGAGCACTCGGACGAACTGGTGGTGTTCATCGACGAGCTGCACACGATCATCGGCGCGGGCGGCGGCGGCGAAGGCTCCATGGACGCCGGCAACATGCTCAAGCCGGCGCTGGCCCGTGGCGAGCTGCATACCATCGGTGCCACCACGATCGACGAGTACCGCAAGTACATCGAGAAGGACGCCGCGCTCGAACGCCGGTTCCAGCCGGTGATGGTGAGCGAGCCGACGGTCGAGGACACCATCGAGATCCTGCGCGGCCTCATCGATGTCTACGAGGAGCACCACCAGGTGCACTACGACGACGACGCTCTCATCGCCGCCGCCGAGCTCTCGGACCGCTACATCACCGATCGGTTCATGCCCGATAAGGCGATCGACCTCGTCGACCAGGCAGGAGCCCGGGTCCGGCTGCGCACCAAGACCTCCGATCAGGGCACGCGCACCGTCGAGGATGAACTGGCGCGACTGAACCGGGAGAAGGACAGCGCGGTCGCCGCCGAGGACTACAAGACGGCCGACGAACTCAAGCTCAAGATCTCCGAAGCCGAGGAGCGGCTCAAGAACATCGCCGCGGCCGACGGCGAGCCCAACGATCCCGAGGTGACGGTGACCGACATCGCCGAGGTGGTCTCGCGACGCACGGGTATCCCGGTCGCCGACCTAACGTCGGAGGAGAAGGAGAAACTGCTGCGCCTGGAGGACGACCTGCACGCGCGGGTGGTCGGGCAGGACGAGGCCGTGATCGCCGTCTCGGAAGCGGTCCGGCGGGCCCGCGCCGGCCTCAAGGACCCGAGCCGCCCGATCGGCTCGTTCCTGTTCCTCGGCCCCACCGGCGTCGGTAAGACCGAGCTCGCGAAGGCCTTGGCGGCCACGGTCTTCGGCGACGAAGACCGCCTGATCCGCTTCGATATGAGCGAGTTCCAGGAGAAGCACACCGTCTCCCGGCTCGTCGGTGCGCCTCCCGGCTACGTGGGCTACGAGGAGGCCGGACAGCTCACCGACAAGGTGCGCCGCCAGCCCTACTCGGTGATCCTGTTCGACGAGATCGAAAAGGCGCACCCCGATGTCTTCAACATCCTGCTGCAGCTGCTCGACGACGGCCGGGTGACCGACGCGCAGGGTCGTACCGTCGACTTCAAGAACACCATCGTGATCCTCACCAGCAACATCGGCGCCGATTTGATCCTGGAAGCGCCCGAGGATGATTGGGAGTCGGTGGTCCCGAAGGTCAAGGAGCGGCTCAATGCCCACTTCCGGCCCGAGTTCCTCAATCGCATCGACGACACGGTCATCTTCCACCGCCTGGACAAGGAACAGATCCGCAACATCGTCGAGCTGATCCTGGAGAGTACGCGCGGCCTGCTGCGCGGCCAGGACGTTCAGCTCGACGTCACCGAGAAGGCCGAGGACTGGCTCGCCGAGGAGGGCTTCCAGCCCCAGTTCGGCGCTCGGCCATTGCGCCGTACGGTGCAGAAGGAACTGGATAACCGCCTCTCGTCGATGCTGCTCAAGGGTGAGATCGTGCCCGGCGACACGGTTCGCGTGGACGCCGACGACAACGGTCTGGTGATCACCGTCGTGGACGTGAGCAAGGACGGCACCGTGACCGAGAGCAGCGTGCCCACCGCCGACGCCGAGCCGGCTCCCACTGACGACGAGGAGAAGAAGGCATGAGCGACAAGAACGCCCGCGAACAGGCGATCGAGCAGGAGGAGAAGCGCAAGCAGCAGGAGCGCGATCGGTTGGAGCGCGAAGAGGACAAGCGCCTCGAATAAGCTGCATCGGTGACGCAGTGGTTCGCGCAGTGGTGGCAGGCCGAGGTGATCGGCGCCCAGAAGGGGCCACTGCTGCTCAGTTTCGTCGCCTTCGTGATCACGTTCGCCGCCACCCGCACCGTGACCAGAATGATCCGGGCCGGACGCGGGCCGTTCCACAACCTCAGCAGCGGCGGTGTGCACCTGCATCATTCGACGCCGGGCCTGCTGCTCTTGGTGGCCGGAGCGTTCTCCGCGGTCGGTGCGGTGGGGCGGGCGCCGTGGTCGTATCTCGCGGCGGCGCTGGTGGGCATCGGCGCGTCACTGGTGCTCGACGAGTTCGCGATGCTCTTCCACCTCAAGGACGTGTACTGGTCCCAGGAGGGGCAGTTGTCGGTGAACGTGGTGACGCTTGCCGCGGCGTGCGTGGGTCTCGCGGCCGTCGGGGTGTCACCGGTGAACGTGACCGGCCTCGGCGGCACCGAGAGCTGGGTGCGCGGCGGGCTGCTCGCTGCGCTCGCGGTGCACTTCGTGCTCGTGGCCGTCACCGCGTTGAAGGGCAAGTACCCCACCGCGCTGCTCGCCCTGGTCGCGGGCCCGATCGCGTGGTTCTCAGCGGTCCGGCTCGCCCGCCCCACGTCGCCGTGGGCTCGGTGGTTCTACTCCCCCACCACGACGGAACGGGCGGCGCGACGCGCGGCCGCGTTCGACCGGCGATGGGATCCGGTGCGGCAACGCTGGGACGACCTCGTGGGTGGGCGGCCCTCCACCTAGGCCTGCGCTGAGACGAGCGTGGTGCGCATCAGGTCGATGACCTGATCGAGCGCCTCCCGGGTGGGCTGGCCGGGCTCATCGATCAGGTGCTCGGTGAGCACTGAGTGCGGCGGCGTCGGCGCTTCCGGATTGGCGTCGGCATCGTCGATCTCGACCGCGATGAACGCATCGCCCAGCTGCTCGCGGAGGAAGTCGAAGCGCTCACCGGGCACCATCTTGTCACCGGTGAATCGCATGCCCAGCACCTTGAGGCCCTGCTTGGCGCAGCGCACCTTCACGGTCTCCAGATCCTCCGGCGAGATGTCGATGTTGTGCCGGCGGCTCGGCGTGATGCCCAGCGGCAGCGAGGGCTGACTCAGGACCGGCGCCAGCAGCACATCGTCGACCGCCATGCCGAGCGCGAAACCACCGGTGAAACACATTCCCACGGCGCCGACGCCCTTGCCGCCGCAGCGCCCGTGCTCCTGCTTCGCCAGCGCCCGCAACCAGGTGATCACCGGCGAGGATTTGCCGGTGGCGAGAATGGTGAACTCGCGGCTCACGCAGATCGGGGCGGTCGATGCGATCGCGGTCGCCGTGCCCTTGAGGCCCGTGACCTTCGGATTCGCGTCCAATCCGGGAATACCGAACAGGTGCGGCAGAACGGCCGTGAATCCGGCGTCCACCAGCCGGCGGGCGAACTCCAGCACCTTCGGGGTGATGCCGGGGATCTCCGCCATGACGATCACCGCGGGGCCGGTGCCCTTGCGGTACACGTCGTGCGTGGTCCCGTTCGCTGCGAACTGCTCGACGGCGAAGTCGGCGATATTTTCTGCTGCTTGCGCTTTCACGTCCACGGCACCATAGTGCCGCACGGTCAGAGCAGGCGCTGCGCGATCGCCTCGAGGGCAGGCCACGGATCAGCGCCGAGTGCCTGCACCACCACGTGATCGGCGCCCGCGTCCAGGTGCGCCCGCACTCCCGCCGCGATCGCGTCACCGTCGCCGTGGACGGCCAGCACGTCGATCAGCCGGTCGCTCCCCGGGGATTGCACATCGGCGTCCGAGTAGCCGAGGCGCTGGAGATTGGCCACATAGTTCCGCAGGCCGAGGTAGAACGTCACCGTCTTGCGTCCGGTCTCCCGGCCACGCGCATCGTCCTCGTCGAGCACCACCTTCTGCTCGGGCGCGAGGAGTGGGCCGTCGCCGAGGATCCGCCGCGCCTGCCGGGTGTGTTCCGCGGTCGTGAGGTACGGATGCGCGCCCGCGGTGCGATCGGCGGCCAGCGTGAGGACCTTCGGCCCCAGTGCCGCCAGGACGATCCGATCCGACGGGACACCCTCGCCGGCGAGACCGTCCAGAAAGTCCACGAGTGCGCGGTACGGCGAGCGGTACTCGGCGGTGGCCTCGCGGTGGCCCGCACCGATCCCCAACAGGAACCTGCCGGGGTGCGCCCGTTCGATGCGGTGGAACGCCTGCGCCGCCGAGGCCGGTGTGTCCTGCCAGATGTTGAGAATGCCGGTGGCGACGGTGAGGTTCTCGGTGGCGTCCAGCGCCTGCTCCGCGACCGCCAGATCGCCGCCGGGAGAACCGCCTAGCCAGACCGCTCCGTAGCCGAGGGCCTCCGCGCGCCGCGCGAAGTCACCGTCGGCCTGGGTCGCCGCGCGCCAGATTCCGAGCTTGCCGAGATTCGTCATGCCCCGTGCAACACCGCGGGACCGCGGAGCCTTCCCTCACGACCGGCGTGCGCGCAATCCTTCACACCGCGGCGCGTGGCAGTTCCGGCCGTACCGGTGCGTACACCGCCCCGGCCAGCGCCCGCGCCGCCGCCTTGGCGATGTCGAGGAAGTCGAAATAGTCGCGCCACGCGACGATCCGGCCATCGCGCACGTCGAACCGGGCGCAAACCCAGAACTGGAGCCGCAGCGGACCGTAGACCAGGGAGGTCACCCGTTCGGTGAGCGCGATCGCGTCATCGGCCGTGGCGGAGATCAACACCGAGTGCAGCTGGACTCGGGAGTGCTCGTGGCGGCGGAAGTTGCGGGAGACGGCCCGGCGGCCGCGCAGTGTGCGCCACGAGGTGCGGGTGTACACCACGTCCTTCGCCAGGAGCTGTTCGGCGATCTCGAAATCGCCGCTGCCCAGCGCCTCGACGAAGCGCTCGGCGACGTCGTGCGGCGACCACAGCGGGGAGTTGTTCACGGCACCATGTTCCGGGCGCGGCGTAGCAGCAGGGCGAACTGGACATGACGCGTTGGCGAAAACATTCCCCGTCGCCGCGCTCGCCTGACCGGTTCGATTTCGCTCTCGACCGGGGCGTTCGGTAGACTGACCGGCGACCTTCTCGGCGAGGGCGGCTCCGGCCGCCGTGATCGACGCGAACGGCACACCTTCTCCGCGGACCGCTCCGTGTGCGTCGGGTGCAGACCGCCTCGGATCGCCGAGGCCGCACCACCCCCATTGGAGCATCATGTCTGACACCAACAAGCTCACCGCGTCCGTGCGCACCGAGTTCGGTAAGGGCGCCGCCCGCCGCACCCGTCGCGATGGCCTCGTCCCCGTGGTCCTCTACGGCCACGGCACCGAGCCCCAGCACCTCACCGTGGTGGCCCGCGACTTCGCCACCATCCTGCGTAAGGACGGCACCAACGCCGTGCTGAGCCTGGACATCGACGGCAAGGAGCAGCTCGCGCTGACCAAGCAGGTCGTGGTGCACCCGCTGCGCAACTACATCGAGCACACCGACCTCCTGGTCATCAAGAAGGGCGAGAAGGTCACCGTTTCGGTGCCCGTCATCGTCGAGGGCGACCCGGCCGGCGGCACTCAGGTGGCGCAGGACCTCAACGAGGTCGAGATCGAGGCCGACGCGCTGAGCATCCCCGAGAACATCGTGGTCAACGTGCACAACCTTGAGGTCGGCACCCAGATCGCCGCGGGCCAGCTCGAGGTTCCCGCCGGCGTCACCGTGCTCACCGATCCCGAGGCGCTGATCGTCAACATCACCGAGATCGCCGCCGCCGAGACCGAGGGCGATGACGCGACCGAGGGTGACGAGCCCGCTGCCGAGGCCGCCGAGTAACTGCTGTGACCGACCGGCCGCTGATCGTCGTGGGGCTGGGTAACCCCGGCGAGAAGTACGCCGGTACCCGCCACAACATCGGTTTCGACGTGGTGGACGAGCTCGCGACACGCGCCCGCACCTCCTTCTCCCGACACAAGAAGTCGGGAGCGGAGGTCGCGGGCGCGCGGCTCGCTGGCCGCCCGGTGTACCTGGCGAAACCGCAATCCTTCATGAACCTCTCCGGGCAGCCCGTGTCCGCGCTCGCCCGGTTCTACTCGGTGGAACCCACCGATGTGATCGCCGTGCACGATGAGCTCGACATCGACTTCGGTCTGGTGCGGCTCAAGCGCGGCGGCGGCGAGGGCGGTCACAACGGCCTGCGCTCGCTGACCCAGCACTTGGGCACCAAGGACTACCTGCGCGTGCGCGCGGGCATCGGGCGTCCTCCCGGTCGCCAGGATCCCGCGGACTACGTTCTCAAGCCCTTCGCCTCCGCCGAACGCACGGAGGTGCCGCTACTGGTCACCAATGCCGCCGACGCGGTCGAGCTGTTGATCTCGCGCGACCTCGACCTGGAGTCCGCGCAGAATACCGTGCACGCCTGGTGATCACGTTCCGCCGTGTCACTCGCGAGGACTTCGGGCTACTCGCGGTCTGGCTCTCCGAGCCGCACAATCGGCGCTGGTGGAACCATGAGACCTCTCGGGAAGCGATCGAGCGCGACTTCGGGCCGTCGGTCGACGGTGCCGAGCCATCTCTCGACTTCCTCGCCCTGGACGCCGGGAGCGGAGCGAGCGGGTCCGATCAACACCGCGACGCCGGGAGCGGGACGCCCGTGGGCCTGATCCAGCGGCAGCGCTGGCTGGATTACCCCGACGAGGACGAGACCACCGCGGTCGGCCGGCTGGTGGACCTGGGCCCGCGCGACTACGGCATCGACTATCTGGTGGGCTCCCAGTACGCCACGGGCCGCGGGCTGGGTACCGCGATGATCCGGGCCATGTGTTCGCAGATCTTCGACGAGCTCGACGGTGCGCGGGTCGTGGTCTGTGTGGCCGCCGGGAACCGACGCTCCTGGCGCGCGCTGGAGCGTGCCGGTTTCACGCTCATCGGCCACGTCGACATCACGCCAGAGAATCCGATCGACCCGCCCGACCACGTGGTCTACCTGCGCGAACGGGTAGACTGACTCTTCGTGAGTTCCAGTGCCAGCACCATTGCCGACGAGGTGGCCCGTCGCCGTACGTTCGCCATCATCTCCCACCCCGACGCGGGCAAGTCGACGATGACGGAGGCGCTCGCGCTGCATGCCCGGGTGATCAACGAGGCCGGCGCCATCCACGGCAAGGCTGGTCGCAAGTCCACCGTGTCCGATTGGATGGAGATGGAGAAGGCCCGCGGCATCTCGGTGAGTTCGACGGCGCTGCAGTTCAACTACACGCCGTCGGGCGCGGCAGAGGGCGACGAGCCCGCGGTGATCAACCTGGTGGACACCCCCGGCCACGCCGATTTCTCCGAGGACACCTATCGCGTGCTGACCGCGGTCGACGCGGCGGTGATGCTGATCGACGCCGCGAAGGGCCTGGAACCGCAGACACTCAAGCTGTTCCAGGTGTGCCGGCATCGCGGCATCCCGGTGATCACCGTGATCAATAAGTGGGACCGGCCCGGTCGCACGCCGCTGGAGCTGCTCGACGAGATCAGCGAGCGGATCGGCCTGACGCCCACTCCCCTGTTCTGGCCGGTGGGCATCGCCGGCGACTTCCGCGGCCTGCGCGATGTGCGCAAGGACGAGTACGTGCACTTCACCCGCACCGCCGGTGGCGCGAAGATCGCTCCGGAGGAACATCTTTCGACCGACGATGCGCTCGACCGCGAGGGTGATGTGTGGGCCGAGGCGGTCGAGGAGACCGAACTCATGACGGAGATGGGCCAGGGCCACGATCAGGAGATGTTCCTGGCGGGCCAGACCTCGCCGGTGATCTTCACCTCGGCGATCCTGAATTTCGGTGTGCGCCAGCTGCTGGAGGCGCTGGTCGAGCTGGCTCCCGCACCGCACGCGCGTGCCGCGGTCGACGAGTCCGAGCGCGAGGTGACCGACCCGTTCAGCGCCGTGGTGTTCAAGGTGCAGGCGGGAATGGACGCGGCACACCGGGACCGGCTGGCGTTCATGCGGATCGTGTCCGGCGAGTTCGAGCGCGGCATGGTGGTGCAGCACGCGCAGACCGGCAAGCCGTTCGCCACCAAATACGCGATGACGGTGGTAGGTCGCGACCGCGAGACGGTCGAGACCGCCTACCCGGGCGACGTGGTGGGCCTGGTCAACGCGAACGCGCTGGCCCCCGGCGACACCCTGTACGACGGCGCCAAGGTGCAGTTCCCGCCGATCCCCTCGTTCGCACCGGAGCACTTCGCGGTGGTCCGTGCCGATTCCGCGGGGAAGTACAAGCAGTTCCGCAAGGGCATCGAGCAGCTGGGCACCGAGGGCGTGGTGCAGTTGCTGCGCAACGATGTTCGCGGCGATGCCTCACCGGTGATGGCCGCCGTGGGCCCGATGCAGTTCGAGGTCGTGGTCGCACGGATGAAGACCGAGTTCAATGTGGCCGCGCAGGTCGAGCATCTGGGATATTCGGTGGCGCGCCGCACCGATGCCGCCAGCGCCGATGAGCTGAACCGGCAGCGCGGTGTGGAGGTCTTCGAGCGCACCGACGGTGCCCTGCTCGCTCTGTTCTCGGATAAGTGGCGGCTGCAGTACATCGAGAAGGAGCACCCCGACCTCACCCTGGAGCCCCTGGTCGCCGCGGCCGATTGACGGACGGCCGCGGGCGGTGGTCGCGCTGGCGATACGCACACCCGCGAATTCGCCGACCTGCGAGCCAGGTGGTCGTAATCTGTCGCCGTGACCGAATCGCAGCCCATCGACTGGGCCGATGGAACCTGGACCAACGAACCCGCACGGGTTCACCTCGCCGACGGCGACCTCGACGTCACCGCTGCCGAGGGGAGTGACGCCTGGCGGCGCACCGCGTACGGCTTCGTCCACGATACGGAGCACGCCCTGCTCGCCCCCCTCGCAGTCGGCGAGGCCATGGAGGTCTCGTTCCGCGGCCCGTGGGATGGGCAGTTCGACCAGGCCGGCGTCTTCGTCAGAGTCGACGAGGAGCATTGGATCAAGACCGGCATCGAGTTCGCGGACGGCCACCTCGGCCTCGGCGCGGTCGTGACCGATGTCCGCTCCGACTGGTCCGTCGGGCACGTGGACGAGTGGCGCGACAGTGAAATCACGGTGCGCGTGAGCAGGTGGCCGGATGCCGTCATCGTGCGGGCCCGCGCCGCTGGTGAGCAGTGGCGGCTCGTGCGGGTCGCGCCCTTCGACGGCGAGGCTGCGGCATCCGCCGGCCCGTTCCTAGCGGCGCCGATGCGTGTAGGTCTCACCGTGCGATTCACGCGGTGGGAACGGTCCGCCGCGGACGCTTCCCTGCACTGACTTACAGACGGGCGCGCTGCGGGACCTCACGGGCGAGCATCAGCGCGACGGCACCGAGTAGGGTTCCGGTGATCCGCCGCTGCCACGTGGCCCAGGCAGGTCGGCGCGCGATAAGCGCCGCCACGGCACCGGCCGCGACCACGATCGCGGCGTTGACCAGCATCGAGACGGTGATCTGCACGCCGCCCAGCAACAAGCCCTGCGCCGCCGTGTGCCCGCGCGCGGGTTCGATGAACTGCGGGATCAGCGCGAGGTACATGATCGCCGCCTTGGGGTTGAGCAGGTTGGTGAGCAGCCCTCTGCGGAACAGCTTCCCGGCGGGATCGCGCGGCAGGTCGTCGGTCTCGAACAGCCCGCGGCCTCCGGGGCGCAGCGCCTGCCACGCGAGGTAGCCCAGGTACAGCGCCCCCGCCGCCTTGATGCCCATGAACAGCCACGGCACCGCGACGAAGACGACGGCGAGCCCGACGTTCGCGAGGACGAGGTAGACGACGAAGCCCACCCCGGTGCCCGCCAGCGAGATCAGACCCGCCGTGCGGCCCTGGCTGATGCTGCGCGAGACGAGGTAGATCATGTTCGGCCCGGGCGTGAGCACCATCGCCAAATCGAACGTTCGCGATTCATACCCTATCGCGCCTATCGCGTCGGTCCTGCTGTTGCACCTCCTGCGCGTCCAGACCTGTGTCGGGAATCGCCCAGTTCATGGAGGACGAGGACTATGATCCAGGGACCTACCGGAGGAGGCTTGTGTTGGAAGTTGAAGAACTGATTGCCCGTGCGTGGGGGGCAGTAAGAGACGCAGGAGTGCCTGAACCCCTCCAAGAGCTGGCATTCAAGCAGGCAATCGACTTCCTGACACGTTCAGCGCCGGGCGCGGCGCCTGCGCCATCGACGCCCACCTCTCCGGCTTCGGTGACCGCTGACGATACTGGGAAGCCTGCAGCGTCAGGTCCCCCAGCAGGACAAAAGTCCAACGACGCCTCGCTCTTCGACAAGTTCTCGGAAGAGGCGTCGATCTCCGTGGACGATCTGCAGGAGGTCTACTACTTCGATGAGTCCGGCCCCCACCTGATGGGCCCTCGTTCGAAGTTCGGGTCTACCACGAAGGACCAGGCGCAGGCGGTCGCATTGGCGATTACGACCGCACGCAACTACGCCCTTGACGAGACCGAAACAACTGACGAGGTTCTGAGGGCAGAGTGCCAGCGACTGAAATGTGACCCGAAGGGGAACTGGGCAAAAGTAATGGGCGGCCTCTCCACCCTCGTGTACACTGGACCGCCACGAGGAAAAGTCGCTCGAGTTAAGCCCAGCTCTCACCAAAGCCTGCAAGCCTTGGTGACGAAGATCCGGGGCGCGGCCCCTGAATGACACTGACCGAGTTCCTCTCAGCCATCTCGAAAGAATCCAGGGTTAAGCGCGTCCTCGCCACTACATTCTATCTGGACGCCGCGCTGGGAGACACACCTGTCAATTCAGCGACAGTGAAGGACGCGATAGTCAACGCGCGGGTGCCCGGGGCGAAGACTTGGAACGTCCCCGCCGCGTTCACTAACGCGGGCGCATACGTCGAACTCGCAGGATTGGACGAGAACGGGCGAAAGCTCTGGAGACTTACGCCCAGCGGCTACGACCATGTTGCATCCTTCGCCGACCTGACATGGGTGGGTGCTACCCAGTCAAGTAGCCGTCGGAACGCAGACATAGAACAGATTCGTTCGGTAGTCTCGTGCATCTCGGACGAAAACGCGAAAGAATATGCCAACGAGGCGGTCGACTGCCTAGAAGCCGAAGCTCATCGGGCAGCCATAGTATTTATGTGGGTTGCAGCAGTTCACGAGATTCAGGAGCGGGTTTTCGCAAGCTCAACCCCTGCCGAGATCACCGCTGCAGCACAAAAGCACAACCCCAAGGCAAAGACGATTAAAAAGAGGGACGATCTCGTCGAGTACAACGAGGAGCTCTTGCTTCAGATAGGGCAGGACTTGGGTGTTCTCGACAAGAATGAGAAGCAAATCCTTGCCGGTTGCCTGACGCTCAGAAACTCGTCCGGACACCCCAATAAGTATCGTCCGGGGGAACACAAGGCGAAAGCGCACATCGAGGATATCGTCGGCATACTCTTCAGGTAGAAGGGTTACCAAGTCGTCCCGTGCGCCTCGCGTACGCGTGTGCACGTCGATGTGCGCGCATCGCGCAGTCGGTCGTCCATAGTCGCGCTCAGGCACCCGTGTGGACGTGCTGCACGTGTCGTAGCTGGTTACAGCGCTGACATGGCTCTTTGGCCTACGACCTTGGACAGCCGGCCCGGGTCTCTTATGGTCCTCACGTTCAATCGTGAGCAACGCGCACGACCACACTGAAAGGACCAATCATCATGGCTGCCAACAACTTCCCACCGTCGAGGCTGCTGAGAAGGTCGGGGCTCCCGACGCCAAGACGTTTCGCAAGTTTCTCCGCAGCGTGGGCTACGACAAGCGCGCTGAGGAAGGGCGTGCCCGCTACGCGTTCGACTCGAAGGACGTGACCGCGCTCAAGCGCCAGTACGCGGCCTACGAGCAGGAGGCCAAGCGCACCAAGGCCGACGACGCGACCCCCGAAGACTGACGGGAACACCCACCATCTGGGCCTCGATCGTTCGGGGTCCAGAGTGGTAGCTAGGCGCCAGGCATTCTCGAACTGGTTTCAGACGGTCCGGCAGCGCCTAAGCCAAGTCGTTGAGCACGCACTCTCGCTCGGGGTACCCCCCCGTGGGGGTAGACCTGACACGCCTCAAACCTACAGCAAGACCCACCCCGAAAACTATTCTTGGGATGGGCCTGCTGGTTCTAAACCGAGTCAATACACATATTGGCTGCGCCTATATGTGGTTCTGCACCACGTTTTGACCTGCGGTTTTTCTAATCACCGTCGGTATTGCACCACGTTTTGAACCGGTTTTGCACCGCTGAGTCTTACGCATCGTCACGCACCGTATCGAGCGCCTGGACGACCTCGTGGTATCGCTCCCACATGCGCGTGTCGTTCGACCGGACCCCGGGCCTTGCCCCTGGATCTTGGACACGATGTCATTTCGGTTATGCCGCTTGCGTGAGCGTAGCGCGGTAGGCGGTTTCGTAGGTGTTTGGTGTGATGTTGCCGATCGCGGAGTGCCGGCGGCGGGTGTTGTAGCGGTTGGCCCACCGGAACACGGCCCGGTAGGCCGTGGCCTGGTCGCCGAACGCTGGTCGGCCTTGGAGGAGTTCGCGTTTGAGGGTCGCGTTGAAGCTCTCAGCGAGGGCGTTGTCCGCGGACGAGCCGATCGCTCCCATCGACTGGGTCACGCCGAAGTGCTCGCAGAGGGCGGTGTAGGCCTTCGAGGTGTAGACCGACCCGTGGTCGGAGTGAAAGATCGCCCCAGCCAGGGTGCCGCGTTCGCGCTGCGCGGCCCGTAGTGCGTTTTCGACGAGCTCGGTGCGCATGTGAGTGGCCATCGACCAGCCTGCCAGCTTGCGTGAGCCCAGGTCGATGACCGACGCGAGGTAGAGGTTGCTGCCGTCGGCGATGGGCAGGTAGGTGATGTCGCCGACGTAGCGGCGACCAGGACCGCCGGTGCTGAAGTTCCTGCCGATCAGATCTGGGAAGCGTCGACCGGACTGATCCGGGACGGTTGTCTTCACACGCTTGCGGAGCCGGATTCCGGCCAGGCCGTGCTCACGCATCACGCGCGCCACGCGCTTGTGGTTGACCCGCTCACTCTCGGCTGCGCCGGCGTTGAGGTCAGCGGTGATCCGAGGCGCTCCGTAAGCACGATCCCCGCCCTGTTTCGGGTCTTGCAGCACCCGGATCCGGCCCGCCAGCACCGAGTCAGCCGCCGTCCGCGCGGCCCGCCCCTGCGCTGCAGCGAGCCACGCGTAGAACGACGACCGCGCGATCCCAATCACCTGGCACAACCGCTTCACGCCGTAGGCGTCCTTGTGGTCCTCAACGAACTGGAAGCGGTTCACCAACTCGTCTCCCCGGCGAAATACTTCGCCGCCTGACGGAGAATGTCGCGTTCCTCAGCAAGCTTTGCCTGCTCGACCCGCAACACCCCATTCTCGGCCTCCAGCCTCGTGATCCTCGCCGCCTGCGACTCCCGCCGCCCCACTGACACCCCCGCCGCAGCCGACGCGGTCCTCGTCCCGGAGCCGAGCTTGTCGACCCACCCCTTCAACGATCCCCGGGACACACCCAAATCCGCCGCGATCCCCTGCAACGTCGCACCCGGCGTCGACTCATACAAGTCCACCGCCCGGCACCGGAACTCATCGGTGTAACTCTTCCTGGCCATCCTTGGATTCTCACTTCCCCCAGCCATGTGCTGGATTACACGTGTCCAAGAACAGGGGGTAAGGCCCCCCGCACTCACGGAGGTACTTGGTCACCTGACGCTTGCTCGCATCGGTGGACAGATACTCGTCGTTGATGCCCAACGCACTTCCCACACGATCGACGCTCAGGGCAACACGTGTGGTCGTGGTCAGTCTGCCAACCTGAGCGCCCTGGTTCGGTTGTGCCGCAGAGCTTGCACGCGCGGCCCTGAGCCTCGAACATGCGCTGCCAACCACCGGGCTCGAAACCCCACTTGAGGTCACGCGCGATCGCCCATGCGCATGCCTTGCATCGCCACTTCAGCTTGCCGTTCACGCGACCAAACTCGGCCAAGGGCTTCCGCTCGTGGCACACGGAGCAGGTCTGTTCTCCCTCTCGTGCGTCGATCCTGCGCTGCGCACGGCTGCGCTGAGGCTTCAACGGGCGAGGTGCCTCACCGCGTCGCTGCATCTGATAATGAGAATTGCACAGTTGCTTCAACCGCACGGGCCTCTCACAGTCCTCGTACCTGCATACTTGCATCATATGCGCCTCCGGTTGTAAACGCTCACGTTCGCGTACGCCGTCACCACCATTCCCGCCACCGCGGTCCACGAAACGATCATGGATCGATCCTGGCGGCGGGCTGCGGCACCGTACAGAGCCAGTCGAGTGTGACTGGCCTGCAGTCAGGCCGCCGCAGCGACGGCCGCGGGCGAACCGTGCGACCGCGCACGTCGACGGTCCGCGATCGCCAGCGCGATGATCGCCGCCGGAACGAGGATGTCGACGAGGAGGATGCCGCCCGTGTTGCCGGGCTGGTGATCGCCGTGCGCAAACCACTGGTCGAGGTGTCCGACGGCGGCGCCCCACAGGAAGATCGCGTAGCCAACGCCGTAGGCGAGGCGGAAGTCCCGATGCCGGCGGACCAGCACGAAGGCCATCGCCGCGAAACCGAGGTTGGTGAAGGCGATTTCGAATTGGAACGGATTGCCTGCCGGGAAGCCGATCTCGTTCGCCATCGCGTCCGGCGCGAGGAGGAAGAAGGCGCCCACCCAGGCGGCGCCCAGACCGGCGGCGACGAGCATGGCCCGCTGCCAGGTCTCGAGGCGCTCGCCGGGCCGGCGGACGGACCGGAACGTCGCCCAGATCGCCGCGGCGACCGGGAAGATCAGCGGGGTGGAGGTGTGGAGGAGGAATTGCGTCGATGCGTTCATAGCTCAGTCTTAACACGTTAATATTAACTGGTCAAGACTCCTGTAACCTGGACGCATGAACGAACCCGACGAGGGCCTGGGCGACGTGCTCAACCACATCACGATGCTGCTCGGCATCGTGACCCGCGACCACGGCACTCCCGGCGCGCTGAGCTACAGCCGGATGCGGCTGCTCGGCACACTGGAAGAGGTGCAGCCCGCCACGCAGCACGAGCTCGCACAGGCGATGCTCGTGTCCGACGCGGCCGTCAGCCGCATGCTGGCCACACTCGCACCGGAGGGGCTGGTCACCGTCGAACCCGATCCCGAGCACGCGCGGCGGCGCCTGGTGCGCCTGACCGAGAAGGGAGCGGAGCAGTTCCACGCGTCGAGCACCGACTACGCGGCGCAGCTCGAAAAAGCCCTCACCGCACAGGACTTCCCGTACGAGCGGTACCTCCGCGACAGCATCGCGCTGCGCGACTTCCTCGCGAACGCGGCCGGCCGCGGCTGATCTACGGAGCCTCCCTAGCGGGAGGTGCAGCACCTCCGCGTGTCGTGCACTCCCCACGTCCATGGACCTGGGGAGGTGACTGCCCCGCTAGAGAGCGCCACGAGCGCAGCGAGCTGGCGGATCAGGAGCCGAGGATCGCCTCGATCTCCGCGTCCTCGACGTCGCCCATGGCCGCGGGCGAGAACTTCGGATCGCGGGTCTTGTCGACGAGCACCGCGCGGATCCCCTCGACGAAGTCGGGGCGGCGGATCATGCGCGCGCCCACCACGGCCTCCTCGGCGAGGCACTGGGCCAATGTCCGCTCACGCGCCTGCTGAATCAGGCCGAACGTGACGAACACCGAGGTGGGGCAGGCCGTCGACAGCTGCTCGCGGGCGGTATCGGCCCACGCACCCGACGAGGTGGCGAGCCCCGCCAGGATCTCCGTCACCGAATCGCGGCCGAAAACGTCGGCGATCTCGTCGAGCGGCAGGGTCGAGGCGGGCGCGGTATCGCCGAAGCGGGCGAGGACACCGTCGAGGTCCTCCCCTGCGAGCAGCGCGGCCTCGACGTTCGGCATGGCCGACGACGGCACGAAATGCGTGCCGAGGCCGACGGCGAGCGCGTCACCGGCGCCGAGACGCGCGGCGGTCATCCCCATCAGCTCGCCGACTCCCTGCGGGAGACGCGCGAGAAGGTAGGTAGCACCCACATCGGGCAGGAAGCCGATCGCCACCTCGGGCATCGCGATGAGCGCCTTCTCGGACACCACGCGGTGCGAACCGTGGATCGAAACACCCACGCCGCCACCCATGTTCACGCCGTCGATGAGGGCGATCACGGGCTTGGGGAACTCCGCGAGGCGCAGGTTCATCTCGTACTCGTCGCGGAAGAACGGGGTGAAGTCCTCCCCCGCCACCACCTGGTCGCGGATGGCCCGGATGTCGCCGCCGGCGCAATAGGCCTTGGGCGAAGCGGAGGTGATGAGGACGCGGGTCACCGCATCGTCGGACTCCCAGGCCTGCAGCGCCGCATCGATCGCGTGCACCATGTCCGTGGTGAGCGCGTTGAGCGCCGCGGGCCGGTTCAGTTCGATGTGTCCGGTGCCCCCGGACACGGTGGTCACGATGTCGGCGGTCTCGATGTCCGTCACTGCACGTCCTTCAGAATTACTCGGATATCCAACTAGTTCAGTCTGACAGGCGCCCGCGTAATCTGGAACCGCGATGGCGAATCTTCTGGGCGCGGATGCGCTCCACCTCGAGTACCCGACCAAAGTGGTCTTCGATTCCGTCTCCCTCGGCGTGAACGAGGGCGACCGGATCGGCATCGTCGGCCGCAACGGCGACGGCAAGTCCAGCCTGCTCGGCATGCTGGCCGGCACCCGCGAACCCGACTCCGGCCGCGTCACCCGGCGTGGCGGCGTCCGCGTCGGCGTGCTCACGCAGACCGACCTGTTCGACGACGAGGACACCGTCGGACATGCGGTCGTGGGCGATACGCCCGAACACGTGTGGGCGGGCGACCCCACGGTCCGCGACATCCTCGCGGGCTTGCTGGCCGACCTGCCCTGGGACGCCCGCCTCGGCGAACTGTCCGGTGGGCAGCGGCGGCGCGTCCAGCTCGCGCAGCTGCTCGCGGGCGAGCACGACGTGCTGGCGCTCGACGAGCCCACCAACCACCTCGACGTCGAAGCGATCGAGTGGCTCGCCGGACACCTCAAGACCCGCTGGCCCGCGAACCAGGGCGGCCTGCTGATGGTGACCCACGACCGGTGGATCCTCGATGAGGTGTGCACCGCGACCTGGGAGGTGCACGACCGCATCGTCGAGCCCTTCGAGGGCGGCTACGCCGCGTACATCCTGCAGCGAGTCGAGCGCGACCGGCAGGCCGCCTCGATCGAGCAGAAGCGGCAGAACCTGGCGCGCAAGGAGCTCGCCTGGCTGCGCCGCGGCGCCCCGGCCCGCACCAGCAAGCCGAAATTCCGGATCGACGCCGCCAACGCGCTGATCGCCGATGTGCCCGAGATCCGCAACAAGACCGAGCTGGCCTCGCTCGCGGTCTCGCGCCTCGGCAAGGACGTGGTCGACATCCTGGACGTCTCCGTGAGCTACGGCGATAAGCAGGTGCTCTCCGATATCGAGTGGCGCATCGCGCCGGGCGAGCGCACCGGCATCCTCGGCGTGAACGGCGCCGGCAAGTCCACCCTGCTCGGGCTGGTCGACGGCGGCACCGAGCCCACCTCCGGCACCGTCAAGCGCGGGAAGACCGTCAAGGTGCAGACACTCACGCAGCGACTCGATGAGTTGGAAGATCACTTGGTTGTGACAGCTTGGGTAGGCCCCGGTTCGACGGCTTGACTTGGACCCGTTTGCGACTCGCCGGTGGTGTTGCGGCGGTTTGATCTGGCCCCATCTGATGGTTGCTCGTGAACATCGTTTCCGAGCTGAAGCAGGTGGTGGTCGATGATGGGATCGAAGGTGGAGCTGTTCGCGCAGATTCGGCGGGATGCCCGGGTCGAGGGCATGAGTATCCGGGCGTTAGCCCGGAAACATGGTGTGCATCGTCGGACGGTGCGGCAGGCGTTGTCGTCGGCGGAGCCGCCGCCGCGGAAGACGCCGGAGCGGTCATCGCCGCGGTTGGATCCGTTCAAGGCGGCGATCGATGCGATGCTGCGGTCGGATCTTCAGGCTCCTCGGAAGCAGCGGCATACGGCGACGCGGATCCGGGAACGTTTGGCGATCGAGCACGGCGCGGTCGAGTTGTCGTATTCGACGGTGCGGGACTACGTGCGGGTTCGGCGGGCGCAGATCGAGGTGGAGGCCGGACGGCGCACGGAGGTGTTCATCGCTCAGGATCACGCGCCGGGTGCGGAGGCGGAGGTCGACTTCGGCGAGGTTTGGGTGATCCTGAACGGGGTCAAGACCAAGTGCCACATGTTCGTCTACCGGCTCTCGCATTCGGGCAAGGCCATTCACCGGGTCTATCCGATCGGCGGGCAGGAAGCGTTCCTCGAAGGACACGTGGAGGCGTTCCGCGAGCTCGGTGGGGTCCCGACCCGGCACATCCGCTACGACAACCTGACCTCGGCGGTGGTCGCGGTGCTGCAGGGCGGGGACCGGCGCCGGCAGGAGAACCCGCGCTGGACGTTGTTTCACTCGCACTACGGGTTCGATCCGTTCTACTGCCAGCCTGGTATCGCCGGGGCGCATGAGAAGGGTGGCGTTGAGGGCGAGGTCGGTTGGTTTCGCCGCAACCGTTTGACCCCGATGCCGCAGGTGGAGTCCCTTGATGAGCTCAACGAGCAGATCAAAACTTGGGAAGCGCGCGATGAGGGCCGGCGTATCGACGGCCGACTGCGGACCGTCGGCCAGGACTACCAGCACGACCGGGCTGCGCTGGCTCCGTTGCCGGTGGAGGATTTCGACCCTGGTCTGGTCCTCACACCGCGGGTGGACCGCTCGGCGATGATCACCGTTCGGATGGTCCGCTACTCGGTGCCGGCGCATCTGATCGGCCGCCGAGTCCGCGTCTCCCTGCAGGCCTCTCAGCTGCTGGTCTACGACGGCCGCGCCCTAGTCGCGCGGCACCAGCGCGTCGCCGGCCGCGGTATCGCGAAGGTCGACCTCGACCACTACCTCGAGGTTCTCAAGTTCAAACCCGGCGCCCTGCCGGGATCAACAGCGTTGGCTCAAGCCCGCGCAGCGGGGGTGTTCACCGCCAGCCACGACGCGTTCTGGGCCGCAGCCCGAAGAGTGAACGGTGACGTCGACGGCACCAGCGAGCTGATCGACGTGCTGCTCTTGCACCGCAGCCTGCCCGCGGACGCGGTGACTGCCGGCATCGACGCTGCATTGCGGGTCGGGGCGGTGACCGTCGAGGTGGTCGCGGTGGAGGCCCGCCGCGCAGACGCAGCACTGCTGACCACTAGCGACATGACGGGTGGGGCCAGCTCGGGTCGTCATCGCGTTCGCCACGCTGATCGGCGTGAGCAACGAGTTGTCAGCCTCACCCAACGACGCCTCGCAGACCCGGCCGCGGTGATCGCCGGCCTCCCACCTGACCGACGGCCACTACCGACGGTCGCCGCCTACGACCGGCTCCTCCGTCGGCGCACCGCCTCAGACGCTCCACCACCACCGACTCCGGAAAGGCACCCATGAGCACCACCACCTCGAAGTCCCAGGCCACCACGCTGGCGCCATCACTGCGGCGCCGCGGAGGTCTCACCGAAGAAGCCGCGATCGCTGCCGTTGACCAAGCCTGCCGACGCCTGCGGCTACCGACGGTGCGGTCGATGATCGACCAGCACCTCGCCGCCGCGGCCAAGCAACAGCTCTCGTATCAGGGGTTCCTCGCCGAACTCCTCCTGGCGGAGGTCGATGACCGCGACCGGCGCTCGACTGTTCGCCGCGTGAAAGCCGCCGGGTTCCCGAGGGATAAGTGGTTGGCGGACTTCGACTTCGACGCCAACCCCGACATCGAGGCCGCCACCATCCACCAGCTCGCCACCGGCGACTGGATCCGCCACGGCCTGCCGCTCTGCCTGATCGGCGACTCCGGAACCGGCAAATCCCACCTGCTGATCGGATTGGGAACCGCCGCCGCTGAGCAGGGCTTTAGAGTCCGCTACACCCTCGCCACGAAACTGGTGAACGAGCTGGTCGAAGCCGCTGACGACAAGCAGCTCGCCAAGACCATCAACCGCTACGGCCGCGTTGACCTGCTCATCATTGACGAGCTCGGCTACATGGAACTCGACCGCCGCGGCGCCGAACTGCTCTTCCAAGTCCTCACCGAACGCGAGGAGAAGAACAGCGTCGCGATCGCCTCCAACCAATCCTTCTCCGGCTGGACCGACACCTTCACCGACCCCCGGCTCTGCGCCGCCATCGTCGACCGGTTGACCTACCGCGGCACCATCATCGAAACCGGCACCCACAGCTACCGACTCGCACACACCGAGGGGGCGGCAGAGTTCTGACAGACGGGCATGACTCGCTGACTTCAACGGCACTCGATACGGTGGCGGGTATGGCGATAACGCGAGGCACCGAGCGGTTCGCGCTGCTGGCGGAGCAGACGCAAGCCGCTGCCCGGCGACGGGGGATTGCGGTCACCGACGAGGTGATCGATCAGATCCTCAACGCCGAAATTGAGCGGGTGGCCAAGTTGATGGGAATCGAACCTCGCACAGCCCTGCTATACACGCCTGCGGATCTGCCGCTGACGTTGGCAGAGATGATCGCAGCCACCCACCACCAGTAACCGGGTGCCAGCACTGACCAGCGGTGTTATCGCTGGTTGAGCACTGCGCGGGCGGTAGCAGCGATACCGTCGTCTGTTCCGCGCACGTGCCATCTATCGCGGTGCGTATCGGTCATGCTCTCGAGGATCGTGTAGGTCGGGCTCGTCACGGGCAGCATCATCGGGTAGCGGTTGGCGCCGCCGGTTCTCCATCCTGCTGCGTAGAGCAGGTCACTGACCTCTTTTCGCCAGTTCTCCACCGGTGTTCCGCTCCCGACCACGGCAAGCAGGAGCCATCCGGCCTCACGATCGAAATCCTTGGTACCGCAAGGAAGCCGTCCCACGATGTGTTCCCACAACGCTGTGGGGTCACCGCCGATGCGACGAGCAGCCCGGGTTGGGCTGATCCTGCCCTTGCGGACACTGAGTAGCCCCACCGCCTGCGCCGCTTCACGCACCGTCGCCACCGGAGGCGTGAGATCCTCCCGGTTCGCCTTTCCCATCCACCAGTTCGCGATGCCACTGCGCTGCGCGAACCGCTCGACCACAACAGGCGGGAGGTAACCCGCGGCGGTGAGCTTGACCCCCTCACCGACTTCTTCGAGCAGCAGACGGTAAGGCTCGGTGAGCCGTTCAGCTTCCGCGGCGGACACACTGGCCTGGCCGTGCGACTGCGGCCGCGCGAGCACCCCCTGCAACAACGAGCTGCCCTGCATCGTCAGCCGATGGGCGATCTGCCCCAGTTCACCGTGGCCTGGAGCCAGAACCGAAGCAGGATCGAAAAGAGCGAGCGTGATGGCGGCATTGGCGTCATCGACGTCGAAGACATCCGGGTCCCAGCCCCCAGGGAGCCAGTCGTTCGCCTCCTCCGCGCTGCCGAAACTGTCAGGAAGGTGCGCCGCGTCCCTACCCTTGCGAACCCACAGTGCTACTTCATGGAACCCGCCCAGACCACCGCAGTCCTCAGGCGGGCACGCGTTCTTCCCCGCCACACACAGCGACGCAGACGGACAGGTGTCGAGGACCTGCTCAACCTTGAGCTTGTGCTCCCAGCCATCGCCAAAGTCGTACTCGTACCACAGCTCGTCACCCACGCCCGCGATGACCTGATCGAGCCGGACATCCTGCTCCAGCACCCCTTCCTCGCCCTCGCTGACATCGAATGCCGTCAGGAAGGCCGGAGAACGATGATCGCTGCCTGTCCTGAACTTGTGCAGGTGACAGTCGTACCAGCCCATCGCCGCCTGGATCACCTCGTGCACAGCAGAAAGTGTCAGATCGCCGGGCAACTCCAGCCGCCGCCACACAGGAGGCTTCGCGCCATGCAGATCCAACCGGACACGAAACCCGACCACCCGGTCAGGCACAGGTAGCAGCGTCGGCTGCCGCACCCGCGTCAGAGCATCGACCTCTGCAGCGAACCGCGCGTTCACCACCGCATCAAGCACAACCCGTCTCTCCTGCGGGCTCAGCCCCTCCACATACTCGCGGGCCACAGCAGACAGATCCTCGACCATGCCCCCCAGTCAACCAGGACTCGACACAACCCGCCCCACCGCGAACCAGACTACGCCCGGGGCCAAATCAAACCGTCCCAGTGGGGCCACTCCCAGTTGACATAGCCAATCACTGGGACGATCCGGTACGGGTGGTTCTGGCGGACCTCGCCACCAGTTTCACGGTGGGCTCGGGATCGAAGGCGCAGGAACTCACGCCCTCGCAGCTGCTCGAACGCCTCGGCTTCGCCGCGGCGCAACTCTCGACGCCGGTCAAGGACCTCTCGGGCGGGCAGAAGCGCCGACTACAGCTGCTACTGATCCTGCTCGACCAGCCGAACGTGCTCATCCTCGACGAGCCGACCAACGACCTGGACACCGACATGCTGGCCGCGATGGAGGACCTGCTGGACTCGTGGCCCGGCACGCTGATCGTGGTGAGCCACGACCGGTACTTCCTGGAGCGGGTGACCGATCAGCAGTACGCGATCCTCGACCGACGGCTGCGGCACCTGCCGGGCGGCGTCGACGAGTACCTCGCGCTGCGTCGCGCACAGCAGAACACGGTGTCGGCCGCGGCCGCGGCACCCGCGGAGAAGGCGCCGTCGGGCCTGAGCGGCGCCGAGCTGCGCGCGGCCCAGAAGGAAGTCACCTCGGTCGAGCGCCGGATGGCCAAGCTCACCGAGCAGATCGACCGGGCGAAGATCGCGCTCGCCGATCACGACCAGGGCGACTACGCCGGTCTCGCCGACGAGATGAAGAAGATCGCCGCGCTGGAGGACGAGCTGGCCGATCAGGAGACCCGCTGGTTCGAGCTCACCGAGGCGCTCGACGCCTGAGCGGCATCAGCGCAGCACTTCGGCGCCGGGCACCGGACCCGAGGCGACGCGCACCGTCCGGCAGACGCCCGCACCGGCCAACTCCGAGCCGACCTCGACGGCGGATTCACCGTTGATGCACAGGAAGGCGCACGTCGGGCCACTGCCGGAGACGATACCGGCGAGCGCCCCGGCCTCCATCCCCGCGCGCAGGGTGCGGCGCAGGCCCGGTTGCAGCGAGAGCGCGGCGGCCTGCAGATCGTTGGCGAGCAACGGCGCGAGCCGGTTCGGATCGCCCGAGGCGACGGCCGCGAGCAGATCGTCGGGGCTGCCGGCGCGAGGCGGGTCGCCGGCTTCGCGCAGCCGGTCCAGTTCGCGATAGACCGCCGGGGTGCTCAGACCCTCGCGGGCCAGCGCCAAGGTCCAGTGGAACTCCCCGCGGGACAACGCCGGAATCAGTTGCTCGCCGCGACCTGTTCCCAGTGCGGTACCGCCGTGCAGCGAGAACGGCACATCGGAGCCGAGTGTCGCGGCGATCTCATCGAGTTCGGAACGGGACAGGTCGAGGTGCCACAGGGTGGCTGCGCCGAGGAGCGCAGCCGCCGCATCCGCCGAACCGCCGGCCATCCCACCCGCGACCGGAATCCCCTTGGCGATCTCGATCCGCACCGCCGGGTCGAGTCCGTACCGCTCGGCGAGCGCGGCGACCGCGCGGGCGGCGAGATTGGTGGAGTCGGTGGGCACATCGCGCGCGCCCTCTCCGGACACGTGCAGACTGAGCTCGTCGGCGCGCGCGAGGGACACCTCGTCGTGCAGGGACAACGCCTGGAAGACGGTCTGCAACTCGTGGAAACCGTCGGGGCGCACATCGCCGACGCCGAGATGCAGGTTCACCTTCGCGGGCGCGCGAACGGTGAGCGACGGGGGTACCACGGACAGCACGCGGTCCAGACTACGGGGCGCAGGCCCGATCGTCGCCGAAGCCGGTCCGCTCGTTCTTCGCTCGCGCGATCGCCGCGAACTGGTCGACGGTGAGCTTCTCGCCGCGCTCACGCGGGTCGACGCCCGCGGCCACCAACGCCTCCTCAGCGAGGGCGGGGGAACCCGCCCAGCCGGACAGCGCCGCCCGCAGAGTCTTGCGGCGCTGCGCGAATGCACCGTCGATCGCCGCCCACAGGTCGGCGCGGGGCACATCGGGCCGGTCGGCGGGGTCGTGCAGATCGATCCGGACCAGCCCCGATTCCACATTGGGCTCGGGCCAGAAGACCGCCCGCCCGACGGTACCGGCCTTGCGCACGGCGCCGTAGTAGGCCGCTTTGACCGACGGGACGCCGTACACCCGGGAGCCCGGGCCGGCAGCGAGCCGGTCGGCCACCTCGAGCTGCACCATGACCAGCACGGTACGCAGCGTGGGCACCTCGGCGAGCAGGTGCAGCAACACCGGTACCGCGACGTTGTACGGCAGGTTCGCCACCAGCACCGTGGGAGCACCGCGATCACGGCCCGTCGCGGCGACCAGCTGCTCACCCGTCACCTTCAGCGCGTCCTCGCCGATCACCGTGAGGTTGCCGGCGAGCTCGGGAGCGCGGTCGCCCACTGTCTGCGGAAGTTGCTGCGCCAGTACGGGATCGATCTCGACGGCGGTCACCGCTGCGGCGGCGTCGAGCAGCGCGAGGGTCAGGGAGCCCAGGCCGGGACCGACTTCGAGGGCGATGTCGTCGGGTCGCACGCCCGCGGCGGCGACGATCTTGCGCACCGTGTTCGGGTCGTGGACGAAGTTCTGCCCGAGCTGCTTGGTGGGCCGAACGGACAACTGCCCGGCCAGGCCGCGGATCTCCGCGGGGCCGAGCAGTCGAGCCTGATTCTTGAATTCGGCGCCGGTCACAACGGCTGAGTCTACTTACTCCGAGTTGCCGGACAGGCCCAGCTTCGACGAGCAGGACGGCCACGCGCCCCAGCCCTGCGCCTTGAGCGTCTTGCGCGCGATGTCGATCTGCTCCTCGCGGGTCGCGAGGTCGGCGCGCGGCGCGTACTTGCCGCCGCCGTGCCGCAGCCAGGTGCCGTAGTCGAACTGCACCCCGCCGTAGAAGCCGTTACCGGTATTGATCGACCAGTTGCCGGTCGACTCGCACTGCACCAGCTTGTCCCACACCGAACCCTGGGGCACGTACGGCGCACCCGGGGCCGTGCCCACGGCGGTCACGCCCGGGACACCCGGCTCGGTGACCGTGGACGAGAGCTTCTCGCGGGAGACGACCTTGCCGTTCACCACGTGCTCGCGGTACTGCACGTCCTGCTTACCGGGCTTACCCGGATCCTTGATCTCGGTCTTGCCGTTGGTCAGCTTCGGATCGTCGATCTTCTTCGGCGGCGCCGTATACGGCTCGGAGACGGTGACGTCCGTGACACGGTTGCGGACCACGTTGATGGTCATGCCGGGGCGGATCGGGGCCGACGCGGCGGGAGTCACCGAGTCCTGCTGGATCAGCGGGGCGCCCATCTTGGCGAGGTATTCGCCCACGGTGCGGCCGGCGGCGGAGGCCTCGACCTTCGTGCCACTATCGGTGACCACCAGCGGAACCGGGGTGACCACGGAGACGGCGGCACCGTCGAGCGGGACCGGTGCGTCGGCGGGAACCGAGACGAAGTTCTTGGGATCCCCCAGGCCGGCGGAGGCGAGCGCCGCCCCCATCGACAGGTCGGTGGTCTTGACGGTGCGCACGGTGCCGTTGACGTTGACCGCGATATCGCGGGCGTGCTGCACGGTGATCGGCTGGTCGGAGGAGACCGACTGGTTCAGCGCCGGGGTCACCTTGTCGTCCGCGCCGGCGGCGATACCCGCGGAGTTGAGGATCGACTTCACCGAGCGGCTCATCGTGGAGACCTCACGCGGCTGGCCGTCGACGGTGACCGTGACTTCGGTGTACATCGCGGCCGCGGTACCGCCGCCGGCCATCACGGCCACCAGCATCGCACCGGTCAGGGCGCGGACGGGGCCGTTCTCCAGGCGGGTCGCTACGCCCTGCAGACGGGACTTCGACGGTGCCGACTCGGTCTCGGGCGCCTCGTCGGTCGCGGGCTCCTCGACGGTCGCGGGCTCCTCGACGGTGGCGGGCTCGGCCTCGGCGGTCGCGATGTCGGCGGCCTCGTCGCCGTAGACCTCGGCCTCGAGGTCCAGGATCTCCTGGTCGACCTGGAGGTCGACGGTGCTGCCGTCGATTCCGGAGATGCGCCGCTGCACGCGAGCGACATCGAATTCCGCGGTGCGCTGACCGGTGGCGGGGAGGACTTCGGGGCCCGACTGGGCGCCGTCTCGCTGATCCGCCGTTGTGGTGTTGTCTGCGTCGAGCTCAGGCACTATGACTTCCCGGATGGTGGACTGCGAGTGATCACGTGGCGACGTTTCGGTCGCCGTTACATCACGGTACGGTAACGGAGAAGCTGGCGCCATGCCAGTCTCCATTCATATTCGCAGGTCAGAAGCGTGGCCCGAAGACACGCTCGGCGGTCGCGGTGGTCGAGGCCGCAACCTCCTCCGGGGTGCTCCCGCGCAGCTCCGCGAGGAATCGCGCGGTGTACGGGATGCAATAGGACTCGTTCGGAGTGCCACGGAACGGGTGCGGGGTGAGATAGGGGGCGTCGGTCTCGACGAGGAACTGATCGTCGGGCACCAGACGCGCGGCTTCCTGCAGGTCCGTCGCGTTGGAGAAGGTGACGGTGCCGGAGAAGCTCAGCACGTAGCCGCGCTCGACGCACTCACGGGCCATCGCCGCATCGCCGGAGAAGCAGTGGAAGATCACCGTCTCCGGCGCACCGAACCGCTCCAGGTCGGCCAGGATGTCGGCATCGGCATCGCGATTGTGGATCATCAGCGGCTTGTCGAGCCGCTTCGCGAGGTCGATGTGCCATGCGAAGGCGGTGTGCTGCTGATCCGGTGTCGCCACGTCTTCGCGCTTGCCCAGCCAGTACCAGTCGAGGCCGGTCTCTCCGATGGCGACGCAGCGCGGGTCGGCGGCCAGCCGCTCCAGTTCCTCCGGCGCGCCGTCCAACTCCAGCTGGTGCGCGTCGGTCGGGTGCAGAGCCACCGCCGCGTACACCCGTTCGTCCCAGCGCGAGGCGTCGATCACGTACCGGGCCTGCTCCAGGTCACAGGCGACGGTGACCACACGATCCACGCCCACCGACGCGGCGCGGTCGACCAGGGTGCGCACGTCCTCGGGGGTGCGAGCCCGGCAGCCGTCGAGGTGCGTGTGGGCATCGACCAGACCGCGCAGCGGTTCGGGCAGCGGAGGCGGCGGCTTCTTCTTCCCCATGCCTGTCATTGTTCCCCCACGTACGCCTGCGCCCGACACGGGGACTGTTTCGATCCGTTCCTGTTTAATCCGGTGTTAAGCGCCCGCGAAGCAGTAGCTGGTCGACTCGGCGCAACCGAACCGAGGAGCACATCCCATGAAGAAGTCCGTCCTGCCGGTGCTGGTCGTCGCGAGCGCCGTGCTCGCCGCGTGCGGCACCACCGTCACCGGGGAACCCGGCGCGGCGCCGAGCGCCTCGTCGTCCACCGTGGCCGCACCGTCGGTGGCGGTACCCGCCGGCCTCGATACCGGCACCTACCCGACCACGCCCCGCACCATCGCGCCCGCGTCGAACGAGACCGCGCGGATCGTCGAGGGTAACCGGATGGCGGACGCACTGATCCAGGTCGACCAGATCGATCCGCGCCTGACCATCGGCGGCGCCGCGCTGCGCTCGTTCCCGGTGCTCAGCGGCATCCAGCTCAACCAACGTGTTCCCGACGCGACCTATGACGCGTTCACCGACAACCAGATGCAGGTGGGCATGACCACCACCCGCGGCGACGCACTCGAGAACCCGACGGTCGCGGTACGCGTCGGCCTGTACCGGTTCGAGAGCCCGCAGAACGCGATCAAGGCCGTCGAGGCGATCCGGAAGGCCACCACGGCCGCGCCGCCGGTGACCATCACCGGCGCGCCGAAGGTACTGGCCAGCGAGTTCAAGAAGGGCACCGTCGACAGCTACCTCGCCGAGGGACAGTTCGTGATCAACGTCAGCGGCACCGGGCCCACCACCGACGCGGCTACCGCCTTCGTGAACAAGGCCTACCAGCTCGAACTTCCCAAGCTCCGCTCCTTCACACCTACGCCGAACGACAAGATCGCCGCCCTCCCCGCCGATAAGGACGGCGTGCTCAGCCGGACCCTGCCGCTCGCCAGCAGCGAACAGGATCCCGAGCTGTCGACCGGGTACTTCGGCCTCGATGGTCTGCTGCACCGGATTCCGGACATCTCCCAGGCCGGCCGCTACCGCGACGCCGGCATCGACCTGGTCGCCCAGGCGGGCAGCGTGGTGTATCGCACGAAGGACGACCAGGCGGCTATCGCTCTCGCCAGGTCGCTGGCGGCGAAGGACAAGCCGATCGCCCAGATCGCCGGACTCCCGTCCACGGTGATCTGCGGCAACGACACCGCCTCCGGCTATTTCCGTTGCTACGTGCCGGTCGGCCGCTACCTGGGCACTGTGAACGCACGGAACGAGGCGATCGCCAAGCAGATGGGCGCCGCGCAGTTCGCCGTTCTGGCGAACGCGCGGTAACCCGGGCGAGGTGTGGCCTAGTCGGCGTCCGGCTCGACGTAGCGCGGGAACACGCCCTGCGGCTTCGGTAGGGCGGTCCCGGGCCGCAGCCGGGTGGCGACGGCCTCGAAGGTCCGCTCGTCGCGCGGCTGCTCCAGCAGGGTGAGCAGTTCCTCCGTCGACTCCGGCATCACCGGCTGCAGCAGCAGCGCAACCTGGCGGACCACCTCGGCGGTCACGTACAGCACCGTCGCCATCCGCGCCGGATCGGACGCCTTGAGTTTCCACGGCTCCTGCGCCGAGAAGTAGCGGTTCGTGTCGGCGAGCACGGCCCAGATCGACTCCAGGTACAGGTGCAGCGCCTGCTGGTCGACGTGGCGCCGCACCGTCGCGAGCAGGTCGTCGGCTTTGGCCAGCAGCGCCGTGTCGTCGGCGGTGAACTCGCCCGGAGCGGGGACGGTTCCGGCGCAGTTCTTATTGATCATCGACAGCGACCGCTGCGCCAGGTTGCCGAGCTCATTGGCTAGGTCGGCGTTGATCCGGCCCACGATGGCCTCGTGGCTGTAGCTGCCGTCCTGGCCGAAACTGACCTCGCGGAGCAGGAAGAAGCGCACCGCGTCGAGGCCGTAGGCGGCGATCAGCTGGTACGGGTCCACCACGTTGCCGACCGACTTGCTCATCTTCTCGCCCTTGTTGAACAGGAATCCGTGGGCGAAGACTCGCTCGGGCAGCTCGATCCCGGCGCTCATCAGGAAGGCCGGCCAATACACGGCGTGGAACCGGATGATGTCCTTGCCGATCATCTGCAGGCGCGGCGGCCAGTACCGGGCGAACTGCTCGGACGAGGTGTCCGGGTAGCCGGACCCGGTGAGGTAGTTGGTGAGCGCGTCGACCCAGACGTACATGACGTGATCGGGGTCGCCGGGCACGGGAACGCCCCAGTCGAACGTGGTGCGGCTGATCGACAGGTCTTTCAGGCCGCCCTTGATGAAGCTGACGATCTCGTTGCGGCGGGTCGCGGGCTCGAGGTACCCGGGATTCGTCTCGAACAGCTCCAGCAGCTTGTCTTGGTACGCCGACAGGCGGAAGAAGTACGAGGCCTCCTCCGTCCACTCCACCGGAGTACCGGTCGAGATCGCGGCGCGGGTGCCGTCCTCCAGCAGCGCGGTCTCGTCCTCGGCGTAGTACGCCTCGTCACGCACCGAGTACCACCCGGCGAAGGTGTCGAGGTAGATGTCTCCGCGTGCGGCGAGCTTCTCCCAGATCGCTTGCGAGGCCGCGTAGTGATCGGTGTCGGTGGTGCGGATGAACCGGTCGAACGTCGAGCCCACCGCGCGCTGCAGCGCCTCGAAGGCGGCCGCATTACGGTCGGCGAGCGCCTTGGTCTCGATGCCCTCCTTGGCGGCGGCCTGCTGCATCTTGAGGCCGTGCTCGTCGGTCCCCGTCAAGAAGAAGACGTCGAAACCGTCGAGCCGCTTGAACCGCGCGATGGTGTCGGTGGCGATGTACTCGTAGGCGTGCCCGATGTGGGGCACGCCGTTCGGGTACGCGATCGCCGTGGTGACGTAGAAAGCCTTGTCTGCAGCCATGATGGGCCCAGCTTATCGGGGTGCCGCAAGCCCGTTTGCGCAGCACCCACCCCGATTCGAACCTGCTCAGGCGGAGAGGACGCCGTCCACCGGCACCGCGTCGAGGCTCTCGACGGCACCGTCGGCGGTGAGCCGGAAGCGGGCGATATCGCGGCCGTACTGGACGTAGACCACGCCGTGGTCCACGCCGATCACGGTGGTATCCGCGGTGGGTTCGGATGCCGCGGTGCCGGCGCTCTCGCCGTCGACGTAGAACCGCACTTGGCTGCGGGCGCCGCCGTGCGCCACGTGCACCCAGGTCAGCCGGCCGCCCAGCGCGGCACCTCCGTCGATCACGCGATTCATGGTCACCCTCTGCTCATGTCGGCCATTCGAAGTTCGTCTCCACCCTCTCGCCCCGGGCGGGTCGCGCACATCGGGAGAACCACCCATATCCGCCCTGAGACGGCATGGCACGATGGCGCGGTGCATCCGGTCGAGCTGTTGCGGGCGCTGCGCGGGCGCGGCCTGCGCCCCGCGGCGCTGCTCGGATCGTGGGGCGGATTCACCGCGGTGGTGGCGCCCACCCCGGTACTCGCCCCCGGCCGCCTACCCGACGGTGCGCCGTGGCTCGGGCTGATCGGATATCCCGACCAGGTGCACAGCGACCGCCGCCTGCTGCCGGAGGTGATCGGCGGCGACCCCGGCCCCTTGCTCTTGCGGCGCGGTGACGGCACCTGGGAGAGCACCGATCCCACCTTTCGGATCCCGACGGTGCCGGGCCCCGCGGCGCCGTGGTCGGCCGCGTGGCGGACGCCCCCCAGGCGCGATCACCGGGCGGCGGTGCTGGCCTGCCAGGAGGCGATCCGGGCGGGTGATGTGTACCAGGTGAACGTGTGCACCCGGTTCGACGGCGACCTCGACGGCGATCCGCTGGACCTGTTCGCCGATATAGCCGCTCACACCTCGCCCGCGAAAGCTGCGTACTTGGAAGGTGATTGGGGCGCGGTGGCCTCGTTCTCGCCCGAGACCTTCCTCACCGAGCGGGACGGATTGCTCACCGAACGCCCGATCAAGGGAACACTTCCGCTGCACCAGCCACCGGAACGGTTGCGTGCCAGCATCAAGGACGTCGCGGAGAACGTGATGATCGTGGACCTGGTGCGCAACGATCTGAGCCGGGTCGCCGAAACCGGCACCGTCCGTACCCCGGAACTGCTGCGGATCGAGGCCGCGCCCGGGGTGTGGCACCTGGTCTCGGCCGTGACCGCGCGCCGCCGCAGCGACGCCTCCCGTGCCGATCTACTGGACGCGACCTTCCCTCCCGCGTCGGTCACCGGCACCCCGAAGCTCGCAGCCCGCGAGCGGATCACCGACTGGGAGAAGCACACCCGCGGCAGTTACTGCGGCGCGATCGGCATCGACCATCCCAGCACGGGTCTGGACCTGAACGTGGCGATCCGCACCGTCGAGATCCGCGACGGGCACCTGCGGCTGGGGGTCGGCGGCGGGATCACGATCGACTCGGACCCCGACGCGGAGTGGCGGGAGTGCCTGGACAAGGCGTCGTCGATCGTGGGATATCCCTCTCAGGAGGGATGACGGGCGGCGCTCGTCGCCCGCACGCTCGAACCATGATCGACTTCCGCGACGGTGCGGTGCGCACCGTTCTCCTCGTGCTCGGCGTCGCCTTCCTCACGGGACTGGCATTCGGCGGATGGCTGTATATGCACCGCGATCCGCAGGTCGCCGGGTTCGTCGGGTGGACCGCTGCGTGGCCGCAGCACGCCGCCGTGGCCGCGATCGGTGCGGCGCTCGTCGTCTACGTCGTGCGGCACCGCTGGCAGCCGCGCCGCCCGGCGCTGACGGCACTGCGGATCACGGTGGCGCTGCCGCTGCTCGGGTTACTGGTGTTCGCCGCCTTCCGCGCCGGCGTGCAGGTGCTCGCCGGACTCGACCCGAATTTCACGGTGAACGCGTGGGGCGGTCCCAGCTACCTCGGCGCGATGGCCTGCCACTACCTGGACCTCGCGGTCGGCGCCATCGTGGTGGCTGGGCTGCTGCGACTGATCCTGACTCAGCGCGCGGCGAGTGCCGCCTGATAGAGGTCGCGCCGTGATGCCCCGATCTGCGCGGCGACAGCCGCACAGGCGTCCTTGAGGCGCTCCCCCGCAGCGACCCGGCGGAGCACCTCGGCGACGTGATTCGCCGGGTCGGTCGACGCGGGTGCGGCACCGGCGATCACCACGGTGATCTCGCCACGCACTCCGTCGGCCGCCCACGCGGCGAGCTCGCCGAGACCGCCGCGCCGCACCTCCTCGTAGGTCTTGGTGAGCTCCCGGCACACCGCCGCCCGGCGGTCGGCACCGAGCACCTCGGCAGCATCGGCGAGCGTCTCGGCGATGCGGTGCGGCGATTCGAAGAAGACGCACGCACGCCGCTCGGTGACGAGTTCGCTGAGCCAGCTGCGGCGCGCGCCGGGCTTGCGCGGGGCGAAACCGTCGAAACAGAACCGTTCGACGGGCAGTCCCGACAACGCCAGCGCGGTGGTGACCGCCGACGGCCCGGGCAGGCACGTCACCGGATGCCCGGCGTCGACGGCCGCGGCGACCAGGCGGTATCCGGGATCGGACACCGACGGCATGCCGGCGTCGGTGATGAGCAGGACGCGGGCGCCGCCCGCGATCTCGTCCAGAAGCTGCGGGATGCGGCCCTGCTCGTTGTGGTCGTAGAAGCTCAGTACCCGGCCGCGGAGCTCGACACCGAGCGCAGCGGCGAGGGTGCGGGCGCGCCGCGTGTCCTCCGCCGCCACGATGTCGGCCTCGCCCAGCGCCGCGATCAGTCGCGCGGTGGCATCACCCGGGTTACCCATCGGTACCCCGGCCACCACCAGAACACCCGCACCGCCCTGCACCTCCGGGGATCCCACGAGTTACACCCTACGATGGGGCGGGTGACCGCACTGGCAACGCCCGCTGACGAGCGCCCTCCAGTACGGGCCGTCGTGAGCCCGGGCCCGACGCTGCCGCCTGCCGTCTTCGGCGCGAGCGACCGCGGTTTCGGCTGGGTGGTGACTCTGGCCGTGACGGCGCTGGCCGCGGCGACGCGGCTGTTCATGCTGAACTACCCGAGCAATGACGGCTTCCTCGGTACGCGGGCGGTACAGACCCCGGTCTTCGACGAGAAGCACTACGCACCCCAGGGCTGGCAAGTGCTCGACAGCGGCCGGTGGATCGAGGACAACCCCGGCTTCGGGTTGATCGTGCACCCGCCCGTGGGTAAGTGGATGATCGCGATCGGAGAGTGGCTCTTCGGTTACGGCCCGATGGGCTGGCGTGTGATGTCCGCGGTCTGCGGAATCGGCCTGGTGTTCCTGGTGGTGCGTGCGGCGCGCCGGCTCTCCCGGTCGAGCCTGATCGGCGGCCTCGCCGGCCTGTTCCTGGTGTGCGATGGCCTGACCATGGTCTCGTCCCGGGTGGCCCTGCTCGACATCTTCCTGGTGTTCTTCGGTTTCGCCGCGTTCTCGATGATCCTGGTGGACCGCGACCGGATGCGCGAACGGCTGCACCGGGCGGCGACCGAAGGTCGGATCGACGATTCTCCGTACGGACCGCGGCTGGGCTTTCGCTGGTGGCGGTTCTCGGCGGCCCTGATGGTGGGGCTGGCGTGCGGAGTGAAGTGGTCCGGCCTGTATTTCCTGATCGGCATCCTGGCGCTCTCGCTCGCCTTCGATGTGGCGAACCGGCGCGCCTACGGGGTGCAGAAGCCGTGGCTGGGCACCCTGCTGCGGGATGTGGTGCCGTCGGGCATGTCGCTGGCCGTGACCCCGGTGCTGGTGTACCTCGGTACCTTCTGGGCCTGGTTCGCGTCGGAGACCGCGGTCTTCCGGTACGCGGTGGGCAATCAGGTGCCCACCGGCGGTGCTCTCAGTTGGCTACCGGATTCGCTGCGCTCACTGATCTACTACGAGCAGACGATCCTCAGCTTCCACGACGGCCTCACCAATTCGGCGGGCAATCACCATCCGTGGGAGTCGAAGCCGTGGACCTGGCCGATGGGCCTGCGTCCGATGCTCTACCACTACACCTCCGATCAGGCCGGTGGGATGTGCGGCGACGGGCCGTGTGTGCGCGCGGTGATGGCGGTGGGCACACCTGCGCTCACCTGGATCGCGGTGCCGGTGGTGCTCTGGGCGCTGTGGAAGATGGTCGTCAAACACGACTGGGCCTACGCCGCGCCGGTCACCATGTACTTCGCCACCTACCTGCCGTGGTTCATCAATCTCGACCGGCAGATGTACTACTTCTACGCACTCACCCTGATGCCCTTCCTGTGCATCATGATCGCGTTGATCTGCCGCGAGGTGATGGGGCTGGACGGCCGGTCGCAGTACTTCGGCGTCGAGCGCCGGCAACTGGGCCAATGGGTGGTAGTCCTGTACACCACGCTGGTGGTGCTCAACTTCGCCTGGTTGTGGCCGATCCTCACGGCGGCGCCGATTCCGGTGTGGTGGTGGCGGCTCGAGCTGTGGCTACCGAGCTGGCAGTAGCGGCGCGTCACGCAGTGACGACGACCCTGGTCTCGCGGGCCAGCAGCCACGCCACGGCGGCGAGCACGCAGAGGATCGCGGTGACCACGAACGCCCAGGTGTAACCGAAGTATTGGGCGATCACGCCCGCCAGGAGGGGGCCGCTGATGGTTCCGGCATCCTGCGCCATCTGGTACGACGAGAGTGCACTGCCGCCGCGAGCCTTGCCGTGCAGCACATCCGCGAGCGAGGCCTGGATGGTCGGAGCGACGAGACCGGTGCCGAAACCGGCGAGCACCGTCACCGCGAACGCGACCACCACCGAATCGGTGCATCCCAGCGCGGCGGTACCGACCGCGATCACCAGCATGCCGGTCACGATGAACGGGCGACGGCCGAACCGGTCGGACGCCCGGCCCGCCGGGAACATCGCGAGCACGTCACCGAGTGCGTACGCCGCGAGCGCGTAGCCCGCGATGGCGGCGGGTTGACCGAGCACATCGGCGAAGAAGAGCGGGAGCAGCGAGACCCGCATGGAATACACCCAGCCGAAGGTCACCGCGGTGAACAGCGCCGCCCGGTAGGCGGAGTCGCGCAGCGCCGCACGCACCGTTGTCCCCGGTCCCGAATCTTCTGCCGCGGGCTGGGCCAGCCGGGAGTTGCGCAGCGCGAGCCACACCACCGCGGTGGCGACCACGAGAGCCACGGCGTACACCACGAAGGGCACGCGCAGGCCGAAGCCCACGAGGGCGCCGCCGAGCAGCGGCCCGCAGATACTGCCGACCACGAAGCTCGAGGAGTACACCCCGGCCACCCGGCCCCGGATCTCCGCCGGGGCGATCCGGATCATCAGTCCCATCGCCGACACCGTGAACATCACCGAACCGACGCCACCCAGGCCGCGGAAGAGCAGCAACTGCCAGTAGGTCTGGGCGAAGGCCACCGCGAGGGTCGAGGCGGCCACGATGAGCAGGCCCGCCATGTACACCGATCGCTCGCCGAGGCGGCGCACCAGCGGGCCGGTGGCGGGTGCGAAGGCGAGCCGCATGATGGCGAACACGCTCACCACGGCGGAGGCCGCGGTGATGCTGACATCGAAGGTGCGGGCGAACGCGGGCAGGGCGGGCGCGACGACGCCGTAGCCGAGGGCGATCACGAAACTGGCCGCGACCAGCACCCACACCTCCGCCGGGATCCGCTGCCGTGGGGTCGGGCTGGCGGTGGGTTCGGTCACCGAAGAATTATCCGTCAAGAAGGCGTTAAGACCCGCATGGGGGCCGTTAACGACGGCCGTTGTCGTCCGATTCGAGGTGTCTGGTGGAGCCCATGGACATCTCCAACGCGTTGGCCCTCGCGGCCGCGATCCTCACCCTCGCGTACCTGCTCTACGCGCTGCTGCGCCCGGAGCAGTTCTGATGGGAAACACCTCGTCGGGCATCCTGACGATCGTGACGCTGGTCGCCGCCCTGGCGATCTGCTACCGCCCGCTGGGCGACTACCTCGCTCACGTGGTGACCACGACCCGGCACTGGCGGGTCGAGCGCGCCGTCTACAAGATCGTCGGCGCTGACCCCGAGGCCGAGCAGGGATACCGCACGTACGCGGTGGCGGCCCTGGCGTTCAGCGCCGTGAGCATCATCGCGCTCACGATCCTGCTGCTGGCCCAGGGCCTGCTGCCCGGCTTCCACCCGCGGCAGTGGCGCTTCGATGAGGCTCTGAACACGGCGATCTCGTTCGTCACGAACACCAACTGGCAGTGGTACGGCGGCGAATCGATGGCGAACCTCGTCGCGCAGGCCGTGGGGCTGGCGGTGCAGAACTTCGTCTCCGCGGCGGTCGGCATCGCCGTCGCGGTGGCACTGATCCGTGGCTTCGTGCGCTCGCGCACCGACCGGCTCGGCAACTTCTGGGTGGACCTGACCCGCATCACAGTGCGCGTGCTGCTGCCGATCTCGGTGATCGGTGCGGTGATCCTGCTGGCGCAGGGCGTGGTGCAGACGCTGTGGCAGCGCACCGAGATCGCCACGATCGACGGCGGCAAGCAGGTGCTCACCGGTGGCCTGGTCGCCTCCCAGGAGGTGATCAAGCTGCTGGGCACCAACGGCGGCGGCTACTTCAACGCGAATTCGGCGCACCCGTTCGAGAACCCGACGGCGACGACCAATCTGTTCCAGATCTTCCTGATCCTGCTGATCCCGGTGGCGTTGCCCCGGATGCTGGGCAACCTGGTCGGCAGTCACCGGCAGGGTTACGCGATCCTCGGCGCGATGGGGGTGATCTTCTCGATCTCCCTGGCGATTTCGACCTGGTCGCAGCTAGCCGGACAAGGCACCGCGCCGCGTGCGGCGGGCGCACCGCTGGAGGGGCAGGAATTGCAGTTCGGGCAGTGGGGCACAGCGCTGTTCGCGACGGCCACGACGAGTACCTCGACCGGTGCGGTGAACGCCTCGCACGACAGTCTCACCCCGGGCGCCGGCGGCGCCGCACTGGTGAACATGCTGCTCGGCGAGGTCAGTCCCGGCGGGGTCGGCTCGGGCCTGTACGGCATGCTGGTGATCGCCGTACTCACCGTGTTCCTGTGCGGCCTCATGGTGGGCCGCACCCCCGAGTATCTGGGCAAGAAGATCGGCCGGCAGGAGATCACCCTTGCGGCGCTGTACATCCTGGTGATGCCGGCATTGGTCCTCGTGGGCACGGCATCGACCGTGATCCAGGACCAGGGCACCGCCGCGATGGCCAACGACGGTCCGCACGGACTGTCGGAGGTGCTGTACGCCTTCGCCTCCGCCGCCAACAACAACGGCAGCGCCTTCCCCGGGCTGTCCGTGGACACCCCGTGGTTCAACTACACCCTCGGCGCCGCGATGCTGCTCGGCCGATTCGCTCCGATGGTCGCGATCCTCGCGCTCGCCGGTGCGCTCGCGAAGCAGCATCCCGTGCCGACCACCGCGGGAACCATCCCCACCCACCGCCCGCTGTTCGTGGGCCTCACCGTGGGCGTCGTGGTGCTCGTGGCCGGACTGACGTTCGTGCCCGCCCTCGCGCTCGCGCCGATCTCGGAGGTGACCCGGTGAGCGCTGCGCTGCGCCCGGCTGAACTGAAGTCCGCGCTCCCCCGCGCGGTCGCCAAGCTCGATCCCCGCACGCAGATCCGCCAGCCGGTGGTGTTCGTGGTGTGGCTGTCCTCGGTGTACACCACGGCGCTGGCCGTCGTGAACCCGTCGGTGTTCGCGTGGTCGGTCACCGTCTTCCTCTGGGCGACGGTGCTGTTCGCGAACCTCGCGGAGGCCGTCGCCGAGGGACGCGGCCGGGCCCAGGCCGAATCGCTGCGGAAGGCGAAGACCGAGACGGTGGCCCGCCGCAAGACCGCGACCGGTGAGGAGCAGGTCGCCGGATCCCAATTGCACGTGGGCGATCTGGTGATCGTCGAAGCGGGCGAAGTGATCCCCGGCGACGGCGATGTCGTCGAGGGTATGGCCACCGTCGACGAATCGGCGATCACCGGCGAATCCGCACCCGTGGTCCGCGAATCCGGCGGCGACCGGTGCGCGGTGACCGGCGGCACCCGGGTGCTGTCGGACCGGATCGTGGTCGAGATCAAGACCGAACCCGGCAAGAGCTTCATCGACCGGATGATCGGCCTCGTCGAGGGCGCGAACCGGCAGAAGACGCCCAACGAGATCGCGCTCAACATCCTGCTCACGGTGCTCACCATCATCTTCCTGCTGGCCGTGGCCACGCTACAGCCGATGGCGATCTACTCCGGCGGCCAGATCGACATCGTGGTGCTGGTAGCGCTGCTGGTGTGCCTGATCCCCACCACGATCGGGGCGCTGCTCTCGGCGATCGGCATCGCCGGTATGGACCGGCTGGTGCAGCGCAACGTGATCGCCAAATCCGGACGCGCCGTGGAGGCCGCCGGCGATGTGTCGACGCTGCTGCTCGACAAGACCGGCACCATCACCTACGGCAACCGCCGGGCCACGTCCTTCCACCCGGTCGCGGGTGTCGACGAGTACACGCTCGCCGGGAACGCGCTCCTGGCCTCGCTGGCCGATGAGACGCCGGAGGGCCGTTCCATCGTCGACCTCGCCGAGGCGCAGGGGCACGAGGTCCCGACGGTGCAGCTCGGCACCGTTGTGCCGTTCACCGCGCAGACCCGCATGTCCGGTGTGGACCTGCCCGATGGCACCCGAATCCGCAAGGGCGCCTCCGCCGCCGTGCTCGCCTGGGTGGCGGCGGAGCACGGCAGCACCGAGACGCTGGGCGCGGTAGACATACGGCTGATCGTCGACGAGATCTCGGCATCCGGCGGCACCCCACTGGTGGTGGCCTACGCCGAACCCGGCGCGGCGCCGCACCTGCACGGCGTGGTGCACCTCAAGGACGTGGTCAAGGAAGGCATGGCCGAGCGGTTCGCGCAGTTGCGCGCCATGGGCATTCGCACCGTGATGGTGACCGGCGACAATCCGCTCACCGCGAAGGCCATCGCCGACGAGGCCGGCGTCGACGACTACCTCGCCGAGGCCACTCCGGAGGACAAACTGGCGTTGATCAAGCGGCAGCAGGAGGGCGGCCGGCTGGTCGCGATGACCGGCGACGGCACCAACGACGCGCCCGCGCTGGCGCAGGCCGATGTGGGCGTCGCGATGAACACGGGCACCTCGGCCGCGAAGGAGGCCGGGAACATGATCGACCTGGACTCCGACCCGACGAAGCTGATCGACGTGGTGGAGATCGGTAAACAATTGCTCATCACCCGCGGTGCGCTGACCACCTTCTCCATCGCCAACGACGTGGCGAAGTACTTCGCGATCATCCCCGCGATGTTCGTACCGCTCGCCCCGCAGCTCGACGTGCTCAACGTGATGCGGCTGTCCAGTCCGCAGTCGGCGATCCTCTCGGCGGTGATCTTCAACGCGCTGATCATCGTGGCGTTGATCCCGCTCGCCATGCGCGGCGTGAAGTACACCGCCAAGGCGGCGGACAAGCTGCTCGCGCGGAACCTCACGATCTACGGCCTCGGTGGAATCGTGGTGCCGTTCATCGGAATCAAGCTCATCGACCTCGTGGTCTCGCTGCTGCCGGGCCTGTCCTAGGAAGGGACGAGAAAAGACATGAACGACGTCTTCAGTACCGCACCGCGTCAGCTCCTCGCCGGACTGCGCATGTTCGCCGTACTCACCGTGATCCTGGGCGGAATCTTCCCGCTGGTGATCTGGGGCGTAGGACAGGTGGCCTTCTCCAATGCCGCCAACGGCTCGCAGATCGAGCGTGACGGCCAGGTGGTCGGCTCGAAGCTGCTGGCGCAGGAGTTCGACGGTCCGCAGTGGTTCCACGCGCGGCCCTCGGCATCCGACTACGACACCACCGCGACCGGCGGCTCCAACCTCGGCCCGTTCAGCGACAAGCTGGTGGCGCAGATCGAGGAGCGGCGAGCGCGGATCGCGGCGGAGGACTCCGTTCCCGGAAACCCCGTGGCGCCCGCCGAGGTTCCCGCCGATGCGGTGACCGCCAGCTTCTCCGGCGTCGACCCGTACATCTCCCCCGCGTACGCGCGGCAGCAGGTGGCGCGCGTCGCACAGGCGCGCAACCTCAGTGCCGAGCGGGTCACCGCGCTGGTCGGTGAGCACACGCAGGGCCGTCAGCTCGGCTACCTCGGGCAGGAACGGGTTAATGTGGTGACTCTGAACCTGGCCCTGAGCTCGAAGTAGCGGACCGGAACGAGTAACGGAGGAGCGATGCCGAAGGGGCAGCTACGCGTCTACCTCGGCGCCGCTCCGGGCGTGGGCAAGACCTACGCCATGCTCACCGAGGGCGCACGCCGGGCCGCCCGCGGTACGTCGGTGGTGGTGGGCTACGTCGAGACCCACGGCCGGCCGCAGACCGAGGCACAGGTCCTCGGCCTGGACGTGATCCCACGCCGACGCGTCGACTACCGCGGCGCCGTGCTCGAGGAGATGGACACCGACGCGGTGATCGCGGCGCACCCCACCGTGGCCCTGGTCGACGAGCTCGCGCACACCAACGCACCGGGATCGCGGAACGACAAGCGCTGGCAGGACATCGCCCAGCTGCTCGAGGCGGGGATCACCGTGATCACCACGGTGAACATCCAGCACCTGGAATCGCTCGGCGACGTGGTCGAATCGATCACCGGCGTGCGCCAGCGCGAGACGATCCCGGACGCGGTACTGCGCGCCGCCGACCAAGTGCAGCTGGTGGACATGACGCCGGAGGCGCTGCGCCGGCGCATGGCGCACGGCAACATCTACGCCCCGGACAAGGTGGACGCCGCGCTCTCCCACTTCTTCCGCGTCGGAAACCTCACGGCCTTGCGGGAACTCGCTCTGCTGTGGCTGGCCGACCGGGTCGACGAGAAGCTGGAGCAGTATCGCAGTGCTCAGGGCATCTCGACCGTGTGGCCCACCCGCGACCGCACCGTCGTCGCCCTGACCGGAGGCCCCGAGGGTGCGACGCTCCTGCGCCGCGGCGCCCGACTGGCCGCGAAGGGTGCGGGCGGCGAACTCAAGGCGCTGTACGTGGCACGCAGCGACGGGCTCTCCGGAGCCTCGCCCGCCGCGCTCACCCAGTTGCGGCAGCTCACCGAATCGCTGGGCGGAACCTTCCAGATCGTCACCGGCGACGATGTGGCAGCGGCGATCCTGCAGTACGCGCAGTCGATCAATGCGGCTCGGATCGTGCTGGGCCAGTCCCGGCACCGGCCGGTCGCCTCGCTACTGCGGCGCTCGGTCTCGGACGCGGTGATCGACGGTTCGGGCGATATCGATGTGAACGTGGTGACGCACGAGCGGGCGGTCTCGCAGCGCCGCCGCGGCCTGCCGCGGCTCGATCGCTCCGATTCGGCGCTGCTGGGGACGCGGCGCACCATCGCCGGGTGGGTGCTGGCGCTCGCCGGTCCCCCGGCACTGACCGCCGTGCTCGCCAATACCCGGGACTATCACTCCTTCGCGACCGAGCTGATGCTCTATCTGATGCTGACGGTGGCGGTCGCCCTGGTCGGCGGCATCCGGCCGGCGGTGCCCGCGGCGCTGCTCGGGTCCGTGCTGCTCAACTACTACTTCGCGCCGCCGCTGTACACGTTCACCGTCTCGTCGGGAGAGAACGTCTTCGCGGTGGTGATGTTCGTGCTCACCGCGATCGCCGTCGCGAGCGTGGTCTCGCTCGCCGCCCGGCAGACGGCCCGCGCGGCTCGGGCCCGGGCCGAGGCCGATGTGCTCTCCGGCTTGGCGGACACCCTGCTCGCCGCCGATCGGGAAGGACAGGCGGTGTTGCCCGCTCTGCTCGATCAGGCCGTGGCCACCTTCAGCCTGCGCGGCGCCTCGTTGCTGCGCCGCGAGGCACCGTCGGATCCGTGGACGGTGGTGGCCGCCGAGGGCGACGCCCCGTCGACCCCGGAGGAGGCAACCGATTCCTCGCTCATCGGCGACACCGTGGCGCTCGCGGTGAACGGTCCGCCGCTGTCGGCGTCGGAGCACGGTTTGCTGGTGGCGTTCGCGGCGCATGCCGCGGCCCGCCTGGACCGGGAGGCGCTGTCGGCGGCAGCGAGCCGGGCGCGGGCGCTGGCCGAGGGCAACCGGGCACGGACGGCGCTGCTCAGCGCCGTCTCACACGACCTGAGGACGCCGCTCGCCGGGATCAAGGCGGCGGTCACCTCGCTGCGCAGCGACGACGTCGAATGGTCCGAGGAAGACGAGGCGGAGCTGCTCGAAACCATCGAGGAGAGCGCGGACCGGCTCGATTCGCTGGTGGGCAATCTGCTGGACATGTCGCGGCTGGAGTCGGATTCGCTGACGCTGCTCACCCGCGAGGTGGGCATCGAGGAGGTACTGCCCGCGATCTGGACGGCTCTGCCCGATGCGGACCTGTCGTTCGAGTTCGCCGACGACGCTCCCACCGCGTACGCCGATCCCGGACTGTTGGAACGGGTTCTGGCGAATCTGGTGGAGAACGCGGTGCGCCATTCGGACGGCAAACCGGTGACGGTGGGCGTATCGGGAGTGCACACGCCCGATACCGGCGACCGGTTGCAGGTGCACGTGCGTGATCACGGTCCGGGCGTCCCGGAGGCGCAGCGTGAGGCCATGTTCGCGCCCTTCCAGCGGATGGGCGACGCCCCCGCCGGGAACGGTGTGGGACTGGGCCTGGCGGTGGCGCGCGGCCTCACCGAAGCGATGGGTGGCACGCTGACCGCGGAGGACACTCCCGGCGGCGGCCTCACCATGATCGTCGACCTACCGGCGGCGCAACCGGTCTCGCCGGAACCGAAGGAGATGTCGTGACGTTCGTGTTGGTGGTCGACGACGAGCCGGCGATCTGCCGGACGCTGCGGATCAATCTCAAGGCCCGAGGCTACGAGGTGGAGACGGCGACCGATGGCCGGTCGGCGTTGCAGATCGCCCGCGAGCGGACGCCCGATGTCGTGATCCTCGATCTCGGTCTGCCGGACATCGACGGGGTGACGGTGCTGTCCAAGCTGCGTGAGTTCTGCGCGTCACCGGTGATCGTGCTGTCGGCGCGGCATGGGAGCGACGACAAGGTCGAATCGCTCGACGCCGGTGCCGACGACTACGTGACCAAGCCCTTCGGTATGGACGAGTTCCTCGCCCGGGTGCGGGCGCAGGTGCGGCGGACGGGACTGGTGGATGCGCCGGCGCCGGTGGTCACCGATGCCTTCGAGGTGAACTTCGAGGCGCGGACGGTGACTCGCGACGGTAAGCCCGTGCGGCTCACGCCCACCGAGTGGAAGATCGTGGACGTGCTGGTGCGCAATGCCGATCGCCTGGTCTCGCAGCAGACCCTGCTGCACGAGGTGTGGGGCCCGTCGTACTCGCGCGAGACGAACTACCTGCGGGTGTACCTGGCGCAGCTGCGCCGCAAGTTGGAGCCCGACCCCGCGCACCCCCGGTATTTCGTCACCGAGCCCGGGATGGGGTACCGCTTCATCCCGTAACGCCGTCCTTCAGCGCGGGTCGGCCGGCCCCAACGATGCCGGCAACCCGGCGAGCACGAACAGCTCCGCGGGATCGAGGAACGCCGAGACGTGCGTGAGGGCGCCGTCGGTGAACGTGAGCACATCCAGCTGGAAGGGCCGCCATACATCGCTGCCGCCATCGCGCAGGTACATGGCGGCGGAGGGAAGGCCGTTGCACACCGTGGGGATCATCCGCAGATCGCCCGCGGCCTGTGCGGGGCACTGGGTACGCGAAAGCATGCCGATCTCCTCGGCGCCGCGGTACCAGCCCGGGATCGGCGGCATCTCCCAGGTGGCGTCGGCGGCGAGTACCCGCACCACGCCGTCGATATCGTGCCGCTCGAAGGCGGCGCAGAACTCCTGCCACACCGCCCGCTCGCGATCGTCGAGCTCGGCGGCCTTGCGTCCCTCCTGCGGAGCGCCCGCGCCGATCGAGGCACGGGCACGTTGCAGCGCGCTGTTCGCCGACGCGACGGTGGTCTCCAGCGCGGCAGCCGTCTCCGCCGCGGAGAAGTCGAGCACATCGCGCAGGATGAGAGCCGCGCGTTGTTTCGCGGGCAGGCCCTGCAGTGCCGCGACCATCGCCAGCCCTATGCTTTCGCGCACGATGATGCTCTCCCCCGGATCGCCGAGCGCGGCATCCGGGAGCGGCTGGAGCCACAACACCTCGGTCGACGGTGCCACCGGCTCCAGCGGATCGGCCGGTTCACCGCCCAGCCCGACGGGGAGCACCCGCCGGGTCTGGGAGGCGGTGAGGCACACGTTGGTCGCGATGCGGTACATCCAGGTGCGCACCGACGACCGGCCCTCGAAGCGGTGGAACGCCTTCCACGCCCGCAGGTAGGTCTCCTGCACCAGGTCCTCGGCGTCGGACGCCGATCCGGACATCCGGTAGCAGTGGGCGAGCAGCTCAGCGCGCAACGGTGCGGTGAGCTCGTCGAAGCCCGCGTCGGCGACGGTCATCAGCCCTGCGCGGCCACGTGCTCGGGGCCGGCTTCGGCGGCGGCCGGGTCCATCCACATGATCTCCCAACCGTGGCCGTCGGGATCGTCGAAGGAACGGCCGTACATGAAGCCGTGATCCTCGGAGCGCCCCTCCTTACCGCCGGCCGCGACGGCCCGGTTCACCACGGCGTCGACCTCCTCACGGCTCTCGGCACTCAGTGCCACGAGCACCTCTTTGTGCCCGGGCACGGCGGTGGTGGCCTCGTGGAAGGTGCCGAAGAACTCGGTCGTGAGCAGCATGGCCGCGATGTTCTCACCCAGTTCGACCGCGAGCGCGTTCTCATCACTGAAGTTCTCGTTGATCGTGTAACCGACCGCGGTGAAGAAGTCGCGCGAGCGCTGGACATCGGCGACGGGCAGGTTCACGAAGATCATCTTGTGCATGGTGTCTCTCCTGGTGTCGTGGCATCCGCTCTCGAATGCCGTCACATGGTTAGACCGGTCTGCGCGGCGGAACTCATCGCTTCGACAGAATATTTTTCTCGACTACCCGGTGAGGGCCGAATCGAGGATCTCCAGCCCCTCGTCGATCTCGGCGTCCGTCGCGGTGAGCGGCGGCGCGATCCGGAAGATCGACCCCATCCCCGGTAGCTGGACCACGTTCATGTGCAAACCGCGGTCGTAACAGCGCTGCGTCACCTGCTTGCCGAGGTGGTCGGCGGGTTCTTTGGTGTCGCGGTCGGTGACCAGTTCGATGCCCTGCATCAGGCCGCGGCCGCGGACATCGCCGATCGCCTCGTGCCGCGCCGCCAGCTCGTCGAGTCCCGCTCGCAGCCGCGCACCGCGGGCAGCGACCTCGCTCGCGACGCCCTCCGCGGCACCGTCGCCCAGTACGTCCAGGACCGTCGTCGCAACCGCGGCCACCATCGGATCGCTGACATGGGTGGTGAAGAACAGGAAGCCGCGCTCGTGACACACGCGCTCGATCTCGGCGGAGGTCACCACCGCGGCGATGGGCAGGCCCGCGCCGAGCGTCTTCGACAGCGTGAGGATGTCGGGCACGATGCCGTCGCGCTCGAAGGCGTAGGCGGCGCCGGTGCGCCAGAGGCCGGTCTGCGCTTCGTCCACGATGAGCAGCATGCCCCGCTCCTCGCACTTGCGCTTCAGCGCCGCGAGGTACCCGACGGGCACGTCGACGATGCCGCCGGAGCTGAGGATCGGCTCCACCAGGCACGCGGCCAGCGAGCCCGTCGACTGCGCGTCGATGAGCTCGAAGCCGAAGTCCAGCTCCGACTCCCAGTCGTACTTGCCCGCGGCGTCGACGAACCGGGATCGGTAAGCGTTCGGCGTCGGCAGCGCGAAGTTACCGGGCGCGGTGGGCCCGTAGCCCTTGTGCCCCGACGAGTAGGTCGCCGCGGCGGCACCGGCGGTCATACCGTGCCAGGACTTCGAGAAGCTCACGATCTCATGCTTACCCGTGTACAGCTTGGCCATCCGCAGCGCGGCCTCGTTGGATTCGGCGCCGGTGGTCAGCTGCAGGACGTGGCTCAGCGGGTCCGGCAGGGTTGCCGCGAGCCGCTCGGCCAGGATCACCACCTGCGGCGAGAGCATGCCCGAGAACAGGTGGTCGAGCGTCGCGATCTCCCGCTGCACCGTCGCCACGATGGCCGGATGGCTGTGCCCCAGAATGGCGCTCATCTGCCCCGAGGTGAAGTCGAGCCAGCGCCGATCCCCCGAGTAGACGTACGATCCCGCGGCACGGTCGATGGGCAGGGGCGCGAAGGTGCCGCCGTAGCGCACCACGTGCGCGGCGACCGATTCCGAGAAGCTCACGTGCTCGAGAGTAGCCGCCCGGCCAGGTACGCCTGCGCCAGTTCGACGGTGCCGTCGGCGAATCCGGGATCCGCTTCCCGTACCTGCGCGTGGGTACCCAGCCAGCCGAGCAGTTGCAAACGCCGGAGGATCACGAAGTCGGGGAGCAATGCGATGTGGTCGTCCGGTAGCGCGCGGCGCCGACGGTACGCGGCCGTCCAGGAAGCCGCCCACTCGGACAATCGGGGATCGGTTTCCACGAAGGAGGCCGCCGCCGCGAATTCGAACAGGTGCCAGCCGAATCCGCTGTCGTCGAAATCGATCACGGTGAAGCCCGGCCCGGCGGTGATGAGGTTCGCGGCGCGCAGGTCACCGTGGATCAGACCGTACCGGTCGGGGGTGCGGCCGAGCGCATCGATACGTTCGGCCGCTCGGGCGGCGGCGGGGGCGATGGCCCGGCGATGTCCCGGCGTGACACCGAGTCCGGCACGCCAGTCGCCCCACCGCGGGCGCCGGCCGATCGTATCGTCGACGTCCCAGGAGAAGCGGGTGAAACCGGCCGGCCGGTCCCAGTGCTGGGCGTGATCGTGGAAAGTCGCGGCGATGTCCCCGAGCGCGGTGAAGTGGGCCGCGTCGAGCTGCTCCTCGGGAACGGGCCCGCCGGGGAGCTCCGCGAAGAGCACGGCCCGGCGGCGGGTTACCGGATCGGCGAGCACCCGCCCCGCGTTCGTGCGCAGGGGTTCGACGAGGGGGACGCCGGTATCGCGGCGCAGCGCCTCGATCCAGTCGAGTTCGGAGGTGATGGCCGCATCGTTCTGATAGCCGGGCCTATGCAGCCGTAATACCGCGGCGCGCGGACCGCCGCGCACGCGGAAGGTCGCGTTCTCGCTCTCCAGGAGAGGCTCGACAGTGACACCGGGCCAGACCGGAGCGAGCAGGCGGGCCGCGATGTCCCGATCCGGGGCCCGCGTCACTTCACCACCTTCATCGTCATCCTGGAGTCCACGCGGACGATGGCCGGATTCTCAATGATCCTGTCAAGCGGCGGCCGCGGTGATTTGCGGGGCGGCTGGCTGCCAGGTTCGGTTGTCGCGGATGAGGGCGTAGAGCACGTTGACGCGGCGGCGTGCCAGGCAAATAGTCGCGGGGACGTGCTTCTTTCCCTGAGCGCGTTTTCGCTGGTAGTAGTCTTTGGCGGCGGGATCCCAGCGAGCAGCGCTCACCGCTGACAGATACATCACTCTGCGCAGTCCGCGGTGGTAGCGCTGGGGCGTGCATAAGCGTCCGGTCCGTTTGCCAGAGTCTTTCGTGACGGGTGCGAGGCCGGCCCACGACGCGAGATGATCTGCGGAGAGAATCCGTGAGGTATCGCCGACGGCGGCTAGAAATTCGGCGCCGAGGCGAAATCCCATGCCGGGCAGGCTCACAATCGCTTCGGCGAGCGGATGGCGGCGAAACCGTTCCTCGATGGCGGCGTCGGCCGCCTTGATCCGCTTATCGAGGTCGATCACCCCCTGTGCAAGCTCGGCTACCAGATCTGCGGCGATGGCCTCGCCGGGCAGGGTAATCGACTGCGCCTTAGCCGCGGTGACGGCGGCTTCGGCGATTGGACCTGCGTTCCGCACCCCTGCATCGGCTAGGACTCGGGTGATCCGTGTGATCCCCGATCGGCGGATTGCCTGGGGCCGCTGGTAGCGGGCCAAAAGCGCGATCCACCCGCGATCGGTGGAAGGCTGTGCAGCCCGCTCCAGCGCAGGACTGATGGCGACCAGCTGCTGCCGCAGCCGATTGATCGTGCGGGTGCGGTCGGCCACCAGATCCTCACGGTGAGCGGTGAGCATCGATAGCTCGGTGACCAGGTCATCGTTGGGGCGCAGCAGCGGAAGATCATCGCCCCGCATGCGCCCCTGGTCTGCGATAACCCTCGCATCTTTGGCGTCGCTCTTTGCCTCGCCGCCTCGGTAGATCGCCGAGGCCTGCCAGACGGCGCGACCAGTCAGATACCGCACGGAATGCCCGGCTGCGGCGAGCATCGTCAGCAGGAGGGTCGCGTAAGTGGTGGTCAGGTCCACCGTCCACGACACGGTGCCATCGCGAGATTCAACTTCGGTGATCGCCGCAGCGATCGAGACCTCATCGTTGGCAACCTTACGAGAGGAGATCACCTTTCCGGCGTCGTCGCAGACAGCCATCCAGTGGAACTCCTTGCCAACATCTACCCCTACCCACCAACGACTTTCGCTCTTCACCATCTGCGCTCCTGTTCGCTTGTTAGCCCTGTGAGGTGGACCCGATGGGCATCCTCGCCAGCAGGTCCTTAAACAAGCGATCGATTTCGCAGATCTCAATCAGCGGCCCGAGGACACCCAGACAGATCGGGTAGCCAATCCGGCCCAGCCGCACCGTAAGGCCGGCAACACCCTAACTAGCCTCGCCCGATCTGCCCGGGCTTGCAGCCGAACGTAATCCATCGCGCTCGCCTGCACCTATGAACTTAAGGATCACCCATGAGATGGGTGGTGAGCCACTTCTCGAAGGCCTCCGTATCGGCGACGCGCACCCGGATCAGGTAGTCGGGCAGACCGAACATGCGACGCACCTCGATCACCTCGTCCATCGCGGCGACGCGAGATTCGAAGGCCTCCACCGACGCCCGGTCGTTGGCAGTGAGATCCGCGTTGATGAGTACCTCGAATCCCCTACCGAGTGCGGCGGGGTCGAGCACGGCGGTGTACCCGGTGATCACACCGTCGGCCTCGAGGCGGCGCACCCGGCGCAGGCACGGCGCAGGAGTCAGGCCGACGCGATGCGCCAGTTCCTGATTGGTCAGACGTCCGTCTTTGACCAGTTCGTCCAATATTGCTCGATCCAAGGAATCCACCGCACTATTATTGCGCACATAGCGCACTCTCGGCGAAATTTGGCAACCCTATTGCGCGCACTTCGAAATACGATTGTTCTCGTGAAGGTTCCCTCCCGTGTCGCGGTCGTCTGGTTCGGATTGTTCGTTCTCGGACTCGGTTTCGGCGTCGTCGTCACCAGTCACGGCCTCCCCTGGTGGATGGCCCCGATCACCTCGGCAGTGGTGCTCGCGGGTTCCGTGGAGTTTCTCCTGGTGGGAATGCTCGCCGCCGCAACACCATTGGCGGCGATCGCCGCGACCGCCTTCCTGGTCAACTCGCGGCACCTGTTCTACGGACTCACCTTCCCGATCCAGGCCGTGCGCGGCCGGCTCGCCAAGGCCTACAGCGTCTTCGCACTCGTCGACGAGGCGTACGTCTTGGTGACCACCGCACCGTCGCAGTCGGTCACGGGGCGCCGGATCCTGTTGACCCAGGCGGGATTGCACGCTTCCTGGGTGGCCGGATCGCTCTGCGGCGCACTCGCGGGCGGCGCCTACCTCAGGGACGTCCCCGGCGTGGACTTCGTTCTCACCGCGCTGTTCGTGGTGCTGGTGATCGACGCCTACAGCGCCGATCGGGATCGGATGACCGCCGCACTCGCCGTCGGCGCCGCACTGCTGGGCGTGATCGCCTCACCGGGTGCGATGCTGCTGGTGGCGATGGGAACGTTCGCGGGCCTGGTGGTGATGCGGCACTTCCTGGCACGACGCTCGGCGTCCGCGAACGAGCACACGGAGATGGTCGATGCCTAGCGCGTCGTATCTGCTCGCCGGGGTCGCGGTGACCGCGGGCGTGACCTTCGCGCTGCGGCTGGCCCCGTTCGCCCTGGCGAGCGCGCTGCGCGGGTCGCCCCTGCTCGCGGACTTCGGCCGCTGGATGCCGGCCGGCGCGGCGATCGTGCTCGCGGTGTACTGCCTGGCATCGGTCGACTACGCCGCGGCATCGCACGGGATTCCGCAACTGGCGGGCGTGGCCGTGACGGCGGCGGTCCACCTGGCGCGCCGGAACGCCGTGCTCAGCATCATCGCCGGGACCGCTGCGTGCATCGCGCTGAGCTACGCCCTGGCCTGAGTGGCACCATGGACCGGGTGCGACACCAGTTCATCCGCTCCGGCGACGTCCGCCTGCGGGTGCAGTGGCGCGCGGTGGCGGCACCGTCGGGCCCACCGGTCGTGCTGATCCACGGGATGGCGGCCGATCACCGGACCTGGCGCGGCACCGCGCGAGCGCTGCGCGCCGCGGGCCGCCCGACGGTGACCTTCGACCAGCGTGGACACGGAGGTAGCGATCACTCCCCCGACTACCTGCTCGACGAGTTGGCGGCGGACGCCGAGCGCGTGATCGACGGGCTGGGACTCGACCGGTTCGACGTGGTCGGACATTCGCTCGGTGGACAGACCGCGCTGCGGCTGGCGTGGCGGCGGCCGGATGCGGTGCGCCGGCTCGTGCTGGAGGAGATGCCGCCGCTGCCGCAGCACCCCGATCAGGTGCCCGAGTCGATCGATGCGCCGATCACACCGCGCCGAGTACGGCTGGCCATCAAACAGGTGGTGCAGTCGCCGGCGGCGCTGCTCACCTTCGATAGGACGATGATGGATTCGGTGCTGCCGCAGTTCGCCCCGGATCCCGTGTGGTGGAATCGAGTGTCGGCGACGCCGCAGCCCGCGCTGGTGATCTCGGGCGGTCCGATCGACTTCCTCAAGCCCCAGTATCTGCGCCTGGTCGCCGACGCCCTGCCGCTCGGTCAATTCCTGGAGTTGGGCGGCGGGCACACGGTGCACCGCGAGGCGCCGGCGCGGTTCCAGCGCGCGGTCCTCGATTTCCTGGTCTGAGAACGCGGAACGGCCCGCCCCACCGAAGTGGAGCGGGCCGTGTGCGACTGCCGCGACTACTGCGTCTTCGGTGCGACCTGCCCACCGGTGAGGGTGCGGTAGGCGTACACCTGCACCAGCTGGCCCAGCGGCCCGGTGACGAGGGCACCGATGTAGCACAGCACCGCGCCCGCGGCCGCGACCAGGCCGGCGAGGAAGGTGGTGAGGATCGAGTTGCCCGCATTGCTCTTGACCGCGTTCCAGCTCGCCTTGAGCGCTCCGCCGCCGCCGATGTTCTTGTCGACCGCGAACAGCACCGAGTAGGCGAGGAAGAACGCCAGCACGATGCCCGGGACGATGAAGATGATCAAGCCCACGTAGATCGCCAGCGTGGTGAGGATCGCGGCACCCGCGGCGGAACCGAAGTTGCGCGGCTTGAAGAACGAACCGACGGTGACCTTACGGCCGTCCGCGATGTCGAGCACGCCGGTGGTGTACGAGGCCTGGATGAGCAGCGCGAGGTAGATGATCACCGCAACGCCGATGATCCCTACTACGTACGACCAGCCGGTGAGATCGAAGGTGGGCCCCTCGGTTCCGTCGCTGTAGGTGACGTCCTGCACATTCGTGACAGTGAGCGAGAACACCCAGTAGACCAGGCTGCTCACGATCGCCATGATGATCGCGAAGGCCAGCATCGCGCCGATCAGCGGCCACGCGTTCTTGGTGAACTTGTTCCACGCCCAGCTGAACGCGTCGCCCACGCTGTACTGCGGCTGCACCTGCGGTGCGCCGTAGCCGCCCGGTGCGGGCTGGTAGCCACCGGCGGGCGGGGGAAAGCCCTGCGCGCCCTGCGGCGGCGGGTATCCGCCGGGCTGCTGGGGCGGGACACCCGGCTGCTGCGGATCCTGCGGCGGCGGGAAGCCACCCTGGTTGTCGCCGGGGTTGTTCGGCGGCTGCGTCATGATGTCTCCTCCGGTTACTAACTATTTGTCTCGGCAAACCTATCAATGACGAAGGCCGCGAACCAGGATGGCGACACGAAACGGCCCGCCCCGATGAAAATCGGGACGGGCCGGTGTGGTTCGTCGCTACGCGGTCGCAGGGGCCACCTGAGCGCCGGAGATCAGGCGGTAGGCGTTCACCATCAGCAGCGCTGCGAGCGGGACGGTCACGAGCATGCCGACGCCGCACAGGATCGCACCCGCGATCACCAGCAGACCCGCGATGATGTACGCCACGATGGCGTTGCCGATGTCCTTCTGGATCACCTCGACGGCCTGCTTGACACCGTCGACGGCGGAGACGCCGCGGTCCACGACCACCAGCAAGGTGAACGCAGCGATGAAGCCGACGATGATGCTCAGGAGCGAACCGACGTACGGGATGAAGCTCAGGAGCGCATTGACCACGGACACGAGCACGGACACCAGCGCCACCTGACCGACGTTGCGGGGCTTGAAGAACGAGCCGAAGCCGATCTGCTTGCCGTCCGCGATGTCGAGCACACCGGAGAAGTACGCCGCCTGAGCGATGTACGCCACGATGCCCGTGATCAGTGTGAAGACCGCGCCCTGCAGCGTGCCGGGCGAATAGTACACGGTGTAGCTGCCGTCATCGGCCGTCTGGCCGAACAGGGCGCCGTAGATCGCGGACACCAGGAAACCGACGATGCTCACGATGATGCCCAGCACCACCAACGCCAAGATCAGGTTCGCCGCGTTCTTGGTGAACTTGTTCCAGGCCCAGGAGAATCCGTCGCCCAGGTTGAACTTCTGCGGGCCGCCGCCGTACGGCGCACCGTAGCCACCCTGTACGGGCGGGTAGCCGCCGGCGGGCGGGGGCGGATAGCCCGGTCCCGGCTGAGTGGGCGGCGGGAATCCCTGCGCGCCCTGCGGCGGCGGGAAGCCCGGGCCGGGCGGAGGCGGGGGCGGGAAGCCCTGGCCCTGCGGCGGAAAGCCGCCCGGCTGCTGGGGATCCTGCGGCGGCGGGAAGCCGCCCTGATTGTCACCGGGGTTGTTCGGCGGCTGCGTCATAGGTCTCCTCCGTCACTGGCATACGATCCCGGCAAACCTACCAACTCGCGGTGACCCAGGCCATAGGCCTTCACCGGAGCGTCATCGACCGCGTGCCTCGCGCCGTGCCCGGCGCTGCGCGAATTCCTCCCGCTCCAGCTCAGCGGCAACGTCGGGCGTCGGAGCTCCGCCTCCGAGCCGGGCCGGGACCCACTTCTCCCCGGCCGGGGCGGGAAATCCCGTCTGGGCGAGCAGGAGTTGCTCGCCCATGGCCGCGCGCAGCCGTTCGGTGAGCGCGATGACGGCCGCGGGATCGTCGGGCGATCCGTGCGGATCGATGGGTTCGCCGACCTGGACCACCACCGGGTACCTGTGCCTGCCTGGGCGTCGGTCCGTGCCCTTGGACCAGATCCGCTGCGTGCCCCAGATCGCGATGGGCACGATCGGGACACCGGCTTCGAGGGACATCCGCGCCGCCCCGGACTTGAACTCTTTGAGCTCGAAACTGCGGCTGATGGTGGCCTCGGGATAGACGATCACGGCCTCGCCGGCCTCCAGAGCGGTGACCGCCTCGTGGTAGCTCTCGGCACCGTGCTCGCGGTCGACGCCGATCGCCTTGCAGTGCTTCATGAGGAAGCCGATGACGAGGTTCTGCCGCAGTTCCGCCTTCATCATGTAGCGCGGCCATCGGCCGGCGCGGCGGGCGACGAGCCCCGCTTCGAGGAAGTCGACGTAGGACGTGTGGTTCACGGCGAGCACGACGCCGCCCTCGCGGGGGATGTTCTGCACTCCGCGGTAGTCGATCCTCAGTCCCTGTGCCCCGACGATCCCCTTCGCCAGGACTTCCACCGCCCGAAAAACGAGCTCGCGCTGCGCCATCGTCCTCCCTCGGCCGCTCTCGGTAGCCGGGGCCAGAATACGACGGCACAGCGCGAGTCGTGTGCGGTTGTCAGTACGCGACGGAGAACCGCTCGCGGTGGTGCGCGGGGGTCACGATCTCGTCGACGAATGCGGTGGCGTAGTCCTCGCCGGAGATCTCGGAGTTGCCCTCGGGATCACTGAGCAGCAGGTCGCCGCTGGTGCGGTAGGTTCCGCGCTTGGTGCCGGGGTTGAACGAGCCGTAGCTCGCGGCCGGGCTCAGGTAGAACCAGTCCACATCGTCGACGGTGCGCAGATAGTCGAGCGCGCGATCGTGCTCGAGCGCGATCGGCTTCACGGCCTCGGGGAAGCCGGGCGTCTCGACCAGTTTGGGACCACCGTCGGCCACCAGGAGGCTCCCGGCGCCGCCGACCACCCCGAGCCGGGCACCGGCCGCGCGGGCGGCCGCGACGAGGCCGACCAGCGAGGTCGGCAGGTCGACGCCCTCACCCGCCGGTGCCGCAGTGGGCAGCGCGGAGACGATCACGTCGGCGCCGGTGGTGGCGTCCGCAACGAAATCGGCGTCGGTGACATCGCCCGAGGCGGCGGTGGCGCCGGCCGGAACCTTGTCGATCGACCGCGCGACGCCGACGGTGTCGATACCACGGGAGACCAGATCAGCGGTGATGTTGGCGCCGGAGTAACCCGACGCTCCGAAGACGACGACCTTCACTTGGCGCCCTCCAGCTTCTTCTTCAGGACCAGGGCATCGACGCCCAGCGAGGTCTGCGGTACGGCCGCGACGGCGAGGAGACCGGCGATCAGCACCAGTGGCAGTTCGATGCCGCCCCCCTGGGCGAAGAAGCCGTTGTCGATGTGCACGGTGAAGATGGCGCCGAGCATGTCGATGATCAGCACGAGCGCGACGAGGGGAACGGCGAGTCCCACGATCAGCAGGGCGCCGCCGAGCAGCTCGGCGAGTCCGGCGAACCAGGCGGACAGGGTGGGCGCGGGCACGCCCGTCTTCTCGAAGCCGGTGGCGGTGGCGCCGAGGCCGTTGGTGACCACCTTCTGCCAGCCGTGAGCGAAGAACGTGATGCCGAGGATCACCCGCGCGAGGGTGAGCAGGGTGAACTGGGTGGCTACCAGTTTCTTGAGCATGGAGATCTCCTCTAGTGGTTGAAGCTTCAAGCTTTTGTCGCTACTATAGAAGCACATACGATTGGTAAGCGCAATAGATACGTACGTGTAAGGTAAAAGCAATGGCAGACTTCGACGTCTTCGCGCGGAACTGCCCCTCTCGCCAGGTGTTCAGCCATGTCACCGGACGGTGGGGGGCACTGGTGCTGGGGCGGCTCACCGTCGAACCGCAACGATTCGGGCAGATCCGGCGCCAGGTGGAGGGCATCAGCGACCGGATGCTCACCCAGACGCTGCGCACCCTGGTCGGTGATGGACTCGTGGCGCGGTACTCGGCGGGCACCAATCCCCCGCGCACCGAGTACCGGCTCACCGACACCGGCCGCGATATCGCCGCGGCGGTCCGCAACCTGGCGCTGGCCGTCGAGGCGGCGATGCCCGCGGTCGAACGGGGGGCGTGATGACCGAGCGCATGCCCGCGCTGTTTCTCAGCCACGGCGCGCCGCCCTTGGTCGACGACGCCCGCTGGGTCGCGCAGTTGGAACGGCTCGCCGCCGGCCTGCCGCGTCCCGAGCAGATCCTGGTGGTCTCCGCGCACTGGGAGGCGGCGCCGCTCACGGTGGGCGCCACCGATTCTCGCGTTCCGCTCACCTACGACTTCGGCGGGTTCGACGAGAAGTACTACCGCACGCGGTACGCGTCACCGGGAGCACCGGACCTGGCGGACCGGGTGGCGGCGCTGGCGCCCGACGATCAGCCCGTGCACCGCGACGAGACCCGGCGCCTCGATCACGGCGCCTACGTGCCGCTCACGGTGATGTATCCGGAGGCGGACATTCCCACGCTCCAGGTCTCGATGCCCACCCTCGAACCCGAGGCGCTGTTCGACCTGGGACGGCGCCTCGCGGAGCTGCGCGACGAAGGCGTGCTCATCATCGGTTCCGGTTTCACCACGCACGGTCTGCCCTTCCTCACCGACCCGCGGCCGGACGCGCCCGCACCCACCTGGTCGCAGGAGTTCGATGCCTGGGCGCACGAGAGGTTCGCCGCCGGCGATCTGGAGGGACTGCTCCGGTTCCGCACGGAGGCGCCCGGAATGCCCTACGCGCACCCACGCATCGAGCACTTCGCGCCGCTGTTCGTGACCCTCGGCGCTGCGACCGATCCGGAACAACCGCCGGCCGAACCGATCGACGGCTTCTGGATCGGGCTGGCCAAGCGCAGCATCGTGGCGGCCTGAGTCGGCCGACCTCGACCTAGCAACGAAGACCCCCTCCGCACACGGAGGGGGTCTTCGTTGTATTCCTGGAGTGGAGCTAAGGGGAATCGAACCCCTGACCTCCTCGATGCGAACGAGGCGCGCTACCAACTGCGCTATAGCCCCTCGGCGGAACTCGACCACTCTAGCAAGGGCCGTCGCAGAACTGTTAACCGACCTTCCGCTGCAGCGGTTCTTGCAGGTCATCGCTCGGGCGAAGGAAGTCGAACTCCTCGGCGCGGTAACGCGGGAGGTGATCGAAAGCGGGGTCCTCGTCGTCGATCTCCATCACCACGCAGCCGCCGCGCCGCAGGTGGGCGGGCACACCGTCGACCACCTCGGACTCGCGCTCACGCTCCCGGCGGGCGCGCTCGAGCCGGGCCATGCGGCGGCGACGGATCTCGGTTTCGATCCGTACCGTGCGGCGCAGATAGGCCAGGTACCCGACGAGGGCGACGGCGAGCGCGCCGAGGGCGTACCAGGCGAAGGGCACGTTCATCAGGCCCGCACCCAGCGCCACGACGGCCAGCACGCCGAGCGCGAGGGTGACGCGCTGACGGAAGCGGTAGCGGGCCTCGGTGAGCCGGGCGTCGTTCTCGGGATCGAAGCCGCCGCGGCGACGCGACGGGATGGAGGCATCGGGCTCGACCCGCTCGACGGCGGCCCGGGACACCGGGGAGACCTCCTCGGTGAGCGCCTCGTCGGCAGGGACCTCGTCGAGATCGGCTGCCTCGGCGGCGATCTCGGCCTCCTCGACATCCTCGACCTCCGCCTCGACCGGTGCGGGATCGGATGCGCGATCGCGGGCGACGGGAGCGAGTTCCTCGGTAGCGAGCTCGTCGACCTCGGCTGCCACCACGTCGGACGGCGCGGGTGCGATGACGACCTCGCCTTCGGTCTCGTCGGGCTTCCGCGGATCGAGATCGAGATCGAGATCCAACTCGGGCTCGGGCTCGGGCAGATTCTTGATACGGGCCTTCGGTGCGGTCATCTCGGCACGGTTCACCGCGACGATCGGCACCGTGTCGCCGTCGAGCGGCCCGGCCGAACGCAGGTCATCGACATCGGAATCGACGAACGCGTGCGCCTCTTCGAGTTCATCGAGGTCCTCGGCGTCGGTGCGACGGCGGACGGGCGTGTCGAGCTCGGCGTCGAGATCGTCCTCGTCGCGCCCGGCGTCGGCACGCTCGCCGTCGACGGTGCCGGACGGCCTGATCTTGCGGCGCAGCGCCAGCGTGGCCGAGCCGCCGCGGTGCAGCAGTCGGGTCTTGAGCGTCGCATCGGTCACGGTGTTCACCTTGGGGTGGCGCGCGACGAGCATCGGCACCAGCACCACCAGCCACGCCACGACGAGCCCAACCCACAGCAGTGTTTGGGGAATCATGTCGGCTCCCTCCGGCAGTTCGTCGAGCACGGATCACATCCGTGTAAGTCGCGGTCCAGGCTATTTCACCCGAGCACCCGAACCGGTCCGACGCGCCGTAGCGGAACCTCAAAAATCTCGTTTCGTCACACGAGTCACAGGTGTCAGAACCACGCGCGTCCGGATCGAACCACCCGCGCCACCATCGAATCCGGGATCTCCTCGGCGGTCAGTCCCATCAGCAGGTGATCGCGCCACGCCCCGTCCACATGCAGGTACCGGCGCAACACACCCTCTTCCCGGAAGCCGGAATTCGACAGCACCGCACGCGATCCCGCGTTCTCGGGGCGTACCGTTGCCTCCACGCGGTGCAGGCCCAGCCGATGGAAGCAGTGGTCTGCGGCGAGGGCCACGGCGGTGGTCGCCACACCGCGGCCGGTGAATCGGCGGTCCACCCAGTAGCCCACCCAGGCGCTCTGCAGCTGACCGCGGGTGATGTTGCCGATGGTGATCTGCCCGCCGTACTCCCCGTTCACTTCGATCACCAGCGGAACCAACGTGCCCGACCGGGCCTGCGAGCGCAGTGACGAGCACAGCGGCGGCCACGCCGAGGCCGCGTGCCGACGGGTCCAGTCCACCTCGCCCGAGGGCTCCCAGGGTTGTAACTCCGCCCGGTTCAGCAGGCGCAGGCGTGACCACTGCCGAGCGTCACGGGCGCGGATCGGCCGCAGTTCGACGGTGCCCGCCGCCGTCCGCAGCGGCCCTAATCGAACCTGCCAATCGGCCCCGAACAGCACGGTCAGCCGCGCTGCGCGAGGAAGTCGACGACCACATCATCGCCGGCGCGGACCTCCGTCACCTCCGGATCCACCACGATCAGGCAATTCGCCTCGGCCAGGCTCACCAGCAGGTGCGAGCCGTTGTCCGGGATCGGCGCCACCATGAACTCGCCGGATTCGTCGTCGCGCATCAGCTGACCACGCACGTATCCGCGTCGGCCCGCGGGTGATTCGAAGGCGGCGGCGCTCTTCGCGGTCACCAGCCGCCGCATCGGCTGCCGCTTCCCGAGCGCGATCCGCACCAGCGGACGCACCATCACCTCGAACGCGACCAGCGCGCTCATCGGGTTCGAGGGCAGCAGGAAGGTGGGGACCTCGTCGGGCCCCAGGGTGCCGAATCCCTGCACCGAAGCGGGGTGCATCGCGATCCGCTCGACCGCCAGATCACCGAGATCGGCGAGAGCGGCGGTGATCTCGTCCGAGGCGGTACCGCCCAGCGACGAGGTGATGACCACGACTTCCGAGCGCTGCAACTGCGCCTCCACGGCGTCGTGCAGCTGTGCCTGATCACCCGACACGATGCCCACCCGGTGCACCTCGGCGCCGCAGTCGCGGGCCGCGGCGGCGAGCGCGTAGGAGGCCACGTCGTACACCTGGCCGGCGCCGGTCTCCCGGTCGATGTCCACCAGCTCGCGTCCCACCGAGATCACCGCGACCCGCGGCCGCGGGTGCACGGAGACCTTGTCCCGGCCGACGGCCGCGAGCAGGCCCACCTGGGCCGGCCCGACCACGGTGCCGCGCCGCACGGCCACGTCCCCCGGCTGGACGTCATCACCGGTGCGGCGCACGTACTGGCCCGAGCGGACGGAGTGCCCGACCTTGACCTTCGACAGTCCGCCGTCGGTCCACTTGTCGGGGAGCACGGCGTCGGCGAGCGTGGGCAGCGGCGCACCGGTCTCGACCTTGACGGCCTGGCCCGGCTGCAGCCGGATCGGCTGCCGGTTGCCCGCGCGCACCTCGCCGACCACGGGCAGGGAGACGATGATCTGCTCGCCCGTCTCGTCGTCCGCGGCGCCGGCATCGGCCACGTCGACCGAGCGCACGGCGTACCCGTCGATGGCGGCCTGGTCGAACGCGGGAAGCGCGTTCTCGACCACGACCTCTTCGGCGCACATCATGCCCTGCGCCTCCGAGATGCCCACTCGCACCGGACGCGGTGCCACCGCCGCCGCCGTGACCCGTGCCAGGTGGTCCTCAACGGAGCGCATGTTCTGGGGCCTCCCGGTAGTTATCGATTCAGTCGGTCCTGCAGCCAGCCTCGCAGGTCGGGTCCGTAGTCGTCACGGTCCAGGGCCAAGTCAACCGCAGCCTTGAGGTAGCCACCGGGATTTCCGAGATCGTGTCGGGTACCGCGGTGCACCACCACGTGCACCGGATGCCCCTCGCTGATGAGCAGAGCGATGGCATCGGTGAGCTGGAGTTCGCCGCCGGCGCCGGGCTCGATCCGGCGCAGCGCATCGAAGATGGCGCGGTCCAGCAGGTAGCGGCCGGCCGCCGCGTAGTTCGACGGTGCGTCCTCGGCCTTCGGCTTTTCGACCATGCCGTTGACCTTGAGCACATCCGGGTTCGCGGCGTCGGGAACGATCTCGACATCGAAGGCGCCGTAGCTGCTGATCTGCTCCGGCGAGACCTCGATCGCGCACAGGACCGAGCCGCCGCGCTTCTCGCGCACCTTGGCCATGGTGGTGAGCACGCCGATCGGCAGCACCAGATCGTCGGGCAGGAGCACCGAGATCGCGTCCTCGTCGGGGTCGAGCACGGGCTCGACGCAGGAGACGGCGTGTCCGAGGCCGAGCGGCTTGTCCTGGACCACGGCTTCGGCGTGGATCAAGTTGGGGGCGCGGCGGACCTTGTCGAGCATCGCCTTCTTGCCGCGCTTCTCGAGCGTGCCCTCGAGGACGAGGTCCTCGACGAAGTGGGCGACGACGCCGTCCTTACCGGGACTGGTGACGATGCAGAGCCGCTCGGCACCCGCGGCAGCGGCTTCTTCGGCGACGAGTTCGATGCCCGGGGTGTCGACCACCGGGAGGAGTTCCTTGGGGACCGTCTTGGTCGCGGGGAGGAAGCGGGTGCCGAGGCCGGCGGCGGGGACGACCGCGGTCTTCGGGAGTGACGGCGAGTTCATTCCCCCACCATAGGGTAGGTCACGCTGGGGTAACGATGTGAGTATGGACTCCATGAGCTGTGGGCCCGATGTGGCGGCGGAGAAGCGGGCGTGGCGGGCACGGCTGCGGGCACAGCGTGCGGCCCTCACCGAGGGTGACCGGAGCGCTGCCGCGGCGGCACTATCGAAGCTGGTGGCGGGCCTCGACCTGGGGGCCCGAGTGGCTGCCTACGTACCGGTGGGAAGCGAACCGGGGAGCACCTCCCTGCTTGCCGCGATCCGCGGCGACATCCTGCTCCCGGTGACCCCCGACACACCGGGCGGCCTCGACTGGGCGGTGTACCGCGGCGAGCTGGCGCCGGGACCGTTCGGTCTGTTGGAACCCACCGGCGACCGACTCGGCGTCGACGCGCTCACCTCGGTGGACACCGTGCTGCTTCCCGCTCTGGGCGTCTCCCGCGGCGGGGTGCGGCTGGGGCGCGGCGCCGGGTACTACGACCGTTCGCTCCGCGGCGATGCCCGGCTGATCGCGGTGGTCTACGACCACGAACTGGTCGACGAACTGCCCGCGGAACCCACCGATGTGCCGGTGCACGCGGCGCTCACCCCGTCGGGCCTGGTCGCGTTCTCGTGAAACTGTCACTGAGCGCGCCGCCGCGGACATAGTGCACGCGGTCAGCCGCTGCGCGACAGTTTCCCGCAGCGGTCCCGATGTGAACCGCGGCGGATCACCGCGCGGATGAAGGGAAACACCTCGTCCCACTGATGCACGACATTGGCATAGGTCAGCCGCATCACCAGATATCCGTCGGCCACCGAGACCAGGTCACGCCACCGGTCCTTGCCGAACTGCTGCCCGAGGTGGTGTCGCTTCCCATCGCACTCGATGATCAATCGGTCGCCGACCACCATGTCCACCAATCCGACACCGGGAAGGGATACCTGCGTGCGAAGCCGGATACCGCGGCGGCGCAGGCGAAACCGCACCAGGGACTCGATACCTGAGTCGGCCCGCGGATCGACCTCCCGCAGCAACCGCTGCACGCGCAGCGGCGCACGGATCAGCAACGGAGCGATATCGCCGACGGACCACTCCGGCCTGCGGAGAACCGAATCGCAGATCGCGACGAAATCCTCCGCCGATGCGCACCGCGCCGCGCAGGCCAGAGCTTCCGGAATCGGGTCGACGGCGCGCCGGGGCGTCGGCAGCGGCCGGTAGGCCGAACACTGCTCGTGCGCCGTCCGGAGATGCCGGGACCGGCGGACGTGCAGGCGGGCATCGGGCACGCCCCAGATCCCGTCGCGGCGGGCCAGCGCACTGGTGCAGGTCACCACGGCACCGGATCGCACCGCGGCGACCACCGCCGGATCGGAGTTACCCGCGTCGTACCAACCGCGGCGGATCACCGTGAGGTGCCTATGCCGCACCGCGCGCTCGATCTCCTCGGCCGCGACGCCGCACGAGAGCAGCACCTGCCGCGAGACCACTCCGCTATCGAGCGCCGCGAGCTGCTGCACGGCCGTTGCGGTATCCATGCCTTCAGGGTGCGCGATGCCGCGGACGGAACCGGCGGACTGCGCAGCAGCCTGTGGATGGATGCCCGTTTCGGCGCGCAGTTCTCGAAACTGTTCTCCACAGGGCGTACGCAGCCATTATGTCCTCGCAGCGCCGCTCAGTGACAGTTTCGCGAGGCCTAGATCAACAGGCGGGCGATATAGCGCTCGCCGTAGGCCCGCAGTGCGGCGGAATCGGCGACGTCGAGGCCGGTGGGCGGGTTCGATAGCAGCGACCCGGTCACGCGCAGCATCAGGTCGGTGACCGAGCACAGCTCGGCGTAATCCTGCTCCGCACCCGAATTGCGCAGCCGGATCACGATGCCCTGGATCAACAAGTCCCAGACACCGCGAGGGATGCGCAGGAAGTATTCGGGCTCCGCGGCCAGCACCTTCGACACCGCGAGATTGGCCGCCGCCTGCTCGATGCTCAGTACGAAGACCTCGACCAGCGTCTGCTGCGGCGTGTATCCGACGATCGTCTTGTCGAGCCGGCGGCGCAGCGTACGGATCTCGATCGCCACCACGCGGGCGATCAGCTGATCGCGATTGGGAAAGATCCGATAGAGCGTGCTGCGGGAGACGTGCGCCTGTTTGGCGACCTGATCCATGCTCACGCCCGGGATGCCGTTCGCCGCGATCACCTCGCGCGCGGCGTCCACGATCCGTCGCGCCGGCGACGGGGTTCGCTGGGCGCCGACGTGCGCAGCCGGGGAAACCGTCATACCGGTATCGTATCGGTTCACACCGTTGGCACTCGACTCGTCTGAGTGCTAAACGCGCGGTAATATGAGTGGGTGCCTACATACTCATACGCGTGCAAGGAGTGCGGCGAGGCCTTCGACGCCGTCCAATCCTTCTCGGATGATCCGCTGACCGTCTGCCCGAACTGCGGCGGCCCCCTGCGCAAGCTGTTCAACTCGGTCGGTGTGGTGTTCAAGGGCAGTGGCTTCTACCGCACTGATTCCCGCAGCTCGAAGGCCGATACCACCGCCAAGACGGAGCCGAAGTCCGCATCGTCGGATACGGCGGCGAAGGTCGAGAAGGCCACCAATTCCGCCGGTTCCTAGCTGCGCTAGGTTGCTCTCATGACGCACGTCTTCGATGAGGCGACCGCCGTGGAGCAGGTGTCCCCCGGTCTCTTCCGGGCGCACACCCACCCCGCCTACAACAACATGGTCGGCCCGTTCGGGGGTATCACCGCCGCAACCGTGATCGCCGCATTGCAGCACCACCCGGACGCCCAGGGCGACCCGCTGTCGATGACGATCAACTACGCCGCCCCCATCGCCGAGGGCGCGTGGGACATCGAGGTCACGGTCCTGCGCACCAACCGCACGAACCAGCACTTCACGTACCTGATCACACAGGGTTCGGGCCCCGTCGCCTCCGGTACCGCGGTGTTCGGCACCCGTCGCGACACCTGGAGCGACACCGAGATCACCGTCCCCACAGTCGGTGCCCCCGAGGACTACGCGGAGCAGGAGTTCCCCGAGTTCATCGCGTGGCCCCGCAATTACGAGAAGCGCTTCGTCGAGGGCGGCCTGAACGACATCGACGGCCCGCAGCCCGCGTCGACCACCACGCTGTGGCTGCGCGACCGGCCGGGCCGCGACCTCGACTATCCCGCGCTCGCATCCATCGCCGACGCCTTCTTCCCGCGGGTCTTCCTGCGTCGCGGCACGTACCTCCCGGCGGGCACCATCTCGCTGACCACGTACTTCCACGCGACTTCCGCAGAACTCGCCGAGCAGGGCGACGACTACCTGCTCGGCACGGCCACAGCGGCCCGATTCGGGCACGGTCATTTCGACCAGTACGCGCAGGTCTGGAGTCGTTCGGGCACACTGCTGGCGACCACACACCAACTGGTCTACTACAAGGATCCGCAGGGCTGATCCGGGCCCGTTCCTCCACAGGTTCGGGGTTTTCCACAGGCCGCTCCGCCGGACGGCTTGCGCACCCGTTCCCGACGGTGCGCCGTCGTAGCGTCCGGGCATGAACTCACTGCAACCGACGGGCGCAGAACGCATCCGCGCTGCGCTGCGCCCCGGCTGGGCGCGCACCCTCACCGCACGCCGGGCCGCGGCCGGGGTGCTCACCGTGCTCGCACTGGTGGTCGCCGTCACCAGCGAGCCGAGTGGGCCGCAGACAGAGGTGCTCACGGCGGCAAGGGAACTCGGCCCCGGCGGCAGGCTCGCCGATGCGGACCTACGGCTGACCACGGTCCCGGCCGAGTTGGCTCCACCGGATGCGCTCACCTCCACCGGGCAGGCGGTGGGCCGATCGGTGACCGGGCCGGTGGGGGCGGGCGAGATCCTGACCGACCGCCGGGTCCTCACCGATCGCACCGCCGGTCAGATCCGGCCCGGATCGAGGCTCGTGCCAGTAGCGCTACAGGATGCGGCGACGATGGACCTGCTACGCCCCGGCGATGTGGTCGATGTGGTGGCGCAGCGTAAGGCACGCGCCGGCGAGCGGGAGGACGACGGTACGCCGCTCGTCCTCGCTCGCTCGGCGACGGTGGCGGTCGCGGCAGCGGCGCAGGGACCGCGTCAGCAGGCGCGCACCGCGATGCTGGCGATGACCGAGACCGAGGCGCACGCGGTTGCCGCAGCGGCGCTCAGTTCGCCTCTATCGGTGGTTTTCCGATGAACGCCGCGGTCAGCCCGCCCGGTATGTCAGCTCGCGTAGCAGCCACTGCTGGCGCTGGCGGGTGACATCGGCGACAGCCGGGCCGTAGTAGAACCGCATGTACTGCTCGGCGTTCCGGCGCAGCGCCCGGGTGGGCAGGGTCGCGAGTTCCTGCGGCGGCGCGAGCTGCGCCGCCGCAGGGGACGCGATCGCGGACGAGAGCCAACGCCGCTGGTCGAACACCATCCAAACCCACACCCCGGCCAGCACCGACACGGTGACCAGGCACTTGAGAAGGATCAGCAGCAGGATCACGCCGGGGTTCTCGCCGCTCGGCGCGTTCCACCAGAAGTGCAGGAGGTACGCCAGAGCGATACCGACCACGCCGAACACGGAGCGGGAACGAAGCAGGATCAGCCCCACGGCGAACAGACCGGTGTACACCCAGTGCGATTGGAACCCGAACAGCGTCCGCAGGATCGACACGGTGAGCGCGCCGGTGACATCGGACTGCGCATCCCGCAACGCGAAGGTGGCCGCATACGAGATGTTCTCCACCACTTGAAATCCCAGTCCGGCGAAAGCGCCGACCGCGAACACTTGCAGGGGACGGTGCAATCGATCGCGGTACATCACAAGCAGTAGAGCGACACCCGCCCCCTTGATGGTCTCTTCGTCGAGCGGACCGATGAGAGCGGCGCTCCACGTGGTGGCTCCGGGATCGTCGAGCACGTCCAATACCGCGTCGGACGCGAAACCGTTGATCTGGAGGGCGATTCCGCAGGCGCCGACGGCACCCCAGAGGAAGGCCAGCCCCCATGCCGACCGCACCTGGGCGTGCGAGCGGTCGAGCACCACGATGATCACGGCGACGAGTGCCGCCGCAACGATGATCACCGGCAGGGCGGCGGCGACGCCTCGCCAGGATGCGGCGATCCGGTCGGGGAGGTCACGTGCGAGCACGAGGGCGCCGAGGATGGTGCCGACGAGGAATACCCAGGCGCTGATCATCCGGGTCCACTGCGCCATCACGCGATCCGCAACGTTCGCACGAGCGCCGGGACGTCGGCGAGCGGACCGTCGCTTGCGCGGAGCGTGAGCACCGTGACCAGTAGTTCGGCGTCGGCCACCACGGCGCACTCACCACGCCGGTCGCCCACCGAGGCAACACAGCTTCTGCCGGAGAACCTCTCGCCGCGCAGGTCGCCGGTGAAGGCGGCGTCGACGCCGCCCACGTCGAGTTCGCGCAAGCGCCGGGGCGCAGCGGTGGCGAAGTCCTTCATGCCGGTGGTCAGTCGCACTGTGAGGACGCCGCCGCGCGGATGGACGAACCGCAGGACGTCTGCCCGGCCTGTGGGCACACGGTCCCAGCCCGACGGTGCGCGCAGTTCCACACGTCCGCCGGGGCCCGAGCCTACGGAGTAGATCTGGTCGGTCACCGGCGTCCTCGGGGTGGGCACGGCGCGTTCGACTCCGAACCACCCTGCTGCCAATCCCCCCACGGCGAGAATCACACCCGCCGAAACGCCCGCGTCGACTGCACGGGAACGGTTCATGTGGTTAGCATATTCGTCAGAGTTGTCTCACGCGTAACACTGGTTGCGGAATCGCAAAGGATGGACAGCAATGCTCAAGGGCTTCAAAGACTTTCTTCTCAAAGGGAACGTGCTCGATCTCGCGGTCGCCGTGGTCGTCGGTGCCGCGTTCACCGCGATCGTCACCGCGTTCACCGACCACATCGTGCAGCCGCTCATCGCGTCGATCGGTGGCGGCAAGGACGTGCAGGGCCTCGCCTGGCAGATCCGACCGGGCGTCCCCGCCACCACCGTGGACCTTGGCGCCGTCATCACCGCCGGCATCAACTTCATCCTGGTGGCCGCAGTCGTGTACTTCGTTCTGATCCTGCCGTACGAGACGCTGAAGAACCGCGCCGGTACGGCCGCCACAGAGGACGAGGTGGACGTGCTGGTGGAGATCCGCGACCTCCTGGCCTCGCAGGCCGGTACCCCCCAGGGCGGTGCCCACGCCGCGCTGCCGCCCACGGGCCAGTTCCCGACGCAGCCGAAGCAGTAGTAGTCGGCTCAGACCGAACACGACGAAGGGCGGCCCCGCAGTGGGGCCGCCCTTCTCGTTGAGCCGGCTGCGACCGATTCAACGTTGAACTAGTTTCAATGTTGAACTAGTTGCAATTCAGCGCCGACCGTTCGATCCATCCTGACTTGATACCACTGTACGGATCCGAGCCTTTGCTCCACGACTTCCCGAACTGGAACGAGGTGGTGTCCTCCCACCAGGAATCGCCGGGTGACACCGATCCCGTCGAGAGGAACGCCCCCGGCGAGTCGTAAATGCTTGCATAGCTCGTGACCTTGCACAGGGCCGCCGCGGCGGTACCCTGACCTGCAATAAGGCCGCCGCAAACCACGGCGACGACAACGGAGAGTTTCGCGAGTGTAGTCTTCATGTCATTCCTTTCGATGGACAACTACACATCTCAAGGTATGCGTTCTATTGCAGCGATGAACCCGCTTCGCAGGCTTTCGATCGAAACTTCAGCGTGAATTCAGCCCGTGCACGTGCGCGCGTACCAAACCGTCGCGAAGTAGCAATGTTCTCATCGGAATAGACGTAATGGCACGCCCGCGGCCACCTCCGAACACGACGAAGGGCGGCCCCCGCAGTGGGGCCGCCCTTCTTACGTTCCGCGGTCTGTGGCCCGCGGAACGAGCTCAGCCGAGGGTGAAGGTGTCACCCCAGAGGACCACACGGCCCTTCGAATTACCGACGGTGCCCTTGACGATCACGTAGAGACGGGCCTGGGCATAGCCGGCGCAGCCGTCAACACCGATCGTCTGGTCGGTGTAGGTGAAGCTGCCGGTGGCGCCATCGAAAGCAAAATCGGTGGCGGGGGCGTACCAGTCCGATGCGACCTCGTCACCCGGCTTGGGCCAGGTAGCCCGGTCGTACGTAAGCGACTGGGTACCGATCGAACCCGCCGCCAGGGAGAGCGAGCCACCGGTCGTACCCTTCACGGACGGCGCACCCACATATCCGGTGCTGTCGATGATGTTGCCGCTGTCGTTGTTCGCGCCGGCCTCGGCCCCGACGTTGATGCTCGCGCTCCCGACGTCAATCTGGCATCCGACCGCGTACCCGGCCTCGATGGAACCGCCGCTCGGGTCCGCTCCATCGATCTTGGCGCTGACCACGCCCGACACCCACGCGTTGCGGGTGGTGGGCAGCGCGACCATCCCCGGCGAGAGCCGTGCCTTCTGCTGCTTGACGGTAACGGTGATCGAACCGCCCGATCCGATCTTGTTACTAGAGGTCGCGTTGCGCAGTGGGATCACCGTATCTGCTCCCGCGGTCGCCACCGGCGCGACCAGGCCGATCACCGCCGCTGCCGCCAGCGCGCCGATCGATGCCTTGCGAATACGAGTCGAGGCCATTGTCTGTCTTCCTTTCTGCACCGCCGCCGTAGTCACAGGCAACGGAGTGTCTCGGCCCGAGGCAGATACGCGGCTGCATCCCGGTCGAACGAAATATCGTATCTGCGCAGTTCAGCGCCGCTCCGCGCACTCGAGGCGCGGCAGTGCAAGAACATTAACATGAAGATTCGGCGAATTCCGGGCCCGGTAACACCGATTTAACGGATTCGCGAAGTCGTAACATAATCGGCTCCGCGCGGGAGACGACGACCACAAGCGGTGCGCCTCCGAAACGCAAGGGCGGTACCCGGCGACATCGCCCCGGGTACCGCCCCTGCGGTCGACGAAGGTTCTCAGCCCAGCGTGAAGGGCTTGCCCCAGAGAATCACATACCCCTCGGTGTTGCCGACCTTAGCCTTAACCTTGGCGAAGAACTTGGCCTGCGCGTAGCCCGCACAGCCATCCACACCGATCGTCTGATCCTGGAAGCTCAGCGAACCATTCGCACCGGAGAACTTGAAACTGGTGCTCGGGTCAGCCCAGTCCGACGAGACCTCGTCCCCCGGAGAGGGCCAGGTAGAGCGGTCGTAGGTCAGCATCTGGGTACCGATGCTGCCCGCGGCCAGCTTCAAGCTGCCACCGGTCGACCCGGACACCGAAGGAGCACCCACGTAACCGGTGTTATCGACGATGTTGCCGTCCTTGTTGTTGACCCCCGCCCTAGCGCCGAGGTTGACCTGCGCAGCGCCCACATCCACCTGGCAACCGACCGCATACCCGGCGGAAATCGAACCACCGTCGGCCTTACCGCCATTGATCTTCGCGGACACCAGACCCGACACCCACGCGTTGCGAGTGGTGGGAAGAGACACCATCCCCGGCGACAGACGCGCCGAATGATCCTTCACGGTCACCGTGATGTTGGCATCGCCCACCTTCTGCGTCGTGGTCGAAACACCCAGCGGGATCACCGTATCCGCGACGGCCGGGCCGACCGCTGCGGCGCCGAGCACAGCGCCAGCTGCGGCGACGGCCGCGCCGCGCATCGCAAGCTTGTTCATGAATTCATCCTTGTGAGAGTTGGTTGTCGCGCCCACAGGCGCGCGGTCGAAGGAGATCGATCAGCCCAGGGAGAACGGTGCGCCGTACAGGAAACCCTGAATCCGGTTGCCGCCCTTGATCTCCACCCAGGTCACCACACGAGCCTGCGCATAACCGGAGCAGAACTTGATGTCAACGTTGTGATCCTTGATCGCCACGTTGTACGTACCGGCCTTCGAGAACTTGATCGAATCGATCGAACCCGGCTGATCACCACGACCAAACCCCGTCACGCTGTTCGTCGCACCCGGCGTCAACGGAATACCCAGCGAACCCGACACGCCACCGAGGCCCACACTCGGACCCGACATACCCAGACCTGCACTCGGACCCGACACGTCAACGCCGGCACCGATCTGGCCCGGGAACTGGCAACCCACGATCAAACCGACACCCAGCTTGCCCTCGATCTTCGCATCAGCCGGAGCCTTCACCGAGACCGAACCGTTCGACGACACCCACGCCGTCCGCGACTGCGGCGTCGCCATCGACGGCTGAATCGCCGTCGAATTACCCGTCGACTTCAACACCACCGACCAACCATCCGGCGCCGGAACAACCCGCTCACCATTCGGCAGCGGACCGGCACTGGCGGAGCCGGCCGTGACCGCACCCGCCGCGGCGACCGCGACCGCGATGGCGCCTGCGCGCGCTGCGACCTTGCTCATCTTGCTCATTCGTTCCCCTCACCAGGAATCGTCGCGTGCCACCCCGGATCAGGGGCACCGGTTCGCGACTCACCCTGCCGCGATCCTCGCCTAGGGTTGCGGTTAAGCGAACCTAGGGCACTTCATCTCCCCGGAGGCCATGACTGGCCCCCGGTTCGCGCCGCAGCATATCCACAGGTTTCGGTCGCCCGCAATAGATGAAACCGCCACGAATTCGACTTCGCAATATTCCATATTGCAATTTTGAACTCTGACGCAGAGTCCGTACCAGGACTTCTTAGGGGAAGCTTGCACACATTGCGCGCCTGACCTGCACCTGAGTAAGGGCGGCCTTCCCTTTAGAATTCACTCAGGCAACGCAAACTTGTAACCTGGCGGTAAAAATGCGCCGACGTGGTCTTGCTCACACCTACGCTGACATGCAGAGAAGCCCCCTGTGACAGTGGGATCGCAACACTATTCGTACGGATACACATAGATGGCCGGGAGAGCACCTCAGCCGCCGTGATGTGGCGGCCGGTTCTCCCGGTACCACCGCTCGCTCGGGTCACCGTCGGCCCCGGGAACGGGACGTGCCGCACCCGAGCCGGGTGCGGCACCGTCGTCGAGGCGATCGTCCTTGGTCTGCGCCGGAAGAACATCGCCGAAGATGCGCTCGATATCGCGCGCGGAGTACTTCTTGCCCTCAGAGGGCCTATCGGGCTTGGTCATCCCCGCCCGCGATGTGCCGGATCACGTGCGCCGCCAGCGGAGTGAGCGTAGCCATGCCGTCGCGGATCGCCGCACGCGAACTCGCCAGGTTGACCACCACGGTGCTGCCGGAGACGCCTGCGAGTCCGCGCGAGAGTCCCGCATCAGAGGCACCGGCGGCGAGGCCGGAGGCGCGCAACGCCTCACAAATGCCGGGCAGCTTCTTGTCGAGGATCTCCTCGGTGGCCTCGGGCGTCACATCGCGCGCACCCACGCCGACACCGCCGATGGTCACCGCCAGATCGACACCGCCGATCACCGCGGTGTTCAGCGCGTTCCGCACCGCGACCTCCTCGGCGGGCACCACGACCACGGCGTCCACCTCGAAGTCAGCCTCCTCGAGAAGCTCGGTGACCAGTGTTCCCACCGATTTCCCCGCTGCGGCGGGAACGCCGCCCGGCTGCACGTGATCGTCGACCACCACGACGAGGGCGCGGCCGACCACGTCGGTCACAGCACCGTCGAGCGAAGGCTCCTCGATGACCGGAGCGTCGAGCACGTCGTCCGTCAGCCACTCGGGCGCCGTTGCGCCCCTACCCTGCGTCATGTCCACTGCTCCCGTCATCGATCCAACTTGTCGAGCGTCACCTGCTTGGTGGCGGCCGAGGAACTCCCCGGCGCCACGTACGTGATGGTCACAGTAGCCCCGGGCGAGTACGACCGCACCGCCCCCATCAAGCCGATGCCGTCGGAGATCTGCAGCGAGTCAATCTTGGTGACCCGTGATCCCTCGGGGATCCCCGCGCGACCGAACGCCCCGGTCGGCGACACGGCCCCGATCACGGCGCCCGGTTCCGCCGCCGAGGTCTGGCCCGGCGACACCTGGACGCCGACGGCGGCGTGCGTCGCCTGACCGGTGGTGATGAGCTCATTGGTGATCCGTTTGACCAGGTCCGAGGGGATCGCGAAGCCGAGGCCGATGCTGCCCGACTGCTGGCCGCCCGCGCGCGACGAGCCGAGCGAGGCGATCGCCGAGTTCACTCCCACCAGCTGCCCCTGCATGTCCACCAGTGCGCCACCGGAGTTGCCGGGGTTGATCGCCGCATCGGTCTGCACCGAGTTGACCACGGTCGCCTGGTCGGAATCACGGCCACTGGTGGCCACCGGGCGATTCAGGGCGGACACGATGCCGCTGGTGACGGTGCCCGCCAGGCCGAGCGGAGCACCGACCGCGACCACATCCTGTCCGACGGCGAGCTTGCCGCTGTCACCGAACGTGATGGGCTTGAGGCCGCCCTTGCGCACCCGGATCACAGCGAGGTCAGTGACCGGATCGGCGCCGACGAGGTCGGCGCTACTGGTCGAACCGTCCGAGAACGTCACCGTGAGGGCACCGTTCCCGGCGATCACGTGGTTATTGGTGACGATCTTGCCGTCGGCACTGATCACCACGCCCGAACCCGAGGACTCACTGGTGGCGGCCCTGTTGTCGATCGAGACCACCGAGGGCAGCACGGTCTGCGCGACCTCCTGCACCGATCCCTTGGGCGCGGGCGCCGAGTTCGAGACCGGCGACGAGGCCTTCGACGAGTCGCCGCCCCACACCAGATACGCACCGGTCACCGAGAGCAGCGACGCGACCAACGCGATGGCCACGCCGATCGCCGTCAGCGCACCGACCCCGGGGCGCGACGGTGCGCGGTTCGGTGCCACCGCCACCGGGCCGCCGGGCTGCGCGGGCCCGTATCCGGGCAACTGCTGCGTAGGCCGGTACGTGGGCGGTTGCCCGGGCACAGACGGCTGACCCGGCTGCTGGCCCGGGTATCCGGACTGCCCACCGGGCGGGTTCCCGGGCTGGTACGGGTTCTGCGGACCCTCGGTCATGACAGGCGCCTCCTTTTCGACTGAGCACCACGATGCCGGTGCAGGCTGTGAGGTCGCTGTGAGTCAGGTGTCGGTTCGGCGCAGATCACCGGCCGCGCCACAGCGGCAGCCGCGATTCGCGCGGAACCACCTGGGGCGCGCGGCCACCCGCGACCGGGCTGCCGGGGAACTCCAGCCGGATCTCGGCGCCGCCGGACTCCGACGCCCCGACGGTCACCGTGCCGCCGTGCCGCTCCACCACCTGCTTCACGATCGCGAGACCGAGTCCCGATCCCGGCATGGACCGCGACGCCATCGAGCGATAGAACCGTTCGAACACCAATTCCCGGTCTTCCTCGGGAATGCCGGGTCCACTGTCGGAGACGGTGAGCGCGGCGCGGTCGACGCCGGTGTCGGCGAGCGTCACGCGCACCGTGGAACCGTTCGGCGAGAACTTCGCGGCGTTGTCGAGCACGTTGATCACGGCCCGGCTCAGGCCGCCGTGATCGCCGTAGACATGCCAGGGGGCGCTGTCGACCTCGATCGTCACCTCCGGCCGGCGGCGCTCCACCCGCTCGACCGCCTTCTGCAGCACCTCGTCGAGGTCGACCTCCTCGTTCACCGCCTCGGGCGCATCCTCGCGGGCCAGGTCGACCAGATCGCCGACCAACGTGGTCAGCTCCTCGACCTGGGCGATGACATCGTCGGAGAGTTCCTGGACGTCCTCCTCCGGGATCGCGGGCGCGCCGGGGCGGTTCGCCGCGATGAGCAGTTCGACGTTGGTACGCAGGCTGGTCAGGGGCGTGCGGAGTTCGTGTCCCGCGTCCGCCACCAGCCGCGATTGTCGGTCCCGGGATTCGGCCAGTGCCTGCAGCATCGCGTTGAAGCTGGTGGTCAGGCGGGCCAACTCGTCGCGGCCGGTCACCGGGATCGGGGTCAGATCGTCGGTGCGGGCGACGCGTTCCGCGGCCTCGGTGAGCCGCTGCACCGGTCTGAGGCCGCCGCGGGCGACCGCCGTGCCCGTGACGGCGGCCAGCACCACCCCGCAGGCGCCCACCACGATGAGCACGGTCGCGAGCTCACTGAGGAGCTTCTTGGTCGGCGTCAGATCCTCGGCCAGAAGGATGGTGACGCCGTTGTCCAGGCGGCGGGCCAACACCCGGTCGTCGCCCACCGATCGCAGCGATTCCGAGGCGCGCCCCTCGATCACCTTCTGCTCCGCATCGCCCACCGGCACGGCGCCCGAGTGATACGGCGTCCCGTCGGGGTAGATCACCATGGTCCGGTTCACCGCCATATCGGGCCGGAACATGAGCATCATCATCACGGTGGTGAACTGCGTGACCGGCGTGCTCATCGCCGGCGCCACCGAATCCATCTGCTGGTGCAGGCGGTCGTCGACATCGGCGTACATGGCCCGCTTCACCACGAAGAAGGCGGACGCGGCCATCACCGCGACGGCCACACCCACCACCGCGGCCGCCAGCAGCGTCACTCGCCACCGGAAGCTGACATTGCGGGTGATCGGGTTCGGGTCGCGCATCGGCCGCCGCTGCGCCGGATCGGTACGTTGCCGCGGCACGGTCACCGCCCCGGATGTCCCGCCGTCACGGCGGAGTCTCGCGCAGGACGTAGCCCACGCCCCGGACGGTGTGGATCAGGCGCGGCTCACCGTCGGCCTCGGTCTTACGGCGCAGGTACCCGACGTACACCTCCAGCGCATTGCCCGAAGTCGGGAAGTCGTAGCCCCACACCTCCTCCAGGATGCGACTACGGGTGAGCACGCGGCGGGGGTTGCCCATAAGCATCTCGAGCAGGCTGAACTCGGTACGAGTGAGGCTGATCGACCGATCGCCGCGGCTCACCTCGCGGGTGGCCGGATCGAGCGTGAGGTCCTCGAACCGCAGCACCTCGTTATCCGAAGCGGTGTCCGGCACGGCGCGACGCAACAGCGCCCGCATCCGCGCCAGCAACTCCTCGAGCGCGAAGGGCTTGGGCAGGTAGTCGTCGGCGCCCGCATCGAGCCCACTGACCCGATCGCTGACGCCGTCGCGCGCGGTGAGCACGAGGATCGGCAGATCGTCGCCGGCACTGCGCAGGCGGCGACACACTTCGAGCCCGTCCAGACGGGGCATGTTCAGGTCGAGCACCAGCGCGTCCGGCCGGTTGCTCGCGATGTGATCCAGCGCGTCCTGCCCGTCGACCGCGGTGTCCACCTGGTACCCGTTGAACGTGAGCGAGCGCCGCAGCGACTCGCGAACCGCACGGTCATCGTCGACCACCAGAATCCGCATAACCACCAGTCTTACCCAAACCGGGTGTGAAATCCCTTAAGGGGTGCTTGCGCCGAGAGCGAAACCGGCCGCGAGAGCCGACGGACTCACCCTCACGGGCGGCATCGGACTCACCCTCACGGGCGGCATCGGACTCACCCTCACGGGCGGCGCCGGAACCGCAAGCCACGACGACAGGCACGCCCGAAACGACCGGCCACATCCTCCGGCGCGACCGGCACCCGCCAGCCCTGCCACAGCGCGACCAGCCGGAACCCGGAGGCGAGCACACTGCCCACCACCAACGACCGAGCGTCGGTGGCGCCCCACTCCGAAGCGAGCACCGTGGCGAAGGCACCGGTGAGAGCCGGAATGGCATAGAGATCGCGCTCTTGAATGAGCAGCGGAACCTCGTTGACCAGGATGTCGCGCAGCACACCGCCGCCGAGCGCGGTGGTGATGCCGATCAGCGCCGAGGCGAACGGGCTGGCGTCGTTGTGCAGCGCGGTGAGCGCGCCGGTGGCGGCGAAAACGCCCATGCCGATCGCGTCGAGCACCAGCACCGAATTCTTCAGCCGCCCGAACTGCGGGTGGAAGACGAAGACGAAGGCCGCGGCCACCGTCGCCACGGTGAGATTCTCCCAGCCCTGGAAGGAGGCAGGTGGGGTGATGCCGAGCAGGAGGTCGCGGGCCACGCCACCGCCGACGCCGGTGAGCGCGGCCACCGTCCATACACCGAACAGGTCCAGCCGCTTGCGCACACCGATCAGCGCGCCGGATGCGGCGAAGACCGCGATCCCCGCGTAGTTCAGCACGGCGAGCAACACGTGTGTCCCTCTTCAGGTGGCCCGGATAGACCGAAGAGCGGGCCGGCCACGATGGCCGGCCCGCTCCCGCGGTCAGTTCTTGTTAGCGGCGGTCGAGATCGACCAGGCCCAGCTTGGCGGCGCGCACGAGGCGACGCGGCACCAGGTGGGTGCGACCGCCGACCTGCACGGCCTGCAGCTCGGGGTTGTTCGCCTTCCACTGCGAGCGACGGGCATGCGTGTTCGCCCGCGACATACGGCGCTTCGGTACAGCCATGATTCTTCCTATCGGTCTTGACGTAAAAGCTTCTCCGACGCGAGCTCAGAGAGCTTCCAACGTCACAAGCACTGAAGTCTACCGTCCCGCGGCCCGCCCGCCAAAACGCGCGTACTTCTCCTGGAACTTCTGCACCCGGCCTGCGGTGTCGACGATCCGCTGGTTGCCGGTCCACAGCGGGTGCGAATCCGACGTCACGTCCACGACGATCAGCGGATATGTCGCGCCGTCCACCTCGATCGTGCGATCCGAGGTGGCGGTGCTGCGGGTCACGAACAGCTTCCCGGTGGACGCGTCACGGAAGGCGACGGGGCGGTACTCGGGGTGGATTCCCTGTTTCATTGCATCTCCTCCTGATCGGCCTCCGGGCGGGTGCCCGGGGCCAGGTCTTCACACGGGTCCGCATGGAGGTCACCGAACGGGTCGGGCCAGGCCGCCCACACCGTCGATCCGGCGGCGAGCTCGGACTCGGTGAGCTCTGCCCACCGCAGCATCTCCAGCACGCGGTCGGGTTCGGCGCCGGCGAGCAACACCACGATGTCGCTCGCGCGATCACCGTGCTCGTCGTCCCATGCGGCCGAGGCCATCGCCCAGCGCTCGGGAGTGCCCTCGCCACCGGCGGCGAGCCAGCGACCGGCGGGCCCGACGCGGAGCCCGGAACCGGCGGACTCGAGCCACAGCGCCTCGTCGGGACGGGTGGCGAGCCAGACCCGGCCGCGGGCCTGGACCACACCGTCGAGCAGAACGTCGATGGCCTCATGGAACCGGCCGGGATGCAGGGGGCGGCGCGCGGTGAACTCGACGATGCGCACATCACCGTCGGGCTCGAGCGGCGGGCAGCCGAGGAGCAGCGGGTCGAAAGGTCCGGCCGCAGGACGGCGGGCGCCGATCCGCGCGACGAGCCGATCCAGCGGGGCTCGCTCGCGGACGATGGGGGCACCGGGCGCCAGCCTGCGGAGCACCGCGCGCAGCCGCGCCGGATCGGGGCTGTCCCCGTCGACCACCAGCAGGTCGGCGTGGGCGGCGTGCCCGACGGCGAGCTGCGCGACGGTGCGCTCGTCCCCGTCGACCACCGCGAACCGCTCGACGAGGTCCTCCTCACCGAGGGCGTCATCGAGCCAGGTGGCGCCGTCGAGGAAACCGATCACGCCGGCCACCTCGACATCGCGAGCGGCGGGCCCGGGAACCTCACCGACCATCTCGACCACCACGTGCTCGATGGCGTCGATGAGCGCCTCTGCTTCGAGCGTGGGGTCGAGACGGATCACGATGCGGCGCACCCCGGCACGCCGGTGCAGCGCGCGCAGCAGCGGCAGCAGATCCTCGCGCAGCGTGCAGGAGACGCAGCCGTGCGCGAGTTCGAGCAGGGCGACCCGCTCCTCCGCGACACCGTCGGGACGGACGGTGCTCTCACTGCGCACCACCATGCCCTGGCGCAGGCCGGACAGGTCGTGATGCACGACGACGGTGCCGGGTTCGGCGAGTTCGAGCGCGCGCTCCTGCCCACCGAAGCCGGTCACGAGCAGGACCGGGGTTCTATTGGAAATGATTCCCATTTCTAGTACGTTACCTTATTGACAACCGTTCGCAAGACCGCGACGAGCCGTGGATCCACACCGGCGAGCCGCGAATCCAACTCAGGGAGAACCATGTCCGCACACTGCCAGGTCACGGGTCGCGCGCCCGGCTTCGGCAAGCGGGTCTCGCACAGCCATGTGCGCACGAGCCGCCGCTGGGACCCGAACATCCAGCGCCGTCGCTACTACGTGCCCAGCTTGGGCCGCACCGTCGTGCTCCGCGTCAGCGCCAAGGGCATCAAGACCATCGACCGCCGCGGGATCGACGCGGTGGTCGCCGACATCCAACGCCGAGGGGAGAAGATCTGATGGCCCGCAACGAGATCCGGCCGATCATCAAACTCAAGTCCACCGCGGGAACGGGGTACACCTACGTGACCCGCAAGAACCGCCGCAACGATCCCGACCGCATGGTGCTGCGCAAATACGACCCCGTGGTCCGGCAGCACGTCGACTTCCGCGAGGAGCGCTGATGGCAACCACCGCGAAGATCGCCAAGAACGAGCGGCGCAAGGAATTGGTCGCGCGGTACGCGCAGCGGCGGGCCGAGCTCAAGCGCGTCATCGCACACCCGTCCACCGATCCCGACGCCCGAGCCGCGGCCGTCTCCGCGCTGGCGAAGCTCCCGCGCGACAGTTCGGCCACGCGTGTGCGCAACCGCGATGCCGCCGACGGCCGCCCGCGCGGGCATCTGCGCAAGTTCGGCCTGTCCCGGGTGCGGGTGCGGCAGATGGCGCACGACGGTCAGCTTCCCGGCGTCCGGAAGTCGAGTTGGTGACCGGCATGACGAAACCTCGCCGCACGTCCGTCCGTACGCCGGCCGCCCGGAAGGGCCTCATCAAGGTTCCCGAGGGCGCCCTCGACTACAAGAACGTCACCTACCTGCGCACCTTTCTCAACGAGCGCGGCAAGCTGCGCTCGCGCGCGGTGACCCGGCTCTCCCCGCAGGACCAGCGTGCGCTCGCGCTCGCTGTGAAGAACGCCCGCGAGATGGCCCTCCTCCCCTACGCCACGCGCCGCTGAGGCCGTCGCGAAACTGTCCGTCAGCGGCGCCGCATCGAGACAGTGGCCGCCTCGGCCCGCTGGCGAACAGTTTCGCGAGGCGTACCGTGTCCAGCCGTGACCTCCGTACTCGCCGGCTTCGCCGTGATCGCGATCATCGTCGCGGCGGGGTGGATACTCGGCCGGCTCGGAGTACTCGGAGAGCAGCCCGAGCGCCAACTCTCCCTGCTCGTGTTCTACCTGCTCACTCCCGCTCTGTTGCTGCACGCGCTGGCCACCACCGACGTCGCGGTGCTGTTCAGTTCGCGGCTCGCGGTGAGTGCGGCATCGGCGCTGGCGATCGCGGCCGTCTACTACGTGTTCGTCCGGGTCTTCTGGCGCCGCACCATGGGAGACGCCACGATCGGCGCGCTGGCGTCGAGCTACGTGAACTCGTCGAATCTCGGCATCCCCATCGCGGTCTTCGTGCTCAAGGACACCTCGTACGTCGCACCGCTGCTGCTCTTCCAGATCCTCATCTTCTCGACGATCGCGCTCACCATGCTCGATCTGTCGGAGCGGCGAGGCGCTCGTCAACCGGTGTGGCGCACGGTGGCCACCCCGCTGCTGAACCCGATCGTCGCCGGCGCTCTGATCGGGCTGGTCATCTCGCTCACCCGCTGGCATCCACCACAGTGGCTGATGAGCCCGGTCAAGCTGATGGGCGATGCTTCCGTGCCGATGGCGCTCATCGTGTTCGGCCTCTCCCTCGGCGGTGTCACCGTGATGCAGAAGGGTCAGGCTCCACGCCGGGACATCGTGCTGGCCTCCGCGCTCAAGATGATCGCAATGCCGGTGCTGGCCTGTGCGATGGCGCGGTACGCCTTCGGGCAGACCGGCCACGCCCTGTTCGCGCAAACCGTGACGGCGACCCTCCCTACCGCGCAGAACGTGCTGGTCTACGGGTTGCGCTATAACCGGGGCGTGATCCTGGCCCGCGACACCGGGCTTATCACGACGGCACTGTCCATCCCGGCGATCATGCTGATCGCGGTGCTTCTCACCTGAAGAATGTGACGCACGACCCGGTCACATTACGCGTGTGACGCCCGTTTCCGCTTGGGTTCGCGAAGCTACTCGTGGGTTAATGAGGCCACCAGCGGCGCATTCCGCTACGCCGCGTGCACATGTGCAGGAGTACTCATGGCTAAGACCGCCGCAGCGCGTGCCGTCGACGTGTTCGTCTCTGCCGTCGAGTCCCGTGGGGGCAAGGCAGAGGTCACGACGAAGGGCATCATCACGCACGTCACCGTGACCGCGGGCGACGTCGTCACCACCCTCCGCGTCAAGGGCACGGACGACGACGCCTGGCAGGCCCGCAAGAGCGAGGCCACGGTCGCCAAGGCCCCGGTCACCGCGTGGGCTCTGGTCGACCTGTCCGACGGTGCGCCGATCGCCCTGGTCTCCGCCGAGGATTACGCCGCGCACGTGGCCAAGCTGGTCACCACCTGGGAGTCGAAGAACCCCGGCAAGCCGCTCACCGCCGCCACCACCCTGGCCGTCACCGCCGACGCCGTCGCCGATTGGGAGGACGACTGGGCACTCATCGGCCTCGGTGGTCTGGGTGCGAGGGTCACCAAGGCCACGAAGAACGCCGAGCAGGCCGTCATCGACACCACGGCGAAGGCCGCGAGCAAGGTGGCCGGTAAGGCCGCCGAGAAGACGGTCGAGAAGATCGGCGAGAAGGCAACCGAGAAGACCGCGGCCAAGCGCACCGCTGCGAAGAAGGCGGTGAAGGCGCCGGTGAAGAAGGCGGCGGCGAAGAAGGCCGCCGTGAAATCCACCGCCGCCACCAAGGCCGCAGCGGCCAAGAAGGCGCCCGCCAAGAAGGCCGCGGCCGTGAAGTCGGCTGCGGCGTCGAAGGCGGCGGCGAAGAAGGCCCCCGCGAAGGCGGCGACCAAGGCCCCGGCCAAGGCTCCCGCGAAGAAGACCGCCGCGAAGGCTCCGGTGAAGGCCTCGGAGGCCAAGATCACGCCGATCGCCGCGCAGAAGGAGGCCGCCGCGCAGAGCAAGGCGCCCGCTTCGGTGACTCCGAAGAAGGACACCGGGTCCGCGGCGAAGCCTGCGGCCAAGCCTGCCGCGAAGGCGGAGAAGGCCCCCGCGAAGGCAGCCTCGCCTGCCGCGAAGACCGCGGGCAAGGATGCGCCGAAGGACGGCGACAACAAGGGCAAGGGCAAGCAGAAGAGCCTGCTGCAGCGCATCCCCGTGGTCGGCCGGCTGCTTTAAAGGGGATCGGCTCGGCGCCGGTTCTCCCCTAGAGTCGAGGCATGTCCGACGAACTCGAGCCGCGGCGCGACGCCCTCCGGGCTTCCGACCACGACCGCAATCGCGTAGTCACGATGCTCTCCGACGCTCTTGGCCAGGGGCAGATCACCTTTCCCGAGTACGAGGAACGCTCTCGACACGCGGTCGAGGCTCGCACCTTCGCGGACCTCGACCGCCTCGTCGTGGATCTGCCCGCGGTGTCGGTGAATCCGCCCGCACCCGCACTTCCCGCGTACCAGCCCCCGGCGATCCCGCCGGAGGGACTGCCGCGCCTCGGTGATCACAAGCTGGCGATCATGTCGGGCACGAACGTGCGGGGCCCGATCGCCGTGGGCGCCGAACATTCGGCATCCGCGTTCTGGGGCGGTGTCAAACTCGACCTCCGCGAAGCCACCTTCCTCGCCCGCGATGTCACGATCAACGCCTACGCGGTGATGGGCGGGGTGGAGATCATCGTGCCGCGCGGTGCGATCGTGCAGGTGGACGGCCTCGCCATCATGGGCGCCTTCGAGAACAAGGTGCAGCACGTGGGCGACGGGTCCGGCCCCCGCATCAGGGTCACCGGGTTCGCCTTCTGGGGTGGCGTCGAGGTGAAGACGAAGTAGTCAGCCGCGCTTGCGGCGGCTACCCAGGTAGTCGCTGACCACGGCCGCACCGAGCCCGTCCAGATCGGGGGAGACGAGCCGTCCGCCCACGCGCCGCACCACGGCGTCGAGGAACCGGGTCAGGCCCGGATCATCGCCCAGCTGGAAGACGGTGATCTGCGCTCCCGCCGCCGCGGCGGCATCGAGACCGCGCACCGTCATCGCCAGAGTCCGCGGGTGCGGCGGGTAGTCGAAGTAGGCCTCGCCGTCCCGCTCCAGGTGCGCCGTGGGCTCACCATCGGTCACCACCAGCAACACCGGCTGGGCGTTCGGGTTCGCCCGGAAGTGCTGCTGCGCCAGCATGAGTGCGTGGTGCAGGTTGGTGCCCTGTTCGTACACGCCGTCGAGGCCGGTGAGCTCATCGACGGTGAGCGTGCGGGCATGCCGCCCGAAGCTGATCAGGGCCAGCTTGTCGCCGCGGAAGCGGGTGGAGATGAGCTGGTGCAGGGCGAGCGCGGTGCGCTTCATCGGCAGCCACCGGCCCTCCATCACCATGGAGAAGCTGGTGTCCACCAGTAGTGCGACGGCGGCGTGTGTGCGCGCCTCGGTCTCGGTGACCTCGATGTCCCGGGCGTCCAGTGCCACCGGGCCGGAGACCCCTTCTCCCGCCTGGCGCAGTACGCCGTTGAGCACGGTACGGGTGGCGTCCCAGGGTTCGGTATCGCCGAAGCGCCACTCCCGGCTGGCGCCGGTGGCCTCGCCGGTGGCGCCGCTGCGGGCGGTGTTGCGCTCGCCGCCGCGCGAGGTCAGCCGGTGCGCGACGTCCCGCAGGATGGACTGGCCGAGTTGCCGGATCGCCTTGGGCGACAGGCGCAGCGCGCCGTCGGGGTCACGGGAGAAGTAGCCCTGGTCCTTGAGCGCCTTCTCCAGTTCGGCGAGGGTGCGGGCGTCGGCGACGGCCTCGTCGCCGAGCTGGCGTTGCAAGGCGTCGAGGTCGATGTCGTCGAGTGCGGCTCCGTTGTGCTGCTGACTCAGTTGTTCGGCAAGGGATTCCAGATCGGCGATGTCCTGCATGGCCTGCGTGGCGTCGCCGAGACCCATGCCCTGCTCACCGTCGAACTCCTGGCTACCGTTCCAGTCCTCCCCGGGCCGGGCCTGCTGCAACTTGCTGGTGAGATCGCCGAGCGCCTGGGAGAGCTGCGGCGAACCGAAGGCGGCCTGCGACAGCTCCTCCAGTTCGGCGCGCTGCTCCGGGCTGAGACTGTTGTAGAGCCGCTGTGCCGCGGCGCTTCGCCGCGCGAGGGCATCGATGAGCTCGTCGATGTTCCGCGGGTTCTCCGGGAAGTACTGACCGTGCTCGGCCATCAACTCCTCGAAGTCGTTCTGCGTCGCCGTGCCCGCGTTGTGCTTGTCCAGCAGAGTGTTCAGGTCGTCGAGCATCTTCTGGATCGCCGCGCGGTCCTCGTCGGTCGCGCCCTCGAGTGCCTGCTTGATTCCGGCGAACTGCTGGTCGAGCAGCTCCCGGCCGAGCAGGTCCCGGATCTGCTCGTACTTCTGCGCCGCTTCGGGCGAGCGCCACGGGTAGTCGGCGAGTTCGCGCACGGCCTGCGCCGCGGACGGGGGCAGATCGTTGATCTGCATCTCCTGGAACCGGGCGTCGTCGTCGAGGGCGCGCGCCAGCTCCTTGCGCTCGGCGAGCACCGCCTCGTCGAGCAGTGCGCGGATGTCCTCGAAGGTCTTGCCCAGATTGTTGCGGTGCAACAGTTCCTGGCGCCGGCGGTTGGCGGCCTCGGCGAGTTTGTCGAGGCCGCGGCGGTTCGCGCTGCCTCGCCGCAGGTACTCCTGCAGGGCGCGGCGCGGCGAGACGCCGTTCATCACGTCGCGGCCGATCTCATCGAGAGCATCGCGCACATCGACCGGCGGCGCCAGGGGATCCGGCCCGCCGGTATAGCGGCGGTACTGCGCCAGATGGCGCCGACGCGAGCCTCTAGCCATAGACGGTCTGTCCGTCATCGTCGGATTCCTTGCCGATCCGGCGCAACAGGTACAGCCCCTCCAACGCGAACTCCGCTGCCGCCGCGCGTTCGCCGGGCGATTCGGCCTCCAGGCGCCGGTAGACCTCGGCGAGCACCGGCACCTCGGGCAGGTTGTCGAGGAGTTCGGCGGCGGTCACATCGTCGCCGGTGACCACGGGCCCGCCGGCTTCGATGGCCTCGACCAGCGGCGTCAGGTCGACGCCGAGAAGGTACTCGCCGATGGTCTCGGCGACGGCGCGGCGCAGCAGATGCACCAGTACCGACAGCTCGCGTCCCTCCTCACCGGCCTCGAACTCGACCTTGCCACGCAGCACATCGGGCACGGTCTGCAGGTCGACGACGCGGGCGACCGGCAGCTCCTCTCCCCCGACGGCGGCACGGTGCAGTGCGCCCGCCGCGACGGTCTCCTGAGCGGCGATGGCGAACCGGGCGGAGACGCCGGAGCGCTGGTCGACCGCGGGGGATTCCCGCAGAGCGCGGGTGAACCGGGCCAGCACCTCGGTGAGGTACTGCGGCACGGACGCCACCACGTCGGCCTCCTGCTCGATGACGGCCACCTCGTCTTCGAGGTCCAGCGGGTAGTGCGTGCGGATCTCGGCGCCGAAGCGGTCCTTGAGCGGCGTGATGATGCGGCCGCGGTTGGTGTAGTCCTCGGGGTTGGCACTCGCCAGCAGCAGCACGTCCAGCGGCAGGCGCAGCGTGTAACCGCGCACCTGGATATCGCGCTCCTCCATCACGTTGAGCATCGCCACCTGGATGCGCTCGGCGAGGTCGGGCAGCTCGTTGACGGCGACGATGCCGCGGTGCGCCCGCGGGATGAGGCCGAAGTGGATGGTCTCGGGATCGCCGAGGCTGCGCCCCTGCGCCACTTTGACGGGGTCGACGTCGCCCACCAGGTCGCCGACGGAGGTGTCCGGCGTGGCCAGCTTCTCCGAATAGCGCTCGTCGCGGTGACGCCACGCGACGGGTAGATCGTCACCGAGTTCGGCCGCGCGGCGGATCGAGGCGGGAGTGATCGGGTGGTACGGGTGCTCGCCGAGCTCGGCACCGTCGATCACGGGGGTCCACTCGTCGAGCAGGCCGACGATGGTGCGGATCAACCGCGTCTTGCCCTGTCCGCGCTCGCCGAGCAGGACCACGTCGTGGCCGGCCAGGAGGGCACGTTCGAGCTGCGGGATGACGGTGTCGTCGAACCCTTGGATGCCGTCCCAGGGGTCGGTGTCGGCGCGCAGCGCGGTGAGCAGGTTGTGCCGGAGCTCGTCCTTGATGCCGCGGTAGACGTGGCCGGAGGCCTTCAGTTCGCCGAGCGTGGCGGGCAATTCAGCGGGGAACTCTGCGGGCAGATCAGCGCGTGCGGAAGTCACGCCGTCCACGCGACGCCGATCTGCCCCGCGCGCTCGACGGACTACGCCCGCAGCGAAACCGGGAATATCCGCGGGCTAGGACTTCTTGGTGCCGGGGATGATTCCGGCGTCCAGGACGGCCTTGGTGACGGGGCGGACCCGCTCGATCAGATCGGCCGAGCCATCCGCGAAGGCAGCGGCGCTGATGGCATCGGTACCGGCCTCGATATCGAGGTAGGTGGCCATACCGTCGGCGGTGAGCCGATGCTCTTCGGGCTCGCCCTCGACCAGGCCGCGCTCGGTGAGCCGGGCGACGGCGCCGTTCCACTGGTCCTCGCTCCAGCCGCGGGTGATGCGGAAGAAACGCCGGCCCATCACCCGGCGGCGCACCGTCGGGTCGGGAAGGTCGGCCTCGTGCAGGACGCCCGCCTCGAGGCCGGTGAGGCCGTGCCGGACGAGTTCGGCGAGGTGGTTGTCGCCGCGCCACTCTCGCAAGACGGTGATGTGCCGCCACAGCGCGAGGGCCGGATCGTCGGGGATCTCCGAGGAGGCCCAGGCGGCGGCCAGGGTGCGGCCGGCGATGGGGAGTTCGCGCACCAGGTCGCCGAAGCCGGCTGCCAGTGCGGCGAGCTCGCCGGCATCGATTCCGGCCAGGATCTCGCGGTACTGCTCGGCGAGCATCACGTACCGGCGCTCGTCGATCTCCGCGAGCCCGGCGTCGATCGCCTGGGGCCAGGCGTCGTCGATCAAGGCGGGGGCGAAGTTGTAGAACGCGGCGGTGACCACGGCCGGTCGCGACTCTCCGATCGGCGCCGCCCGCGCGCCCACGTAGAAGGCGTGGCCGTCGAGACCGAGATCGCGCTGAGCGTCCCGGATCCCGGGGTTGAAGTAGGCGACCACGTGGAACGGCTCCACGGTCTCGTATGCGCGGCGAGCGAGGGCGATTGCGGTGTCCGACATGCCCTTCACAGTGTCAGGGCGGCGGCCGGTTGTCGATGGCGGGTTACTTGTAGAAGCCCTCACGCAGGTTGATGCCGTGCTCGACCCACACCTTCATGGCGGCGAGCATGCCGGTCCAGCCCATGCAGTTGCCGAACGCACTCTTGGCACCGGCCTCGGTGGGCACCCACGACGATTCGGTGATGGTGACCAGGGTCCGGGAGTCGTCGTCGATGGGCTCGAACTCGAACGTGGTGGTCGTGTGGCCGTCGGCGGCGGACGCCTCGACGGCATCCCAGCGGATCACGATCTTGGAGTTCGGCGTGGACTCGACCACCTGCACCGGGAAGGCACCCGGGAAATCGGCGAAGTCCCAGGTGACCTCGGCACCCGCCTCCAGGCGGCCGCGGGCACCGCCGGTGGTGAAGTACTTGGACAGTTGCGCGGGATCGGCGACGGCCTCGTAGACCTGTGCGGTGGGGCGCGCCACGCAGCCGGAGACGGTGAAGGAGAGTTCGTTGAGTTCGGACATGTGATAAAACTACAACATGTCTACGGAAGGCCGCAAGGGCGAACCGACTCCGGACTCCCCGTCCGGTGCGGTCGGCGCCGCGCACGATCGGGACGACCTCGTGTTCAAGGCACTCGCGAACAGCACCCGGCGGCGCATGCTCGACGTGCTCAAGCAGTCACCGCGGACCACCGGCGACCTGTGTGCGCAGTTCCCCGATCTGGACCGCACCACGGTGCTCCAGCACCTCCGTGTGCTCGAACGCGCCGAACTGGTGATCGGCCGCAAGGTGGGGCGCGAGCGGCACCTGACGCTGGCTCCCGTCCCCATCAAGCGCATTCACGACCGTTGGATCGGCGAATACGCCCGCGCCGCCGTCTCCCTCCTCGACGACCTGGGCCGTCTGGGTACCACTGATGACACCTGAACGGCCCAGAACCGTGGCGCGCAGGAACCAGGGGCATCGTCCGCGCGTCCAATCGGTATGGACGCGATCCGAATGCACCGCTTGAGCACCGAGCAGGACGGGATCCTCTCCACCGCTGATCTGCGCGCGTGCGGCCTCGATGCCCGTGCGGTTCGCCGCAGGCTCGACGCCGGGACGCTCATCCGCCTGCACCGCGGCGTCTACACGCCCACCGGCCATCGATTGACCGAGCATTCCCGTCTCCGCGCCGGGATGCTCGTCGCCGCGGGTATCGCTGACCGGTCGAGCGCAGCCTTCTGGCACGGCCTACGCCGCGACCTTCCGCCGTTCCTCGAAGCGACCGTGCCGCGCAATCACCGCGTCCCCGCATCGAATCCGTTCACGATGCACCCTCGTCGGCGCCGATTGGACGGCGCGGACATCGTCTCCATCCGTGGGCTCTTGACCACTTCTGTCGCGCTCACCGTCCTCGAACTCGCTGACGTACACACGCTCGACGATGCCCTCCGCACCCGCCGCACGACCCTCGCCGAACTCGCCACCACGGCGGGTCGCTACCGGCACTGCCACGGACTCGCGGCGGGCCGCACACTGCTCGCGAGCGCGAACGGCGACACTCACTCCGAAGCCGAACGCAGATTTCGAGCGCTTCTCCGGGCCGCCGGGATCTCCGGGTGGCATCAACAACACCGCTTCGAACGATGGTGGATCGATGTCGCGTTCCCCGGGCGGCGCATCGCAATCGAGATCGACGGCTGGGCCTACCACCGCTCCCACGAGCGATTCGCGAACGACGCCGAGAAGCACACCCGGCTGGCGTTGGCGGGCTGGACCCTGCTGCGGTTCACCTGGCAGCAAATCACCGAACAACCGGCCGAGGTGGTCCGCACTCTGGCCCGGGCGCTGAACTGACCTTCGGGCCGTTCGGGTGCCACGCGTAACACCCGAACGGCCCGAAGCCGTACCGATCAGTGGAAGAAGTGCCGGGTACCTGTGAAGTACATCGTCACGCCGGCCTCGGCGGCCGCCTCGACGACCTCCTTATCGCGGATGGAGCCGCCGGGCTGCACGATCGCCTTGACGCCCGCGTCGATGAGGATCTGCGGGCCGTCGGGGAACGGGAAGAAGGCATCGGATGCGGCCACCGACCCGAGCACTCGGTCGCCGGCGCGCTTGACCGCGAGCTGTGCGGAGTCCACGCGGTTCACCTGGCCCATGCCCACACCGACGGAGGCGCCGCGCGAGGCCAGCAGGATCGCGTTGGACTTCACCGCCCGGCAGGCGCGCCAGGCGAATTCGAGGTCCGCGAGGGTGGCCTCGTCGGCTGGCTCGCCGGTGGCCAGGGTCCAGTTCGCGGGGTCATCACCCTCGGCGTCGATCGCATCCGAGCGCTGTACCAGCAGGCCGCCGGTGATCTGCTTGATCTCGGTACCGAGCACGGGGGGCTCGGCGAGCAGCACGCGGATGTTCTTCTTGCGCTGCAGCACCGCAACGGCGCCATCGGCGTAGGCCGGGGCGATGATCACCTCGGTGAAGATCTCCGAGACCTGCTCGGCCATCTCCAGGCTCACCTCGCGGTTGGCGGCGATCACGCCGCCGTACGCCGACACCGGGTCGCAGGCGTGCGCCTTGCGATGCGCCTGCGCTACGTCCTTGCCGATGGCGATACCGCACGGGTTGGCGTGCTTGATGATCGCGACGGCGGGCTCGCGGAAGTCGTAGGCGGCGCGCCACGCGGCGTCACCGTCGGTGTAGTTGTTGTAGCTCATCTCCTTGCCGTGCAACTGCTGCGCCTGCGCGAGTCCGGCCGTGGAGCCGCCCACATACAGCGCGGCACCCTGGTGCGGGTTCTCGCCGTACCGCAGCACGGCATCGCGGTTCCAGGTTCCGCCCATCCACGCCGGGAAGCCGGTGTCGGCTTCCGGAGCGACCACATTGGTCAGATAGGACGCAACGGCCACATCGTAGTCGGCGGTGTGCCGGAAGGCCTTCGCGGCGAACTGCTTCCGCTCCTCCAACGAGAAGCCGGTGCGCGCCCGGTCGGTCACGGCGGTGTAGTCATCAGGCGAGACCACCACCGTGACCGACGGGTGGTTCTTCGCCGCGCCGCGCACCATCGACGGTCCGCCGATGTCGATCTGTTCGATGCACTCGTCCTCGGTGGCGCCGGAGGCAACGGTGTCGCTGAAGGGATAGAGGTTCACCACCACCAGCTCGAACTTCTTCACGTTCAGCTCGCGCAGCTGCTCGAGGTGCTCGGGCAGCCGGGTGTCGGCGAGGATGCCCGCGTGGATCTTCGGGTGCAGCGTCTTGACCCGGCCGTCGAGGCACTCGGGGAAGCCGGTCACCTCCTCGACGCGGGTCACGGGCACGCCGGCGTCGGCGATGACGCGCGCCGTCGAGCCGGTCGAGACGATCTCCACCCCCGCCTGCGCCAGGCCGGTGGCGAGTTCCACCAGACCCGACTTGTCGTACACGCTGATCAGAGCGCGCTTGATGGGGATGTTGCTCATGAAATCGTGACCTTTCGTCCGTCCGTGCGGTAGCCGCTTCGGGCCACCGCGGCGACGACCTCGGTGAGGAGGTGCCGCTCAACGATCTTGATGCGTTCGTGCAGGGTCTCTTCGGTGTCCCCCGGTTCCACGGGGACGGCGCGCTGGGCCAGGATCGGGCCGGTGTCGAGACCCGCATCCACCAGGTGCACCGTGGAACCGGTGAGTTTGACGCCGTGCTCCAGCGCGGCGGGCACGGCGTGAGCGCCGGGGAACGCGGGCAACAGTGCGGGGTGCGCGTTGATCACCCGCCCGCCGAACGCGGCGAGGAACCGCGCCCCCAGGATCTTCATGAACCCGGCGGCCACCACGAGATGCGGCTCCATCTCGGCGACCGCCGCAGTGAGCGCCCCGTCCCACGCCGCCCGGTCGTCGTACGCGGCGAGCGGTACCTCGGCCGACGGCACGCCGGCATCGTCGGCCACGGTGAGCGCGCGACAGGTGCGATCGGCGACGACGCCCACCACGGATCCCGGATACCCCTCTTCAGCGGACGCCGCGAGCAGTGCTTCGAGCAGCGAGCCGGTGCCGGAGGCCAGCACGACGATCCGCGCCGGCGCGCACGGCGGCACCACCACGGTGGGGCTGGGCGTGGTCAGGATGTTCTCCTCGCAAGGGGGACGATGCGGCTTCAGCCTAACGCCGCCGCTCTCGGCTACTGACCGAAGGTGTAGCTGTCGAGTTCCTCGATGTCGGATATCGCCCGGTCGCGGTTCGTCGCGCGAGCGCCGCGGGCCTGCCGCACGCGGCTGGTGGGCTGGTCGGCGACGGCGTCGAAGTCGCCCGTATCCGCCTCGTCGTCGGCCGGGCCCGACCGTCCGTCGTCGGGGTCGACGGTGAGCTCCTCGGTCACCTCATCGGTCGCCCCGGTACGGGAGTCGCGGTCGGCGGGGACGATCTCGACGGTCTCCGCGGCGGCGGTCCTGTCGTCGACCACATCGTCCTCGTCGGCGTACGTGGTGTATCCGGAGGCGGCGTGCTCATCGGCGCGCCGGGCGGCGCGTACCCACTGGGAGTCGCCGAACTGCTGCAGTACCAGCGCCGCGAGCACGCCGATCAACGCGATCCAGGCGAAGGTGAAACCGAAGAGCTGCGGCAAGTCGACACCGGCGTAGCCGAACCCGCCCAGGGTGCCGCCCGCGGCGAACGCGGCCACCGTGAAACCGGCCGCGGTGAACAGCGCGGTCGTGGCAACGGAGGCCACGGTGGGGCCGAGGATGAGGGTGCGTGAGGCGCACCGTCGACCGATCCAGATCGCGACCGCCGCCGGCACGGCGAGCAGAGGCAGCAGATACCAGGGGCTCTCGCCCTGCGGGAGCACCGCGAGGATCGGGATACCCGGGGCGCGACCGGGAGCGGCGGAGAACAGGCTCATCGAGATGGGGCCGAGCTGAACGCTCACGCCGAGCGGCAATGCGGCGGCGGCGATCACCACATTGGGCAGATACAGCAGCGAGAGCACGACCAGGGCGACCATCCCGACCGCGTCGTTTCCGGATCGAACCAGTTCGAACACGGTTTGCCACTGCCAGATCAACCGCACCAGCACGATGGCGAGCCCGACGCCGAAGAACACGAGTAGCGCTGTGCCCGCGAGCCGCGCACTGTCGGTGACCCAGCCGGGCAGGCCCAGGTAGCGCACCACCGCGGGCCAGTAGGCGGGAGCCAGGCCCAGGAGCGCACCGCCCAGGTGCACCGCGAGGGTGCACAGGAAAGCGGTGAGCGGCGACGGCGTGGAGATGGTGAACCGGCCCGCGGCATCGTTGACCACGGCCAGCGAGATCGCGGTGAACAGAGCCGGTCCGGCGATGGCGCAGAGCAGCACGGACCGCAGTTCGGCGAGGGGGCGACCCTCTCCCCCGGCGCGGCGGGCGGCGCGGGCGGCCCCCCAGACCAAGGCGACGGTGGGTACGAGCGGCAGCACGCCGAGGGTGATGTCGCTGATGGTCACGGGCACCTGGTGCACCGCGAGCCAGAGTCCCGCGACGGTGGGGACCAGCGCCGCGAGGTCGGTACCGGCGCTGAGAAGCACGATCGCGCCGACCACCAGGGCCGACGCGAGTGTCACGAGCGAGGGCCCGAAGGCCACGACGAACAGCGGCCGGGTCTCGCTCGGGCCCGGTCCGGCGGCGCGCGCTGAATCGGTCATCGGATCCACTCTGTCATCGGAGCGGCCGACGGCGTCTCAGGCGCGCCGCAGACGGGTCAGTTCTGCTGGCCCGGCTTGTCGTCGCCCTCGGCGGAGTGGCTGCCGTGGGTCGGCGAACCGAAGGACTGCGTGCTGGGCGCGCCCGGGCTGAACGCGGTGGTCACGTCGTCGTTCGACGCCGAGGCGCCCGGGGCCGACGGGGCCGGGTAGCCGGACGCGGCCGGCGCCTGGGCGGACGGGGTCGCGCTCGACTGGTAGCCGCTGCCGTAGCTGGGCCACTGCGCGGCGGGCTGCGACGGCGACGAGACGGGGGCCTGCTGCGGCGCGGGGGCGTTCTGATCCGCGGCCGGGGCCTGCTGCGCCTGCGGGGCGGTCGACGCGCTGGCGTCGGCGTCCGAGTTCTTGGCGGCGTCGGCCGGGTTGGTGATGACACCCGAATCGACCAGCACCAGCACGGTGGCGGCGGCCGCGGTCAGCAGCGCGAACACCAGCGCGATCCAGAAACCGAATGCCAGGCCGTCCCAGGAGAACAGGCCGAACAGGAGCACCAGGAAGCCTGCGATGGAGAGCGCGGCAGCCGGGGTGCGGCCGGTGTTGCCCTTGGAGATCAGGCTGAGCCCGGCGGAGATTCCACCCGCGAGGAGCAGGGCGAGCGCGAGAAGCGGCCCGCTGAGGATGATCTCGAAGGCGTTCGCAGTCGCGGTGGAACCCGTGTAGACGTTCGTGCCCTTGGCGTACGGGAGGAAGCCGAGCAGGAAGGTGATCACGCCGAGCGCGGCGGTGGCGATGGAGAGCACCAGCGCCAAGTCGAGCGGCTTCGCCGGGGCGGCGGGTGCCTGCTGCTGGTAGCCGCCGTACTGCTGGCCGTAGCCCTGCTGCGGGTAGCCCTGTCCGTATCCCTGGGGCGCCTGGCCATAGCCCTGCGGGGCCTGGCCGTATCCCTGCGGCGCGGGCTGGCCGTAACCCTGCTGCGGGGCGGGCTGGCCGTAGCCGCCCTGGCCCTGCTGCTCGCCGTAACTCGGCTGGCCGTAGCCCTGCTGCCCCGGCTGGCCGGGCTGCTGACCGTAGCCCCCCTGGCCCGGCTGCTGCCCGTATCCGCCTGAATAGGTCATGAAGTCATCTCCCCGAACGGTCGACAATCGGCCCCGAGGGACCAGTACGTCACCACCCTATACACCATCACCGACGGTTCTGTGGTTCACCTCACTGAGCGTTCGGTCCACGATCGACAGCAGAGCGCGGGCGGCGGGGCTGAGCAGCTTCGAGTGCACCAGGTACTGGGTGCGGGTCGGTCCGTCGAGCAGGTCGACGGTGGCGAGCCCGGCACCGTCAGGCACGGTTCCGAGCGCTGCCGTCCCCACGCAGAGGCCGGCGGCGATCAGCGCGAGCATGGTTTCGGAGCGGTCCACTTCGAACGGGACCGAGCGGTGCACGCCCGCGGCGGCGAAGGCGAGGTCGGTCTCGGCGCGTCCAGCGCCGCCCGCCGGGTAGTCGACGAAGGGCTCGTCCGCCAGGTCCGCTAGGGCGAGCGGCCCGACGAGTCCGCGCGCCTGGGAGGCGACCAGCACGAGCCGCTCGAACCGAAGCTCGCGCGCGATCACCCCGGCGGTCGAGAAGCCCTCCGGGACGCCGAGAAAGGCCAGGTCGAGCGTGCCGCGACGCACCTCGTCGAGGAGAATCTCGCTCGCGCCGCTGCGCACGCGGACCGCCGCATCGGGGTAGGCGCGGCGGTACCGTCGGAGCACGTCGACCACGTCGAAGACGGTGAAGGTGGGGATCATGCCCACAGTCACCGTGCCGCGGACGCTTCCGAGCGTCGAGGCCACCTCGTCGGCGGCACGTTCGGTGGCGGCGAGCGCGGCCCGGGCCTGTGGCAGGAAGGCCTCCCCGGCCGCGGTGAGCCGGACGGCGCGGTTGGTTCGATCGAAGAGCCGGGCGCCGAGCTCGCGTTCGAGCGCGGCGATCTGGTGGCTGAGCGCGGATTGCACCACGTGGCAGCGCTCCGCGGCGCGGGTGAAGTTGAGCGTCTCGGCGGTCGCGATCACATAGCGCAGTTGCTGCAACTCCATCGATCACTCCAGTAGATCATTCAATCGAAATCATGTGTTGGACTCATTGCTCGCCGCCGACGATAGTCGATGCGTGACCACGTCAACCGCCGAAGCGCCCAGCGCCACCACGTCCGGTCTGCTGCGCCTGATGGCCCTCGCGACCGGATTGTCCGTCGCCGGCAATTACCTCGCTCACCCGATCCTCGGCCTCCTTCAAGAGCGGCTCGACATGTCCGAGACCGCCGCCGGGCTGCTGGTGACCGCCGCACAGGCCGGCTACGCGGTCGGGCTGGTGCTGTTGGTGCCGATGGCCGATGCGGTGCGCCGCCGCCCCCTCGCGCTCACGCTGTTGGTGATCACCGCAGCCGCCCTGGTGGCCGCGGGTGCGGCACCGTCGGGCACGGTCCTGTTGGTGGCGGCCACCGCCGCCGCGATCACCTCAGTGGGCGCGCAGGTGATCGTTCCCTACGCGGCGGAGCTCGCCGGGCCGGAGCATCAGGCACGTGCCGTGGGAATCGTGATGAGTGGCCTGGTCCTGGGTACGGTCGTGAGCCGGTTCCTCTCGGGTGTGCTGTCCGATCTCGCGGGCTGGCGCACCCCGTATCTCGTCCTCGCGGGCTTGATCGTGCTGGTGACCGTGGCACTCGCCCGGGCGCTCCCCCGGCACGATCCGGGGCGGCCCGGACTCACGGCGGCCGGATACCGCGCGTTGCTGTCGTCGATGGCCGGGTTGATCCGCGATCTTCCGGTGCTCCGGCTGCGGGCGGTGCTGATCGGCCTGGCGCTGGGGTCGTTCATGGTGCAGGGCGCTGCCGTGACGTTCCTGCTCTCGGGTTCCCGGTTCGGCTGGACGCCGGCGGCGATCGGCGCGATCGGTCTCTTGGGCGCGGTCGGCGCACTGTCGGGGCCCACGATCGGACGCTTCGTCGATCGGGGGCACGGTCCGCGGATCACCGCGGGTGGACTGGCACTGCAGGCGATCGCGTGGCTGCTGATGATCCCGGCCGGTGGGGTGATCGGGCTACCGGCGCTGATCGCCGGTCTGGTCCTGATGGGTATCGGCCAGCAGGCCGCACTGAATTCGTCTCAGGCGGTGGTCTTCTCACTGCGACCGGAGGCACGAGGACGGATCAACGCCGTGTTCATGGGCACGTTCTTCCTCGGTGGCACGCTGGGTTCCGCTGCGACGGCCGCGCTATGGCCACTCGCGGGCTGGACCGGCGCATGCCTGCTCGGTTCGGGACTCGCCGGCGCCGCCCTCGTGCTCTACCTGGCGTTCCGGAGGGTCGAAACCGCACCGTCGGCCTAGAAACGGGACCGCCCCGCCGTCCGGATGGACGACGGGGCGGTGGACCGAATGCGCTGTGTTACAGCGACTGCAGGATCTCGCGAGCGAGAGCGGCGGTCTCGGACGGGGTCTTGCCCACCTTGACGCCGGCGGCCTCGAGGGCCTCCTTCTTCGCGGCGGCCGTGCCCGAGGAGCCCGAGACGATGGCACCGGCGTGGCCCATGGTCTTGCCCTCGGGGGCGGTGAAGCCGGCCACGTAGCCGACCACCGGCTTGGTGACGTTCGCCTTGATGTAGTCGGCGGCACGCTCCTCGGCGTCACCGCCGATCTCGCCGATCATCACGATCACCTTGGTGTTCGGGTCCTTCTCGAAGGCCTCGATGGCATCGATGTGGGTGGTGCCGATCACCGGGTCGCCGCCGATGCCGATCGCGGTGGAGAATCCGAAATCGCGCAGCTCGTACATCATCTGGTAGGTCAGCGTGCCCGACTTCGACACCAGGCCGACAGGACCGGTACCGGTGATGTTGTTCGGGGTGATACCGACGAGTGCCTCGCCCGGGGTGATGATGCCGGGGCAGTTCGGGCCGATGATGCGGGTCTTCTGTCCCTTATCGACGTTGTAGGCCCACGCGTACGCGGAGTCCTGCACCGGGATGCCCTCGGTGATCACCACGAGCAGCGGGATCTCGGCATCGATGGCCTCGATGATGGCGTCCTTGGAGAACGCAGGCGGCACGAACGCGATGGAGGTGTCGGCCCCGGTCTTCTCGATGGCCTCGGCGACCGATCCGAAGACGGGCAGCTCGACGGCGTTGCCGTCCTTATCGGTGTGCGAGACGGTGGTGCCCGCCTTGCGTGCGTTCACACCGCCCACCACGTTGGTGCCGGCCTTGAGCATCAGCGCGGTGTGCTTGGTGCCCTCGCCGCCGGTGATGCCCTGGACGATGACCTTGTTGTCCTTGGTCAGGAAGATAGCCATGTTGTCGTTGTCTCCCTTACTTGTTCGCCAGCTCGGCGGCCTTGTCGGCGCCTTCGTCCATGGTCTGCGCCAGCGTCACCAGCGGGTGGTTCGCGGCGGCCAGGATCGCCCGGCCCTCCTCGACCTTGTTCCCGTCGAGGCGCACGACGAGCGGCTTGGAGGCCGTGTCGCCGAGGGTGTTGAGCGCGCCGACGATGCCGTTGGCGACCGCGTCGCAGGCGGTGATGCCACCGAAGACGTTGACGAAGACGCTCTTGACCTGCTCGTCGCCGAGGATCACGTCGAGGCCTGCGGCCATGACCTCGGCCGAGGCGCCGCCGCCGATGTCGAGGAAGTTGGCGGGCTTGACGCCGCCGTGCTTCTCTCCGGCGTAGGCGACCACGTCGAGGGTCGACATGACCAGGCCCGCGCCGTTGCCGATGATGCCGACCTGACCGTCGAGCTTGACGTAGTTGAGGTCGTTCTCCTTGGCCTTGAGCTCGAGCGGGTCGGTGGACCCGGCGTCGGCGAAGGCGGCGTGCTCGGGATGCCGGAAGTCGGCGTTCTCATCGAGCGTCACCTTGCCGTCGAGGGCGAGGATCTGATCGTCGGGGGTGCGCACCAGCGGGTTGACCTCCACCAGGGTGGCGTCCTCACCGACGTAGACCTCCCAGAGCTTCTGGATGGTCACGGCCGCGGCATCGAGCACCTCGGCGGGGAGCTTGCCCTTCTCGGCGATCTCGCGGGCCAGTGCCAAGTCGACGCCCTTGGTGGCATCGATGGCGACCTTGGCCAGCGCGTCGGGGTTCTCCTCGGCGGTCACCTCGATCTCCACGCCGCCCTCCACGGAGCACATGGCGAGGTGGGTGCGGTTCGCGCGGTCGAGCAGGAAGGAGATGTAGTACTCCTCCGCGATGTCGCTCGCCTCGGCCACCAGGAGCTTCTTCACCACGTGGCCCTTGATGTCCAGCCCCAGGATGTTCTCCGAGTGGGTCTGCGCGTCGTCGGCGGTGGGGGCGTACTTGACGCCGCCGGCCTTACCGCGGCCGCCCACCTTCACCTGCGCCTTGATCATCACGGGCTTGCCGATTTCCTCAGCAATCGCGCGTGCATCAGCGGCGGTGTCCGTCACTCGGCCCGGCGTGGTTGGCACACCGTGCTTAGCGAACAGTTCCTTCGCCTGGTATTCGAAGAGATCCATCAGCTCACCATCTGTCTGGTTACTCGGTCCACCCGCATTCACACGGGTCCGGGTTCGACTCTATGCCCCGCCCGATCAGCGCTGACGGGGACCCGTTGCAAATGGCGTATCTCACTGCCCAGCGTCGCGGATCCGGACACCTCATGGGGCGTGACCTGGGAATATCGCCGCCCGGAACCTACCGATCAGTAGGTTCCGGGCGATGTCGGCGACCACCTGCGGGAACAGTCGGGATTCAGACATCGGCAAGCCCGGGTTAAGCGCCCTCATCGATGGTTTCTCCCATCGAACAGAAGGAGATCGCACACCATGAAGATGACTTCCCGCCCCGCTTTGGTCGCCGCCTCCGCGGCGATGGCACTCACCGTCGCTCTGACCGGGTGCTCGGACACGAAGGACACGTCCGGTTCGGAGACAACGGCCGGCAGCTCCTCGTCGAACATCGACGCGGCCGGACTGGTGACGAGCGCATCGGAGGCGTCCAAGAACGTCACCAGCGCGCACTTCGAGCTCGCCACGACGGGCACGATCCCGGATCTGCCGGTCACCACCGTGAGCGGCGACCTGCAGAACAAGCCGACCGTGGCCGCCAAGGGCACCGCGACCGTGAACGCGGGAAGCACCGTCGAGGCGAAGTTCGTGTTCATCGACGGCCGGATGTATGCCGATCTGACGGGCGGCAAGTACACCGATTACGGCCGGGGTGACTCGATCTACGACGTGAGCGCCCTGTTCGACCCCGCCAAGGGCATCCCCAACATCCTGGCCAAGCTCAAGGATCCGAAGCCGGCCGGCAGCGAGACGGTCGACGGGCAGAAGACAGAGAAGATCACCGGCACCGTTCCGGCGTCGGACATCGCCGCGATCAGTGGCTCACGGGTCACCACCGAGGGCGCGAGCACCGCGGTCGGCACCACGGTCTGGATCCAGTCGAGCGGCGATCACCAGCTGGTGAAGATCTCCGTGATCCCGGTCAAAGACGCGACGCTCTCGCTCACGTTCTCGAAGTGGGGCGAGAAGGTGACCGTCACCAAGCCCGATGTGGCCGCACCGACGCCCGCCGAGGGCGGCGACCAGAAGTCCCTCGACGGCAACTGATCTCACACCATTCTCCCGGAAGGAACCATCATGACGATCTCACGCAGCAAGCGCATCGCCGCCGGAGGCCTGGCCGTGATCGGCATCGCCACCGGTCTGTCCACCGTGGCGCCCGTCGCCTCCAACGCCGAGCCCGGCGTCTTCTACGGCGCGATCGCCGTCGGTAGCAACGGCGCCTGGGGCCGCGCCCTCGATTACGGCAACCGGGCCACCGCGGAGCGCGTCGCCCTCAGCTACTGCGACGGTAACTGTCGCATCCTGGCCTCGTTCGTCAACGGCTGTGGCGCCGTGGCGAAGACACGCACCAGTTACTGGGGCAACGTCGGCGACACCCTGGGGGTCGCCCAGAATCGGGCCCTGCGCAACGGCGGCTACATCTACACCTGGGCCTGCACCTCGAACCACGGCTGACGGGGAGGAACGCAGTTAGGCAGTCCGCGACGGGCAAAGCCGCGACACGGCGAATCGTAATGCGGCACCGCGCTCGTCACTCCATCGCCTCGCGTCGATCTGCTGTTGCGTTGCCGATCGCACATCGGCCTCGCAGGCGCCGACACCGCGAGCGTCGGTCTCGAGGGCACGGAGGGAATCGAGAATGCGCGGTGTGAGTGCCGCCAACGTGGACCGCACTGTGACCAGATCGCCCGGCTTGGGATCTGCGGTCCGATCGATGGACCAGCGCCCGTGCAAGGCGAACTGCACCGACTCACTCGCAGCGATCTGATCGGAGAAGACCGCCGTGACGTACTGCTCGTCGAGATCGCGCTGCCTTCCCTGGGCGACTGCTGAACGCACCACGGCGTCGGCTTGCGCGGCGTCCCGGACCGGGCGCCGCTCACGCCACTTCGTCGCCGCGACCTCCTCCGCCAGCGCCAGCCTTTGGCCCAGAAGGTCGACGACGGCGACCGGGGCCGTCTGCGGCAGCGCAGGAGCCGCGGTGGCAGCACCCCCGCCCACCTGTGAACCGGCAACCACGACGAGCAGCGCGGCAACGGCAGTGAACCAACGCTTACCTGGAGATCTCACACCACCAACCTACCGATGCTCTCGCATCGACGCGGGTCATCACTACCAAGTGTGCAGGCGCCCCGCGTCCTGGTACCAGCCGAGCAGGCCGGGGTCATCGACGGATTTCGGGTCCACGTTCACCTCACGACCGGCGAGCATGCCGGTCACCGGGATCTCCAACTTCTTCCCGGTCTTCGTGTGCGGAATTCCCGGCGCGAGAATGATCTCGTCGGGAACGTGGCGGGGTGAGAGGCGCGTGCGCACGTCAGTGCGGATGCGTTGCACCAGTTCGTCGGTCAGCTCCGCGCCTGGGATCAGGGTCAGGAACATCGGCATCCAGTACTTCGCGTCGGGCCCGTCGACGCCCACGACCATCGCCTCGGCGACCTCGGGCACCGCCTCGACCACCTCGTAGATGTCAGCGGAGCCCATGCGAATGCCGTTGCGGTTCAGCGTCGCATCGCTGCGGCCGTGGATCGTGATCGAGCCGCGGTCGGTGAGTTCCACCCAATCTCCGTGCCGCCACACGTTCGGCGCGATCCCATCGACCCATTCGTGCTCGAAGTACGCGGCGCGGTACTTCGCATCGCCGGGATCGTTCCAGAAGTGCGTGGGCATGGACGGCATGGGCCGGATGATCACCATCTCGCCCACCTCGCCGATGAGCGGCGTCCGGTCCGGGCCCCAGGCCTCCAATGCGCAGCCGAGGTAGCGCACCGTCAGCTCTCCCGGAACGTGCGGAACCGAGGCGGTGCCGCCGCAGAAGGCGCTGCACACGTCGGTGCCACCGGAGACGGAGCTGACCGGGAGCCCGTGCGCCACATGCTGGTCGACCCAGGTGAACAGGTCGGGGGCCAGCGGCGACCCGGTGCTGCCCACGGTCTTGAGCACCAGCGCATGCTGCGTACCGGGGTCGAGATCCGCCTTGCGCGAGGCCTGCAATTGGCCGGGGCTGGTACCGAAGAAGGTGACCTTCTCGTCCTCGCAGATCTGCCACAGCCGATCGGCGGTGGGCGCCAGCGGGTGCCCGGAGAAGCACACCACGGTGGCGCCCACGAGCAGGCCGGCCACCTGGTAATTCCACATCATCCAGCTCAACGCGGTATGCCAGTAGAACACATCGCCGGGACCGATCTCGTTGTGCAGTCCCAGCACCTTCACGTGTTCGACGAGGATGCCGCCGTGCCCCTGCACGATGCCCTTGGGCTTGCCCGTGGTTCCGGAGCTGAACAGCACCCACAACGGATGATCGAAGGGCACGTCCACCGGTTCCAACGCGGGCGTCTTTGCATCGGGATCGGGGAGCGCGGTGATCACGTGTGATGCCGGTACCCCGAGCAGCCGCGCGAGTTCGGCGGTGTCGGCACGCTTGTCCACGTCCTTGTCGCCGAACTGGTAGCCGTCGCGGGCGAAGAGCACCACCGGCTTCAGCTGGGCCATCCGGCCGGCCGCGCCCTCGGGCGCGTAGTCCTGCCCGCACCCCGACCAGATCGCGCCGATCGACGCGGTGGCGAGGAAGGCGATCACGGCAAAGGGCTCGTCGGGCAGATAGGCGGCAACGGTATCGCCTGGGCCGACACCCAGCGATCGCAGCAGTTCCGCTGTCGCCGAGATCCGGGCCGGCAGCTCCGACCACGGGATCGCCACGCGCGTACCGTCATCCGACAGGCCCACGAGGGCATCCCCCGGCTGCGAGGACCACTTCAGCACCTGGTCGACGTAGTTCAGACGGACCTCGGGAAACCACTGCGCGCCAGGCATCTCGCGGCTCACGAGCACCGGGCCGGTGCGTTCACCGAGATCGAAGAAGTCCCACACCGCGCCCCAGAACCGTTCCGGCTCATCGACGGAGAAGCGATGCACCGCCTCGTAATCGCCGGGAACGATGCCGACGGTCTCGGCGAATCGGTCGATCGCGAACATCGGCCTACTCTCCCAGACCGAGGAGCTCGACGGACTCCTCACGCATCTGCACCTTGCGGATCTTTCCGGATACCGTCATCGGGAACTCCGTGACCACGTGCACGTACCGCGGGATCTTATGCCGCGCGATCTTCCCCTCCGCGAAGGCCTTCAGGTCTTCGACGGTGAACGAATCCACGCCCTCGCGGAGTTGGATCCACGCCATGAGCTCCTCGCCGTACTTCTCGTCGGGTACGCCGATCACCTGGGCGTCCAGGATGTCGGGGTGGGTGTAGAGGAACTCCTCGATCTCGCGCGGGTAGATGTTCTCGCCGCCGCGGATCACCATGTCCTTGATCCGGCCGGTCACCCGCACGTAGCCGGCATCGTCCATGGTCGCGAGGTCGCCGGTGTGCATCCAGCCCTCGGCGTCGATCGCCTCGGCGGTCTTCTCCTCGTTGTTCCAGTAGCCCTTCATCACGGAATAGCCCCGGGTGCACAGCTCCCCGACCTCGCCGCGGGGCATCACGGTGCCGTCGATCGGGTCGATCACCCGGATCTCCAGGTGCGGTCCCACCCGCCCGACGGTGCCCACGCGCAACTCGAGCGCATCGTCGATGCGGGTCTGCGTGGACACGGGCGAGGTCTCCGTCATGCCGTAGCAGATCGAGACCTCGGTCATGCCCATCCGGTCGACCACCTTGCGCATCACCTCCTCCGGACACGGGGAACCCGCCATGATGCCGGTGCGCAGGCTCGATAGATCGTAGGAGTCGAACTCCGCCAGAGCGAGTTCCGCGATGAACATGGTGGGAACGCCGTAGAGGCTGGTGCACTTCTCGGCGGCCACGGCGGCGAGCGCGTCCTGCGGTACGAACGCGGGACCGGGGATCACCATGGCCGCCCCGTGCGTGACGGCGGCGAGGTTGCCCATCACCATGCCGAAGCAGTGGTAGAAGGGCACCGGTATGCAGATCGAGTCCTGTTCGGTGTAGTTCAGGAGTTCGCCCACGAGGTAGCCGTTGTTGAGGATGTTGCGGTGGGTGAGGGTGGCGCCCTTGGGGAATCCGGTGGTGCCGGACGTGTACTGGATATTGATCGCGTCGTCGGCGCTGAGTTGGTCGCCCAGATCGGTGAGGTCGGCCAGCTCGTCGTCCGACGGTGCCGCCAGGTACTCGGCCCAGGCCGCGCCATCGAAGGTGACCACATCGCGCAGGTCGGGCGCCTCCGGGCGGGCGGCCTCCAGCATGGCGGCGTACTCGGAGGTCTTGAACGCGGTCATCGTGAACACCGCGACGATCCCCGATTGGTTCAGCGCGTACTCCAGTTCGCGCTGCCGGTAGGACGGGTTGAGGTTGACCAGGATCACGCCGGCCAGCGCGGTTCCGAACTGGACGATCACCCACTCGGGGGTGTTCGGCGCCCAGACGCCGACACGATCGCCGCGCCGGATTCCCTTGCGCACCAGTCCGGCCGCGAAGGAACGGGCAGCGGCGAGCAGTTCGTCGTAGGTCCAGCGCCGCCCGGAGGGCACATCGACGAGCGCGGTGCGGTCACCGTATCGGTCGGTGGTGAGCTCGAGCTGCGCGCCGATGGTGAGAGTGAGCAGGGCGGGGTCGGCGTCGCCGCAGTCGTAGGACGGGGTGGTCATCTCGGTCTCCTCCACGAAATCAGTCGAGTCGGGCGACGATGGCGCGGGCCTGGGCGAGCAGCGGTGCATCGATCATCTGGCCCCGCACCTGGTAAACGCCGTTGTTCCCGGCCTCTGCAGCGAGCACCTCGCGGGCCCAGTCGATCTCGTCGTCGGTGGGTCGGTAGGCGGCGCGGATGACGGCGGCCTGTGAGGGGTGGATGCACACGGTGGCGGCGTATCCCAGGGCCACCGCGTCGAGCGCCTCGGCGGTCAGCCCGTCGGTATCGCCGATGTCGATGTACACCGAGTCGAGCGCGAACTTGCCGTGCGCGGCGGCGGCGAGACGCACGCAGGAGCGGACGTGGCGGGCCACATCGCGATAGGTGCCGTCGGGAAAGCGGCTCGACCGTCCCCCCATGGCGGCCACCAGATCTTCCGCGCCCCACATGATGCCGATGCAGCGCGGGTGCGCGGCGATCTCGTTCACGTTGACGGCGCCGAGCGGCGTCTCGATGAGCGCGATCACCTGGAGACCGTCGACCTGTGCCACCTTGTCGAGCTGGTGTGCCGACTCGGTCTTGGCGAGCATGATCACCCGATACGGCGAGCGCCGCAGGGTCTCGATGTCCTGGGCGAAGTCGTGGGTGCCGAAGGCATTGACCCGGACGATGGTCCGCGCGGGGTCGAGCGGGGTGGCGAGGAGCGCCTCGCGGGCGGCGGGCCGCGCGGCGGCCGTCACCGCGTCCTCGAGATCGAGGATCACCGCATCGGCGCGGTCGGCGGCCTTGGCGTAGCGCTCGGGCCGATCGGCCGGGCAGAACAGGATCGCGGGTCCGGGCGGCTGCCAGGCAGGAGCGTTGAGATCCTCATGGTGGAACATCTAGTTCGCTCCTTCCGGTGGTGCCTTACGCACCAGCGTGGATCGTTCGGCGACCGCGACGACGACACCGTCCTGGTTGCGGGCGGTGTGCCGCAGGTTCACGATGCCCTCCCCCGGCCGCGACTTGGATTCGCGCTTGCCGGTGCACAGGGTCTCGGCGTACAACGTGTCTCCGGCGAACACGGGTGCCGGGAAAGCGATCTCGGAGAAGCCGAGGTTGGCCACCAGGGTGCCCTGGGTGAGCTGCGCGACCGACAACCCGACCAGCGTGGAGAGTGTGTACATCGAATTCACCAGGCGCTGCCCGCCGAAGCCTGGCTGCTGCCCGGCCCAGTGCGCGTCCAGGTGGAGCGCCTGGGTGTTCATGGTCAGCTTCGTGAACAGCACGTTGTCGGCCTCGGTGACGGTGACACCGGGGCGGTGCTGGTACAGCACGCCCTCCTCGTACTCGTCGAACCACAGGCCTCGCTGAACGACGTGCTTGACCGGCTCGCCGCCGATCTCCCCGTCGGGGTTCGCCGCGCTCACGCGGTCAGCCCCAGCGAGCGCGCGATCAGCAGGAGTTGGACCTCGGTGGTGCCCTCACCGATCTCGAGGATCTTCGAGTCCCGGTAGTGCCGCGCCACCGGGTATTCGTTCATGAATCCGTAGCCGCCGTGGATCTGGGTGGCCATGCGGGCGTTGTCCATCGCCGCCTCGGAGGAGATCATCTTGGCGATGGCCGCCTCCTTCTTGAAGGGCTTGCCGGCCAGCATGAGCCGGGCCGCCTCGTAGTAGGCGACGCGCGAGGTGTGCGCCCGCGCCTCCATCCGTGCGATGGCGAATGCGATCGACTGGAATTCACCGATCGGCTTACCGAAGGCGTTGCGTTCCTTGGCATACTTCACCGACTCGTCGACGCAGCCCTGCGCGGCGCCGGTGGCGACGGCGGCGATGGCGATGCGGCCCTCGTCGAGGATGGACAGGAAGTTCGCGTAGCCGCGGCCCTCCTCGCCGAGCAGATTCTCCGAGGGCACGCGCACATCGGAGAAGCTCAACGGGTGGGTGTCGGAAGCGTTCCAGCCGACCTTGTTGTAGGCGGGCTCGACGGTGAATCCGGGAGTACCACTGGGGACGATGATCGTTGAGATCTGCTTGCGGCCGTCGGGCGTGGTTCCGGTCACCGCGGTCACCGTCACCAGGCTGGTGATATCGGTGCCCGAGTTGGTGATGAACTGCTTGGAGCCGTTGATCACCCAGGTATCACCGTCCAGCTTGGCGGTGGTGGCGGTGCCGGAGGCATCGGACCCGCATCCCGGCTCGGTGAGGCCGAAGCCAGCCAGGCTCTCGCCGGCGGCGAGCGCGGGCAAGTACTTCTGCTTCTGCTCGTCGGTGCCGAACTTGTAGATCGGCATGGCGCCGAGGCCGACACCGGCCTCGACGGTCATCGCGACGGACTGGTCGACGCGGCCCAGTTCCTCCAGGGCGAGAGCGAGGGCGAAGTAGTCGCCGCCCATACCCCCGTACTCTTCGGGGAAGGGCAGACCGAACAGGCCCATCTGGCCCATCTGCTCGACCACCTCGTACGGGAACGAATGCTCCTCGTCGTGCTTGGCGGACACGGGGGCCACCACCTGGTTCGCGAAGTCGCGCACCGTGTCCCGCAGGTCGGCGTACTCGCTGGTCAGTTCCATCGTCAGTTCTCTCCCGCTTGTTCCGGTGCGACCACCGCCAGTACCTGCGCGGCGTTCACCTTCTCTCCCACGCGAACCGCCAGGGTCACCGTGCCGTCGTGCGGCGCGGTCAGCGGTTGCTCCATCTTCATGGCCTCGATGATCACTACGGTCTCGCCCTTGCTCACGGCCTGACCGTCCGTGACCGGCACAGCGACCACGGCACCGGGCATCGGGCTGGTCACTTCGCCGTCGTGAGCGCCGTCGCGGTCCTTCGAGGCGCTGCGGGCCAAGGACAGCTCGAAGGAACCGTCGACACCGCTGACCCAGTACGTCCCGCCCGTCACAGCCACGGTGACCGGTGAGGTGCGGCCGTCGACGGTGAGCCGCTCACCGTCGAGGCGGGCGGTTCCGTCCCAGTCGATCCCGCCCCCGTGCACGGTGACCGTATCGCCGAGAACAGAGACCGTGACGGCCTCGGCCGCACCGGCACCAGCGAAGCGAATGATGACCGGCGCTGCGCCACCGATCCGCCAGCCGGTCTCGGTACCCCACGGTCCCTCGGAGCGAGAGTCCGCGACGGCGCGCAACGCGGCCGCCGCGTAGGCGCGGGCGGTGGGTTCGGGCCGGGTGTACGTGGGCGCCAGACGATCGAGCAGTTCGGTGTCGAGGTTGCCGGACACCACATCGGCGTCGTCGAGCACGAACCGGCAGAAGTCGACGTTGGTCCGCAGACCGGTGAGCTGGGTGGCCGAGAGCGCCTCGTCGAGCCGTCGCAGTGCCTGCTCGCGATCGGTGGCGTGCACGATCACCTTCGCCAGCATCGGGTCGTAATCGCTGCCCACCACACTGCCGTCGACGATGCCGGTGTCCACCCGGATCGGGCCGCGGCGGTCGCCGCGCGGGTAGCGCAGACCGGTCACGGTGCCGCCGGTCGGTAGGAATCCGGCGGCCGGATCCTCGGCGTAGATGCGCGCCTCGACAGCGTGCCCGGTGAGCGTGATCTCGTCCTGCGCGATGCCGAGCTTCTCCCCGTTCGCGACGCGGATCTGCTGCTGCACCAGATCGATTCCGGTCACCAGCTCGGTGACCGGGTGCTCCACCTGCAGACGGGTGTTCATCTCCATGAAGAAGAACTCGTCGGGCCGGTGCGCCGAGACGATGAACTCGACGGTACCCACACCGGTGTACCCGACCGAGCGCGCGGCGTCGCACGCCGCCCGGCCGATCCGCTCGCGAGTGGCTGCGTCGAGCAACGCCGACGGGGCCTCCTCGATCACCTTCTGGTGGCGGCGCTGCAGCGAGCATTCCCGCTCGCCCAGATGGATCACGTTGCCGTGCTTGTCCGCGAGCACCTGCACCTCGATGTGGCGAGGCGTATCCACGAAATGCTCCATGAACAGCGTGTCGTCACCGAAGGCGGCGGCGGCCTCGCGCCGTGCGGCGGCGACCGCGGCGGGGAGATCCGCCGGGTTCTGCACCCGGTGCATGCCCTTGCCGCCGCCGCCCGCGCTCGGCTTGATCAGCACGGGGAAGCCGATATCGTCGGCGGCGGCGATCAGGTCGGCATCGGTGAGGCCGGGACGGCTGATTCCGGGGACCACCGGCACATCACGCTCGACAACGGCGGCACGGGCGGTGATCTTATCACCCATGGTCTCGATTGCTGCCACGGGTGGGCCGAGGAATTCGATGCCGGCCGCGTCAAGTGCTCGCGCGAATGCCGCGTTCTCGGAGAGGAATCCGTAGCCCGGATGAACGGCGTCGGCGCCGGTGGCGCGCGCGGCGTCGACCACGGCATCGATCCGCAGGTAGCTCTCAGTGGCCGCGGCGGGACCGAGGCGCACGGCCTCGTCGGCGAGCCGGACGTGCCGCGCGTCGGCATCGGCGTCCGAATAGACGGCGACGCTGGCGATCCCTTGTTCCCGCAGTGTCTCGATGACACGGCAGGCGATCTCGCCGCGGTTGGCGATCAAGACCTTCTCAATCATGTTCCCTCACATCCGGAAAACGCCGTAGGAGACCTCGGGCAGCGGCGCGCGCGACGCGGCTTCGAGCGCCAGACCGAGCACCGTGCGGGTGTCGGCGGGGTCGATCACGCCGTCATCCCACAGCCGGGCCGTGGAGTAGTAGGCCTGCGACTGCCGGTCGAACTGGTCGCGTACCGACTCCTTGAAGTCCTCGATACCGTCTTTGTCGCGGCGGACCGAGGCCAGGGTGTCGGCGGCCTGCGGCCCTCCCATCACGGAGATCCGGGCGTTCGGCCACATCCACAGGAAGCGGGGCGAATACGCGCGGCCGCACATGGAGTAGTTACCGGCACCGAAGGAACCGCCGACGATGACGGTGAACTTGGGCACCCGGGCACAGGCGACGGCGGTGACCATCTTGGCGCCGTGTTTGGCGATACCGCCCTCCTCGTACTGGCGTCCCACCATGAAGCCGGTGATGTTCTGCAGGAAGATCAGGGGGATGCGGCGTTTATCGCACAGCTCGATGAAGTGCGCGCCCTTCTGTGCGGCCTCGGCGAAGAGCACGCCGTTGTTGCCGATGATCCCCACCGGGTGGCCGTGAATGCGGGCGAAGGCGGTCACCAGGGTGGTGCCGAAATTCTCTTTGAACTCATCGAATTCGGCTCCGTCGACCACGATCTCGATGAGCCGTCGCACGTCGTAGCCGATCTTGGGGTCGGTGGGAACAACGTCGTAGAGGTCGGTCTGCGGGCGGGTCGCAGGTACGGCGGAGCGCACGTCCCACTGGCGTTCGCCCTCGGGTCCGAGCCGCCCCACGATCTGCCGCACCTTCTCCAGGGCTTCATCGTCCGAGTCGACGAGGTGGTCGGTGACGCCGGACTTGGTGGAGTGCATGAGGCCACCGCCGAGGTCCTCAGCGGTCACGTCCTCGCCGGTGGCCGCCTTCACCAGGGGCGGGCCCGCCAGGAAGATGGTGCCCTGATCGCGGACGATGATGGTCTCATCGCTCATCGCGGGGACATAGGCGCCGCCCGCAGTGGAGCTACCGAGCACGGCGGCGATCTGCGGGATGCCCGCGGCGCTCATGTTCGCCTGGTTGTAGAAGATGCGGCCGAAGTGCTCGCGGTCGGGGAACACATCATCCTGGTTGAGCAGCATCGCGCCGCCGGAGTCCACCAGATAGACGCAGGGCAGCCGGTTCTGCATCGCGATCTCCTGCGCGCGCAGGTGCTTCTTCACGGTGATCGGGTAGTAGGTGCCGCCCGACACGGTGGCATCGTTGGCGACGATCATCACCTGCCGCCCGGAGACGGTGCCGATTCCGGCCACAGCCCCCGCGGAGGGCGCCTTGCCGTCGTACATGTCCTCGGCGGCGAGGGCACCGACCTCGAGGAACGGACTGCCCACGTCGAGGAGGCGGCGAATCCGCTCGCGAACCATCAGTTTGCCGCGCCCCTCGTGGCGCTCACGCGCCCGCTCCCCGCCACCCTGGGCGACGCGATCGAGTCGCGCGCGCAGGTCGGCGAGGTTCGCCTCGTGCTCCTCACGGAACGCCACTGAAGACTCCTTTGAGTTAATCGCCACTAACTGACAATCAGAATAGGGGTGATCCGGGTCACCTGTAAAGAGTGTGCGCTTTTCGCCCGCCCGGCGTGGTCAGTCCGCGATGCCGAGCGCCGCCAGCGCCGGCTCGCGCAGCACGGCGCGCAGCCGCGCCGCGGGGAGCGCAGGCAGGCTGGGCGCGGAGTTGAGCAGGCCGAAGACGGCGTGCACACGCGCCCTGTTCTCGACCGGATCGCCGCCGAGACGATTCACCTGGTCGGTCCACAGCTCGACGTACTGGCGTTGCAGTCGGCGCACTCGCCGCGCGGACTCGGGAACCAGGGACCACAGGTCGCGATACTGCACGCGGATCAGATCCGGCTCGGACGTGGCGAAATCGACGTGGAAGTCGACCAGATCGCGGAGCGCGCGTCGCGGATCGTCGGCGTGCTCGGCGGCGACCCGCTTGCCGCCGTCGTAGAGGTATTCGGAGATCTCCACCAGCAGGGCCGCGAGAACGTCCTGCTTGCCGGCGAAGTGGCGGTACATCGCAGGACCGGAAACCCCTGCGGCAGAGCCGATGTCCTCCAGCCGCACGCCCGCGAAACCGCGCTCGGCCATGAGCCGTGCCGCCGCCGCGAGCAGTTCCCGCCGCCGCGCTGCCTTGGCGCGCTCCCTCGCCGTGCCGGTCTCCGCATCACGGGCGCCCGAGGCACCGGCCGTACCAACCTCCATGGCGGCAGAGTACTCGGCTTGCCCTGCGACAGCGCGCGTGCCATCCTTGTCCCGCAAGGCGCCAATCGTTCGCTGAGGCTCCTTCGCGGAAACAGGCCAGCGACCCCGAACGTCGAGAGACGCCCCGGGTCAGGACAGGTGCATCCGGCTTAAGGGTGCGCCCCGATTGGCTCCCGCACTGCGCGTGCGGGTTCACGCCGCGAAGTGCTGAAGGTCTGACGTGGAGGGGCGTGATCTGTTCACCTCCCCTTCACCGGCGCGTGAGATTCGATTCATGGAGGTGATGCAATGCCCGACGACAGTCATAGTCCTCGGCTCGGCGGCGTTCGCATCACGGGAACCCGCTGAGCCACAACGCTCATCGGACAGGTTTGTCGCGAATCCGTAGCAATCGTCGCGGATCTGCGACGTTCCACACCTGATCCGGCTGAAATCGCAGGCAGTTCACCGTCACTCCGTGCAGTGGCGGATCGATGCATGCCCTCGGCAGGGAGGCCCTTCGCCCATGCACGTCACCACCAACGTCGACTCGATCGACATCCTGCTCCGGATTCTCGCGAGCCTCGCCTGCGGTACAGCCATCGGCATCGAACGGCAGTACCGCGCCCGCATGGCGGGCCTGCGCACCAATGCGCTTGTCTCCGTGGGCTCCGCCCTGTTCGTCGTGCTCTCCGCCTACGGGTTCGCGGGCGGTGATCCCACCCGTGTGGCGGCCCAGATCGTCTCGGGCATCGGCTTCCTCGGCGGTGGTGTGATCCTGCGCGACGGACTCACCGTGCGCGGCCTCAACACCGCCGCCACGCTCTGGTGCTCGGCGGCCGTCGGCGCCCTGTGCGGTGCGGGACTATTCCTCCCCGCCGTCATGGGCACCGTCGTAGTGATCGTGGTCAACACCGCACTGCGCACCGTCGGCCACGCCGTCGATCGGGCCCCGGACACCGGCAAGGAGGCGCCGAGCAGATACGAGTTCGTCGCGGTCACGCGCGACGAGAACGAGTCGCATGTGCGGGTCCTGTTGGTGCAGGCCCTTACTCGCACCGCCTTCCACCTGCAATCGATCAGCAGCACCAACATCGAGGACGGTCAGGTCGAGGTGCGCGCAACGCTCACCGCCGACGGCCGTGACGATCGCGCACTGGAATCCGCGATCAGCCAGCTGAGCATGGAGCCCTCGGTCACCGCGGTGCGCTGGGACGTCCTGCCGGAGCCACAGGAGGCCGATCTGTGAGCACCACTCCCCTCGCGGGTTCGCTCCTCTCGGCCCGCGGACGGGCCGAGAGCGGGCGCCGCGGAGCCGGCATCGTCGCCGACGTGCTCGTCGTGGCCGGCGCGGCGGCCATGATCTGGCTGGTGATCCGAGTGGGCCAGGGCATGGACACCCCGATCGACCTGCAGCACGCGGACGCCCGCGTCGACACCGATCCCGCGAATCTGCCCTATTACGCGGCCCGATCACTGCTGCGGATGTTCCTCGCCCTCGGCGCGTCGATCGTGTTCACCTTCGCCTACGCCACCCTGGCCGCCCGTTCCCGGCGGGCACGGGCGGTACTGATGCCGCTTCTCGACGTGTTGCAGTCGGTCCCGATCCTGGGCTTCCTGTCGATCACGGTGACGCTGTTCATCGCCCTGTTCCCCGGCTCCACGCTGGGCCTGGAGTTGGCCGCGATCTTCGCCATCTTCACCTCACAGGCGTGGAACATGACCTTCGCGTTCTACCAGTCCCTGATCAGCCAGCCGCGCGATCTCGGCGAGGCGGCCGAGGACATCGGACTGTCGCGATGGCAGCGGTTCTGGCGGCTCGACGTACCCAGCGGCATGATTCCACTGGTCTGGAACGCGATGATGAGCTTCGGTGGCGGATGGTTCTTCCTCACCGCCTCCGAGGCGGTGTCCGTGGCGGGGAACGAGTACGCCCTGCCCGGCATCGGCGCCTACGTCGCCTCCGCCTCCGCCGACGGTGATCTGGGCCTGGTCGGCTGGGCGATCGGCACCATGATCGTGGTGATCATCGGGGTCAACTTCCTGTTCTGGAGCCCGCTGACGGCGTGGGCCGAGCGGTTCCGCCTGGAGGACTCCGCGACCGGCCGCGAGCCGAAGTCAGTGGTACTCACCGTGCTGCGCCGCTCGCACGCCGGTGAGGCGTTCGGCCGGCTGATGTCGCCGATCGTTGCGCTCACCGACCGCTTCTTCGGTGTCTTCGGCCGGTCGGCACCGTCGCACGACGTGACGCCCGCACGACGCCGCGCCGGTGACCTGGCATTCGGGATCGTGGTGGTCGCCGTGGTCGGCTACGGACTGTGGCGGGCGGCCGAGACGATCCTGAGCACCTCCGGTATCGCCGAGGTCGGACACGTCTTCCTGCTCGGACTCGCGACCATGGGGCGCGTGGCCCTGGTGATGCTGTTCGCGACCGTGGTGTGGGTGCCGATCGGCGTGATCATCGGGCTCAACCCGAAGCTGAGCCGGGCGTTGCAACCCGTTATCCAGGTGTTCGCGAGCTTCCCCGCCAACTTCCTGTTCCCCCTGATCACCGCGGTCCTGATCGCAGGGAACATCCCACTCGATCTCGGCGGCGTCGTCCTGATGGCACTGGGCACGCAGTGGTACATCCTGTTCAACGTGATCGCCGCGGCCAGCGCCATCCCCGGTGATCTGCTCGAAGCGGCCGACGATATGAGCCTGCCGCGGTGGATGCGCTGGCGGTACGTGTTGTTGCCGGGTGTCTTCGCCGGATACGTGACCGGCGGGATCACCGCCGCGGGTGGTGCCTGGAACGCGTCGATCGTGGCCGAGGTGGTCTCGTACGACGGCCAGACGTATCACGCGTTCGGCTTGGGCGACTACATCGCCGACGCCACTGCGGCGACCGGTCCGGCGCACACCTCGAACCTGTTGCTCGGGATCAGCGTGATGTGCCTGTTCGTGGTGGGCACCAATGCGCTGCTGTGGCGCCGTCTCTATCGGGTGGCCGAACGCCGCTACTCGCTGTAGCACCGACCCCTTATTACTAGTAGCCCTTTCCCTCAGGAGTACCGCCCATGACCACCGTCACCCGGCCCGGCGCCGCACCGCTGATCCGCCTCGCGGACCTCACCAAGAGTTTCGAGGGCGCCGCCGGCGATACCCTCACCGTTCTCGACGATATCGACCTGACCATCGGCGACGGTGAGATCGTCGCGCTGCTGGGCCGCTCGGGATCAGGCAAGTCCACCCTGCTGCGCATCATCGCCGGACTCATTCCGCCCTCCTCGGGCACGGTCGAGGCCGCCGGTGCGCCGCTGCGGGGGCCGAACCCGGGGACCGCGATGGTCTTCCAGTCCTTCGCCCTGATGCCCTGGTTGACGGTCCAGGACAACGTGGAACTGGGACTGGCCGCGCGGAACGTCCCGCGGGAGGAACGCGAGGCCCGCGCCATCGCGGCGATCGACACCATCGGCCTCGACGGCTTCGAGTCCGCGTACCCGCGGGAGTTGTCCGGCGGTATGCGCCAGCGCGTCGGTTTCGCACGCGCGCTCGTGGTGCAGCCCGATCTGCTGCTCATGGACGAGCCGTTCTCCGCGCTCGACGTTCTGACCGCCGAGAACCTGCGCGGTGAGCTCATCGAGCTGTGGGCGCAGGACGACTTCCCGATCCGCAGCGTGTGCATCGTGACGCACAACATCGAGGAGGCGGTGCTGCTCGCCGACCGGGTGGTCGTCCTCGGTTCGAAGCCCGGCCGGATCGTGCACGAAGCCCGCATCGCGCTGCCGCGCCCGCGCAACCGCGCCTCCGCCGAGTTCGAGGCGATCGTCGACGAGCTGTACGAGGCGCTCACCGGGCGCACCGCCGAGATCGAGCACGCACCCGACCCGGGTGAGGCCACACCGGTGAGCCGCCCCCTGCCGGACGCCACCGTCGGCGGATTGGCCGGTCTGGTCGAACTGGTGCACATGCACCACGACCACGCCGATCTGCCCGACCTCGCTGCCGACCTCAACTTCGAGCTCGACGACATCATGCCGCTGGTCGACGCCGCGGCGATGCTCGGTTTCGTCGAGGTCGCCGGGAACGACATCAGCATCACCGAGGAGGGACTCACCTTCGTCGAGGTGCCGCTGTCGGAGGCCTCCGATGTCTTCGCCCGGCAAGCCGCGCATCGCGCGCCGCTGGTGCGCACGGTGCTGCGAGCACTGCGGAGTACGAGCGACGGTGCGCTGCGTCTGGGCTTCTTCCTGGACCTGCTGCGCCGCGGGTTCGGCCCTGAGGACGCGGAACGGCAGATGCGGATCGCGATCGACTGGGGCCGGTACGGCAGCCTCTACGACTACGACGCCGATGACGACCGGATCCGGCTCGATCCGAAGGCCGAGACCGTATTGTGACCGAAGCCACATTCCGACACTCGGATAGGCAATAGGTTGTCTCGTCGCAATCATTTCGTTATCGTCGACGGGACGCGGATCACGAAGCGGTCACGATGGAGACATCGCCCGGTCACTTCGAGGTCGTTGACAAGCGGTTTCACGAGCGGAGTAGGGCGAGTATGACACGGAGTCGCGAGGAAGCCGGCGAGGTGCGTTTCAGCAGCTCCACGCAGGTTCTCGACAATGAGTCGATCACCGCGATCATTCCACTCGATGAGATCGAAGCCCGGCTCGAGGCCGCCTACGCGGAGAGCTGGGCCGACGCGCCCGAGGGCGAGTCCGCCCTCGGCTACCGCCCCACGCATTCGGAGCTCACCCAGGATCTGATGATCCCGGAGGTGCTGTTCACCGGCACCCCGCGGTTCGACGCCCCGGTCGAGGATGACGAGGACACCGCGCTCCTCGCCCCGGCCCCGGAAGCCGCCCCCGAGTTCGTCCCGGCGACGGCGCCCGTCCGCAAGGGCGGTAAGCACCGCGTCGCGGCCCCGCCGCACGCGCTCAAGGGACGCGCGGCGCTGATCGCGCTCGCCGCCGGCGCCAGCGTCGCCGGTGCCGCCGTCGCATCGTCGTCGACCGATGGACCGACCACCTCGCAGCAGCCCGTCGTGCCCCCGGCCGGCGGACCCGAGTCCAACATCGCGCGCCAGGCCCCGGTACCGGCCGCGCAGGACATGGACCAGTTCTCCGCCGCCCTCGGTGCCGGTAAGGCTCGCAAGGACGACGACGACCGCAAGGTCATCGACTCGATGCGCCCGAAGGTCACGCTGCCCGTGGTCGGCGCCACCCTGACGTCCAACTTCGGCACCCGCTGGGGCGCTATGCACGGTGGTCTCGACCTCGCCGCGCCGCTCGGCACCCCACTGTTCGCCGCCTCGGACGGTGTCGTCACCGACGCCGGCCCGGCACAGGGCTTCGGCATCTGGATCAAGATCCGCCTCTCCGACGGCACCGTGCTGGTCTACGGCCACATGTACAACGTGAACGTCCAGGCCGGCCAGCAGGTCAAGGCCGGCGATCTGATCAGCTGGGTGGGCAATAACGGCTACTCCACCGGCCCGCACGTGCACTTCGAGGTGCACTCGGCCGCCGGCGCGAAGCTCGACCCGCAACGCTGGCTCGCCGAGCGCGGCGTCAACGTCTAACCGCGCAGCAGACTTTCATCAGGCGCCCCGGGAATTCTCCCGGGGCGCCTGACTATTCGGTAGCTAGAGCTTCTCCATCGGCAGACCGCCGAAGGTCATCAGGGTGACGGTGCCGGCGGTGCCGAAATCGAAGGTGACCCGCTCCAGCGGTCCCGCGCCCTGGATCGCGGTCACGGTGCCGAGACCGAACGAGTCGTGCGAGACCCGGTCGCCGATCACCAGCGATAGCTTGTTGGCCCGTCGCGTGGGTTTCGGTGACTTCTTGCTCTTCCATGCCGCATCGGAGCCGCCGCGCTTCTCCCCCCAGGTGCGCTGGCCACCCCAGGACTCGCGATCGCCGCCGAATATCCCACGGGAGCCGCCGAACTGGGTGCGCTGCGGTTCGAGCCGGCGCCAGTCGATGAGGTGCTGCGGGATCTCGGCGAGGAACCGCGATTCCGGGTTCTGCATGGGATCGCCCCAGGTGGAACGGATCATCGCGCGGGAGACGTACAGCCGCTCGCGAGCGCGCGTGATGCCCACGTAGGCGAGCCGGCGTTCCTCCGCCAGTTCGTTCTCGTCGCCCAGGGCACGCATATGCGGGAACTGGCCGTCCTCCCAGCCGGTGACGAACACGACCGGGAACTCCAGCCCCTTCGCGGTGTGCAGGGTCATCAGGGTGACCACACCGGCATCGTCGTCGGGCACCTGGTCGGCGTCGGCCACCAGCGAAACCCGTTCGAGGAACGCGGCCAGCGAACCGGGTTCGGGCGCCCCCTCGTCGGCGACCACATCCGTGAAGTCCTGCGCGGAGAACTCCCGTGCCACGCTGATGAGTTCCTCGATGTTATCCAGCCGCGCACCGTCCTGCGGATCGGACGACCCCTCCAGTTCGGCGCGGTAACCGGTCTTCTCGACCACGGCGTCGAGCAGGTCGCCGATATCGGATTCGTCGTCGTCGGCGATCCGGCGCAATTCGGTCATGAGACCGGAGAACGTGGCGATCGCGTTGCGCGAGCGCGGATTGAGCATCGCGACGCCGCCCTCGACGGCGTCCGCGATCGCGCCACCGAAGTTGGTGCCGTGGTTCTCGGCGTGCACCGTGAGGCAGGCCTGGGCGCGGTCACCGATGCCGCGGCGCGGCGTGTTGACGATGCGCTGCAGGCTGACGGTGTCGTTCGGGTTGTCGATGGCGCGCAGGTAGGCGACCAGATCGCGGACCTCCTTGCGCTCGTAGAAGCGCACGCCGCCGACCACCTTGTAGGGCACGCCGTGACGGATGAAGACCTCTTCGAGCACCCGGGCGGCGGTATTGGTGCGGTAGAAGACCGCGACGTCGCTGTATTTGATCCCGTTGTCGGAGAGCGCATCGATCTCGGAGACCACGAAGCTGGCCTCGTCGTGCTCGTTGTCGGCCACGTAGCCGGTGATGAGCGCCCCGTCTCCCTGGTCCGTCCACAGCTTCTTCTCGCGGCGGCCGGCATTGCGGGAGATGACCGCGTTGGCGGCCGAGAGGATGGTCTGAGTGGATCGGTAGTTCTGCTCCAGCAGAATGGTTTCCGCGTTGGGGAAATCGCGCTCGAATTCCTCGATGTTGCGGATCGTGGCGCCGCGGAAAGCGTAGATCGACTGATCCGCGTCGCCCACCACGCAGAGTTCACTGGGGGTGACGCCGTCCTCGTCCTCCTCCAGGCCGACCAGCTCGCGCACCAGGATGTACTGGGCGTGGTTGGTGTCCTGGTACTCATCGACGAGCACGTGGCGGAACCGGCGGCGGTAGTACTGCGCCACATTAGGGTGGGACTGCAGCAGGCCCACGGTCTCGCCGATCAGGTCGTCGAAGTCGAAGGCGTTCGCGCTGCGCAGCCGGGCCTGATAGGTGCCGAACACCTCGGCGACGGTGACCGCGAAGGGTTCGCCGGTCTTCGCGGCATCGGCCGCCGCATCCTCCGGGCCGATGAGTTCGTTCTTGAGGTTCGAGATCTGGGTGGCGAGGGCACGGGGCGCGAACTTCTTCGCATCCAACCCCATCTCCTTGACGATCATGGTGAGCAGGCGCCGCGAATCGTCGGCGTCGTAGATGGAGAAGTTGGAGTTCATGCCCGGCAGCAGGCCTGCCTGTGCCCGCAGGATCCGCACGCAGGTGGAGTGGAACGTGGAGACCCACATGGTGTTGGCACGCGGGCCGATGAGCTGGGCCACGCGCTCACGCATTTCGGCGGCGGCCTTGTTGGTGAAGGTGATAGCGAGGATCTGGCCGGGATGCATGCCCCGGGCGCGCAGCAGATAGGCGATCCGGCGGGTGAGCACCGCGGTCTTGCCGGAGCCGGCGCCCGCGACGATGAGCAGCGGCGAGCCCTCGTGCAGCACCGCGGCCTTCTGCTGGGGGTTCAGCCCCTCCAGCAGCTCCTGCCCTCGTTCCTGCTTCTCCTCCGGGCGGGAGAAGGGCCTGCGCTGGCGGAGTCCTGACTGCTGCGGTGCTGCTTCATTCATCTCCCATCCAGCCTAGCCGCCGGGTCCTACAGGTTCCGGCTGCGACTCCACCCGCGACGTGGAACGGTGGTGTTACCCCGGAACCGGCCAGAGGGGCTGCGGGTAGGACCACGCGGCGAGGGTGCGGTCACCGTCCTTCGGGGAACCGAAGATCGCGTTGGTCGCGAGGCCGTTGGCCAGCAGGGCGAGCACGAGGAGCAGCACCGCACCGCCGATCTTCGCGCCATCTCGCAACCGCGTATTCACCACATCAAACTAGCGCAGCCTGTGCGACCCGGCGCGAAACTGCGCCCCAGCGGGGAGCCGTCGACACTATGGTCGCGGCCGCCCGCTGGGGCGCAGTTTCGCGAAATGAATCAGGCGGCGGCCGCGGTCTCCACCGCCGAGCCGGCCTCAGAGCCCGACTCGGAGCCGGCGTCGGAGCCCGCGCTGGAGCCCGAATCCGTGTCACCGCCGGCGGAGGGCGATCCGGTGCCGGGAGTCTCGGGGGTCTCCGTCTTCGGCGCCTCAGCAGTGGGCGTCTCGGCGGAGGGCGTCCCGGTCGAAGGCGTCTCGACTGAGGGCGTCTCGGCGGAAGGCGTGCCGGTCGAAGGCGACCCCGTCGAGGGTGTCTCGGCGGGCGTCCCGGTCGAAGGGGACCCCGTCGAGGGCACCTCTGCCTTCGGAGTGTCCACAACCGGGCTCGACCCCGTCGACACCGCGACCTCGGACTTCGCGGTATCGGCGAGAACGTCGGTGGAGGCCACCGCGGTCACGGAGTCGGACGACTTCGCGGCCGGCGCCTTGCCGGTCACGCCGTCAATGAACGACTTGGTGACGTCGAGCAGAGCGGGGAGCAAGCCCGGGGAGAACATCTCGCCGGGCGCGAAGATGCCGTTGACCGCGGTCCCGACGGTAGCGGCGATGCCGGCCGAAAGTGCCTGCAGCGCACCGAAGGCATCGCCCGCGAGCACTGCCTTCCCCACCTTCTCCAGCGCCGCGAGCGGCACCGCACCGAGATCCTTGGTGTAGTTGTATGCGCCGAGGGTGAGCCGCAGCAGGTCGCCCGAGGCGTTCTCCAAGCCCTTACCCAGCGGACCGAGGAACGGGTTGAGCACGGTCCCGGTCTCCAGGATCCCGGCCCCCAGCCCCAGAACGGCGGCACCGATCACACCGTGGATCTTGGTGTAGCTGAATGCCAATTCACCCTTGGGCAGGTTCTTGGTGAGCACCTCGATGAGCGAGGGCAGTCCGTACTCGCCGGTGAGCCCGGTGAACACGGTGGTGAGGGTGTTCTGCCAGATCGCGCCGATCTGCTGCAACTGCGGAAGCCCGGGGAATGCCGGCAGCGCCGCCGGGCCCGCGGCCCGCGCCGGATCGGCCGCGACGAAGGAGACCGTGGTGCCGTCCTTGGTAGCGAAGGGCCCCTTCGTCGCCCACTCGGATCCGGCCAGCCCGGAGAGGATCGCGGGCACCAGCCCGACGAGCCCCTTGGCAACGCCGTACTCGCCGAACACCGCGTCGACGGCGAACGTGCCGATCTTGCCCGCAGCACCGACCAGCGCGTTGAGCGCCCCGAAGGGATCACCCACGGCCAAGGCCTTACCGGCGGCGCCGATCCCGTCGAGCACGAGAGCGGGGAAGTTGACGAAGGTCGAGATCGGCGGCAGCACCAGGCCGATGATCGGAATCAGCGCCGCCTGGAAGGCGTCGGCGAGTGGGCCGATCTGGGGGCCGAGCTGGTTCATGATCGGTGTCATCCCGTTGAGCAGGGCGCCGAGCAGCGGCCCCGTCAGGGTGTTGGCGATCTCCTGCCAGGCGTCGCCGAGCTTGCCCGTCGCGATTAGCGCCTGCGCCTTCTCGAGCGCCTTCGGTAGGTCGGCGCTGATGCTGGAGAAGATCTGCTGCGCACCGTCGGCGAGCGCGCCGCCGATCACCGTGACATTGCCGACCTGGTTCTGCACCAGCTTGATCACGCCGGTGAGCGGATCGGTGATGAAGGCGACCCCGGATGCGGTGGCCCAGTTCGCCAGCGCGCTCGCCGCTCCCCCGATGTCTTTGACGATCGGCGGGAGGGACGGTGCGGTGATCCCGGCCGCCGACGCGGTCATCGGTACGACGGCCAGGGTCGCCGCGGTGACCATCGCGACGCCGGCGCCGGCGTAGCGCGTGGAGACGAGGTTTTGACCTGCAACATTCATGAACAAGCCCTTCGAAGGAGAGGTGATGCCGATCACAGAGGAATCGGACATCGCGAAAATATCCCCGTCGTGGTTCTTTCGGGCGACAATCGCCGAAGCTTTGCGACACCAAACGGCTAAGTGTCGCAGCGGGCGACAACTTCGCAGTTCACGAGACATATACAGGTAAAGAAAGACTATTCTTGACGCCGAATTCCCCGGTATCAGCGCTCCGGAAAGGAGGCCGGGATGAGCAGCCCGACGGGGCCCCCGGTCACACACGCGAAGAGCCCCGGTGACTCGGCGCGGGCCTGGAGTCCTCCACCCGCACCCGGCACCCGGACGTAGACGGTATGCGGTCCGCGCTGTACCGGCACCCGGACCGACGTCCCGGCCCGCTCCTGCTGCAGCACGAGCACACCGTCGGCCGAGGCGAGATAGTTGAGTTCGACCACCCACTCCCAATAAGCCAGCGGCCCTTCGTAGCGCAGCAGGGTCTGCGTACCGTCGACCCGGGTTCCGCAGCCCGGCAGATCCCCGACGGGGACCGACCGCACGCGGCTCACCCGGCCGGGCACGAATCGGCCCTGCTTATCGACGACGGTGGCCTCGGCCGACGACGTCCCGAACCGCGGCTTCTCGGGCAGGGTGGCCAGGACGTGCGAGAGGGTGTTGTCGGGGTAGGCCAGGCGCGCGATCACCTCAGTGCTGATCTCCTGATCGAGCACGGGTCGGTCCGCGTATACCCGCGCACCGTCGCGGAGTTGGGCGAGGTAGGAGCCGGTCGGATTGTCCGACCAGACCGTGGCGAACCGGACGGTCGCGACGCTCGCGCTGACTGCGAAGGCCAGCACCACTGCCACCCAGGCCCGCGGATCGATCCCGCGGCGCCGGCGGCGCGCGATGAGCACGAGAGCTCCGGCAAGCGTGAGCACCCACGCGAAGTCGGCGAAGTAGCGCAGCGACAGTGGGAGTAACGCGCTGGTGAACTCCGAGCTGCGCAGGAAGAACACCGGGGCCAGCGAGGCCACGAAGTAGGCGGCCGCGGCACCCCAGGCGGCCAGCCCGCGGGGCGCTCGTCGCCACGTGACCGCGAGGATCACCGCGATGGCGAGCAGCCCGATCACGGTGACCACGACGTTCGGCACGGCGACCGGAGGCCCCGGGTTCTCCCGTGTCCACGACCACGGCCCGCCGAGTGCCGCGGGGGCGAGCACCGACTCGACCGACCGGTACAGCGCGTACGAAGTGAACGAGACGGTGTGCTCCCCCGGACGCGATGCGGTGAGCACCGACCAGAGCGTGAACCAGCCCACCACGATCACACCGAACGCCAGCCACAACCACCGGCCGCGACGCAGCGCCGACCGCACGGGATGACCCCGCAGATACCGCGCGAGTATGACCGCGGCGACGGCGACGAACGGGATCGCGATGGCCTTCTCGAAGAACAGCAGCGTGACCAGCAACGCCAGCACCGCCCACAGCCCCGACCGCCGGTTCCCGCGCAGATACCGCACCGTCTCACCGACGACCACGGCCAGGCCGATCTGCAGGGGCAGCGCATTCAGTCCCGACGCCCACCACGCCATCGCGGGCAGCGTCAGCGGTGCCAGCAGGTAGAACACGAACGGCACCAATACCATCGGGCGGCGGCCGGCCACGATCACCAGTGCACGCAGCGTGGCGAGCGCGGCGACCAGCTGCAGGAGCAGCAGGGAGGCCGCCGCGGCCGGCCAACTCAGCGGGGCGAGCGTGGTGGTGACCGCGGCGGTGAACAACGCGGCCGGCATGAGATGCCCGTCGTAGTCGACGAACCATGCCCCGGGGTCCAGCAAGGGCCGGCCCGACCGGCTCAAGAAGACGACGTCGTCCCAGTAGAAGTTCCCGCGAGCCAGCACGTAGCCGCGCACGGCGAGCTGGACGGCGACGAGCAGGGCCGCGCCGATCCACAGCAGCCGGTGGGACGGCGATGTCGGTAGGCGGAGGCGACGGGACACGGTCCCCGATCGTATGCGGCGCACCTGTGGAAAACTTCAACCCATGAGCACACCTGACAGCACCGGCGGCGGCACGCCGCTGGCCGAGGAGGAGATCGCGGCGCTGCGCGAGGAGATCGATCGTCTCGACGCCGAGATCCTCGCCGCGATCAAGCGCCGCACCGAGGTCTCCCGGATCATCGGCCGCACCCGCATGGCGTCGGGCGGTCCGCGACTGGTGCACTCGCGCGAGATGAAGGTTCTGGACCGCTTCTCCGAACTCGGCCGCGAGGGGCACACCCTGGCGATGCTGCTGCTGCGCCTCGGGCGCGGGCCACTCGGCCGCTAGCGTCCAGCACACCCCGCGGATGACGTCAAGGCCCCGGCGCACAGTGAGGTAAAACCCCAGGTTGCGGCCGGTTTCTTCGCCGCTACACTGGCCCGCATGTCGCAGCCTCCGAGCTACCTCGTGTGCGCCAGTCAGCGCAGCGGTAGCACTCTGCTCGTGGAATCCCTCGCCGCCACCGGGGTGGCCGGGAATCCGCAGGAGTTCTTCCAATACTTCCCCTCGTCGTCGCTCTCGCCGCAGCCGCGGGAATGGTTCGCGGGCGTCGACGATCCCGATCTGCTCGCCCTCCTCGACCCGACCGAAGCGGGCACCGTCGATACGCGGACCCAGGAGCAGTGGCGGGCCGATGTCCTCACCTCCGGCCGCACCTCGAACGGGGTATGGGGCGGCAAACTGATGTGGAATCAGACGCCGATCCTGATCTCCCGCACCCGGGTGGCCTCGGGGTCACTGCGCACCGCCGTGCGCTCTCTGTTCGACGGGGCCGACCCCGTCTACGTGCACGTCTTCCGGCCCGACGTGGTGCCCCAGGCGGTGTCGATGTGGCGCGCGGTACAGACACGTACCTGGCGCGACGATCCCGACCACGACCGTGAACGCGATGAACGGGCGGTGTACCGCGCCGAGGGCATCGCGCACCTGGCCGGGATTCTGCTGGAGCAGGAACGCGCGTGGCGCGCCTGGTTCGCCGCGGAAGCGATCGAGCCGCTCGAGATCGACTTCACCGAGCTCATCGCGGATCCGCGCACGAGCACGGCGCGAGTCCTGGAGGCCCTCGGCCAGGACCCCGCGCTCGCACCCCCACCGCCACTGAAACCGCAGTCCAATGAACGCTCCAAGGAATGGGCGCAGCGGTACCGCGCCGATGCCGCACAGAATGGATACCCCGCATGAGCAGCCTGACAGCAGTGGACGAACTGCGCGTACTCGAATCCGAGGCGGTGCACATCATCCGGGAAGTCGCCGCCGAGCTGGAACGCCCGGTGCTGCTGTTCTCCGGCGGTAAGGACTCGATCGTGCTGCTTCGGTTGGCGGAGAAGGCGTTCCGGCCTTCGCCCCTGCCCTTCCCGATCCTGCACGTGGACACCGGCCACAACTTCGACGAAGTGATCGAGTTCCGGGACCGCCGTGTGGCGCCGACACCGGAGAATCCGGACGGCATCGAGCTGATCGTCGCCTCGGTGCAGGAATCCATCGATACCGGCCGCGTCGCCGAGTCCACCGAAGCGTCCGGTTCGCGGAACCGGCTGCAGACCCGCACGCTGCTCGATGCCCTGGAGGCCGGGAACTTCGATGCAGCTTTCGGTGGCGCCCGGCGCGACGAGGAGCGCGCCCGCGCCAAGGAGCGGGTGTTCAGTTTCCGCAACGAGTTCGGCCAGTGGGACCCGCGGGCGCAGCGCCCCGAGCCCTGGTCGCTGTACAACGGCCGCATCCGGCGCGGGGAGTCGGTCCGGGTGTTCCCCCTGTCGAACTGGACCGAGCTCGACATCTGGCGGTACATCGAGCTCGAGGGCCTCGAACTGCCGTCGATCTACTACGCGAGCGAGCGGGAGGTCTTCGAACGCGACGGCATCCTGCTCGCGGTCTCGGAGTTCACGCAGCCGCGCGACGGCGAGACCGCGTCCACCGAATGGGTGCGCTATCGCACCGTCGGTGACCTGACGATCACCGGCGCGGTCCGCAGCCGCGCCACCGATATCGGAGCGGTGATCGAAGAGATCTCCGCCGCCACCGTCTCCGAGCGGGGCGAGACCCGCGCCGACGACCGCACGTCCGCGGCCGCCATGGAGGACCGCAAGAAAGAGGGCTACTTCTGATGACGGAGCTCCTGGCACCCACCACCGCAACGCGGCAGCTGCTGCGGCTCGCTACGGCGGGCTCGGTCGACGACGGTAAGTCGACGCTGATCGGTCGGCTGCTGCACGATACGGGCAGCCTGCCCACCGATCATCTCGAAGCGGTGACCGACGGCGACGAGGTGGACCTGGCGGCGCTGTCCGACGGGTTGCGGGCCGAACGCGAGCAGGGCATCACGATCGATGTGGCGTACCGCTTCTTCTCCACCGACACCCGCAGCTACGTGCTCGCCGATACCCCGGGGCACGAGCGGTACACCCGCAACATGTTCACCGGCGCATCGAACGCGCACGTGGCGATCCTGCTGGTCGATGCACGCAAGGGAGTGCTGCGCCAGACCCGCCGACACGCGCGGATCGCGACCCTGCTCGGCGTGCCGCACGTGATCGCCGCGGTGAACAAGATCGACCTGGTGGATTACTCGGCCGACCGGTTCGCCGAGGTCGAGGCGGAGCTGGCCGAGCTCGGCACGCAGCTCGGCCTGCCCGAGATCCCGGCGATCCCGTTGGCCGCCAAGCTCGGCGACAATGTGGTGCACCGGTCCGAGCGCACTCCCTGGTACACCGGGCCGACGCTGTTGGAGTATCTGGAGGGCGTGCAACTGCGCGCACCCTCGGCGCAGCCGCAGGAACTCCGGCTGCCGGTGCAGTGGGTCTCGCGTCCCACCGCCGACCGTCGTCGCCGGTACACCGGCCGGATCGCGGCGGGCACGCTCGCGGTGGGCGATGCGGTGCTGGCGCTGCCTTCGGGCAGCCGCAGCACGGTGACCGCGCTGGACACTCTGGACGACGACCGCGCGGTCGCGGTCGCGCCGCTGTCGGTGTCGGTGGAACTGGCCGACGACATCGACGTGGGCCGCGGCGATGTGCTCGTCTCCGGTGCCGCCGATGCGCATCTTCCGGTCGCGGCGCGGGAGCTGGAGGCCACCGTGTGCTGGCTGGCGGAGAAGCCGCTGCGCGCCGGTGACCGGGTGGCGCTCAAGCACGCGACGTCGACGGTCCGCGCGACCATCCAGTCGCTCGAGCGCCGCCTGGACCCGGAGACGCTGATCGAACAGGTGGGGCCGAGCGAGCTCGCGCTCAACGACATCGGCACGATCACCCTGCGCACCAGCTCGGTCGTGGTCGCGGACCCGTATGCGCAGAACCGGGATACCGGCGCGTTCATCCTGATCGATGAGGCGAGCAACGACACGGTCGGTGCGGGCACCATCGCCGAGGCCCGGGAGGTGGTGCCCGGGCAGGCGACCCGCAACGACATCCGGTGGCATCCGAGTTCACTGGGCCGCGCGGAACGGTGGGCCAAGACGGGGCAGCGCGGCGCGACGGTGTGGTTCACCGGGCTGCCGGCATCGGGGAAGTCGACGGTGGCGGTGGCGCTGGAGCGGGCGCTGGTCTCGCAGGGGCGGGTGGCCTACCTCATCGACGGCGACAACATCCGGCACGGGATCTCCGACGATCTGGGGTTCTCGCCCGGCGACCGTGCGGAGAACATCCGCCGTGTGGGACATCTGACGCGCCTGTTCGCCGATGCGGGAGTGATCGCTATCGCCTCACTGGTCTCCCCGCTGCGTTCGGACCGGGAGATCGCCCGCGAACTGAACGTGGCCGCCGACATCGACTTCGTGGAGGTCCACGTGTCCACGCCGGTGTCGGAGTGCCGCAAGCGCGACCCGAAGGGGCTGTACGCCCGGGCCGACCGCGGCGAGCTGCGCGGCCTGACCGGGGTGGACGGCCCGTACGAGAAGCCGGACCATTCCGACCTCAAGTTCGACACCACCGGCGCCGACACCGACGAGCTCGCCCAGCGGGTGATCGCGCTACTGGTGGAACGCGGAATACTGGACGCGTGAGCTGCTGCACGCCCGACGGTCCGGACCTGCCCGAACGCGGCGGGTCCGGGTGGCGCGGCGGCGTGCACCCGGTTCCTTAAGCCCGGATCCCGGCTGGAACGTATCTGATGGGTGATGCGCTCGGCGATGGCTACCGCGCCGACGGCGAGCAGCCCGTGCACCCGGTCTCGTTGCCGGACTTCGAGATCGATGCGACCACCGTGACGGTGGCCGCATTCGCCGCGTTCGCCACTGCCACCGGCTACATCACCGACGCCGAGCGCTTCGGTGCCTCGGCGGTCTTCCAGGCCAGCGCCTCAGCGCCGGGCACCCCGGTCGATGGAACTCCGTGGTGGCGAACGGTGCCGGGCGCGGATTTCCGCACTCCGGGTGGGCCGGGCAGCGTCGCGCTGGACGAGCATCCGGTGGTGCACGTCTCGTACACCGATGCGCTGGCGTATTGCGGGTGGGCGGGTCGTGCCCTGCCGACCGAGGCGCAGTGGGAGTACGCGGCGCGCGGGGGTCTCGAGAGTGCGCGCTATCCCTGGGGGAACGAGCATCCCGCACCGGGAGAGCGCTGCCACATCTTCACCGGATCGTTCCCGGATGCGCCGACCGGACCGGTGGGGACGATTCCCGCCCAGTCCTTCGCGCCCAACGGCTACGGCGTGTACCAGGCGGTGGGAAACGTGTGGGAGTGGTGTTCGGACCGCTATTCCGCTCGCTACTACCGGGTTTCCCCCACAGACTCCCCCGGCGGACCGGATCGGGGCACTGCCCGGGTGCTCCGCGGTGGCAGCCACCTGTGCCATGACTCGTATTGCTACCGCTACCGCGTGGCGGCCCGCAGCCGCAACACCCCGTCGTCCTCGGCGAGCAACATCGGTTTCCGCACCGTCAGTGGTTGACCGCCCGGACTCGGTCACCCGCTTCATCGCGGACCTGCTCGGCCCGTTCGCGGGCGGTGAGTTCACGACGGGCGCCCTGCGGACGGCGCGAGGGCAGCGGCACCGCGTCGGCGTCCGGCTTCGCGCGGCCTGCGAAGAACTCGGCCATGAAGCGTTCGGCGATCGCCGTGCCCTCGGCTTCGGTCGGGAGCACGTCACCGGTCTCCGCGCGCCAGCGGGCGAGCACTGCCCCGAGCCTGCGCGCCACCCACTGATACGCCGGCTCATCGATCACGTTGTGCCGCTCGTACGGATCGACGACGAGGTCGTAGAGCTCACGCCGGGGACGCGGAGCGGCGACCTCGTAGGGGTCGAGTGAGCCGGCAGAGGAACTATCGGCGATATCGAGCGGCAACAGCAGCGCGGGCCGGTCGGCGTAGTTCTCGATGTAGCTGAACTGCTTGGTGCGCACGGCGCGGATCGGATCGTAGGCGTCGTGATAGGTCTTCTGCGTGAACAGCCCGGCGCGCACCGTGTCTCCCGCCGGTTCGGTCAGTTCCGCGGCGTGCGTCTCGCCGTCGAGATCGTCCGGGAGGGGCACGCCGAGCAGGTCCAGCACCGTCGGGGTGAGATCGACGCCGGAGAACAGGTCGTCGTAGACGCGGGGGCGCAGGTCACGACCGCGGGGCGGGCGCACGATGAGGGCCACACCGGTGCCCTCGGCGTAGAGCGTGGACTTGGCACGGGGGAAGGCCAGCCCGTGGTCGGTGATGAAGACGATCCACGTGTTCTCGGCCAGCCCCAGCTCGTCGACGGTGTCGAGCAACCGTCCCACCGCCGCATCCGCCTCGGTGATGCTGCCGTGCAGGCCGGCCAGGTCTTCGCGGACCTGTGGGGTGTCCGGGAGGAAGCCGGGCACACCGATCGCCTCGGGGTCCGCGGGTTCGTACTGATCGGCCGGGTAGGGGCGGTGGGTCTCGAAGAATCCGGCGGTCAGGAAGAACGGCTCGTCGCGCGCGGCGGCATCGGTCAGCCACTGCTGAGACTGGGCGACCACGTAGCCGCACAGCGAATCAGAGACGTCGGCGGTGTCGAAACCCAAACGGGAGGGGTCGGCGCTCTCGTGCTGCATGCCGAACAGCGCGGTGCGATAGCCCGCGGCGCCGAGCAGCGCCGGCAACGTCTGCACGCCCGCCCGGTATTCGAAACCGTGGTGGGCGAGCCCGACGAGACCGTTGCGGTGAGGGTGCAGACCGGTGAACAGCGAGCCGCGCGCGGGCGAGCACAGGGGCGCGGTGGCGTGCGCATCGGTGAATCGGATGCCCTCGGCGGCGAGGCGGTCGAGGTGCGGGCTGACCACGCCCTCCGCGCCGTAACAGGTGAGGTGGCGTCCCAGGTCGTGCCAGTGCACGAGGATCACGTTCTCCCGCGTGCCGGTGCTCTCCTGTAGGTGTGCCACCCTACGACGCTGTCACACAGACCTGTGATCCGGCGAGATTTGCGCTCACAGTGAACCGAGAACCCACCTATTGCAGCGCGATGTACTTCGTCTCCAGATACTCCTCGATACCCTCGCTGCCACCCTCGCGGCCGAATCCGGAGGCCTTGACGCCGCCGAACGGGCCAGCAGGATCGGAGATGACGCCGCGGTTGACGCCCACCATGCCACTGTCGATGCGGTCGGCGACACGCAACGCACGGTCCAGGTCGCGCGTGAAGATGTACGAAGCGAGGCCGTATTCGGTGTCATTGGCGGCGGCGACGGCCTCGTCCTCGGTGGCGAAGGCGACGATCGGCGCGACCGGCCCGAAGACCTCCTCACGGAGGATCCGCGCATCGGCGGGGACGTCGGCGAGCACCGTCGGCGGGAAGAAGTGGCCCTTGCCCTCGGGCGCCACACCGCCGAGCCGCAGCGATGCCCCCTTACCGACGGCGTCCTGCACCAGCTCGGAGACGATGTTCTGCTGATCGGCCGAGACCAGCGGGCCGATGGTGACGCCCTCATCGATGCCGGGGCCCACGACGTACTCACCCATCTTCGCCACCAGCTTGTCGGTGAACTCGGCGACCACGCTCTCGTGCACGTGGAACCGGTTGGCGGCCGTGCACGCCTCGCCGCCGTTGCGGAGTTTCGCGAGCAGCGCCTGCCCGACGGCGTGGTCGATATCGGCGTCGTCGAAGACCACGAAAGGGGCGTTGCCGCCCAGTTCCATCGACGTGCGCAGGATGCCGGGGGCGGATTGCTCGATGAGCGCGGCGCCCACCCCGGTGGAGCCGGTGAAGGTGAGCTTGCGCAGCCGCGGATCGGCGAGCAGCGGCGCGGTGAGTGCTGATGACGTGGAGGTGGGGAGCACCGAGATCACCCCCTCGGGAACACCTGCGTCCTGGAGCACCTCGGCGAGCAGCAGCATCGTCAGGGGGGTGAGTCCCGCGGGCTTGACCAGCATGGTGGCACCGGCGGCGAGGGCGGGGCCGATCTTGCGGGTCCCCATGGCGAGCGGGAAGTTCCACGGGGTGATCGCGAGGCACGGGCCGACGGGTGCCTTGCTCACCAGAATGCGGCCGGTGCCGGCCGGTGCCGGGGTGTATCGGCCGGCGATGCGCACGGCCTCTTCGGAGAACCAGCGGAAGAATTCGGCGCCGTACTTGAGTTCGTTCGCCGATTCCGGGAGGGCCTTGCCCATCTCCAGGGTCATCAGCAGCGCGAAGTCGTCCGCGCGAGCGTGCAGCCCTTCGTAGGCGGCGCGCAGGATCTCTCCGCGTTCGCGAGCCGGGGTCGCGGCCCAGGCCGGACCGGCGGCGACGGCGGCGTCCAGAGCGGCGGCACCATCCGCGGCGGTGGCGTCCGCCACCTCGGCCAGCACCTCCTCGGTCGACGGGTCGTGCACCGGAAAGGTTGCGCCGGAACTGGAGTCACGGAACGTCCCATTCACGAAGATTCCCGTGGGGATCTTCTCGAGCAGGTCACGGACGCGCTGCGCGGTAGCCATGCAAGCCACGATAACCGCCCGGCGAGAACGCGCGCAGGACACTAGGCTGATGTGCATGAGCACGCTGGACATCACCACGACGACCGCCTGGCGAGCCCTGGACGCGAACCATCGCGCCGTCGCCCCCTTGCACCTGCGGGATCTGTTCGCCGACGATCCCGCGCGGGGAACCGACTTGGTGCTGCGGGTGGGCGATCTGTACATCGATTACTCGAAGCACCGTGTGACCCGCGAGACGCTGGCGCTGCTGGCCGAACTGGCCCGCGCCGCCGATGTGGAGGGTAAGCGCGATGCCATGTTCTCGGGCGCGCACATCAATTCCACCGAAGACCGAGCCGTGCTGCACACGGCACTGCGTGCGCCGTCGGGCGGGGCGCTGACCGTGGACGGCCAGGATGTCACCGGCGATGTGCACGAGGTGCTCGGCCGGATGGGCGATTTCACCGACCGGGTGCGTGACGGCGAGTGGCGCGGCGCTACCGGCGAGGCGATCACCGACGTCGTGAACATCGGCATCGGAGGCAGCGACCTCGGCCCCGCGATGGTCTATCGCGCGCTGCGCGCCTATGCGCAGCCGGGTTTGCGCTGCCATTTCGTCTCCAATGTCGATCCCGCCGATATCGTGGCCACATTGTCCGGGCTCGATCCCGCCACCACGCTGTTCGTGGTGGCGTCGAAGACTTTCTCCACGCTGGAGACGCTCACCAACGCGCACGCGGCGAAGACCTGGCTGCTCGACGGTCTGGGGTTGGGCGACGAAGCCGTTGCCAAGCATTTCGTCGCGGTCTCCACGAATGCGGAGCGGGTCGCGGCCTTCGGCATCGATACCGCGAACATGTTCGGCTTCTGGGATTGGGTCGGCGGCCGGTACTCGGTGGATTCGGCGATCGGCCTGTCAGTGATGTGCGCGATCGGCCGCGAGCGGTTCGGCGAGTTCCTGGCCGGATTCCGGGTTGTGGACGAGCACTTCGCCAGCGCACCGATCGAACAGAATGCGCCGATTCTGCTCGGGCTCATCGGCCTGTGGTACTCGGACTTCTTCGGGGCGCAGTCGCGGGCGGTGCTCCCCTACGCCAACGACCTGGCCCGGTTCCCGGCATATCTGCAGCAGCTCACGATGGAGTCGAACGGCAAATCGGTGCGGGTCGACGGCACCGCGGTCACGGTGAACACCGGCGAGATCTTCTGGGGCGAACCGGGAACCAATGGTCAGCACGCCTTCTATCAGTTGCTGCACCAGGGAACGCGACTGGTGCCGGCGGATTTCCTGGGTTTCGCGGAGTCGACCGACGATCTGCCCACCACCAACGGTGTGGGCACGATGCAGGACCTACTGATGAGCAATCTGTTCGCGCAGACCAAGGTGCTGGCTTTCGGCAAGACCGCCGACGAGATCAGCGCTGAAGGAACAGATCCCGCGGTCGTCCCGCACAAGGTGATGCCCGGCAACCGGCCCACCACCACCATCCTCGCGCCGAAGCTCACTCCGTCCGTGGTGGGCCAACTGATCGCACTGTACGAACACCAGGTGTTCACCGAGGGCGCGGTGTGGGGCATCAACAGCTTCGACCAGTGGGGCGTTGAGCTGGGCAAGGCCCAGGCCAACGCGCTGCTGCCGGTGATCGCGGGCGACGCTGCACCGCAGCCGGATCAGGATTCATCGACGGACGCACAGGTGCGCTGGTACCGCGCCGAACGAGGGCGCGCGGTCTAGATCTACCGGGCACAGATCGCAGCGCCGAACGCCGCCGCGATCGCGTCTTTCTGCGCCTGGGTGGCGGGTTGCTGGTTCGCGACCACGGTCACCGCGCGCGCGGATGTGGCTCCGTTATAGGTCCGGTAGCCGGGTATGGAACCGCCGTGCCCCCAGACGGTGCCGCACGGCGTGGAGAGTTCCGCCTGGCCGAGGCCGTATCGCAGCCCGTCACGATTGACGAGCGGTCGCGGGGCCCGTCGCGCCTCGGTGAACTGCGACGCCGTGATCACCTTCCCGTTCTGGAGGGCGAGGAAGAATCGGTTCACATCCGACGGGGTGGCGATCATCGCCCCCGCTGCACCCGCCCAGGACGGATCGAACGAGGTGATATCGGCCCGCCGCCCGTTCTCCACGGCATAGCCGATGGCGTGCGGCGCGCGGACCGCGGCGTCGCCGGGTGTGGGGAAGTAGGTCTTCCGCAGCGCCTGCGGTTCGAGGATGCGGGTGCGGATCTCGTCGGAAAGACTTCTCCCGGTGGTCTTCTCGATCAGTATTCCCAGCACGACGTAGTTGATGTTGCTGTACTCGGCGCGCGTGCCGGGAGCGAATCGCGGCGCGAGCGTAGCCAGGGCCCGCCGTACCAGGTAGGCGGGCTGGTAGGTCGTGCTCGCCGCATCGTCGGACTCGAGTTCCGGGAGATCGAGATGGTCGGGCAGACCGGAAGTGTGCTGCAGCAGGTCGCGGACGGAGATCCGCGTCGCGTCCACCCTGCTGCCGTCGGGGGCCGGAGGCCCCGGTGTGAGCATCCCGGGGGCGATGCTGTCGACCGTCGCATCGAGCCGGATGCGGTTCTCGGCGACCAGTTGCAGCACCACCGCGGCGACGTAGGCCTTGGTATTGCTGCCGATCCGGACGTAACCGTCGGCGGGGAACGGGGTGCGCCGGTCGGCGTCGCCGACGCCGGCGCTCGCGATCCAGTCCCGTCCGCGTTCGGTGATGACGACCTGCGCCCCGGGGTAGCCCGCGGAGACCATTGCGTCGAGCGCCCGCTGGACGGACTGGCGTCCAGCGGGCGAGATCGGCTGCGCTAGAGCCGGAGCTGCGAATCCGGTGGTCACAACGAGCGCAGCGAGGTACGCGGCACCGGTTCTCACGGTGCGGTTCACGAGGACTTGGGAGTGTTCCAGACACCGCCCTGGCAGGTGATCACGAAACCGGCGTCCACGTCGAGGCCCAGGGTGCCATCGGCGTAGGAACAGGCGGCGCCGCGACTCCCCTTCTTGTAGTCGTAATCGTCGGGGGTCGCGGCGGCCATGCCGGTGCCTGCGATCAGGGCTGTTGCAGCAAGGGCTGCCACACTGAGGGACTGAATGAATGTGCGCATTTCGCACCACCTTTCGACGCCTTCGACGCTACGAATCTCGAAGGTCCGGCACATCCGGGCTGGCCCCGGATCGTTCCCCGGGATCCAGCTGGGACACATCAGGGTCGACTCGGGGTACTTACGACCACATCATGAACACACGTTTGATTCTTCCGCTCAGTGCGAAAACTTGTCAGTGGGCCGACGTAGCGTTGGAGCATGGATGGGGAGTACGAATCAGGTTCAGCTGCAACAGGAGCGGCGATGCCATTGCCGGTTTGGGTGCGTTGGAGCGGGCTCGTGCGCGGGTGGTGTTCGATCAGTATCGGTTGATCGCCGAGTTGTTGCGAGTGCGGGTGTGTGAGCGGATCGCGGCCGGGGTGGCGCAGGACCGGTGGGAGGCGGGGGTGGCGGCGGAGGTCGCGTTGGCGTTGCGGGTGTCGCCGCATCGGGCTGCGGGGATGCTGTCGCGGGCTCGGACGCTCGTGAAGGATCTGCCGGCGACGTTCGGGCGGCTGCGCGACGGTGATGTTTCGCCGGAGGCGGTGGAGGTGATCCTCGCTGGCCTCTCCCATCTGGAGCCACGGCTGAAGTCCAAGGCCGATGCGGAGTTGTGCGGCGAATCTTTCGCCGCCGCCGGTTTGGGCGTGAAGCGGTTGCAGGATCAGGTCAAGCAGGTCGCGTACCGGCTCGACGCCCAGGCCACCGTGGATCGTGCGGCGCTGGCAGCGAAGGATCGTCGGGTGACGATCCGGCCGGCGCCGGATTGCATGGCGCGGGTATCGATCCTGCTGCCGGTCGCCCAAGCGGTCGGTGTGTACGCCGCCGTGAAGGCCGCCGCCGATGCTGCGGTCGGCACTCCCGGCGAACCACGCAGCCGAGCCCAGATCATGGCCGATACCGCCTTCGCGCGGATCACCGGCCGCGAGGCGGCAGAAGGGCAACCGGTGACGGTGCACCTGACCGTCCCTGCCTCTGTTCTGCTGGGCGATCAGCCTGGCACCGCGCACCTCTCCGGCGGCGGCACGCTGCCCGCGGAGATCGCGCGGCATCTGGTCGGGCGGGCGTCGGAGCACGCGGTCGCGTGGGTCAAACGGCTGTATGTGCAACCGGAGTCGGGTGCCGTCGTCGGGCTGGATTCCCGGTCACGACTGTTCCCTTCCGGACTCGCCGAGTTGATCGCGGCGCGGGATCGGTACTGCCGGACCCCGTACTGCGATGCACCGATCGCGCACACCGACCACGTCACCGCGCACGCCCACGGCGGCGCAACCAGCCTGGACAACGGGCAAGGATTGTGCGCGGCCTGCAACTACGCCAAAGAAGCAACAGGGTGGACCAGCCGCACCGTCCACGACGACAGCGGACGGCACACCGTCGAAACCCGCACCCCGACAGGACATCTCCACCGATCCACCGCACCACCGCAGGCGGCGTGAGAAATCAGATCAGGCGGCGCGTCAGTTCATCGGGCGCGTGCCGAAGCACGGCGCCTAGCGGCGCCCATGGCCAGCTGGGGACGGCGGCTTCCTTAGGCTCACGGTCGATGGCCTTGACGAGTGCCTTCACACCATCGCCCAGGGAGGACTTCATCGAGGTCTTCACGCCCTTGTTGATGTCAGTCTCGATGAAGCCCGGCTTGATGACGGTCACTGTGATGTCACTGCCCGCGAACTCGGCCTGGAGGCCCTCACCGATAGCGGTGAGTCCGGCCTTACTCGCGGAATAGGCGGTCTGCGCCTTCGGCATTCCGCGCTGCCCGGCGATGGAACTGATCAGCACCAGGTGCCCGCGTCCCTGGGCACGGAAGATCTCCAGCACCGCCTCGATCTGGGCCACCGCGCCCGTGAGGTTCGTCTGGATGGTCTCCAGGTTGGCGTGCGGCTTGCCGGTGCCGAGCGGCGCCCCCTTCCCGATGCCTGCGTTGATGATGGCGCGGTCGAGGCCGCCCATCCGGCCCACCACCTCGGTGATCGCGCCGGGCACGGCACCGAAGTCGGTGACGTCGAGCGCGCCGACCTCGACGGCGCCGGAGCCCGGCACCGCCGAGATCTCGGCCTTGAGGGCCTCGAGCCGGTCGAGTCGGCGAGCCAGTAGGCCCACGTCCTCGCCGCGTTCGGCGTAGGTGCGGGCCATGCCTTCGCCTAGCCCCGAGCTGGCTCCGGTGATGAGGATGCGCATTGCTCCACCTTATCGGCGGGGCGCGCGAGCTGTGGGCCACCGAGTCCGGTGCGAGCGAACACCTGGATCAGCGGCCCCACTCCGACCGCGTACAGAACGGTGCCCACGCCCAGCGTTCCGCCGAGCAGGAATCCGATGGCCACCACCGTGACCTCCATCGACGTGCGCACCACCCGTACCGACCATCCGGTCTTGCGGACCAGGCCGGTCATCAGGCCGTCGCGGGGGCCGGGGCCCATTTCGGCACCGATGTAGAGGACCGTCGCGAAAGCGTTGCCGACGATGCCGAGCAGCATCAGGGGAACGGCGATCACCAATGCCGGGCGGTACGGGAACAACGGTGACATCACGTCGAACGCGATACCGATCACGAAGACATTCGCGACGGTGCCGAAGCCCGGCCGCTCGCGCAACGGGATCCATGCCAACAGCACCACTGCGCCCACCACCACGATCACGGCGCCCACAGAGATGCCGACTCTGTCGGCGATCCCCTGATGGAGAACATCCCACGGCATGTTGCCCAGGCCCGCACGCAGGATCGCGGCCATCGCGGTCCCGTAGAGCCACAAACCGACGAACAGCTTGATCAGTCGCACCATCATGACACTCAGCATGACCATGATTGGATCTTGAATACATAGCCAGTTCTGCGATACTGGCCCCATGTTCTCGGCAACTGGCACCATCGGGGCCGCCACACTCACGCGCCAACTCGGGGCCTGGCGGCCGGACGGCCGACGTCCGGCATATCTCGCCTTGGCGGAAGCACTGCGCCTACTGGTACTCGACGGCCGCGTATCGGTGGGTACGGCCCTGCCCAGCGAACGCGCGCTGGCCGCGCATCTGGAAGTCAGCCGCACCACTGTGACCGCCGCCTACGCCGAGCTGCGCGACAGCGGACACCTGCAGTCAAGACAGGGGGCGCGCAGCGTACTCACGCTGCCCCACACCGTTCCGGCCGAACCCGCAGACACCGGCTCCGAAGCCGACCTGATCCGGCTGAACATCGCGGCACCGTCGGCCCCCGACCAGATCGTGCACGACGGGTATCGCCACGCCCTCGAATGCGCCCCGCCCTATCTCGCGGGAATCGGCCTGTACCCCGGCGGGATCCGCGCCCTCCGTGAGTCGATTGCCCGGCGGTACACCGACCGCGGGTTGCCGACCGCGGCGGAGCAGGTGCTCGTCACGTCCGGCGCCCAGCACGCCCTGCGCATCGTGCTCGACACCCTGGTGCACCCCGGCGATCGCGTGCTCATCGAACAGCCCACCCACCACGGCACGATCTTGGCGATCCGCCGGCACAACGCGCGGCCCGTCGCCGTGGGACTGCATCCCGCACACGGATGGGATCTCGATCAGTTCGAGGCGGTGGTCAAGCAGCAGAATCCGCGAATCATCTTCTCCATCGCAGACTTTCATAATCCCACTGGACTGCTGCTCGATGCAGCCGGTCGCGCCCGGCTGGCCGAGATCTCGGCGCGGTATCGAGTGCCACTCGTCGTCGACGAGACGATGGCCGAGCTGGGCCTCGACGTCCCCGCTCCCCCACCTCTCGCGGCGCTCGCCCCACGCGGCGCGCAGATCATCTCCATCGGTTCGGCCAGTAAGACGGTCTGGGCCGGCCTGCGGGTGGGCTGGATCCGCACCGAGACACCTCCCGACGGACTCACCTCCGCCCGCTACGACATGGACCTCGCAGGCGCGGTGTTCGAGCAACTCGCCGCCGGCTACGCCCTCGATCACCTCGACGACTTCCTCCCCGCTCGACTCGAATCCCTTCGCCTGGCACGGTCGGTCGCGCTCGAGGGGGTCGCCGAACACCTGCCCGGTGCAACGGTCGCCGCCGGCGTCGGCGGACTCTGCCTGTGGGTCACGTTGCCGCGGCCGGTGGGCACCGCCACGGCGGCTGCGGCGGCCGGGCTCGGGGTGCGGATCGCCGCCGGCTCGGCCTTCGGGGTCGACGGTGCGCTCGAACGCAACATCCGCATTCCGTACACCCTCCCGGTCGGCCAGCTGTCCCGAGCGATCGACCTCGTCGGCGCCGCGTACCGCCACGCCACCGGCGGCGCGGGCGCTACCCCCGACCTGGCCGGCCAGCTGGTGGTGTAGCCGCTACGCGCCGCAGGCGAAGGGTGCGGCCCTCGGCCCACAGAACCTGACATCGCCGACGATGATCTCGTCCTTCGTCGGATCACGCACGATCCGCTGTCGCTGCGGCAACATCGCTCGCGCTCGGTCCGGCCGCGCGGCGATGATCGCCAGATCGGCACTCGCATCTGCCGCCTTCGCCTGGATGTTCTCGACGACGACGTCGTAATAGACATTGGCGACACAGCCGCCACCGTCCGGGCCGCAGACACTCGTGAACCAGCCCGTACCCGTACCGTCAGCACGGATCGTGAGCCCACGCCCGTGCCCTCCGTAATCGCCCGCGAGCGAACCGGCATCGTCGTGGCCAGTGGGCGTCGACGATTGCGGTGCCGAAGCCCCGCAGAAGATGGTCTCCGAGGCGCAGCTCGACAACACCGCCGCCACGACGACCAGGACGACGATTCGGTTACCCCGCCGCATAACCACCCCCGAGAATTCGTGATCGACAATACGGCCTCAAGAATGGCGCGGCTGTGATGTGCGACATATTCGGCGGCGAGAGGAATGACTCGGACCACGGTCCGGTTGAACCGCGCAGAACCACGCACGGTCACCGAGCCTCTCCGAAGGGAACCAGAACATGGGACAGAAGAACACCGCACGCGATCTCGGCCTCCTGGCATTGCGTACCGCGGTCGGAGGCGCCCTCGCTTACCACGGCGCGCAGAAACTGTTCGGCGCGTTCGGCGGACACGGCCTCGACGCCACCGCACAGGGCTTCGAGTCGATGGGCTTCGCCCCCGGCAAGCCGAATGCCGCGCTCGCCGGCGCGGGCGAGTTGGCCGGTGCCGCCCTGGCCCTCGGCGCGGCGACTCCACTGGCAGCCGCAGGCGGCGTCGGTGCCATGCTGGTCGCCTCCGAGGTGCACCGTCCGAACGGCTTCAACGCGCAGGCCGGCGGCAACGAGTACCCCGTCACGCTGGGCGTCGCCGCCGCCGCGCTCGCCCTCACCGGCCCCGGACGGTTCTCCGTGGACCACCTGCTTGGCGACCGCGTGAACCGTCCGTGGCTCGCCGCGCTCGCGCTCGGTGGTGCCGTCGCCGGCGGCGCGGTCACCATCGCCCGACGCAACGCCGCTCTCGCACAGGCCGAGGCCGTCTCCGAGGAGATCGAGTCCGAGGCCGCCGAAGGCGACTTCCTGCTCGGCGATTACGACCCCGAGACGGGCTCGAACGACGGCGCCGACAAGCTGATCAAGTAGTCGACGCCGCGGTAGCGGCTCTCACCGGCCGCTCGTACGACAACCCCGCCGCCGGACCATCACCCACGGTCCGGCGGCGGAGTTGTCAGCGGAACAGCCCGCTGCCCAAGAAGTCCGACGAGTCCTTCACTCCCGGCACCGCGAAGAAGTATCCACCGCCGAAGGGGGTCACGTAGTCGGTGAGCGGCTCGTCGATCAGCCGCTTCTGCACCTCCTCGAACTGCGCCTGGATATCGCGTTGGAAGCAGATGAAGACGTGTCCGCAGGCCATGTTGCCGTTCACATCCAGACCCAGGTCGTAGTTGTACGACCGGCGCACCAAACGCTGCTTCTCGGTCTTCTCACCCTCACGTGGATTCGCCAGGCGGATGTGCGAATCCACCGGGATCACATCGCCTTCGGGATCCTTCGAGTAGTCGGGCTCATCGAACTCCTCGGCACCGTCGAGCGGGGCGCCGCTGTCGCGGCGCCGGCCGAACATGCCCTCCTGCTCCGCGATCGAGACGCGGTCCCAGAACTCCACGAGCATGCGGATCAGCCGCACCACCAGGTACGTACCACCCTCGGTCCAGGCCGGTTCATCGCCACCACCTTCGACCCAGATCAACGACTCGGCCTGCCCACCGGTCGGATTCGCCGTGCCGTCTTTGAAACCCAGCAGATTTCGCGGGGACCCGCCCGGTCGCGGCGGCGCGCCGTAGCCCTGCATCTTCCATCGCAGCTGCATCGCGCCACGAGTGTGCTTCGCGATGTCACGCAACGCGTGGTGCACGGTATCGGGATTGTTGGCGCACAGCGCGATCACCAGATCGCCGTGGCACTGCGCGGGATCGGGCTGGTCGTTCGGGAAGGTCGTCATCGGAGTGAGCCGCTTCGGCTTCACCCCGGCCAGTCCGAACCGGCCATCGAACAGGCTGTCGCCCACGCCGAGGGTCACCGTCAGCCCGTCCGCCGGGACCACCGGGCCGAGCACCGCGCTGTCCGCCGGCGGTTTTCCGACTCCGAGGTCGGCGGGAGTACCGCCCCGCGTGAGGAACCGCGCCCGTTCGGTCACGGTGCGGAGCAAGGACTCCAGGCCTGCGCGATCGGGGGCGATGACGTCGAACGCCGCGATCATGAGAGACGCTTGCTTGTTCGCCGGGTCGGGCGTCAGTACACCTGATTGATGTGCCCCTTCGAAGGGGTACGCATCGCTGACCACGGGGCCCGTGCCACGGGCGTCGCTGCGCGCGCCACCGGCCAGCACCGCACCGACAGCGGCGACACCGGCCGCACCGGCCGCAGTGCCCTGCAGAAACCTCCGGCGGCCGACCGAGCTGCTACCGCCGTCGTTGTTGTCATCGCTCATGCTTGGGCATCTCCAGGAGGTTGGGCACGGCCGAGAGCGTCTCCAACGCCTGGCCGACGGTGCCGTTGATCTTCTGTCGCAGGGCGAGCGGCGGGGCGTCGATGGGCGGGTAGGTCCCGTCCGGGCGCTTCACCGCGTCCAGGGCCCGGGTCACCTCGTCGAGCTCACGGCGTGCGGTGGGCACCAGGTCGGGGGCGCGCGTCACCAGCAGCGGCTCGACGATCCGCAGCACTGCACGGGTGGCGTCGACGTTCGCGGCGGTGGCAGCGTAGCCCGCGTGCGCACCCTGATCGCTCACTCCGGTGAGGTGGTCGCGCAACGCGTCCTCCAGGATCTCCTGTGCACGCTTGGTGAGCGTCACCGGATCGCCCGCGATGTCGTCGGTGCGCAGATCGGCACGGATCTTCTGCAGCCCCTCCGAGGTCTTGTCGACCTGTGCGATCACGCCCGCGGGGGTCTCACCGCGGTAGAGCCCGTACTCGATGCGCCGGATACCGGAGAACTCCGGATCGCGAACCCCGCCGGCGAACCCGTCGGGCAGACCCGCGACAGCGGTCCCGGCAGCACCGAAGCTGTTGTACGAGGCGCCGACCCGCTCCCATGCGGTCATGGTGTCGAGCCAGGCCCGTTTCGCACCGTCGACATCGCCGGCGGCCAACGCGGACCGGACGCGGCCGAGCGCCGCCTCGACCGCGGGGAGGACCTCGAGCACATAGTCCTGGTACTTCGCGTTCACTCCCTCCAGATCAGCCTTGGTCACCCGGTCGACGGCCCGGGGCGCCTCGCCCGTGCCGCCGGTCACGGTGAATTGGGCCGACCGGGTGGGTTGCTGGCCCGCGAGGTAGCAGACGAACTGGTACGTGCCGTTGCCCAATGTCGCGGACAGGTCGGCGGTGGTAGCCGGGCCGATGGTCTCGATCTCGCCGACCACGGCTCCCCCGCCGTCGACGAGGTTGATCTCGCCCGACTTCCCCGACTTATTGGTCACCGAGATCCGCTGCAGACCCGGGCCCGCGCCGCTGAACTCGCGGGCGCAGTCCTCGGCGGTCACCGTCACCGACTCGGCGACGGCCGGTTTCGACGGCAGGACGGCGATGATCAGACCGGCCACCAGGAGCGGCACCACCACGATGACCGCGGCCACCGGCCACACCTGCCGGCCCGCGAGGCTCTCGGCCCAGGTCTCGAACCGACTCTTGCGATGCGCGTCGGGCGGCGCGGGTGTGGTCCGCAGGAAGGCCCACAGCACGACCACCAGGTAGGCGAGCCAGGCGAACACCTGGAGCACCGTCATCTTCGGCGCGAGATTGGTGATCCCGGACAGCAACGCCACCCACCAGGCGTCGGGGTTGACGGTGCCCGTCAGATCGAAGGCGATCCAGGTGCGTCCCGGCAGTACCCCCGCGTTCTGCAGGTCGCCCAGGCCGTAGGAGAGCACACCCGCGGCCACCACGATGAGCAGGACCGCGGTGTACCCGAAGAACTTCCCCAGGTCGAGACGGACCGCCTGCCGGTAGAGCAGAACGCACAGCCCGAAGGCGACGAGCAGGCCGAGCGTGGCGCCGACGGCCGGGCCCACGGCGTCGCCCGAGGCACGGGCCGCGGTCCACAGGAACAGCGTGGTCTCCAGGCCCTCGCGGGCCACGGCGAAGAACGCGGTGAGCACCAGGGCGCCCGCGCCGAGCGCCATCGCGGCCTCGACATCGCCACGCAACCCCTTCGACAGGGTGGCCGCAGTGCGCCGCATCCAGAAGATCATGATCGTCACCAGGATCACCGCGACCACGCTGAGTGTGCCTGCGACGACCTCGCGCGCGGTCGCGGACATCTCGGACGTGGTGAAGGTCAGCACCGCGCCGAAACTCACCGACAACGAGGCCGCGCCCAGCGCACCCAACCACACCGGCACCCGCGAACCACCCGACTTCTTCACGGCGGCCAGCAGGATGCTCACGATCAGTCCCGCTTCCAGACCCTCTCGCAGGCCGATCAGGAAGTTCGGGACGGCATCACCCCAGTTCATGGTTAAGAAGGTAAGGCATTCCTTCTCGCCGAGTCCGGTGCCACCTACATAAAGGGCGATTTGCGCAGTTCAGCGGCTATTTCAGTAGCTTCGATAACCTTCTGTCGGCGAGGATCTTGCCGCCGGTCTGACAGGTGGGGCAGTACTGGAACGAGCGGTCGGCGAAGGACACCTCCCGCACGGTGTCTCCGCACACCGGGCAGGGGCTGCCGGTGCGGCCGTGCACCTTCATCCCCGACCGCTTCTCCGCTTTCAGGGTGGCGACGTGCTGGCCCACGGAGCGCGCCACCGCATCGTCGAGTTCGGTATGCATCGCGGCGTACAACGCATCGGTCTGTGCCTCATCGAGCGATTTCGCGCCGGCGAAGGGCGAGAGCTTGGCGGTGTGCAGTATCTCGTCCGAGTAGGCGTTACCGATGCCTGCGATCGTGCGCTGATCGCGGAGCAGGTTCTTCAGCTGCGCCCGGGACCCGGCGAGAATCGCTCCGAACTCCGCTCGGCTCACCGTGAGTGCATCCGGCCCCAAGGTGGCCACCATCTCGATCTCGCTGGGATCGTGGACTATCCACACCGCGAGCCGCTTCTGCGTGCCGGCCTCGGTGAGATCGAAGCCCTCGCCCTCCGGCCCGACGTGCACCCGCAGCGCGATCGGCGACTTTCCACCCGGTTTCAGCGGGGTGGGCGCGAGCTTCTCGGACCAGCGCAACCACCCGGCGCGTGAGAGATGCACCACGAGTGCGACTCTGGCGCCCTCCTTCTCGGTCCACAGCACGAAGTACTTGCCGATCCGATCGGTGCCGGTCACGGTGGCTCCCACCAGCTCGTGCGGACCGGGCGAGAACGTCTTGAGCACGGACAGGGCCGCCACATCGACGCGGCGGACGGTGGTTCCCACTGCCTTCTCGGCCACGTACTGCGCGATGGCGGTGATCTCGGGAAGCTCCGGCATGGCACCACTCTAGGGTGGGGGTATGACCTTTTCGAGCCGTTCCGGCGGCGGCGCACTGTCCGACATCGAGCTCGCGGCGGAGATCGCCGACGGTGCCGGGCGCATCCTGCAGGCCATCCGCCACGGATCACTGCTCGACGACGACATCCTCGGTGACACCGGAGACCGGCTCGCGCAGGCCTGGATCGCCCGGGTCCTGCGCCGCTACCGGCCGCAGGATGCGGTGCTCTCGGAGGAGGCCCCGGATTCCACCGAGCGCCTGCGCGCCGACCGGGTGTGGGTGATCGATCCACTGGACGGCACCCGTGATTACTCGGCGCACCGGCCGGACTACGCGGTGCACGTCGCGCTCACCCAGAACGGGCAACCCGTGCACAGCGCGGTCTCGCTGCCCGCCATGGACGCCGTGTTCCGTTCCGACACGGTGACAGCGCCGACCGGTGCGCTCACCGGCAATCTGGCCCTGAGCCGCAGTCGTGCCACCCCCGGGATGTTCCGGGTGGCCGATCAGTTGGGACTGCAGCCCGTCTCGCTCGGTTCGGCCGGGGTGAAGACGATGGCAGTGGTCACCGGGCAGGTGGATGTGTACCTGCACGCGGGCGGCCAGTACGAGTGGGACTCCTGCGCTCCCGTCGGCGTGGCGCGGGCGGCGGGCCTGCACTGCAGTCGCCTCGATGGCAGCGAGCTCACCTATAACAATCCCGACCCGTACCTGCCGGATCTCGTGGTGTGCCGCCCCGAGCTGGCCGACCGGGTCCTGTCCGCGCTCAATTGATGCGGAACCGGGCCGGGAGCGGCTGGACCGGCTCGGTGCACCTCGGCGTGGGCGCCCTCGCCTACGACGGAGCCGTGGGCTCCACCGGCCGGCACCGGCATGCGGCGTGGCAGTTGCTGGCCCTGCGGACCGGTACCGTGACCGTCACCGTCTGGCCGTCCGACGGTCCGCCGATCGTCCGGGATGGCCTGACCGCCTTCGTGATTCCGGCCGGTACGGAGCACGCGATCGGACCGGTCGCACCGGACGCCGCCGGATTCACCGTGTATCTCGATCCCGATGCCGTTCCGGTCACCCTGCCGGAGGAGCCCACCGCAGCGGAGCTGCACGCGCTCGCGACCGCGCACGACGGCCTGCGGCCCGTCCATCCGTACGTGCGATCGGCGCTGGACGCGGTGGCGCGGCGCCGATCCGAGGCGCTGTCGTTGACCGAGGTCGCCGCTGAGATCGGCGTATCGCCCTCGCATCTGAGCCGGCTGTGGCGGCGCGATCTGGGCCTCGCCTTCCCGGCGTGGGTGCGATGGTCGCGGCTGCGCGATATGGCCGACCGGGTGCAGGGCGGGGCGTCGATCACCGATGCCGCCCATGCGGCGGGCTTCGCCGACGGTGCGCACGCGAGCCGGGTATGCCGAGAGATGTTCGGGCTCTCACCACAGCAGTTACTCGCCGCACTCGGCTGATCCCGATCGATCCGTTCAAGCGCTTCGGCCGGGTCCGGAGCGAATCTGGACGGTATGAAGAACCTTGTCCGCTATGGATATCCACTGCTCATGATAGTCGGCGTGAACGGCACGGTGATCGCGCTGGCCGGATCGGGTGCACCGAAGGTGGTGCTGATCGCCGTCGTCCTCGCCGCGATCGCGCTGTCGTTCACAGTCGAGCGGCTGATTCCGTACGAGGAGTACTGGAACCGCTCCCACGACGATGCGGGACGCGATGCGGCGCACGTGGTGGTCAACGAGTCGCTGATGCTGGCCTCGCTCGCGATGATCCCGCTAGTGGCGGCGATCCGTGGGCCGGGCCTGTGGTGGCCGCACGATCTGCCCTTCTGGATACAGGTGCTGCTGGCGGTACTGGTGGCCGATCTGGGGATCACCGTGGTGCACATGGCCAGCCACCGGTTCGGCTGGCTGTGGCGGTTGCACGCGGTGCATCACAGCGTGACCCGCTGCTACGGGCTCAACGGATTGATGAAGCACCCGCTGCACCAGACACTGGAGACCCTCGGCGGTGTCGCGCCGCTGCTGGTGCTGGGGATGCCCGCATCCGTCGCCTCGGCGCTGGCGGCGATGGTCGCGGTGCAGCTGCTGTTGCAGCACTCGAATGCGGACTACCGAGTGGGCCCGCTGCGGTACGTGCTCGCGCTCAACGAGGGCCACCGGTTCCACCATCAGCGCGACGCGGGCGCGGGCGATGTGGACTTCGGCCTGTTCACGCTGATCTGGGATCACGCCTTCGGAACATTCGTGCTGGATCGCCACCGCCGTTTCACCAGCGCCGACCTGGGGATGGCCGCCAAACCGGACTATCCCAGCTCGTACCGCGCACAGCTCGTCGTGCCGTTCACCAGGGCGGGTGGGTGCGGTGAGATGGGGCCGCTCCCCCGGCGGACGGTACGCGAGCGGATTCAGACCGGTCGACGGAGCAGGTAGACGTCCATGATCCAGCCGTGCCGCTCGCGGGCCTGCGCGCGGGTGCGAGCGATGCGCTCGCCCACCTCGCCGACCGGACCGTCGATCAGGATCTCGTCGGGAGTGCCGAGATAGGCGCCCCAGTAGATGTGATCGGTGGGCTCGGCGGTTTCCCGGAAAGTGCAGTCGGCGTCGAGCATCACCACCGTGTTGCGACCGTCATCGTCGGCCAGGCGGCGTCCGGTGGTGATGTGGATCGGCTCCCCCACCCGGTTGAGCAGGATCGTGTGCGCCGCGGTCAGCGCCTGGACGCTGGTGATCCCCGGGATCACGCGCGGGATGAGATCCATTGTCGCACCGACTCGCTCGATCACCCGCAAGGTGGAATCGTAGAGCGATGGATCACCCCACACCAGAAAGCCCGCCGTGCCGCCGTCTGCGACGTGCTCGGTGATCGCCGCGGCGAGGGCCGCGGCGCGGGCCGCGTGCCACGTATCCACATTGCGCGCGTAGGCGTCGTCGGGCCGGTCGGTGCCGCGCTCCGCCGACCGGTCGCGCGGCGGATCCGGGACCAGGACCAGCTCGGTGCCGGGCGCGTACCGATCGACGATCTCCTGCCTGATACCCGTCAGCGAGGACGCGGAAGCCTTGTCCAGGACGAAGATCGCATCGGATGCACGCATCGCATCGACGGCGGCGATGGTCACGTGGCCGGGATCGCCCACGCCGATCCCGATCAGCAGCGCGGCGCGACTCAAGCGATCGGCTCGCTGTACATGTTCAGGGTGGCGGTGAGCAGATCGATCCGGTTCTGCTTGAGCGTCTCGTTGTCCGGATCGATGACGCAGTAACTGGCGGTGCCCTCGTGCACGGCGAGCAACGCATACCCCAGAGCCTCGGGCGCGGTCACCCTGCGGCCCGCGGCCTCCAGCACGTGCATCACCGTGGGAATCATATTGGCCAGCAACATCTGCTGTGCGTCCCGCACGGTCTGGTTGAGCTCCGGCGTGCGGGTACACAGGGCCACGAAATCGCCGTTCACCCGCTGCCAGCGCTCGTTCACGGGGATCGCGCGCACCGCCATCTCGATGAGCTGTCCGTAGTCGGCGCCCTTGACCACGTGGGCGTCGACCACCTTCGCCATGACATCCATGATCCATTGCACGTGGTAGCGCCAGACCTCGATGAACAGTTCCTCGAGGCTGGTGAAGTTCGAGTAGAAAGCGCCGCGGGTGAATCCGGCGGCATCGCACACCATCTTCACCGTGGTGGCGCCGTAACCGTTCTGCGCGAACACGAAGTACGCCGCCCGGATCAGCTTGCGGCGGGTCTTGGCGCGTCCCTTCGCGTCGGGGGTCTCCTCGCCCGACTGCACCGCGGCGGTCACCCGAGCACCACAGCGGGACAGATTTTCGGACGTTGTGTCATTCGATCAGTGTACCGGCGCGGCGCGACGGCTTTGGCGCGACTTCAGCGACCGCCAACCCGCTGCTCCTAGCGTTGCGGGCACCGCGCCACAGGAGGTCCACAATGCCCGATTCGATGCCCGCCCCGTCCGCCGTCCCGCGGATCGTGGGGCTCGCGGCCGCCGTGGCCGGAGGCGCCGCGATGATCTCCTCGGCATTCCTCCCGTGGTTCACGGTGACGGCCGCGCTGCCCTCGCTTCCGGGCCTTCCCGCACAGGTGCGCGCCGAGGTCACGGGGCTGGGCGATGTCTCCGCACCCGCGGTGGGAGGGGTGGACGTGGCCGCGCAGGTCCCGAACGACGGGGCCTGGGCCGGATGGGTGGTGATCGTCGTCGGCGCGGTGGCGATCGCGCTGGCCGCGGTCGCGGCGACCGTCTCGCCCCGGACGGTGCGACGGTGCGCCGCCGCGATCGCCGCTGGGTGCGGCCTCGTGGGTGCGGCGGTGGCAGCCTACGCGCTGACCGCACTGACCGGCGGCCGGTCGGTGCAGGTGCAGGGCGTCTCGCTCGGTCTCGACGTGGCCGCCGCGGCAGGTCCGTTCGTGGTGATCGCGGGTGCCGCCGCGATCGGTGCCGGGGCGCTCCTACTGCTGATCGCGCGCCGGACCGGCGAATCGCTTGCGCAGACGGCGGTGATGCCGGCCCAACCGCCCGTTGTCCAGCAGCCGGTTCCGCCGCCGCTGCCGCACCTCGCGCCCGACGCCCGGTGGGCGCGGCCCGCAGCGCCGGCACCGTCGCCCCGGAGCGCACCGTCGAACCCGGTCCCGGCGCCGCCCGCCCAGCAGCACGACACCGTGGCCGCCCCGGTGGCGCGGCGGCGGCCCGACCCGGAGTGGGACCGGAACTGGCCGGGGCTGGTGCCCCCGAAGCCCGGCCCGGTGACCCCGTCGCAGCAGGAGACGCAGGTGGTCAAGCGGCCGCCGCGACCGGTGCGGGTGTCGCCGAATCCGCAGACCACGGCGATTCCGCGCCAGAACACCTACGATGGGCCCACCGAACCCCTGTGACCTGCTATTTGCCGGCCTCGAGCTCGGCGACGCGGGCGCGCAGCCGCGCGATCTCGGCATGCAGTCCGGCCTCGCGCTCGTCGGCCGCCTTCTGGTGCGCGAGCGAGAGTTCCTTGAGGTAGGCGCGGTCGTAGCGCGGGATGATGCTGCGTGAGCAGTTCCAATCGAAGGCCTCGACGGTGATCTCGATGGCGCGGGCCTCGCCCCGCTGCAGCACCGTGCCGCGGCCGAACACCTTGAGCCGGATCCGCCGCGGGTAGTCCACGAAGAACATGGCCAGGCGGTCGTCGGCGGCGAGGTTGCCGAGCGTGACGAACTGGTTGTTGCCGGGCAGGTCGACGAAGCGCAGTTTCCCACTGGCGGGGTCATGATGCACGAATCCGGCAGGACCACTGCGGTATTGAAGGTAGGGCCAGCCGTTCGGGGTCACGGTGGCGAGGCAGAACTGATCGGCGCGAGAGATCATCAGCAGCTCCCGGTCGGACAGTTCCTGGGGACCGTCATCGCCGCGCTCCATCTGCGCGCCGTACGCCACGTAGCTACCGTTGTCCCGCTGTCGCGCCAGCGCATCGTCACCGAAGACGAGGTGGTGGTAGTGATTGTTCGGCACGGTTTCACCGTAGCGCCCACCTCCGAATACTCTTGATCATCGTGGCGGACGAGATCGTGATCTACACCGATGGTGCGTGCCTGGGCAACCCCGGGCCCGGGGGCTGGGGCGCGGTGCTGCGCTTCGGGGAGCACACCAAGGAGCTGTACGGCGCCGAGAAGGACACCACCAACAACCGAATGGAGCTGATGGGCGCCATTTCGGCGCTCGAGGCCATCACCAAACCGTTCCCCGTGGTGCTCTATACCGACAGCTCGTACGTCAAGAACGGCATCACCAAGTGGGTCGAGGGCTGGAAGCGCAACGGCTGGAAGACCGCGAACAAGCAGCCCGTCAAGAACGTGGAGCTGTGGCAGCGGCTCGACGAGGTGGCCGCGCGCTACGAGATCGATTGGCGCTGGGTGAAGGGGCACGCGGGCAACGAGGGCAATGAGCTCGCCGATCAGCTCGCCTCTCGCGGCGCGGCCGAGGCCCGCGACAGCTGAGGGTGCTCTCTAGCCGATGAGCCGACCGTCGGGGTCGGGCCAGCGAGGATGCGCACCGTCGATCACGTAGGCGTGAGTGTGCTCGAACCAGCCGTCCCCCACCGGCGTCGCATCGGCGATCACGGCCGGGTCCACGTCGCCCTCGCGATGGGCGTGGGTGATCTCCACCGGATCCTGACGCGGCCACGAGAGCGCTGCTACGACCAGGCCGGTCACGGCGAGTACCAGCATCACCGACCACGTCACGGTGAGCCCGGCCGAGCCGGTGAGCCATCCGGTCAGCGGATAGGTGATCAACCAGGCCACGTGGGAGAGCGAGAACTGCGCCGCGAACACGGCGGGCCGGTCGGCATCGTTCGATGAGCGGCGCAGCACCTGTCCCGACGGTGTGACCACCGCGGCGGTCCCGGCGCCGATCGCGAACCAGATCGTGGCGAGCGCCGCCCACCGCCAGGTGCCGTCACCGGCCAGTGACAATCCGACCGCGGCGGCCAACGCCAGCGGCAGTACGGCACCGCCGGTGAGCATGACGGTGCGGGTCGGGGTCCGGTCCAGCAGCCGCGGCACGATCAGCGCGACCACCATCGTCCCGAGGCCGTTGGCGGCCAGTACCAGCGCCATATCCGCCTGGGTCCCGGCGAGCTCGTCACGGGTGAAGTTCACCGTGTTCACCATGACGATGGCACCGGCCGCCGCCACCGTGAGATTCAGACCCAGCAGCCCGCGCAGCCGCGGCGTGGCCACGAAGATCCGCGTCCCCGAGCCGAGCCGCTGCAGGAACGAGCCCTCCGGCGCCGCATCGGGATTGGGCACTCGCGAGCGCAGCACCAGTGCCGCCGCGAGCAGGAAGCCGATCGCGGTGCCCACGAACAGGTACTGGTAGCTCATCACCAGCAGGGCCGCCGCGGCCAACATGGGACTGAGCAACGTCTCCATCGTGGTGGCCAGTTGCGACGCCGATAGCGCGCGGGTGTACTGCCGCTCGTCGGGCAGCAGATCGGGGATCACGGCCTGGTAGGTCGGGGTGTAGGCCGCGGACGCGGCCTGGAGCAGCGCGACCAGCAGATAGATCTGCCAGATCTCGGTGACCACGGGAAGGGCGAGCACGACGGCGGCGCGGATCACGTGCAGGGCCACCAGGAGTGCGCGGCGCGGCAACCGGTAGGCCTGCGCGGCGACGAGCGGCGCGACCACCACGTACAGCGCCATCTTGATGGTGAGAGCGGTGGCGAGCACGCCCGCCGCATCGGCGCCGGCGAGCTCATACGCGAGCAGGCTCAGGGCCACCGTCGTCAAGCCGGAGCCGAACAGGCCCACCACCTGCGCCGCGAACAGGCGGCGATAGTCCGGATCGACGAAGGGAGACGCGCTGTCGGCCATCGGGGCTCCTCTCTCGAGCAAGCTCATGATGCCGCCTCGGAGGGGCTAGCGCGAGGTGATGTTCACGATCGCGATCTCGGGGGGCGCGGCCACCCGCACCGGCGGCCCCCAAGCACCGGCGCCGCGGCTGGTGTACACCGGCATTCCATCGACCTCTTCCAGGCCGGAGATGGTCGGCTGGTCGAGCTGGACCAGGTAGCGGAAGGGCCAGAGCTGGCCGCCGTGGGTGTGCCCGGCGAGCTGTAGATCGGCACCGCGGCGGGCGAATTCGGCGGCCTGTTTGGGCTCGTGCGCCACGGCGATCGTGAACTCCTCAGGGGCGATGCCCGCGAAGGCGGCGTCGTAATCGGGCGCCAGTGGCGGCGTGCCCTTGCGGTCGTTGACGCCGACGATCCTGATCGACGATCCCCCGCGGGCACCGTCGCGCCAGATCCGGACCGATTCGTTGAGCAGCGGCCGCACGCCCACCTCGCGCCAGCGCTGCACCCAGTTCCGGGCGTCGTCGGCGTAGTACTCGTGATTACCGGTCACGGCGAAGACGAAGGGGGACCGCAGGTCCTTCAGGGGTGCGAGGTAGTCGCCGATCCGGTCGACGGTGCCGTCGATCAGGTCGCCGCCGAGGATCACGATGTCGGGTTCCTGGGCGTTGGTCGCGTCGACCACGCGCTGGGTGAAGGCGCGGGTACGCACCGGGCCCACGTGCAGGTCGGTGAGGAGCGCGATCCGCAGGGCGCCGGGATCGGACGGCATCGCCGCCAACGGGATGTCGGTGCGGGTGATCCGGGGCGACGCGGCCTCGAACAGACCGTAGGTCGTGGTGGTCACCGCGACGACGAGTCCCGCGGCGGCGAGCGTGCGCAGTAGGCGCCGGCCGGCATCGGCGGAGCCCGGGCGCAGCCGCACCGCGACGCGCACCCCGATCCAGGCGATGCCCAGGATCAGCAGGGCGATGAGTAGGTAGAACACCACGGCGAGCCAGGTGAGGCCGGCCGCGCTGATCCAGCGCACCGGCCCGGGCGGCAGTACCCCGGCACCCGCGAGCAGGCCGACCGCCGTCGCGACGGTGAGCAGCCCGGCGGCGCTGAGACCCACGGTGGCGACGGTGCGCGCCCGGGGGGAGGCCCATCGCGCGACGATCCGGCGGTACGTGAGGAACAGTGCCGCGAGGACGACGACGAGGAGCGCAGTGATACCGGACGGCACGCCGATTCCCTTCGATGGTTCGAGCGAAGCTAAACTGTGGCCGCACGCCCTCGTAGCTCAGTTGGATAGAGCGGATCTCTCCTAAAGATCAGGTCGCACGTTCGATTCGTGTCGGGGGCACCAACGCCTATTTGGCGCGCTTGGCGATCGCCGTCACGAAGTCGGTGAGCATCTGCTGCTCGGAGTCGGCCTCCTGCGCGGTGCCGCCGGTGGCGTCCGCGATCCGCTTGAGGGCCGGCAAGTCGGCGTCCTTACTGATTCCGACGGTGTGGATGTTCACCGGCCGCGCCGGATCGACCAGCGTGCGCAGTTGCGCGACCAGATCATCGAGCGACATCCCGCCCGGCTTCTCGTCCGAGCCGTCGGTGAGCAGGATCAGCGAGTTCGAGTACGCCGGGTCGAAGTTCTCCACCGCGCGGCGATACGCGGCCAGTGTGGTGTCGTACAGGCCGGTCGCGCCGCCGACCTTGCGGGGCAGTGCGTTCACCCCGTCGAGCAGTGCCTGGCGCTGAGATTTGTCACCGCGGCGCGCGTCGAGCCGCGCCGTGGGTACCACCTCGGTCCAGTCGGGGCGGGTGGCGCTGCCGATGGAGAAGGTCCACAGTCCCACGGCATTGGCGTCCGGGATCTGGGTGACCACCTTGGTGAAGCCCGAGGCGAGCATGCCGATGCGGGTGGTGTCGCCGGCGGATTCGTTCATGGAACCGGAGGTGTCGACCACGACGAGCGCCTTGAGCGGCACTGCGAGAGTGGCGTAGGCCTGCTCGGCCTTGGTGAGCTCGTCGGTGTTCGGTTCGGGCAGCCCGGCGACCTTCCCGATGCCGTCGGGCGGCGCAGGGCTCAGGTCCTTGCCGCGCAAGCCGGCTTCACCGAGCGCGACGATGCCCTTCTCGGACGCGAAGGCCGCGGCGAGGGTGTCGGCGCCGGTCTTGGCGGCGGTGGCGCGGTCGCCGCCCGCGGTCACGGTGAGCAGCAGATCGTCGCGCGGGGCGCCGCTCTTCGGGACGACGGCGGAGACGCCCGGTTCGTCCTTCTTCGCTGCGAGGTAGGCGTATTCGGGGACCACGACGACCCCGCCCTGGGCCTTGGCGGAGCGGACCGGATCGTCGTCGACGCGCTTGGCGGCCTGCGCGTACTGGGCCAGGGCCGCAGTGAGGGCCTGCCGGTTCGCGCCCGGCTGCTGCGCCTCGGACACCCCGGCGGTCACCGGCGCGGTGGCGTACGGCGAATCGGCGGGGACGGCGCGGATCGTTGCCGCCTGCAGCGCGTCGAGCCAACTGGTGGGCTCGGGGATGCTGGCGCCGGCCAGCACGATCGGCGAACTGGCCACCTCCGTGGTGGGCAGGTCGCGGCCGAGCTGGGCCGAGACGGCGGCCACCCGGGTGTGCGACGGTGCGAGCCACAGATCGGAGACCTCGCCGCCGCCCGTAAGATGCCCCGCGACCTGCGCATCGGGCACCTCACGGACGGTGAAACTGGTGCACTTGTCGGTGACCGCCTTCGCTTCGGCGCGCACGGCCGGGACGAGGGCGGGATCGGCCATCACGGTGAAGGTGGATTTCTCGCCGCAGCTGACGACCTTGCCGCCGAAGATGGCGACGAGTCCCGCGACCAGCAGGGCGACCAGACCGATGGCCAGCGCGTACCGCAGATAGGTGCGGCCGCGCGGGGTTGCCGCCGGTGTGGCACCGGGGGCGTGATGGCGACCCATGAGTCGTTGACGCTACTTTCTCGACAAAGAGCTACTACTGCTGATCGGGCTTCGGCTGATCCGCCTGCGGATCGCGCGCCTCCTGCTCGACCTGAATCTCCTTGTCGTCGATGAACTTCTTGGCGGCGTCCTGCGCCTTGTTCACCTGCTCGGAGAACTTGCCGCCGGTCTTGCTGTCGACGAAGTCACCCGCCTTGTCGATGAGACCCGGGTTCTTCCCCAGTGCGTCCTTGGCCTTGTTTGCGATGTCCTTGAAATCCATGGCCACAGGCTAGCCGACCTCGGTCCACCAGTCTCCATTGCTTCGCGTTCCCGAAGAATCTCCACTGTGGTGATCTACCTGCGGAATCCGGCCCGCCGCCGCCGCGATGCCGTCGACCCTGCCACCGGGCTTGGGAACCACCGTGGTGATACCGGCGTCCTTCGCGGCCACCAATAGTCGCTCGACCGGCTCCGACCAGTCGTGGAAGGCGAGATTGAAGGTGGCCCAGTGCACCGGTACCAGCGGCGCCTTGGGCCCCGCGATCATCTGGTGGATCGCGACGGCCTCCTCCGGATTGGTATGTACATCGGGCCACAGCGGATCGTAGGCACCGATCGGCAACAGCGTGAGGTCGAACGGGCCGAAATGGTCGCCGATCAGCTTGAATCGCTCCGTGTACCCGGTGTCGCCCCCGAAGAACACGGAGTGCCCCTGGCCCGACGCCTTCCGCCCCACCAGCGACCACGACGCCCACTGGGTGGAGTTCCGGGTCAGCCCGCGGCCGGAGAAGTGCCGTGCTTCGGTGCACACCACCTTGAGCTCGTCGGTGCCGTCGTGCCCGTCGTCGCGCGTGAGGGTGTGGCTCTGGTCCCAGTCGAGTTCGATGATCCGGTCCTCGGGCACACCCCACGCCCGGAGGTGCCCGCCGACGCCGATGGGCACGCAGAAGGGCACGTCCCGGTCGCGGGTGAGCTCGTCGATGGTCGGCAGATCGAGGTGGTCGTAGTGGTCGTGGCTGATGATCACCGCATCGATCGGCGGCAACGCGCTCAGCGCCACGGGAACGGGATGCAGCCGGGACGGGCCGATGGTGGGCGACGGTGACACCCGTTCACCCCAGACCGGATCGGCCAGAACCCGGAAGCCGTCGATCTCGATGAGCACCGAGGAGTGCCCGTACCAGGTGACGGCCAGATCCGCGGCGTCCACGGGGCTCAGCGGCGCGACCAGGGGAATGGGCCGCGACGGGCGCCCCTGGCCGTGCCGGGCGCGGCCGAGAACGCCGCGCAGGATCTTCCCCGGCTCGAACCGCTCGTGCGGACTGTCGGGATCGGAATTGGTGTACACGGTGTCGGCCTGCGCCCCCATGGACCGCCTCAGGCCCCGTCCGGCGCGCAGCAGGTACACGCCGGTGGCACCGATCAGGCCTCCGCCCACCGTGCCTGCGGCGAGCGCGGCGGCGGACCGCCGGCGCGGCATGTCAGCGCCCCGAGAAGCGCGGCTCGCGCTTCTCGAATCGGGCCGTGAGCGCCTCGCGCAGATCTTCGGAGTCCCAGACGGCGTGCAACCTGGCCTCATCGGCGTCGGTCAGCGGTTCACGGGCGACGTCGTTCTTGAACAGCGCCTTGTAATTCTGCAGCGACAGCGGCGCCAGCTTGGTGATGCCGCGCGCGTAGTCGAGGGCCGCCTCGCGGTCGCCGATGCGATTGGCGAACCCGAGCGCGGCGAGCTGCTCGGCGCCCAGCTTCTCGGCCGCCATGAGCACGCTGCGCGCGTGGCCCCCGCCCACCAGATCGACCAGCCGGCGCAGCGTCCACTTGTCGATGGTCACGCCGAGCTTGGCCGCGGGGATCGCGATGGTGGCGCTGGGGTCGAGCACGCGCAGATCGGCGACCATGGCCATCTGCACACCCGCCCCCACCGCGGGACCGTTCACCGCGGCGATCACGATCTGCTTCATGTTCTCGACCCGCTGGTAGAACCGGATCACCCGCGCCATGAACCCCTTATCGAGCACGGCCCCCGACCGCAGATCCGCCCCTGCCGAGAACACCGTGCCCTGGCCGGTGAGCACGATCACGAAGGCCTCGTCGGCCTCCGCGCGATCGAATGCCGCCTCCAGGCCATCCATGAGCTCGGGATTCAGGGCGTTCCGCGCCTCCGGGCGCTGGAACTCTATGACGGCGACCCGGTCCTCCAACGTGTATCCGATCATGGCCCGCAATCTACGCTACGAGGGTGAAGGATGTCGTCGTGGTCGGTGCAGGCCAGGCCGGTCTCTCGGCCGCCTACTTCCTCCCGAGGTTCGGGATCAACGATTTCGAGGTTCTTGATCACAATTCGGGTCCGGGCGGCGCCTGGCGGCTGCGGTGGCCCTCGCTCACGCTCAAAGCGGCGAACCACGTGCACGATCTGCCGGGCTGGGGTTTGCATGACGCGTTGGGCAACCAGTGCGACGACATCCCCGCTTCCACCGGCGTCGCCGAGTACTTCGGGGAGTACGAGAAGCGGTTCGCGCTGCCGGTCCGGCGGCCCGCGCACGTCGCGTCGATCACGCGCACGGGTGACGCTGACGCGCCCTTCCTGGTGTCCGGGACGCTGGGCGGTGCGCCCTACGCCGAGACCGCGCGGGCGGTGATCAACTGCACGGGCACCTGGGACCGGCCGTTCTGGCCGACGGTGCCGGGCGCCGGCACGTTCGCCGGACAGCAATTGCACGCCCACGACTACCGCACGGCAGAGCCCTTCGCGGGGAAGACGGTGGCGGTGGTGGGCGCCGGTATCACCGCGGTGCAGTTGTTGCTGGAGATCGCTCAGGTGGCGGATACGGCGTGGTTCACGCGCCGCGAGGTGCAGTGGGACGAGACGCCGTTCGATCCGGACAAGGGTCGGCGCGCGGTGGCCCGGGTGGACGAGCGGGTGCGGGCGTGTCTGCCGCCCGGTTCGGTGGTCTCGGTGACCGGCCTACCGGTCAATGATGCGATCCGCCGGGGCATCGCGGACGGAATCCTGGTGCGGCGGGCCATGTTCGCCTCTCTGACGCCCGACGGTCCGCTGCTCGCCGATGGCACGCTCGTGCGCGCGGACGTGATCCTGTGGTGCACCGGGTTCCGGTACTCGATGGATCACCTGGCGCCGCTGAACCTGCGGGCTCCGGGCGGCGGGATCGTGATGACCGGCCGGCTGGCGACCGAGGTGGCCGGCGAGCCCCGGCTGCACCTGTTGGGCTACGGCCCCTCCGCCTCGACCATCGGCGCGAACCGCGCCGGCAGAGAGGCCGCGAAGGCTGTCGCGGAGGCGACCGGCCCGCGCGAGGCCATCAGCGAATAGCGCGCGGTTCTCCCTCTCCGACGGCCGTAGGAACAATTCCGCGCCCGCACGGCCGCGCACAATTCACGGGACGACGATGCGGCTCGAAAGCCGACCGTGAAATACCGGAATTCACCGCATTTTTTCCTGCGCGCCCGGGCTACGGCGCCGCGGAAATCGCCGCTGTGAGACGCGCAGGACGGGAGAATCCCGGAGCACTCAGCCGCGGACCGCAGCGCGAGCAATGCGCCGCATTCACCAGTCTCGGCCGATTCCGATCCCGGGACTGATCTCCCAATTCAGACAGGTGCGCCAAGTGGTCACAGCGCTCGTTACCCGTGACGCAGATCATGAAACACCCTTCGTCGCAGAGGGCGCACGTGTGTGAAATGCGGAAATGCAGAAGTTGCGAAGGTCATCTACATATTTCGACGAGTGCACCGAGTTGCTTACCCCGTCCCCCCACGAAACTATTCGCAAGCCTCTAATCGTAGCTAAAGGAAGGGTTCACCTTGACGTATCGGACGCGCGTTGCGACCGTCGCAGCGCTGGTGGGATTGTTCGCCTCAACCGCCGCGGCCGGCGGCGCAGCAGCTCAAGTGACACCGCAGCAGCCTTCAGGCCCCGTCAAGGGGGCGGTGCAGTACCTGAAGAACTCCGAGGGCGCTGCCGCGAAAATTGCATTGTTCGACATGAAGGCACGGATATTCCCACCCCTGGCGGGTGACCAGAAATCACGCCTGGCGTACGTCGACGGGAAGGCGGAAACGTCGATCACCGCCGGCGAAGGGCTCACCTCCGCTTCGATCGAAGTCGGATACGTCGTGGCGTGCGGAGTGAAAGACGGAGGCTTCGAGTCGTGGATCGGCACCAATCAATCGATTGGATCGACGGTCGGAGCAGGAGCCGGGGGCGGTTTCGGCGGACCATTCCCCTGGGGCGGCGTAGGAGTCGGAGGCTCGGTCAACGGTCAACTCGGAATGAGTCAGAACCAGGTCATCAAGACCGCGCCCGGAACCATCCAATACTTCCCTGTTGGCGTCAAAGAGATCGCGAATCCGAAACCGGGCGAGAAATTCGGCGTACGATTCGCCGAGAAGCGAATCAGTGTCGAAGGATGTATTGGCAGCGTGGACGCAGTCGCTTATGCGACCGGAAAACTGTCGACCCGCTACTTCGACGACGCCAAGACGGCGTACAGCGAAATCATCCGACTCGCGTAGCGGTGAGATCCACCATCGAGGCACCGGACCGTGAGTAAAGTTCCGCGGCTCGTCTCCACCTCCGATGCAGCTCGGATGCTCAGCGTGTCGCCCCGCACCATCAATCGGTGGGCGGCCTCCGGCAAGCTCCCCGCAGTCGACCTTCCCAGTGGAACCCGCCGATTCCGTCTGGAAGACATCCAGGCCATCTGGTCCGTGAAGAAGAGCTGTGTCGCTGAGCCGGGACGCGGTCGGAATCCCCGGTAGTAGAACACCACACCGGGGCCCGCATGGACCATCCGTGCGGGCCCCGGTTGGACTACCCGCTTCGTATCGGACCACGGCCGCGAGGCGATGAACCGGCCGAGGAGGCGATCGATTCCTGCCACATCATCAGCGACTGATGGTGATCGGCGTTCCGTCGCGAGTCATCGCGGCCGACTTCGGATCCAGGTCAGGCCCCTCCGGCAGGGCACCGAGTACGGACCAGGCGACCGGTCTGGCCTGGTGCATGAGTCCCAGCATCTGTGCCACCTCGGCATTCGGAATACCGTATCGGACACCGGAATCGGAGACGTAGAACAGGCCGTCGCGACGATCGCCACCCGGCTGCGCCGCCAGCACGTATTCGCCGGTACCCGGCGGCACATAGGCGAGGTCGAGGTCGTCACCGGCACCATCGGCCGCCGCCAGCGTGACCGGAGCACCGGGCGTGGGTAGCGCCCGGAAAGTACGAAGTTCTACTGTGCCACCGCCTTTTCCATCGGCGCCCGCGGCTACGCAGGCCACCGGGGCATCCTTGAGACCACGGATCTTCGGCCGCTGGTCGGGCAGATCGCGCACCGGTACGCTGCGCACCGTCTTCGCGGCGGCGACCACGGCCGCGGGTACGGTCTCGATCGACGTGGCCCGGGCGTCTCCGGCACGAATCAGATCGGCCGCCCACCGTCCCACCGGCTGTACCCCGTCGGCCAGCACCACGTAGAGCCGTTCCCGGTCGGCGTCGGCCACCTTGACCACATCGCCGACGGCGCTCCCGGCGATCACGGCGGAAGGCTGCCCCCGGCCGGCGATCTGGGGCACGGCGAGCGGGTCGGTCTCGGCGAAGGCGTTGAGCAGTGCGGCACTCACCGATCGGGCGCTTGCACCGTCGAGGCCGGCGACCCTGCGGATCACGGGATCGTCGACGCTCACCGCGGCACGGACGCCCCCGAACAGCAGGTGATACTTCCCCTCCCGACTCACCAACAGCGCGCCGTCGTCGGCGTCCCCCGAGGCGACCGATGTCACCAGCGTGTCCAGACGGTCGCGCTCCGCCGGCTTGTCGACCGGTGCCGGCGTGGTCCGGTCGCACAACAGCCACGGGGTCGCGCCCTCCTTCCACGCCGCGCTCGGTCCGAGAATCTGCGCCGGCGCACCGATGATGCCCACCTCGGGGCCGCGACGATAGCTCTGCAGGCGCTTGTCCTTGACCTGGGCGGGCGAAGCCGCCTCACCGACCACCAGCCGCGCGGAGGCGAGTCCGGTGACCGGATGCAACACATCGTCGGACCGTACGTACAGGGCCCCGGACTCCTTCGCGAGCACGATCTTCGAGTTGCCGACCGCTCCCTGTGGCCGGATCAGTGCCAGCAACCCGCAGCCGCCTGTCACTACCAGGGCCAGGATCAGCCCGACGATCAGTGAGCGCGATTGCGAGGACATCGGATCGGAGATCATCCGAGGATCGCGACGCAATAGTGCGTGATCCATCCTGCGCACCACGAAGCGGTACCCGCTGACCTGCGCACGGGTGGTCAATTGACGTCGCATCGATTCGACCCCTCCCCCAAGGTGCACCGTGGCCCGCTTTCCCCAAAGCGAGCCTTGCGATCCGAACAGTACGGTATTTTGTCGCCACGGCGGCACGTTTCGGGGGAGACGGCCGGATCGGGGGATGATTCATGGAACAGACTTTCTCGTCACGGACCACCGGCGTCGCGCATTCGGTGCCGAGTACCGCACCCGCAGCGCTCACGGCACCCCCACGGTGGGAACGCCGGAGATGGCCTGCCGCGGGTGCGGTCCTGTTCGCGGAGGGCTCGGCGGCAGCCGTCGGCCTCGGCGCGGCGGCGGCGGGCGCACCGCACTGGGCGGCAGCGACCGCCGCCCTGGCGGTCGGCGGTGCCAGCCTCACCCGGCGCCACGGTGTCTCCGCTGCCGAGTGGGTGGCGCAGCGTCTGCACCGCCCGCCGAAGGTCGTCCACGCCACCGGCGCCGCACCCTATCCCGGCGGCGGTGACATCGGCGTTCGCCATGAGAACGGTCTGCTCACTGCGGTTCTCGCGCCGGTACCCGGCGCCGCGCGAGTGATAGCACTGCGTGGTCGTGATGACCCGGCAGTACCACTCGATGTGCTCTCGCGTGCCCTCCGGCATGCCGACACCCCCGCCGCCAGGATCGACGTCGTGTTCGCCGGCGGCCGGGCACCGTCGAACCCGGTCGGACCACGGCAGCGCTACCAGGCGCTGCTCGGCCCGATCGCCCGGTGGGCGCTCAGCGACCTGCGGATCGCCGTCTCCATCGACCCGTCCGACTGTGCAGCGGCGATCGCGCGCCGGCGAGGCGACGAGAGCGCCGTGGTCGCCCTCGCCGCTCGCCGGATCGCGGATGCACTGGCGGCAGAGGGAATCGCGACCATCCCCGTGGGGGCCGCGCAGCTGTCCACACTCGTGGTCACAGAGCCCGCCGGTGCAGTGCACGCCGACCCGGATGCGCTCGCCGCGGGTGATCTCGACCATCTGCTGATCCGTGCCGACCCGTACGCGACGGCGGGTATCACTCTGCGCCGCAGCGACGACCGCGGGGACCGCCGGTCGTCGGGCGTCCGGGTCGCGGCATGGTTGCACCCCGCCGCCACCATCGGCTCCGCCGAGCGGACCGGCAACAGCGAGGTCACCGGCGCTACGGCTGCCCTACGCGCGCTCCACGTTCCGTTGGCGGGATGCGGCCAGCTGCTCGGCGCCGACACCTTCGGCGGTCCGGTCGCCGCTCGGCTGCACGGGGCCGGCGTGCGCACGGTCTGGGCCTCGGTTGCCGACGATCCCGCGCGGCAGCTCGTCGAGCGAGCCGTCGCGACCGGGGCGCGCGTGCTGATCGTCACCGGCCGGCCCGCGATGTGGGCACCCCTGGTGAAATGGGCCAATGCCCCAGAGGCACTGTGGATCTCGGGCTGGCGGTATCCGGCCGCCCCGCAATTCTCCGCACTCGGACCGGCCGACTACACGGTCACGGTGTTGGACGGGACGGCAGCGGGCCTGACACCGGGTTCGATGGAGCCCACCGGCACGGTATGGCGGATGGAGACGCTCGGCATCTCCCCCGTGATGGAGGCCGACGTGGTGCTCAGCCAGCCGCAGCCGGGCATGCTCACGGTACGCACCGACGGCGGCGCGGCGACGGTCCGCCTGGTGGCCTGAGCGGAGCCGAGACAATGACGGAGCCCGGCGACCGTGATCGCCGGGCTCCGTCATCGCGCCACTAGGCCGACTGCCAGCCGTTGGCCGCCTTCTGGTTCGTGGCCTGCATGTTGTCGACCGCGTTACTCGCCGCCATGCTCACGCTGTTGAGCAAACGATTGATCTCTTCGAAGCTGTCGTTCCATTTCGCCTGCACCGCCTGGTACGCGGTAGCGGACTGCTCGTCCTGCCAGGCGTTGTCGAACTTGTTCTGCACCTGACGAATCGAATCGCCCTGCTGGGTGAGTAGGCCGTACTTGCGGTTGATGTCGTCGAGACCGCTGCGGATCTCGTCGTAGTTGTACTTGATGAAGTCACCGGACATGATCTCTCCTCCTTCTGTATTCGGTCGTGATCAGAGCGACAGCGTCGCGCCGATCGAGTTCAAGTCCTGCTCGCTCTCGGCTTCGGTGGTGTTGTAGCTCACGGTGTTTCCGGCGAGCATCGAGCTGATGTCGTTGATCGCGGTGTTGAGCTTCATGGTGTTCTCGTCCCACCGCGTCATCACGGTGTTGAACGCGATCTGCGCCGTTCCCACCCAGGCGCTGCGCGTCATCTCCACGTCGGAGCGCAGCTGAGCGAGAACGCTGTTCATCTGCGCACCGAGCTCCTCGAGCGAATCGGCGCCGGCCTTCATCTCGGCCAGTTCGGCTGATGTCCCCATTTTCCTTCTCCTCCCACCGGCCGGGCCGGCATCGTCGGACCTCGCCCCGATGGCGCAGTCCGTCCCCCGCTACGGCATCCAGCCGCCACCGGGAAGTTCTTCGCAGGCGCGCCGCAGCGCCTTGCCGATACGGTGGGCGGTGCCCTCCGCGATCGCGATCCATCCGTCCCCACCGGGTCCGTCGTTCGCCGACAGTGCGACGATCCGGCCCGGGGCGCCGTCGATCACCGCGACCGTCACCGGTAGCCGCCGCTCACCGACATGCAGGGTGAATTCACAGGCCCGCACGCAGGTGGCGAAGGCGCGGCCGATGAGCCGCGCGGACTCGGATTCCACGCCGATCCGGCGCAGTTCCGACGCGATCTCGGCAGCATCGCCCCCGCACGTGAGAGCCGTATGCCCCGGGCCCGCGGCGAACGACGCCGCCACGACCGGATCTGCGGCGGGCGCTGCGCCGAGCAGTGGTTCCACCAGCCGGGCCAGTTGCGTCGCGGAGCCGTCGCAATACGGCAGGTCGACGCTGGCGGTACCCGCCCGGCGCACCACCCGCGCTGTGATCTCGCGCGCCCGTGCCAGACACAGTTTGGCGCCCAGTTCGCCGGTGGCCCGCCCCTCGATCCGCACCTCGGGCAGCACGAGCACGTGCAACGCGGCGAGTTCGTCATCGGAGAGCTCGATGTCGGGAGGCGTTGCGGACGATTCTGATCCGACTCTCGGATCCGGTGGGGACCACAGCACCGGTGGGATCTCCGTACCGAACCGGGCCCGGAGCGCGGATACCGCATGCACCGTCACAGTGCCTCCTCGACCATCTCATCGCCCTGGTCGCCGAGCACGCCGGGAGCCGTGTGCACCACGAACGCCTCGGGCAGGTCGTCGTCCGAGTGCGAGGGCACTGCTCCCGACGGATGCACCGACGATCTGGTCGCGGCTCCCGCCGCCGCACCGGCGCCGAGCATGCCGGCCGGCATCATCGGGAAGCCGCGGCCGGTGTTCCCGGTCGATGACGCCGCGACGGGCCGCGTCGCAGTACCGCCCTGCTCGCGGTGTGGTGTGGTCGCGGCGTACCCGCCGAGCGGCGTGGGCGGAACACCCACTCCTCCGCCGCCGGCACCACCGGTTCCCGACCCCGCCTTGCTCTTGCCCTTCTCCCGCGCCTTGTCCGCGGTCTTGAGCTTCGGAGCATCGGTGAACCGCCAGGCCTTGCTCAGCGGCACGGCCGCCTTCTCGAATCCGACCATCACCGCAGCCGCCGTACCGTGCGCCTGCTGCTCGACCCGCTCCGAATCCGCTGCGGCACCGGCGAGTGCGGCCACGGCAGGATCTGCGCCGCCCGCCGCAGCAGCGGCCTGCGCGGTCTCCCGGTCGGTCCGCATGCGTTCCGCATCGGCGACCGAGGGCATCGCGCGGGCCGCGGTCTCGTAGGCCGCCGCCTGCCCGGCGAGCTTCGCCGCGTATTCGGCGAGGTCTGCCGCGTGCCGGGCGAGCCACCGTGCGTATTCGGGCAACGGCCCGGTGCGGCGGCGCTGTTTGTCGGCGGCGGCCGCAGCGGCCTCCGTTCCGCTCCGCGCGCGAGCATCCGTCACGCCTCCGGCATCGAGCGAGGCGTCCAGTTTGACCAGGAGCTTGTCCAGCGCGACGGCCGCGGCCCCGTAGGCGGAGGCCAGGCGTGCGGTCTCCTGGGCCGCCGTGGACAGCGGACCCGCTCCGGCTCCGCCCGTCAGCTCGGCGGCGAGCCGCTCCGTGGGGCGCGAATACCAGTCGACGCCGGTGAAGCCCGGCGGCTGCGGGTCGGACTGCATCGTCAGATCTCCAGGCGCACCGTGTCGGCGAGGTCGGAGTCCTGCCGCTGCACCGTATCCGCGTGGCGCGTGAGTGCCTCACCGAGCACCCGCAGGTCGGTCACGGCGGTCTCGCCGAGCGCGCGCTGCGCCACCCCTATCTCGGATGTCGTGCGCGCCACCGCGGTCGAGACCTCGTCACGCCCGGTGGCGGCGGGCTCGGCATGCGCTGCGAACCGCTCCTGCGCACCGCGCAGGTCTTCGACGATCCGCTCGATGCCCCGCGCCACGTCACGGACCTCCTGCGGCGCCATGCTGAGTCTGCTGTCGCTCATGGTGTTCCACTCCCCCCGAAGTCGTTCCAGTCATTAGACGCACCGGAGTCCGGTGCGGTTCCGTCCGATCGTGGCTACAACCGCAGCTCCACATCGGGCAGCTCATCGAAGACGGCGGTCGCGCCGTCGGCATCGCCCACCACCTGCGGTCCGACCAGCGGCAGCTCACCCACGACCTGCTCGCCGTTGTGACCGGTCACCAGATAGTCGGGCACCGAGTGATCGCCGCCCTGCGAGGGCCGCGCACCGGCCGCGGCGCCCATCGGCATCATTGCGCCGCCCGTACCGCCGCGTGTGACCACATCGCTCGTCGCAACGGTGCGGGCCCCGCCCTCGACCGCCGGGGTGCGTCCGGCCGGGGACTGCGGGGAAGCCGGAGCCAGTGCGGCGTTCACCGCCCCCGCGCCGCCGAGACCGCCCACGCCGCCGCCTCCACCGCCGGCACCGCCAACGCCGGCACTCCCGGACACACCCGTCACCGGAAAGTCGCCGCGGGCAGTATCCGTGGAATCGGTTCCGCCGATATCGTTCTCATCGCCGGCCTGGTCCTCGAGCAGGCCGGTGACCGCCTCACCCGCCGAGCTCGCGATTCCGGCCACGGTCTGCACCGCGCCGCTCACCGTGTCGGTCGCCAGTTTGCCCACCGATGACACTGCGCCGGTGGCCGCCGAGACCACAGCGGGTATCACCGCGCTCGCCACCTCCGCGGCCGCCGTCGCCGCCGCGGCGGGTGGTGCGGTGACGGGAACCTTGCGCCCGGCCGCGCCCACCTGAGTCGAGAGTGCGGACAGTTGCGCCTTCACCCGGGAGACCACGGCGAGCGCATGGTCGGTGTGCTCCTGAGCGGCGGTGACGGCGGCGATCTGGCCCGGCGGCAGCCACAGTGAGGGACCCAGCGCGGAGATCACCGCCATGAACGAATCGATGATGGCTTGCAGTTCCGCCTCCCCCTGGCCGACCACCGCGGCGGCTTCACCGACCGCGGTGGACAGTTCGGCTCCCTGCTCGGCGACCATCCCGGTACCGGCGGCGGCCTGTGTCCCCTTACCCGCGGCGGCGGTCGCGGCGGGCCCCTGCCAGGCCTGGCTCAGCGCGCTCACGGCCTGCATCCCGGCACTCATCCCCTGCTCCAACGCCTTGGAGGCACCCTCGAGCGCCTTGGACGGATCGAGTCCCGAGAACTTGCCGGATCCGAACGTGGACAGCAGGTCCGTCATCGGTTTGACGAGACCGGCCACGTCGAATCCTGGAACCTGGGGTGCCTCGGGCACGCCCTTCGGCGCGGCGGGCAGCTCCTGCTGCGGTGGGTTCTCGGGCGGTACCGGCACCGGTGGCAACCCGAGCGCGGCGAGGACCTCGTTCACCGGTCGATCGAGCATCGCCCGGATCTCAGGATCCAGGGCGACCCCCGGCGCCGTGGGACCGGGCGTCGTGGGCTCCGCCACCGCTACACCACAGTGGAGAGCAGTGTGGCGGCGTTGCCGGCCTCGGTCGCGGTGTAGGCGGCGACGGTGCCGGCGGACGATGCCGCGATGCCGCCGTAGACGGTGGCGAGCTCGGCCACCGAGGTGGTGTAGCTGGTCTGCGCCGCGGTGAACGCGGCCAGGAAGTCCTGTCCGATCAGCCCCAGCGCGGGATTGAGAGCCGCGACGTTGGCCGCGGCGTTGACCGAACCCGCCGTAGCGACGGAGATCCCGATACCGGCGTTCGCGGCCCCGAAGGCCGCGATCGCCGAGTTGATGGCCATGAACATGTGCTTGCCTCTCGATTCGGTCGTCTAGAAGTTGGACGCACGGACGGGCGATTCGGATCCCGGTTCGGCGAAATCGGTGTGAAAACGTTCCATCACGGCACCCCGCCGGGCCGCCACCTCGCGCGCCGCGACGGCACACGTGTCGACGATCCGGCGGCCGAGTACGGCACCGTCGAGCCGGAGCGCCGCCGGCGTCAGCGTGAGCCCGACCAGGGCGCACACGCCGTCGAGCTCCACCCGGACCGAGCCGTCAGGGCTGGACACCGTGACCCGGACCTCGTCGAGATCCTCACTGGCCGTGCGCATGACACCCAGCTGGTGGACGACGCGGGCCTCGATGCGATCCATCTCCGCGCTCATCTCAGCCCCTCCGCAGCCAGCTGTCGATCCCCTCGTCCACCACGGCCGACGGCGTCCGGGGCGGCGGCTCGGGTAATCGCAGCGCCCGTAACACCGGCTCCGCGACGCCCGCACGCTCGAGCTCCGCGCGGCGCGCCAGCCCCGCCGAGGTGGCCGCCTCGGCGCACAGCCGGACGATCGCGTTCGCGAGTTCCTGCGGCTCGCGGCGCAGCTCACCGGGTTCGATGGTGATCTGCAGTGGCGTGCCCTGATCGTTCGCGCGCACCCGCAGCCCGCCGTTGGTCGACGTGGCGATACTCATGAATTCCCCCTTGTCCGTGTCTCCCCCAAGACCCGAAGCGATGTCACCGTAACCCCGATCCGGGGCGCGCGCCGGACGAATCGGGCGAATCGCTCGGATCCGCGCGCACGGACCTGACCGCGCGCTCGCACGGACCGGCCAGTGGCGCGGCCGTGCGCCCCGCTTCGCACCCCACACTGAGCTGCGCATCGTCGGCGACGACGACGTACCAGTCCACGATCCGGTCGGCGGCGAGCCGCTCGCGATAGCCGATCACGTCACGACCGGCGACGGTACCCGCCGGATCCAGATCCGAGATCCGCTGATCGTCACGACGATCGAGTGCGGTGCGCAATTCAGCTGCCACCGTCGCGCGATCGGTGGGCGCGCGCAGCCGGGTATGGACCACCGTGACCCGGCGGCCGTCGCCGGCTTCGGCAACGCGGCGCCCGCGCGCGGGTTCGGTGATGGTCCAGCCGCGGGGCAGGTCGACGACGGTGCCGTCGAAGGCGACCTGCTGGAAGGCCTCCGGCGGGTTCACCGGCCGTTCGGGTGTGCTCGGCGCACCGGTGGGCAGACAGGCGACAGCAGCGGCGGCGACACCGACCACACCGGCGACCGCGACGCCGATCCGCAAGGCGCCGCGGTGGTTCCGCTCCGGCTCGCCCGGGTCCGGCTCGGGCCCGGGCTCCCGTGCCGGCCGGGTGAGGAGCGGCTCCGAGGCGGTAGGGTCGATCCGCACCACCCGCCAAAGACCCGCTGCCGCAAGGGCCTCGCGCACCACCGCCTCGATATCCGGCGGAGCATCGATGAGGGCCTGATCGACATCGTCGTCGAGCACCGCCCGGGCCGCGGTCGCGGGGTCGGGGTGGGAGGCCGCGGCGACGGCGCGCCAGTGCCCATCGACGAGGTCGAGGACGTGTGCCTGTGCCACCGGAGCGCGACACTCCACGACGAGGGCGCGGCGGCAGTACAGCACGCCTCTGGAACGGACCAGCGCCTCCGCGCGGGCGATGACGGTCGCATCCGCACCGAGCGCCGCGGTCGCCGTCGCCACGATGCCCCGTCGGGGCGCACCGAAGACGCTCGGTGCGAGGACCGTCCAGCCCCGCACCGGAGGTCCGCCGGACACCGCTTCGGACAACCATCCGGTCCACCGGCGCACGGACTCGGCGGGCGCGACGAATTCGGCCACGTCGGCGGGCGCGCTGATCGTGCGCACGGCACCGTCGACCCCGTGGATGTACCAGTCGTCCCCCGCGCAGTCGATGACGATGCGCTCCGGGTCCCCCAACCCGATCATGCGACGGAGGGTAGCGCGCTATCGGTCGGCGGGGGCGGTTTCCGCGACTTCCCGTGCCGCTTCCTCGCGGCGGCGGGCCCGGCGGCGGGTGATCACGGTGATCGCGATCGGCACGATGATGGTGATCGCGGAGCCGATGAACAGCACTTCGAGGTTGTCGCGCAACAGCGGGATACCGCCCAGGAAATAGCCCAGGAGCACGATCCCGTCGCACCACAGCAGCGAGCCGAGCACCGAGAACAGGGTGAACTTGCGGTGGTCCATCTTCGAGAACCCGGCCAGCACCGGCACCAGGGTGCGCACGATGCCGATGAACCGGGCGAACAGCACCGTGAACGGCCCGTACTTGTCGAAGAACTCGTACGTCTTATCGACGGGTCCCTGGCCGATGAAGTTCATCACCCGGCCGCGCATCACCTTCGGCCCCGCATATCGGCCGATCGCGTATCCGCATTGGTCGCCGACGATCGCGGCGAGCGGCAGGAACACCAGCAGTTGCCACAGCTGAGCGAAGGGCTGCGGCTGCGCGGCGAAGATGCCCGCGGTGAACAGGATCGAGTCGCCCGGGAAGATGAAGCCCACCAACAGACCGGTCTCGACGAAGATCAGCACGATCAAGCCGATCAGGCCCGCGGACCCGAGGAAGCCGGTGACATCGAAGGGGTTCACGCCATCCGAGTATCCAGGGCACGTGCGACCGCACCGTGAACTCAAGGCAAACGTCTGTCCGGACGTCCCAGCGCGCGCCTGGCGTCCTCGTCGCCCGCACCCCCGACGACTTCCGCGGTCTAATCTCCGCAGCAGCCGCCCGCGGCGCCGTCGACCTCGCGTTTCTCGCGGGTGATCCGATTCCGCTCGGCGAGTTCATCGTCGGCGGGGTAGTCGACCCGGACCAAGGTGAGCCCGCACGCCGCGGCCACGTTGATCGCGCTGGAACGCTCGCGCTCGTCGAGCAGCCCCGCCACCCATTCCACGGAACGTCGCCCCTCCCCCACGGCCGCGACGGCGCCCACCAGGGACCGCACCATCGACCAGCAGAAGGCATCGGCCGAGACCTCGGCGGTGCACACCCCGTCGGCGTCCCGGCGCCAGGCGAAGCGCTGTAGCTCCCGCACCGTGGTCGCACCCTCCCGGCGCCGGCAGAACGCGGCGAAATCGTGCAGGCCCAGCAGGGCATCGCTCGCCGCCTGCATCCGCTCCACGTCGACCGGCCGCCGCCACGGCGCGGTGTCCCGGGCACGCAACGGATTCGCGCCGTACGGAGCGTCGGTGAGCCGGTACTCGTAGTGCCGGCGCAGCGCCGAGAAGCGCGCATCGAACTCGGCGGGTGCCTCGGCGATCGCGGTGACCCGCACATCCTGCGGCAGCATCCGCGCGAGCCGGCGCACCAGGCCCTCGGGCAGGGCCAGATCGGTGTCGACATGCGCGACCTGCCCGGTGGCGTGCACGCCCGCATCGGTCCGGCCGGCCACGGTGAGCTGCACGGGTGTGCGCAGAACGGTGCCGATGGCCTCCTCCACCACACCGCACACGGTGCGCCGCTCCGGCTGGCGGGCCCAACCACTGAAGTCAGTTCCGTCGTAGGCGATGTCGAGGCGATAGCGAGTCATGTCGCGGTCAGACTCTACCGGTGGCGAGTCACGCTCATCGCCGGTGCGGGCCACGATCGACGCCGTCGTCGCGGCGACGCGCACCTGACCCGCACGTACGTAGCACCGGATGCAGCGGAAGTCCCAGGTCGCGCTATGGGCTAACGCTGTTGAGTCGGGAAGGGCGGGGTGAGAGACGACGAAACCCGCCACACCTGGCGGTGCGGCGGGTTTCGTTGTGGTGCTTTACTCCGAGTCGGTCTGCTGCGACTTGGGCAGCGAGTAACCGGCGGCCTCGGCGGCGGCGTCGTCGGCGAACCAGATCTCGGCGACCGTCGAGTCGAAGAACCGGGTACCCGGCTTGTGGTACAGCTTCGAATCGGCGTTGCCCTTGATCGGGAAGCCTTCGGGAGCCTCGTTCGGATCCTCCAGCGGCGCATGCGCACCGGCCGGCAGATCCGAAGCCTCGGAAGCGTCAGCCTCCGAGCCCTTCGCGGACTCCGTGATCTCCTCCGCCTCGACGGCGGCGGACTTGGCGGCTGCCTGCGAGGCGGCGACGCGGGTGGCACGCGACGCCTCGGTGGCGGCGAGCTGCTCGGTCACGATCTCGATGACGGCCATGGGGGCGTTGTCGCCCTTGCGGTTCTCGGTCTTGATGATCCGGGTGTAGCCGCCCTGACGGTCGGCGACGGCCGGAGCGATCTCCGCGAACAGCACGTGCACGACGTCCTTGTTGCGGATCTCCTTCATGACCTCGCGGCGGTTGGCCAGCTTGCCGTGCTTGGCATGGCTGATCAGCTTCTCCGCGTAGGGACGCAGGCGCTTGGCGCGGGACTCGGTGGTCTCGATGCGGCCGTGCTCGAAGAGCGCGGTCGCGAGGTTCGCCAGAATGTGCTTCTGGTGCGAGGCCGAGCCGCCCATGCGGGCGCCCTTAGTGGGCCTAGGCATTGTTTCTCCTGTGGGGTGTTGACGAGCTTGTCAGCTCAGAGCTGCTCGGTCTCGGCGTAGTCCTGATCGCCATCGGCGTCGCCCGAGAACGACGGCTCGTCGCTCCAGGTACCGGTGGCCGGGTCGTACCCGTCGACCTGCGACGGATCGAACGACGCGGGGCTGTCCTTGAGGGCCAGACCCAGCGCGTGCAGCTTGACCTTGACCTCGTCGATCGACTTCTGACCGAAGTTGCGGATGTCGAGAAGGTCGGACTCGGTGCGGGCCACCAGCTCGCCCACGGTGTGCACACCCTCGCGCTTGAGGCAGTTGTACGAACGCACCGTGAGGTCGAGGTCCTCGATCGGCAGCGAGAACGCCGCGATGTGGTCGGCCTCGGCCGGCGACGGTCCGATCTCGATGCCCTCGGCCTCGACGTTCAGCTCGCGAGCGAGGCCGAACAGCTCCACCAGGGTCTTACCGGCCGAAGCCAGCGCGTCCCGCGCGGTCATCGAGTTCTTGGTCTCGACGTCGAGGATCAGGCGATCGAAGTCGGTGCGCTGCTCGACACGGGTGGCCTCCACCTTGTAGGTCACCTTGAGCACGGGCGAGTAGATCGAGTCGACCGGGATACGGCCGATCTCGGCGCCCGACGCCTTGTTCTGCACGGCCGGCACGTAGCCGCGGCCCCGCTCGACGACGAGCTCGATCTCGAGCTTGCCCTTGTCGTTCAAGGTGGCGATGTGCAGATCGGGGTTGTGCACGGTGACCGACGCCGGGGGAACGATGTCGCCCGCGGTGACGGCGCCCGGACCCTGCTTGCGCACGTACATGGTGACCGGCTCGTCATCCTCCGACGAGACGACCAGGCCCTTGAGGTTCAGGATGATGTCGGTGACATCCTCCTTCACGCCCGGAACCGTGGTGAACTCGTGCAGCACGCCGTCGATGCGGATGCTGGTCACGGCTGCGCCCGGGATGGACGACAGCAGCGTACGGCGGAGCGAGTTGCCCAGCGTGTAGCCGAAGCCCGGCTCCAGCGGCTCGATGACGAACTTCGAGCGCGCGTCGGAGATGACCTCTTCGCTGAGCGTGGGTCGCTGCGAGATGAGCATTGAGTTTCCTTCTCTCTGGGCGTCCGCTATTTGACGCCCGTTGATGGCCTCCGGCGGCGAATCCGCCGACAGGCCTGCACTACTTACTTCGAGTAGTACTCGACGATGAGCTGCTCCTGGAACGGAACGTCGATCTGCTCACGCTCGGGCACGCGGTGCACGAGGATGCGCAGGGTCGACGGAACCACCTGGAGCCACGCCGCCGGGGTCCGCTCGCCGACGGTCTCCCGGGCGATCTGGAACGGCGTGGTGCCGAGCGACTTCGGACGGACGTCGATGATGTCGTACTGCGAGACGCGGTACGAGGGAACATCCACGCGGACGCCGTTCACCGTGAAGTGACCGTGGGTCACCAACTGGCGGGCCTGACGACGGGTACGGGCCAGGCCGGCGCGGTACACGACGTTGTCGAGGCGGGTCTCGAGGATCTGCAGCAGAGCATCGCCGGTCTTACCCGAGGCGGTCTTGGCCTCCTGGTAGTAGCGGGAGAACTGCTTCTCCATCACGCCGTACAGGAAGCGGGCCTTCTGCTTCTCCTTGAGCTGCAGCAAGTACTCGCTCTCCTTGACCCGGGCGCGGCCGTGCTGGCCGGGCGGGTAAGGACGACGCTCGAAGGCCTCCGAGCCGCCGACGAGGTCGACGCCCAGACGACGGGACTTACGGGTGACAGGGCCGGTATAACGAGCCATGGTTTCTCTCTCCTACCTTCCCTAGACCCGGCGCCGCTTGGGCGGACGGCAACCGTTGTGCGGCTGCGGGGTCACATCGGAAATCGTGCCCACCTCGAGGCCTGCGGCCTGCAGCGAGCGGATGGCGGTCTCGCGACCCGAACCCGGGCCCTTGACGAAGACGTCGACCTTCTTGACGCCGTTCTCCTGCGCCTTGCGGGCGGCGTTCTCGGCAGCGAGCTGCGCGGCGAACGGGGTGCTCTTACGCGAGCCCTTGAAGCCGACGTGGCCCGACGACGCCCACGAGATGACGTTGCCGGCGGGATCGGTGATCGAGACGATCGTGTTGTTGAACGTGCTCTTGATGTGGGCGTGGCCGTGCGGGACGTTCTTCTTTTCCCGGCGACGCGAAGCGCCCTTCTTGGCGCCGGAAGCGGCGCGCGACTTGGGAGGCATTACTTCTTCTTTCCGGCGATGGTCTTCTTCGGACCCTTACGGGTGCGAGCGTTGGTCTTGGTGCGCTGGCCACGCACGGGCAGGCCACGACGGTGGCGGATGCCCTGGTAGCACTGGATCTCGATCTTGCGACGGATGTCGGCCTGCACCTCACGGCGCAGGTCACCCTCGACCTTGTAGTCCGTGCCCTCGATGAAGTCACGGAGCTTGGTGAGGTCCTCGTCGCTGAGGTCCTTGCTGCGCAGATCCGGGCTCACGCCGGTAGCGGTCAGAATCTCAGTCGCGCGGGTACGGCCGATGCCGTAGATGTAGGTCAGTGCGATCTCCATGCGCTTCTCGCGCGGGAGATCGACACCCATGAGACGTGCCATTGTTGGCGTTTCCTTCTTCTTCGTCGGAGGTCTGCTCCCCGTCCGTCCTCGGTGGTTCCGGCGCTTTCACGCCGGCCGAGGCCCCGGCCTCCGCGCCGGGGGTCCTACAGGGGCTCGTCTGCCCCCGCTGGTGCGGAGAGTTCATCAAAACTGCAGTTCAAGCGGCGAACCGCTCAAAGCGCGGGTGATCAGCCCTGACGCTGCTTGTGGCGCAGGTTGTCGCAAATCACCATGACCCGACCGTTGCGGCGGATCACCTTGCACTTCTCGCAGATCGGCTTGACGCTGGGGTTGACCTTCACGTCAGTCCTATCCCTTGTGTTCAGTGTTTTTCGGCGCCGCACCGGGAGCCCGGCACAGCGTCACGGCGCACGCGAAGACCCGCGCACGCACGCGATGATCCAGTGTACGCGCCGAAGCCCGCGCGCCCAAATCCGCGGAGGTGGGCATCGTGCTACCGTCTGGATCGTCATCGCTCAGCGGGAGATCTGCGTCCCGTCGCACTGGACTGACGCCCCGAAGACGTAAAGGACCAGCATGCAGTTCTCCGTCGCCCGGCGCCTCGGCGTCGTGGCCGCCGCTTCCCTCGGTGCCGCCACATCCGTGCTGATCGCCGCCGGCCCCGTCGCCGCCGCCCCGAACATCGTGATCGGCCCCGGCTCCGAGATCGACGTGGTGCAGAAGGAGACCGACAAGGGCATCGAGGTGCAGGCGTGCACGCTCGGCGTCATGGCCCTCACTCCGGACGGCCGCCGCGTCGGCGTGACCGCCGGACACTGCGGCAACGCCGGCCAGACCGTCGCCGTTCCGGTGCCCGGCCGCGATCGCACCATCGCCGACGTCGGCAAGGTCGAAAGGTCGGCGTCCCCGCGGATCTCCGACGACGACCGCGTCATCGACCCGAACGAGCCCGACTGGGCCACCCTGGCGTTCAAGCCGGGCGTGCCGCTGACCAACCGGCAGGGCACCGTCAACCCGCGCATCGTCGGCCGCGCCGTGGTAGGCGATCAGGTGTGCCGGCAGGGCCGGACCACCGGCTGGCAGTGCGGCAGGGTGATCGACGTGGCCGGCAACCGCATCCTGTCGGATGTGCGCAGCGATCACGGCGACAGCGGCGGGCCGCTGATCCGGATGGCCGACGGTGCCGTGCTCGGCATCGCGACCAGCTCGTTCAAGGACGGCAGCTCGGCCGGCCAGTCCCAGTACTTGGATCTCGGCTTCATCTTCGGCGCGGCCGGCGGCCTGCGCCTCGCGGTCTGACCCGCCGCCGAGGACTCGCGACGAGAAAAGGCCCACCCCGCCGGGGTGGGCCTTCGTCGTCTGCGCGCTACCGGATCACTTGTACCGGTACACGATGCGCCCGCGGGTCAGGTCGTACGGAGAGAGCTCCACGACGACCCGGTCCTCGGGCAGAATACGAATGTAGTGCTGTCGCATCTTGCCGCTGATGTGGGCGAGCACCTTGTGCCCGTTCTCCAGCTCGATGCGGAACATTGCGTTGGGGAGCGGCTCGACGACGCGGCCCTCCACCTCGATGGCTCCGTCCTTCTTCGCCATACCCTCCACGATCCTGTGTCTTGGTCCCAGTGCCGGTTGCACCGGGAATGCGGCGCCGATGATGTACCGAACGCCGCGCTACCTGCCCATTCTACTCGCTGACTACTCGTCGGACGAATCCCGGCCGAAACCCGTCGTCGGCGCCACCCCACCCTTCACCAGGTGCAGCGCGGTCTCGACCGAGTCGGGCACGAAGTCGCCCGGGTCGGCGGCGACCGCCGCCAGCAGGTCGGAACGCGTCATCCATTCACCGCCGGACACCTCCTCCGGCTGCCAGACGATCGCACCGTCGTAGGTACAGACGTACTGGAAGCACACGAACCGGGTCATCGGATCGGCGTAATCGGCCGTACCGACCCGCACCAGCTCGACGCCGTGCACCCCGAGCTCCTCGAAGGCCTCCCGCGCGGCACCGTCGTCGGGCGACTCCCCTGCCAGGAGCACCCCACCCGCGCAGAAGTCACGCAGACCGGGGTAGACGTCCTTGACCGCGGTGCGACGGTGCACGTAGATGCGGTCGGCGCTGTCGAAGACCAGGATCGCAGTGGTGCCGTGCCGCAGGTTCGCGGCACGCACCCGAGTGCGGGTCGCCGCACCGTACGGGCGCCCCGCGTCGTCGTAGAGCGCCACCACCTCATCGCCGGCCATTTCCCTACTGTATGAGCCAAAGTCTTTACGGTGAGCGGCGGTTGCACTTGGATCGCACCCATGAGTACTCCGGACAGCCCCGCCTGGCACTTCGAGACCACGCAGATCCACGCCGGGCAGACGCCCGACGGTGCGACCAACGCGCGTGCGCTCCCGATCTACCAGACCACGTCGTACACGTTCAACAACACCGATCACGCCGCGGCGCTGTTCGGGCTGGCCGAGCCGGGCAACATCTACACCCGGATCATGAACCCGACCCAGGACGCGGTCGAGCAGCGGATCGCCGCTCTCGAGGGCGGCGTCGCGGCGCTGCTCGTGGCGTCGGGCCAGGCCGCCGAGACCCTCGCGATCCTCAACGTCGCGGAGTCGGGCGACCACATCGTGAGCTCCCCCTACCTGTACGGCGGCACCTACAACCTGCTGCACTACACGCTCGCCAAACTGGGCATCGAGGTCACCTTCGTCGAGAACCCCGACGACCTGGAACAGTGGCGCGCCGCCGTCCGCCCCAACACCCGCGCCTTCTTCGCCGAGACGATCGCGAACCCGCGCGGACACGTGCTCGACGTGGCCGGCGTGGCCGGTGTCGCGCACGAGAACGGCGTACCGCTCATCGTCGACAACACCGTGGCCACCCCGTACCTGCTCAACCCGCTCGCGCACGGCGCCGACATCGTGGTGCACTCGGCCACCAAGTACCTCGGCGGCCACGGCTCGGCGATCGGCGGCGTCATCGTGGACGGCGGGAAGTTCGACTGGACGCAAGGCCGGCACCCGAACTTCACCACGCCGGACCCGTCGTACCACGGCGTCGTCTTCGCCGACCTCGGCGAGCCCGCCTACGCGCTCAAGGCCCGCGTGCAGCTCCTGCGTGACCTGGGCCCGGCGATCTCCCCGTTCAACGCCTTCCTGCTGTCGCAGGGGATCGAGACGCTGAGCCTGCGGGTGGAGCGGCACGTCGAGAACGCGCAGAAGGTGGCCGAGTTCCTCTCCGGTCAGGACGGCGTCACCGAGGTCATCTACGCCGGGCTGCCCTCGTCGCCGTACTACGAGCGCGCGAAGTCGCTGCTGCCCAAGGGCGCCGGCGCCATCGTCGCCTTCGAGCTGTCCGGCGGCGTCCCCGCGGGCAAGGCCTTCGTGGACGCCCTGCAACTGCACAGCCACGTCGCGAACATCGGCGACGTCCGCTCGTTGGTGATCCACCCGGCCTCGACGACCCACTCGCAGCTCACCGAGCAGGAGCAGCTCGAGGCCGGCGTCACGCCGGGCCTGGTGCGCCTCGCGGTGGGCATCGAGCACATCGACGACATCCTCGCCGATCTGCGGGTGGGCCTCGCCGCCGCGGCATCAGCGCAGGTTCCCGCCGCGGCCGGCGCGTCGTAGGGGGCACGTGATGCGCGCGCTGCGGTGGCTGGGGCACGCGATCCGGACCGTCCTCACCGACGACGGCCCCTGGACCACCGCGGTGCGCCGCGGTTGCACCTAGCCGCGACTAGTTCGAGCTCTCCAACGCTGCCCGCACCTGCCGCTCCAGAGCGACGGTTGCGGGCAGCGGTAGGTTGAGCAGGCCCTCGAGTTCCTTCCGGGCCCGCTGGTAGGCCTGCTGCCGCTCCGCCCCGGTGGCGCCGCCGTTGAGGGCGACGGCCAGGAGCCGCTGTGCCCGGGCCAGACGCTCCTGCTCCATCGGATCGAAGTCACCGCGGCGGCGGCGCTGCGCCTCCTGCTCGGCCACATCGAATGCGGCGGCGTAGGCGTGTACCGCGTTCCGGTACTCCTCGATGCCGGTGCTCTGCTCCGGGGTCGCGGGACGCAGGAGGTCGGCGCGCCGCTTGGCGGTGTGGAATTCGACGGTGAGCGGCTCGCGCAGGTCGATCATCATCGGATAGTCGAGGATGGTCGCGAGATCGGTCTCGTACTCGAACCAGCGGGTATCCACCGCATCGTGTTCGGCGGTGACGCGTTCCAGCTCGCGTTTGGCCTGCGCCGCGTCGATCCGGCCCATTCCCTTGGCCTGCGCCATCGCGACCTTGGTCTCCTGCTTGATGCGGTAGCGCTCCAGGCGGCGGTTCGCGCGACGCTCGTTCCAGGCCGCGACGCCCTTCGCACCGGCGCTGATCGAGCCACCGAAGACGAAGAACAACCACCAGTTGTGTAGCAACCACTCCACGCAGCCAGCCTAGCGCGAAGTTTCGGGCCGTTCGGGTGCCGCGAACAGCACCCGAACGGCCCGACACGACTACTCGTTCGCGACGACGAGGTCGTAGACGTACCGGGCCAGCCCCGGCGCGACATCCTCGTAGTGCTGACGGAACCGCGGATCGTCGACGTACATCCGCGCCACGCACACGTGCATGGCGTGATCGCAGTCGTACCAGCGATTGATGCCCTCGCGGTGTCGCTCGGCCAGCGCGTTCGCCTCCGGCGAGCCCGGGACGACGCCGCGCGCAAGCGCGTCGGCCAGTGCCGCCTCCAGGGCATCACCCTCGGCCTTGAGCCGCTTCCAGTCGTCCTTACTCAGCTTCGCGGTGCGCTCGGCGCTCTGCTTCCAGGCGTCGGTGTCGCCCCAGCGCTGCTCCGCCTCCTCGGCGTAGCCCTCGCCGAGCCAGTCGTGACCGAAGATCTCGGCCTGGTCCTCAGCGCTGAGCGTGATTCCGCCCCTCTTCCTGTTCATCATCTCCTCCACAGCCGCGACCATCCGGTGCAAACGGTCGATCCGCTCGGAGAGCAGCTTGCGCTGCTCCTCCAGGTGCGCCATCGCATCGGCGGACGGATCGTCGAGCAGGGTCGCTATCTGCTCGAGGGGGAAGCCCAACTCCCGGTACGTCAGTACCCGGTGCAGACGCTCGACATCGGCATCGGAGTACACGCGGTATCCCGCGCCGGTGCGCCCCGAGGGCGGCACCAGCCCGATGTCGTCGTAGTGATGCAGCGTGCGAACACTCACTCCGGTCAGGCGCGCGATCGCGCCCACCGTGTGGAATTGCTGCTTCCCGTCGTTCACACCGATCACCTTCTGCCCTCACGTCGCGTGAGGGTCAAGCGACAATGATTGCGCTCTCTGCCCGACCTGACGGTACCGCTGTCCGGAGCACCTTGTTCGCCCTGGGCGATGCGATCGCGAATACACTGTCCGCCTGGGAAACCGGGACGCAATAGCAGCGACACACGCCGCCCCTACGGTGCCGGGATGGACGCCGCCCCCACACCGTCACGCACGCCGATCTACCGGCGATTGTTCCCTCAGCTGATCGTTGGAATCGTGGCGGGAATCCTCGTCGGATGGCTAGCGCCGGCGTTCGGCGCGACCATGAAGCCCTTCTCGGACGGATTCCTCGCGCTGATCAAGATGGTGATCGAGCCGATCATCTTCTGTCTCGTGGTGGTGGGCATCGCGCACGTCGGCGACCTGAAGTCGGTGGGCCGGATCGGCATCAAAGCCCTGCTCTACTTCGAAGTGGTGACCACGTTCGCCCTGGTTTTCGGCCTCGTGGTCGGCAACGTGATGCGCCCCGGCGCCGGCTTCCGGATCGACCCCGCGACCCTGTCCGATGGTGCCGCCGCCATCGACAAGGCCACCAAGGACGGCTCTCTCCCGCACTTCGCAGAATTCCTACTGGGTGTGATCCCCTCGTCGGTGATCAACGCCTTCGCCACCAACAACACCCTGCAGGTGCTGTTCTTCTCCGTGCTGTTCGGGCTTGCGCTCGCCACGTTCAGCACGGCGGGCCCGACCATCGTCGGCCGCACGATCGAACAGCTCGGCCAGATCTTCTTCACCATCATGGGTGCGATCATGCGACTCTCGCCGATAGGCGCCTTCGGGGCGATGGCGAGCATCATCGGCAAGTACGGCATCGCCTCCCTCGCCAGCTTCGGCAAACTGATTCTCGCCTGCTACGTGGCCGCCGCTCTGTTCATCCTCGTGCTGGCGCTCGTGGCGCGATTCGCGGTGGGACTCAACCTCTGGAAGTTCTTGCGGTACACCAAAGATCAATTCCTGCTCGCGCTCGGCACCGCCTCCACGGAGGCCGTGATGCCGAAGATCATGGAGAAGCTGACCCATGCGGGGTGCTCCCGCGCGGCCACCGGACTCGTGGTGCCCACGGGGTACTCGTTCAACCTCGACGGCGCCACCCTCTATCTCGCGATCTGCCTGATGTTCCTCGCTCAGGCGCTCGGCGTCGACCTCTCCCTCGGTGAGCAGATCACCGCGGTGTTGATCCTGATGCTCACGTCGAAGGGCATGGCCGGGGTGCCGGGATCGTCGTTCCTCGCGCTCTCCGCCACCGTCACCGCGCTCGGGCATCCCGAGATCACGGTCGCCGCGGTCGCGCTGCTGCTGGGGGTGGACCGCATCATGGACTCGATGCGCGTGTCGGTGAACCTGCTGGGCAACTGCGTGGCCACCTTCGTGGTGGCGAAGTGGGAGGGGCAGCTCGATACCGAGCGGATGCGGAAAGTGATGAACGGCGAGGAGGTGCCGGAGCTGCCTTTCGCCGAGCCCTCACCCACCGACACGACCGATACGCGGTCGGTCCCGCCGTCCTCGCCGCAGGTCAGGGACGCGGTGTGAGGATGCGCGGACCGTCGGCGGTAACGGCGACGGTGTGCTCCCAGTGGGCGGACCGGGAACCGTCGTCGGTCACGACGGTCCAGTCGTCCTCCAGCACGGAGGTATCCGCGGTACCGAGGGTGAGCATCGGCTCGATGGCGAGAGTGGAGCCCACGACGAGCCGCGGCCCCTTCCCCGGGTCGCCCTCGTTGGCGAGGAAGGGCTCCATGTGCATCTCCCGGCCGATGCCGTGCCCGCCGTAGCCGTCGACGATGAAGAAGTCACGGCCCAGCCGGGCGGACTGCGCGTAGGTGGCGGTCTCGATGGCGTGCGAGACGTCGGTCAGGCGTGCACCGTCGACCATCGCGGCGATCCCCGCCTCCATGGCGAGTCGGGTCGCCTCGGACAGATCCTCGTCTTCGGGGGCGAGTTCGCCGACGCCGAAGGTCCACGCGGAGTCGCCGTGCCAGCCGTCGAGGATGGCGCCGCAATCGATCGAGACCAGATCTCCCGGCGCCAGGACCGTCGAGCGGTCGGGGATGCCGTGCACGACCACGTCGTTGACCGAGGAGCAGATCGAGCCGGGGAAGCCGTGGTAGCCCTTGAACGAGGGGGTCGCGCCGGCCTCACGGATCACCGTCTCGGCGACCTCGTCGAGTTCGAGGGTGGAAACGCCGACGCGGGCGGCCTCGCGGACCGCGACGAGCGCGCGGCCCACGACGGCGCCCGCGGCGGCCATCGCGTCGAGCTCTCCCGCGGAGCGGAAGGGCACGGTCTTGTTGCGGCGGAACCTGCTCACTTATCGAGCTGGGTGGTCACCCGCGCGAGCACCTCGTCGACGGTGCCGACGGCGTCGATGTGGGTGACGAAGTCGCCGTAGTAGTCCAGCAACGGGGCGGTCTGCTTGGCGTAGACCTGCATGCGGTTGCGGATGACCTCTTCGGTGTCGTCCGCGCGGCCGCGGGCCAGCATGCGCTCGACCACGGTGTCCTCGGGGACCTCGAAGGAGATCACGGCGTCGAGCTTCTCGTTACGCGGCACCAGGATCTCGGCGAGCGAATCGGCCTGATCGGTCGACCGGGGGAAGCCGTCGAGGATGAAGCCGTTGACGGCGTCGGGCTCGTCGAGACGCGAACGCACCATGTCGACGGTGACCGACGACGGGACCAGTTCGCCGCGGTCCATGTACTTCTTGGCCTCGACACCGAGTTCGGTGCCCTCGCTGATGTTCGCGCGGAACAGATCCCCGGTGGAGATGTGAGGGATTCCGTACTTCTCCGACAGCTTCTCCGCCTGCGTACCCTTGCCCGCCCCGGGAGGGCCGAGAATAACCAGTCTCACTTGAGGAATCCTTCGTAGTTGCGTTGCATCAATTGACTCTCGATCTGCTTCGTCGTGTCGAGGGCCACGACCACGATGATGAGCACCATCGTGCCACCGAAGGGCAGGTTACTCATGTTCGATCCGCTACCGGTGAGTTCGATGAACAGGTTCGGAAGAATCGCGATGATGCCCAGGTACAGCGAGCCCGGCAGCGTGATCCGCTGCAGCACGTAGTTCAGGTAGTCCGCGGTGGGCTTGCCCGGGCGGATGCCCGGGATGAAGCCGCCGAACTTCTTCATCTCGTCGGCGCGCTCCTCCGGGTTGAAGGTGATCGCCACGTAGAAGTAGGTGAAGAAGATGATCAGCGCGAAGTACACGGCGATGTGGACCCAGCTGCCGGGGTTGACCAGGTTGGTCTGAATCCACTGCACCCAGCCGGCGGTGGACTGGCCACCGGAGACGAGCTGGATGATCAGCTGCGGCAGGTACAGCAGCGAGGACGCGAAGATCACCGGGATCACGCCGGCGGTGTTCACCTTCAGCGGCAGGTAGGTCGACGAGCCGCCGTACATCTTGCGGCCCACCATGCGCTTGGCGTACTGCACCGGGACCCGGCGCTGGCCCTGCTCGACGAAGACCACCGCGATGATGATCAGGAACACCGCGAACAGGACGAGGCCGAAGGTGAGGCCGCCCTGGCTCTGCAGGATGTTCTGGCCGTCGGCCGGCAGGCGCGAAGCGATGCCCGCGAAGATCAGCAGCGACATGCCGTTGCCGATGCCGCGCTCGGTGATCAGCTCGCCGAACCACATGACCAGGACGGCGCCCGCGGTCATGGTGATCACGATGACGATCAGCGAGAAGATGTCGGTCTTATCGAGGATCGGCTTGGTGCAGCCCTGCAGCAGGCTGCCGCGCGAGGCCATCGCCACGATCGCGGTGGCCTGCAGCAGCGCCAGCGCCACCGTGAGGTAACGGGTGTACTGCGTGATCTTGGCCTGGCCCGCCTGGCCCTCCTTGCGGAGAGTCTCGAAGCGGGGGATCACGACCATCAGCAGCTGCACGATGATCGAAGCCGTGATGTACGGCATGATGCCGATCGCGAACACCGACAGCTGCAACAGAGCGCCGCCGGAGAACATATTGATCAGCGAGTAGACGTCGGCGTTGGCGCCGTTGGCGAGATCGTCGACGCACTCACTGACGTTGCGGAAGTTCACGCCCGGGGACGGCAGGGTGGCGCCGAACCGGTAGAGCACGAGGATGCCCAGGACGATCAGGATCTTCCGCCTCAGGTCGGGGGTCCGGAAGATCGGGACTAGGGCCGAAAGCACACATCCTCCTGGCAGCCGGGTGGCCCGGGCGGGCCACCCCACGCTCATGGACACGCGCTACACCCGCAGGCGGGAGCGGCGTGTCCTCATCGGTAATCCTGCAAACGTTAGAACTCTAACAGCCGCACCCATCGCGGCTGTTCACGGCGGTGTCGCCCGGCAGGAGGCGGACGAGACGACCGGTCGTGAAAGAAGAACCGCGGCAGGCCCCGTTTCCGGCGCCTGCCGCGGTCTTCACGCTAGTCGAACGAGGCGGACTACGCCTCGGCCGAGGGGGCGAGCTCGGTGACCGAGCCGCCGGCAGCGGTGATCTTCGCCTTGGCGGCGCCGGTGACCTTGGTCGCCGTCACGTCCACCTTGACGTTGATCTCGCCGTCGCCGAGCACCTTGACGACGCGGTTCTTGCGAACCGCGCCGGCAGCGACGAGCTCGTCGATGCCGATGGTGCCGCCCTGCGGGAACAGGCGAGCGATGTCGCCGACGTTCACCACCTGGTACTCGACCCGGTTGCGGTTCTTGAAGCCCTTGAGCTTCGGCAGCCGCATGTGCAGCGGCATCTGGCCGCCCTCGAACGCCACGGGGACGTTCTTGCGCGCCTTGGTGCCCTTGGTACCGCGACCGGCGGTCTTGCCCTTGGAGCCCTCACCGCGACCCACACGGGTCTTCTCGGTCTTCGCGCCCTTGGCGGGACGGAGATCGTGCAGCTTGATAGCCATTGGTTACACCTCCTCCACTTCCACGAGATGCGACACGACCTGGATCAGGCCGCGGTTCTGCGGGGTGTCCTCGCGAACGACACTCTTACGAATGCCCTTCAGGCCGAGCGTCCGCAGGCTGTCGCGCTGGTTCTGCTTGGTGCCGATCGTGCCGCGCACCTGGGTGATCTTGAACTGTGCCATGAATTACGCTCCCTGACCTGCACGCGCACGCAGCATGCCCGCGGGAGCGACGTCCTCGATGGGCAGGCCGCGACGAGCCGCGACCTCCTCCGGACGCTGCAGCTCCTTGAGAGCGGCGACGGTCGCGTGGACCACGTTGATGGCGTTGTCCGAGCCGAGGCTCTTGGCGATGACGTCGTGGACGCCGGCCGCCTCGAGCACGGGACGCACGGCGCCACCGGCGATCACACCGGTACCCGGGCTGGCGGGACGCAGCAGCACGACGCCGGCCGCGGCCTCACCCTGAACCGGGTGCACGATGGTGTTGCCGATCATGGGGACGCGGAAGAAGTTCTTCCGAGCCTCCTCGACGCCCTTCTGGATGGCCGCGGGAACTTCCTTGGCCTTGCCGTAACCGACGCCGACCATGCCCTGGCCGTCGCCGACGATCACGAGGGCGGTGAAGCTGAAGCGACGACCACCCTTCACGACCTTCGAGACACGGTTGATGGTGACAACCTTCTCGATGTAGTTGCTCTTCTCGGCCTCACGACCACCGCGCTGGTCGCGATCGCGACCACGACCGCCGCGGCGGTCGTTGCTGTTGTTGTCGGGACCGTTGTTTCCGGCGGGGCCGTTGTTGCCGCCGTCACGACGCTGACGTCCGGGCATCAGGCTGCCTTTCGTTCGGTGGAGTACTTGGTGGTGGTCTGCATCAGAACGTCAACCCGCCTTCGCGAGCGGCGTCCGCGAGCGCGGCGATGCGGCCGTGGTACTTGTTGCCACCACGGTCGAACACCACGGCATCCACACCGGCGGCCTTGGCACGGGCGGCGATCAGCTCGCCGACCTTCTTGGCCTGAGCGGACTTGTCGCCGCCCGCGGCCTTGACGTCCGCCTCGAGGGTCGACGCCGAGGCCAGCGTGTGGCCCTTGAGGTCGTCGATCAGCTGCACGTGGATGTGCCGGCTGGAGCGCTTGACGGCGAGGCGCGGACGAACCGCGGTGCCCTCGATCTTCTTGCGCAGGCGGAAGTGGCGGCGGGCCTTGCTCGTCCGACGACGAGTCGAGACGTCCTTGCCCACCGGGACACGCTTGATGTTCTCAGTCTGAGTTGCCATGAGTTACTTACCCGTCTTTCCGACCTTGCGACGGATCTGCTCACCCTCGTGCCGCACGCCCTTGCCCTTGTAGGGGTCGGGGCGACGCAGACGACGGATGACCGCCGAGATCTGGCCGACCTGCTGCTTGTCGATGCCGGACACGGAGAACTTCGTGGGGCTCTCCACCGCGAAAGTGATGCCCTCGGGCGCCTCGATCGGCACCGGGTGGCTGTAGCCCAGGGAGAACTCGAGGTCCTTACCCTTGAGCGCCACGCGGTAACCCACGCCGTAGATCTCCAGCTTCTTGGTGTAACCCTCGGTCACACCGGTCACCATGTTGGCGACCAGGGTCCGCGACAGGCCGTGCAGCGCCTTGTTGCGCCGCTCGTCGTCGGGACGGGCGACCACGATGGCGCCCTCATCGTTCTTCGACACCGAGATCGGCTCGGAAACGGTCAGCGCCAGCTGGCCCTTGGGGCCCTTGACGGTGACGTCCTGGCCGGCGATCTGCACGTCGACACCCGTGGGAACGACCACGGGGTGCTTACCAATACGCGACATGTTTGTTGTCCCCTTACCAGACGTAAGCGAGGACTTCGCCGCCCACGCCCTGCTTGGCTGCCTGACGGTCCGTGAGGAGGCCCGAGGACGTGGAGATGATCGCCACGCCCAGGCCGCCCAGGACCTTCGGCAGGTTGGTGGACTTCGCGTACACGCGCAGACCGGGCTTCGACACGCGGCGCAGGCCGGCGATCGAACGCTCACGGCTGGGGCCGTACTTCAGCGAAACGACGAGGCTCTTGCCCACCTCGGCGTCCTCGGTACGGAAGTCGGTGATGTAACCCTCGGACTTGAGGATCTCGGCGATGTTCGCCTTGATCTTCGAATGCGGGAGCGTCACCTCGTCGTGGTACGCCGAGTTGGCGTTGCGCAGACGGGTCAAGAAGTCTGCGATCGGATCAGTCATGGTCATGACAGATTCGTCTACCTTTCTCGCAGCGGTTCCCATGCAACGACGGCGCACTGGTGCCAGCCAATCCTCACGGGATACGCGGGCCTGATGCGTCCGACGGTGGGCCTACTACGAAGCAAACCGTCCTGCGAAGCCGTTGCCCCGCAGGGATTCCGGACCGGCGGGACGAATCCGTGCCGGTTCAGGGAGGTGCGCCGGCCGTGCTCACGCACGACAGGCAACCTCACTAGTGTAGAGAAACTGCCGGTCAGAGTCGAATCGTCACCGTCGCCGCCGCCCATCCGCGACCCGTCCGCCGCGCGGGGGACGCCGAGGGGAGCGGCTGGCGTTTCCTCCCCCACCCCCGGAGCATCGTCCGATGGGGGACGCCACGCCGGAGCCGCGGATGGGTGCGGCGCGGGGGCGACGATGGCGGGACGTCCAGCGAAATGCCCCGGAACGGCCGCATCGGCGGCCTACCGTGAGGTCATGCGCACAGGTACTGACGTTCTCCGCGATCCGCGGCTGTACCGGCTCGCTGCGGCCCTGCAGGCGACGGACGCGGCGATCTGCGTGCCGCCGATCCCGTACGTACGCCGGTGCCTCGACGATGTCCACTGGCCGCAGGAGCATCGCTGGTTCTTCCCGCTGGTCAAGGCCGCGTCGGCGGTCGGGCTCGCGGCGGCGCCCAGATTCCCCCGGCTCGGCCGCGTGACCACCACGATGCTCACGCTGTATTTCAGCGTGGCGGTGGGCGCGCACCTCCGGGCGCGCGACCTGCGCTTCAACTTCGTCGGAGCCTCCTCGCTGCTGACCTTCTACGCCGCGCTTGCGGCGTCCGGCCCGCCGCGCGCACCGTCGAACCCGTGACGCCTCCCTCACATGCCTCGGCCTCCCCCATGAACCTGCATGAGGGAGGCCGAGGATGTGCGGGGACACCAGCTCCCGGCTGGGAGCGGTGGCCCGCTACTTCTGCGCGGGAAGCACGTGCTCGCCGGACTTGTCGCAGGAGAGCGCGAGCGAGCTGATGTACTGCTTCTCCCCGTTCGGGCCGGGCACGTTCGAGGCGATCATGTCGGGCCGCTCGAATTCGATACCGGTCACACAGCACAGCAGCTTCGCGTCCGACGGGTTGCCGTCGGCGTCGAACATCGGCAGATCGATGCCGTCGTCGGTGCGCCGCAGGTAGTACTTGCCCTGCGTGGCCAGCGCCAGGACCGGCGGCAGCACCAGCGCCAGCACCAGCGCGACCAGCGGCGAGTAGGGCTGCAGCGTGGACCCGAGCAGGCCGAAGAACACCATGATCGACAGGCCCGCGGCAACGATCACCGAGACGAAACCCACGGGGTTGACGTTGTAGAGCATGCCGCGACGGAACTCGGGCACCTTCGGCGAGATCTTCAGCAGGTACTTGTTGATCGCGATATCGCTCGCGACCACCACGATCCATGCGATACCGCAGTTGGCGTAGAAGGCCAGCAGGCTGTTGAGGAAGCTGAACATGTCGGCGAGCATCAGGCCCAGCGCGATCGCCACGTTGAAGATGACGAACACGAGCCGGCCCGGGTAGGTCTTGGTGACGCGGGTGAAGCTGTTGGTCCACGCCAGCGAGCCGGAGTAGGCGTTGGTCACGTTGATCTTGATCTGGCTGATCACCACGAGGATCACGGCCAGGGTCATGGCGAGCCAGCCGGGCATGAAGTCCTTGTAGATCTCCAGGAACTGGTGCACGGGCTCGTTGGCGATACCGGCGTTCTCGGCGGTCTGGGCGATCAGGTAGACCGCGAGGAAGAGGCCCACGATCTGCTTGATGGCGCCGAAGAACACCCAGCCGGGGCCGGCGGTGATCACGGCGATCCACCACTTGCGGCTGTTCTCGGCGGTCTTGGGCGGCATGAACCGCAGGTAGTCGATCTGCTCGGCGATCTGCGCGATGAGCGACAGGCACACACCGGCGGCGAGCATGGCGCCGGCGAAAGAGACGCCGTGGCCGGCAGGGGTCGCGGAGATCACGGTGCCCGAGGCGTCGCGCACGATGTCGGTGCCGCTGTAGGCGAAGAACGATTCTATGGCGTCGGGGTGCTGGAAGAGCAGGTAACCGAAGGGCAGCACCATCATCACCAGCCACAGCGGAGTGGTCCACACCTGCAGCTTCGCCAGGCTCTTCATGCCGTAGATCACCAGCGGGATCACGATCACCGAGCTCACCAGATAGCCCAGCCACAGCGGCATGCCGAGGCCCAGCTTGAGGCCCTGCGCCATGATCGAGCCCTCGAGTGCGAAGAAGATGAACGTGAAGCTCGCGAAGATCACGTTGGTGAGCACCGAGCCGTAGTAGCCGAAGCCGCTACCGCGGGTGATCAGGTCGAGGTCGATGTTGTACCGGGCCGCGTAGTAGGAGAGCGGGTAGCCGGTGAGCACGATGACCAGGGCGAAGAAGCCGATGCCGATGAGCGCGTTGCCGGTGCCGCCCGCGATGCCGATGTTGGCGCCGATGGCGAAGTCGGCGAGATACGCGATGCCGCCGAGAGCCGAGGTCGCGACCACCGCGGGTCCCCACTTGCGGTAGCTGCGCGGGGCGAATCGCAGGGTGTAGTCCTCGAGCGTCTCCCGCAGCGCGCTTTGCTCCGCCGAAGGCATCGCCGTGGCGGTGTCCTTCGGTGTCAGCTGATCGGTCATCTGATCCTCCGTTTCCGTGCGGCATCGCCGCCTGGCGGAAAACGTAGGAAGGTGGTGTTGCGCTCGCGCCGCGCTGATGTTTCCGGCACGCTACGCCGAGTTAACTCCACACCGGGATCTGTTTACATTCGCGAGAAGTTGCAGGTCGGGGCATACTTCTTCGTTGCTCTAGCCATCTGTCCAGGCAGCGGTGACGCCCTCGAGCGGGCTCCGGTGCGCCTCATCGCCCAGGTATCGGGCGACGGTGCCGGGCCGGTCGAGGTCGAGCACATCGAGCCCGGGGACCGCCGGCGGACGGAAGCCGAGGGCGGTCACGGTGTCGTACACGCGGCGCCCACCGAGGACGCCGGGTTCGGGCGCTTCGCCGCGCACGCGCAGATCCTCGACGAGCAGGGGCATCCCGTCTTCGGCGACGAATTCGGCACGCAGTTCGCCGCCGCGCTCGTGCGAGCGTCCGAGCACGCTGGTCTCGCGGAGCACGACGGTCGCGCCCTCGGCGAGCGCCACGCAGGTCCGACGGTGCACCCGCGCACCGTCGGCCACGACGAGTGGCAAACCGTCCCACCTCAATCGCCCACCGGCCTCGACGCTGACGTGCACCGTCCAGCGGGACCAGGGTCCGCTACCGTCGGCCTCGCCGTAACAGACGGTGCCGCCGATGTCCTCGAGCTCCAGGCTCGCGCCGGCGCCCACCGTGATGTCGATCCGCACCTCGTCGCCGGGCAGCAGGAGTGCGCCGCCGGCCACCAGGGCGATGCGAGCGCCGGCGGGGGTACGCGACACCAGCCGGGGCACGACCGTGCCCCCGACCAGGTCGACGTGCGCGCGTGGCGACGCGGCACGGACCGCGACTGCTGCGGCGCTCACCTAGTGAGTATGCGGGTGCGCGTGATCGTGTTCGTGCGGGTGCACGTGATCGTGCTCCTCATCGGCGTGGAAGTGCGGAGCCATCGGCCCGGGGTCGACGGCCACATGATCACCGCCGAGGTACTGGGTGCGCAGCCCGAGCAGCCACTCCCCCAATTCCGCGACGGAGGCGGAATCGGTGCGGGAGAGCGCGAGTACCGGGCCGCCCTCGCGGGCAGCGGTGGCGTCGGCCACCATCTGCGGCACGTCGACGCCGACGTACTGCGCGAGGTCGGTCTTGTTGACCACCAGGAGGTCCGCGCGGGCGATGCCGGGGCCGCCCTTGCGGGCCACGTCGCCGCCGCCGGCCACGTCGAGCACGAAGATCTGGGCGTCGACCAGGGCGGGCGAGAAGGTGGCGGTCAGGTTGTCGCCGCCGGACTCGATGATCACCACGTCGAGCGGGCCGTGGTCGGCCTCCAGGTCCTCGACGGCGATGAGGTTGGCGGTGACGTCGTCGCGGATGGCGGTGTGCGGGCAGGCACCCGTCTCGACGGCGCGGATCCGGTCGGCTTCGAGCACCCCCTCCGAGCGCAGGAACCGGGCGTCCTCGTCGGTGTAGATGTCGTTGGTGATCACGCCCAGACGCAGCCGATCGGCCAGCGTGCGGCAGATGGTGGCGATGAGCGAGCTCTTGCCGGTGCCGACGGGTCCGGCGACACCGAGCCGCAGTGCGCGCGGGGGGTTCTGGGTATCGGGCAGCTGGTCAGGCACGGAACAACCTCTTGTTCGTCACGGCGTGGACCTGCGCCCACTCCTCGGCTTGCGGGGTCGACCCGGCGGGGATGTCCGCCGGGTCCGTGAGCGCGGCGACGGCGCTCACCTCGGGTTCGGTGGCGGCGCACACGCGCAGCACCAGTTCGGTGGCGAGTACCGGATCCCCCGGCTCGAGTTTGAGCAGGGCGGCCGCCGCGCACGCGGCCTCGTCGTAGACCACGGTACGCACGAGCTCGTCGGCGCCGGTTCCGGCGGCGGCGGCCATCGCACCGATCACCACCGCGCGGGCCGGGGTGCGGGGCAGGGAGCGCAGCGCCGGATCGTCGGGCCACAGGCGCAGGGCGAGCCGGAGGTAACCGCGCCCAAGCACGCGCGCCGCATCCCGCATCGACGGTGCCGGGGTGCGCGCAGCCCAGGCCGCCTCGACCGGCGCGAGGTCTTCACCGGACCGGGCGAGATGCCGGGCCACGACGGCGGTTCCCGCCTCGACCAGTGAGGTGGTGCGGGCGCGTGCCAACGCGAGCGGCAGCGCCTCGGCGGCGGGGAGCCCCGCCAGCAGAGCGGGTTCCATACCCGCGGAGTGCGCGTGTCCCCCGGACGGCAGCCGCGCGTCGGCCAGCGTCATCGCGAGCACCCCGGAGGGCAGGGTACCGATCATCAGAACATCGAGTACAGCTGTGCGAGTGGCAGCTCGGCGGCGGGAGCGGGCAGGATCTCGTCACCGTCGACGGTGATCCGGAACGTATCGGGCTCGACTCGGATATCGGGCAGTGCATCGTTGCCGCCCAGCATCTGCGCCTTGGTGACCGCGCGGGTGGGCGCGAGCGGAAGTAGCCTGCGGCGCAACCCGAGCCGATCGGCGAGGCCGTCGTCGAGGGCCGCGGGTGAGACGAAGGTGACGGCGTGATCGGCTCCGGCGTCGGCGCCGAAGGTGGGGCGCATGAGCACCGGCTGCGGCGTGGGGATCGAGGCGTTCGGGTCGCCGAGCGCGGCCCACACCAATGCGCCGCCCTTGACCACCACCTCGGGCCGGATGCCGAAGAAGCGAGGGTCCCACAGCACAAGGTCGGCCATCTTGCCCGACTCCACCGAGCCGATCTCGTGGTCGATACCATGCGCCACAGCGGGATTGATCGTGTACTTCGCGACGTACCGCTTGGCACGGATGTTGTCGGCAGCGCCGCCGAGGCTGCCACGGCGGTGCTTCATCACGTGCGCCACCTGCCAGGTGCGGCACACCACCTCACCGATCCGGCCCATCGCCTGCGCGTCGGAGCTGGTGATCGACAGCGCGCCCATATCGTGCAGCACGTCTTCGGCAGCGATCGTGGTGGCGCGGATGCGGGATTCGGCGAACGCGAGGTCTTCCGGCACGGCGGGATTGAGGTGGTGGCACACCATGAGCATGTCGAGGTGTTCGGCCACGGTGTTCACCGTGTGCGGCAGCGTCGGGTTGGTGGAGCCGGGCAGCACATGCGGCAGCGAGGCCACGGTGAGGATGTCGGGCGCGTGTCCGCCGCCGGCGCCCTCGGTGTGAAAAGCGTGGATCGAGCGGCCCGCGATGGCATCGATCGTGGACTGCACGAAGCCCGCCTCGTTGAGCGAGTCGGAGTGCAGCGCGACCTGGAGGCCCCAGTCGTCCGCGGCGCGCAGGGCGGCGTCGATCGCGGCCGGGGTCGAGCCCCAGTCCTCGTGCACCTTGTATCCGGCGGCGCCACCGAGGGCCTGTTCCCTGAGAGCCTCCGCGGAGACGGTGTTGCCCTTGGCCAGCAGCAGGATGTTCAACGGAATACCGTCCAGCGCACGGTGCATCGCAGCCAGATGCCAGGCGCCGGGGGTCACCGTGGTCGCCTTGGAGCCCTCCGACGGACCGGTGCCTCCGCCCACCACCGTGGTGATACCGGTGCACAGTGCCTCGTGCAGCTGGGACTGCGAGAGCAGGTGCACATGCGAGTCGATGGCGCCGGCGGTGAGGATCTTGCCCTCGCCGGAGATCACGTCGGTCGACGGCCCGATCACCAGATCCGGGTGCACACCGTCGGCCACGTCGGGGTTTCCGGCCCGGCCCAGCGCGACGATCCGGCCGTCGCGGATTCCGACGTCGGCGATCTCGATGCCCCACCAGTCCAGGAGGATCGCGTTGGTGATCACGGTGTCCAGCGCGCCCTGCGCGCGGGTGACGGCGGACTGGGCCATGGATTCGCGGATCGATTTGCCGCCGCCGAACACGGCCTCTTCGCCGCCGACGGTGTGATCCTTCTCGATCTCGATCCACAAGTCGGTGTCGGCGAGGCGCACCTGATCGCCCGCGGTGGGTCCGTAGATCGCGGCGTAGCGCTCGCGGTCGATGCGCATCAGATCGCCCCCAGCTCCACGTCGCGGCCGATCTGCAGGCCGGGCACGCGGCGCAGTCCGCGGATGGTGACCACGTCGAGCGTGCGGGAGGCGCCGGGCTCGAACCGCTGCGAGGTGCCCGACGGGATGTCGAGGCGGTAGCCGTGCGCTGCGCTGCGATCGAATTCCAGCGCGGAGTTCGCATCGGGCAGGTGCAGGTGCGAGCCGATCTGGACGGGCCGGTCGCCGGTGTTGACGAAGACCAGGGTGATCCGCTCGCCGTCGGGCCGGGGATTGAGTTCGACGGTGCCGGGCCGCACCCGGATCGCGCCCGGGCCGGAGTCACTCGTGTGTGCCATCAGCCGCCTCAGTCGATGGGATGGTGCAGGGTGACCAGCTTGCGGCCATCGGGGAACGTGGCTTCGACCTGGACGTCGGTGATCATCTCGGGAACGCCGGGCATCACCTGGTCGCGGGTCAGGACCCGGCGGCCTTCGTCCATCAGCTCGGGCACCGAACGGCCCTCACGGGCGCGCTCGATCACCCAGGTGCTGAGCAGCGCGACGGCTTCGGGGTGGTTGAGGGCCACGCCGCGGCTGAGCCGGTCGCGGGCCACCATGCCGGCGACGGACAGCAGCAGCTTCTCCGTGTCGCCCGTGGTCAGGTGCATGCCGAGATTCTGGCACCACGCCCGGGCGCGGACCCAACCCGCAACAAGGGCTTAACGCGCGAGTAACACGAGCACCGCGTGCCGCACCTGATCGGCGACACGGGGCGATATGACGGAATCGGTGAGCCGAAGGGTGCGATACGGACGCGATCGGGAGAAATTCAGACCGACGTTGTGCTACAACCACAACTGCAAACAATCGTTGTCAGCCCCATGTGAAGGAATCGCATGTTCGCTCGGAAATCTCCCTTCGCCCGCGGATCCGGCCGACCGGCCGGCCTCGCGCTCACCGTCGCCGTGGTCGTCACCCTCGCCCCCGGCGTCACCTCGTTCACCGCGTCGGCCACCACCACCAGCACGGGGACGAGTTCCGTCGCCTGGGGCGACTGCCCCAGCGACGTCAAGGTGGTCAACACGGACGGTGCCGTCGCGAAGTGCACCACCATCCGCGTGCCGGTGGACTACCAGGATCCCGCGGCGGGATCCTTCGACATCCTCGCGACCGGGTTCATCCCCGCCGGCACCCCCAAGGGCGTGATCTTCGGCAACCCGGGCGGGCCGGGAGGTTCGGCACTGGACTTCTGGGGCGACACGTTCGCCACCCCGCGCGAGCTGTTCCGCGACTACATCCTGATCGGGCTGCAGCCGCGCGGCCTGCTGCACGGCACCAGCCTGCAGTGCAGCACGGCGCAGACCTGCACCGACCTCGCCGACGACGCGTACAAGAAGACGTTGACCACCGAGAACATCGCCCGCGATATGGACGAACTCCGCAAAGCGCTGGGCGTCGAGAAGATCGACTACTACGGCGCCTCCTGGGGCACCGAACTCGGTGCCGCGTACGCCACCCTGTTCCCGCGCAACGTCGACAAGATGATCCTGGACTCGAACATCGACCCCGTGACGCGCGGCGTCGGGGCCGGCGAGCTCGCGAACGCCCGCGCCGAAGAGGTCTTCGAGCGACGCCTGTACGACTTCTTCGACTGGGCGGCGGCGAACAACTCCGTCTTCGGACTCGGCGACACTCCGTACAAGGTGTACTCGGCCTGGAACAGCGCCCGGCTCGTCGAGGACCCGAAGTCGTGGGTCTTCAACTACCTTCCCCCGGAACTGCGCGCGAACGATCTGCCGCCGGCGATGCGCGCCGATGCGAACGCGATCCTTCCCGATCTCAACGCCACGATCCGGGACACGTCCAAGCGTGACTTCGCCGCGCGCCTCGCGGCCGCCGCGAGCCGGGGCGAAGTCACGAGCACAGCCGTGGCCGGTGGCTACCCGGAGAGCCCACTCCTGGTGAACGCCACGACCTTCATGTACACCCGCCGGAACTGGTCGCTGTACGCCGATCAGATCGATCTCGTGCTGCGGCCCATCGATACCAAGGCGCTGGCGCGGCTCGCGGACCCCACAACGATCAATCCGGCGGCAACGGCGCTCTTGCGCGGCGTCGGCGCCCTCTCCCCGTACGTCGGGCACGCCGGGACGACTGCCGCGGAGGGCCTGTCGGCGACACAGGGAGTGGCGGTCAACGCCAGCTCGGCCGAGCTCGGGCGCACGGGGAGCGTCCGGGACACCCCTGATCCGAAGTTCGTGACATTGCGCGACGAAGCATTGCAGGATCTCGAGCGGGCGCGCGCCGCCGGTGAGTCGACCCCCACCCTCCGGGCCAAGGCGGCGATCGCGCGCGCCTTCACCTATATGAGCTGGGGCTACGTGAATCCGGCACCCTGGTCGGGCGACGGTCTCACCACCGCGCCCCTGCTCCTGCAGAGCCTGACCGACCCCGCCACCGGTGGCGGTGAGAGTCTCGCCGAGGCACTCGGCGGCCACCTGATCACCGTCGAGGGCGGGGATCACGGAGTGTTCCGCATCGGCAACACCACCGTGGACCGCGCGGTGCTCGACTACCTGGCCAGCGGCACCACTGACATCACCCGTGCACCCGAGACGGCCGTCACCGCGGTGGACTACCTCAAGCCCGTGCGCGACTTCGTCACCAGGATGCGGATCGCCTCCCCGCAGGTCACGGGTCCGACCATCCCCGATACCGACCTCAATCGCCTGCTGTCCACTCCCGGCCCCAACGTCGACGCCGTCTCGGTGGTGCCCCGGCCGGTGTTCGCGCCTCGGGAGACACCCGCGACTGACCCTGAGCCCGCACCGGCCGCACTCGCCGCCGGTATCACGGCGGACGTGGATCCGGACGGTGCCGATGCACGCCCGGCATCCACCGCGACCAGCAGCATTCCGGAGTCCGCGGTGGCGACCCAAAGCTCCAGCCCTGCAACGCCCTCCGACCACGCGGCCGGTCGCGCACCGGAGACGACTGCCGCGGATCCGTCCACGGCGAAGCCGGAACCGAGCACGACCGAGGATTCCAATCCCGCCGTCGGCGCGACCGAGCAGACCACGCCGTCGCCGAGTTCCGCGACCGCACCTACCGAACCGGCAACGACCGCCGAAACACGTGCCGCTCCCGGCCCGGAGTCGAGCGGAGCGGGTGCGGCGAATGCGGCTCCCGCCGCGTAGCGGCGCGGCGCCTACCCGACCACGAGGGTGGTGGTGACGGGCGTCGGGTTCTGGGTGAGATCGAGCACCGGGCAGTGCGCGTCCACGGTGTCGGTGAGCTCTCGGTAGCGATCCGCCGAATCCGGCCCGGAGATGTTCACCGTCACCCGGACGGCGGTGAAGCCCGGGCGCACACCGTCTTCCAGGCCGAAGAAGCCGCGTACGTCGAGGTCACCCTCAGCGCTCAGTGCGAGCTCGTCGATCGTGACCCCGAGCTTGTCGGCGTAGAAGCGGTAGGTGACCACCTGACAGGCCAGCAGCGCGCCGAGGTAGGCCTCGACGGGGTTGATCGCGGTGTCCTCGCCACCGAGGGTGGGCGGCTCATCGACGGCGAGGGTGTGCTGGCGGGCGGTACTCACGCTGCCGACGGTGCCCTTCGGCACTGCGGAGGCGGAGAAGACGACGTGGGCGTTGGCGGTGTTGCGGGTGACGGCGTCGCGGGTGACGTCGATGATGGCGGTCAGCGCGCCGGTGGTCGATGCGGTCATGGCGGTCTCCTCGTGTGCCCGGCGCCGGACGGCCCCGATAGCGCGACGGTAGGTTCGGTGCACTCGCGAACACACGTGTTGGGCTCACGCTGATTCCTGTGCGCCCGTGACCGATAGGCTGATCCGCGTGTCCGAAACCGAGTTGACCGCGAAGCAGGCGTCCGCAGCCTCCGTGGCCCTGGTGCTGACCACCACGGTCGGCTTGGTGGGTGCATCCGTGAGCAGCGGCACGGCCGCGGTGATCTGGGCGATCGGCACCGTCGCCGCGATCGTGGGGCTCGCGTACCGGATGCGGCGCGCACCGTCGGGAACGGTGGCCGTGACCCTGCTCATCACCGGGATCGTGGTGCTGTCTGCGGGCCTTCCCGCCGTCGCAGTGATCTCGGAATCACGCGGCTCGTCGTCCACCCCGGCGGTCGATGCCGAGCACGCCGCCAGCCCCGTGCCGGACCCGAACTCGGAGATGCGCGCGGCGCTCGACAAGGCCGACGAGCTCCTGCCCGGCGGGGCGGACTCGGTGCTGCGCATCGATATCGACGAGACCTCCACGCAGGTCTACGTTCTCGATCTGGCGGCAGGGCAATCCGTGTACGCCAACTACTCCCGGTCGAGCGACCGGTGGTACGACCCGAGCCGGACTCCGTCCCGGGACCGGGGCGAATCGACGTTCCGCCGCGCCGATCTCGCGCACCTCGACCTGACCCGCGCCGCCGCGGCGGTGACGGCCGCGGCCGACCGGATCGGCATCGACCGTTCCTTCCGGCACGCTTCCGATGGCATCGAGGTGCAGCGGCGCAGTTCCGACCGGAAGCTGGTCGCCGCGTTCAGCATGTCCGGCGAGGAGGTCGAGGTCGATCACACCGGTGCGCTCCCCGACAACCTGGGCTTGGTCAGCGTCGACGGGTTCTTGCCCGCCGCCGAGAAGCTGCTGCGCAGCAACGGTATCGATCCCAGGCAGCCGGTGCTCGGCGGCCTGTCGTACGCGGTGTACAAGCCCACGGCCGATGCGGTGCCGCACACCGATCCCGGCACCGTGAAGATCGACATCCGAGGAGGGGGCCGGTCGGGCTCCCTCGAAGAGACGGTGGGTACGTTCCCGGTGGTCCGGCTCGAACCCGATACCGGCAGCGCCTCCTCCGCCTTCGCCCTGACCGCGGTCACCGCGGGAGGAATCGACACCGCGCGGGCCGACCTGGTGCAGCGGCGGAAGGTCGCCACGGTGGACACCCACGCCATCAGCCTGGAGATCGGCCAGGACGCCTCGTCGTCCGCCCTCCGGCAGCGCAACCCGCCACCCGTCCTCCATCTCGGGCTCGGCCCGTCGAGCGATGCCTACTACCGGCTCGACGGGACATTCGTCCGCGCGGATTGACCGCTACTGCGCCGTGGGCGGCTGCTGTGGCGCCTGCGGGGCGGCGGCCTGCTGCTGCGGTGGCGCGGGCTGCGCGGGCGCCTGGGTTGCGGGAGCCGGCGCAGTGGTGCCCGCAGTGAGCTGCCGGATCGTCGCGACCTCGGAGTCACGGTACGGCCTACCGTCGGGCCAGAGGATGTCGTGGAACCACTCGCGCGGCTGGCGGGCACCCACATAAGGCTGCTTCCACGAGTCCCACGGATAGTAGGTCTGGCTGCGGCCGGCCACGAAGCCCCACTGCATCGCGTCGATCTTCAGTTCCTTGCAGATCGGCAGGATGGTCTCGATGGTGCTGCCCTGCGCGCGGGCCATGTACTCGGTGAGCAGCAGCGGGCGCCCCTCCTTGGCGAGGTCTGCGGCCATCGAGCGGAACTTCTCCGGCGGATCGTAGCTGTGGAAGCTGATCACATCGGACTGCTCCAGCTGGATCGTGCGGATCTCGGGCCGGGTGTCGGCCCACACGCCGGAGGTGAGTGGCTGCGACGGGTTCCCGGCACGGGCCCACTCGAACGCCTTGGGCAGCAACTGCGCCACGCGGGCCACCTTGTCAGGCGGGCTCAGCGGGTAGGAGTCCGCGAGGTTCTCCGGCTCGTTCCACACGTCCCAGGCGACCACGCGCGGGTCGTTCGCGAAGGCCTTGACCACACCGGTGGCATAGGCCTGCAGGGCACTGGTGTCGGCGTTGGTGAGGCCGGCGGCCCCCGGGCTCTGCACCCAGGTCGAGTTGTGCACGCCGGGTGTGGGCTCGCGCTGCACCCCGGGCTTGGGGTTCGGGTCCCAACAGGAGTCGAACAGCACGAACATGGTGCGGATGCCATTGGCCGAGGCGATCGACAGGAAGGTGTCCAGGCGCTGCGTGAACCCGGCGGGGTCAGCGGTCCACAACTGGTCCTGCAGGAAAACCCGGATCACCGACATCCCGAGGCCGCGAGCCCACGCCAGCTCGGTGTTGATCCGGTTGGTATCGAAGGTCTGCGCCTGGAACATCTCGAACTGGTTGCCCGCGTTCGCATTGATGAAGTTGCAGCCCACCATCCAGCCGGCCTGCTCGCGCCACTGCTGCGCCCGCTCGGGAGTCCACCGGGTCGCGGGAACCGACGGCACCGCTCCCGGGGTCCCCGGTACCGTTCCACCCGAGCCCGCACCCGACCCCGGGTCGGCCGCGGCTCGCGCGGCGAGCATCGTCGCCGGGACGGTGGCCGCCGCCATGGCAAGCATCGCTCTGCGCGTCATATCCACACCAATACCATACGCACCATTTACAACTTCAGTCACAAACTGGACATCGGGCGCGTCGGGACGGCTAGCCTTCGATCGCCCTCCGCGCACGTCCCTCCAGCTCGGCGCGGATCACCGGGGTACGGGTGAGGACCCCGCGGTCGACCAGCCGGTCCATGGTCGCGACCACCTGTTCCAGATACGCGGCACGCTCCGCGGATTCGGCGGCCTGCGCATGCCGGTACAGCTTGAGCCCGCGGTCCAGATCGCGGACGTCCTCGGCGGCGAGGTTGTCGCGACCGGTGCTGCGGGCGTAGCGGTCGGCGGCGATCCAGGTGATGCGCAGGTCGGTGACGGCCTTCGCGTAGGCGTCGGCGCGGGCCTCGTCGGGGATGTCGTCGGTGCGCAGCGACCCCGCGTGATCGAGGGCGTCGTGGAAGGCCATCACCTTCGCGGCGCCCAGATCCCACATCGCGGGGAAGCGCAGCAGCATCTCCGGATCCAGCTCGTACGCGCCGTATTCGGAGAGGACTTCGTCGTGCCGAGCGCGGGCGCGTTCCCACCGCTCCCGGGCGGTCGGGGCGGGCGCAGCGGCCGGCGCCGACGGACGCGCAGTCGGACGGGGAGCGCGCCGAGGTTGCACCGGATCGGCCGTACCGGCGGTGGGGTTGCCCCCGCCGGAGACGCCGATGATGATGGCCACCGCGGCCACACCGCCGAGCAACAGCAACGGGATCGGGCCGAACGGGCGCACCGCCATGAGGCCGAGAAGTGCGGCGGCGGCGACGATCGCGATGACCGGTCCACGCGCCCGCCGCCGACTCCCACTCACCAGGAGAACCTATCGCGTGATCACGCGCGCAGGCGCGGCGCCTCCACCGCTCCCGGCAGCACGGTCGGCACAGCACCGTCGACCACGGCTCCGAGGCGCACCGCCCCGCTCGACGGAAATGCCACGCGGTAGTAGGCGAAGGCCATCGCGGCAGCGCTGCCGAGCAGCAGGACCGCCGCCACCGGACCGCTCTGCGCCATCGGCACGCTGAGGTAGCGGGTGGCCACCAGGATCGCCGCGAAGGTGCCCGCACCCCCGGCGATGGTGAGCAACCGGCGACGGTGCCAGCCGTCCTCCGGCCGCACCAGCGCGGTCTCGAGCGTGAGCGCGAAGACGAAACCGGCGACCAGATCGATGCCGTAGTGCGCGCCGATACCGAGCGTGGCCGAGAGGGTGCACACGAACCAGAAGACGCCGAAGGCCTTGAGCAGCCGTGGGCCGCGGAGCGCGTGCAGCAGGATGGCCGTGGCCCAGGCGGTGTGCAGGCTGGGCATGCAGTTGCGCGGGGCGAGCTGGCTGTAATACGCGGAGATCGGCTCCAGCGACGTGGGCACCACGTTCGGCCACACGTCCAGCCACGCGGCGCCGGGCACCTGACCGCCGAACGCGTAGGCGGGGCCGACCACGGGGAAGAGGAAGTAGACGACCGGGCCGATCGCGCCGATCAAAATGAACGAGCGCACGATGTGGTGCCGGGGGAAGCCCTCGGTGGAGCTGCGCCGCAGCTGGAAGTATGCGACCACCGCCGCCCCCACGGGCAGGTAGGTGTACACCTTCGTGATCAGCCACAGGTACCACTCGTGCTCGTTCACGAACCGGCCCATCACCCACGACGGGCTCCCCAGCGCGCGGTCGGCCACCTCGACGAACCAGTCGGCGACGAACGGCAGCGCTTGCATCGTCAGTTCGAGCCACACCCCGGCGACCCGACTGGTCACGATGAGGATCGCGGCGATGCCGACGGCCTTGAGCGTGACCTCCTGATCGCGCCCCTTGAGCTGCCACAGCGCGTAGACGGCCAAACCGGCCAGCGCCCACATCACGCCGTTGCCGAAGTGCAGGTGCTCGCCGGCGAGATAGCGCTGGATGTTGAACAGGATCTCCACGCCGACGACGGTGGCCAGGAACCACCCTCGGAACCGGCGCGGCATGCACATCACGGCGAGCGCCAGACCGGCGACCTTCACCTCACCGGCCACCGGGCGCCCGAAGAAGTCATCGCTGAGCAGGCGCACCGGGCCGCGCAGGTCGTAGTAGATCGCGGCGGCCTCGACGGCGAGCACGAAGCCCACCATGACCACGACCACCCAGGTCCACTCGCGCCGCCCCCAGCGACGGTCGGGCCGCTCCCCACGCGGCCCGCGTGGTAGCGCCTGGTCTGCACGCACCAACATGAGGTGAAATCATAGTTAACCCAGCGGTAACGGGGAAAGTCTGTTCGCCGTTTCGTGACGCATCTCGCGCATTCTCTGTGCGATCGCGAACCCGGGTTGGTCTGCGGTGATACCCAGCCGACAGCGAAGGGCACGCATCCCACCGGGGGATGCGTGCCCTTCGTCTGCGTCAGTTCACCCGGGTCAGGCCCGGGCTGCACTCACCAGCTGCTCTTGTGCACACCGGGGAGCTCGCCGGCGTGCGCCATCTCGCGCAGGCACACACGGCAGAGACCGAACTTGCGGAACACCGAGTGCGGGCGGCCGCACTTGTTGCACCGCGTGTACGCGCGAACGCCGAACTTCGGCTTCTTGTTGGCCTTGTTGACCAGCGCCTTCTTTGCCATGGCTCAGTTCTCCTTGAAGGGGAAGCCGAGGTGCTTGAGCAGTGCGCGGCCTTCCTCATTGTTGGTGGCAGTGGTGACGACGGTGATGTCCATACCGCGCGGGCGGTCGATGGAGTCCACGTCGATCTCGTGGAACATCGACTGCTCGTTCAGGCCGAACGTGTAGTTGCCGTTGCCGTCGAACTGGTTGCCGTTGAGGCCGCGGAAGTCGCGGATACGGGGCAGCGCGATCGAGGTCAGGCGATCGAGGAACTCCCACATGCGGTCGCCGCGCAGCGTGACGCGCGCACCGATCGGCATGCCCTCACGCAGCTTGAACTGCGCGATGGACTTGCGGGCCTTGCGGATCTCCGGCTTCTGGCCGGTGATCAGCTCGAGGTCCTTGACGGCGCCGTTGATGAGCTTGGCATCGCGGGCGGCGTCGCCGACACCCATGTTCACGACCACCTTGACGACGCCGGGGATCTGCATCACGTTGGCGTAGTCGAACTCGCTGTTCAGCGCGTCCTTGATCTCGGCGCGGTAGCGCGCCTTCAGGCGCGGCTGGGTCTTCTCAGAGGTGGTCATCTCAGATGTCCTTCCCGTTCTTGCGGGAGATCCGCACGCGCTTGCCGGTCTCCTCGTCGGTCCGGTAGCCCACCCGAGTGGGGTTGCCGTCCGAGTCGACGACCATCACGTTCGAGACGTGGATCGGGGCTTCCTTGACCTCGATCCCACCCTGCGCGGTGGCGGACGTGCTGGTGTGCTTCTTGATCCGGTTGACGCCCTCGACGAGGACCTTGTCAGCCTTCGGGAAGGCCTCGACGACCTTGCCCTTCGCGCCCTTATCGGGGCCCGAGATCACGATGACCGTGTCTCCCTTGTGCACCTTCATGTCAGAGCACCTCCGGAGCCAGCGAAACGATCTTCATGAACTTCTTGTCGCGCAGCTCGCGGCCGACCGGGCCGAAGATGCGGGTGCCGCGAGGGTCGTTGTCGTTCTTGATGATGACAGCGGCGTTCTCGTCGAACTTGATGTACGAACCGTCCGGACGACGGCGCTCCTTGGCGGTGCGCACGATGACGGCCTTGACGACCTCGCCGCGCTTGACGTTGCCGCCGGGGATCGCGTCCTTGACGGTGGCGACGATGATGTCGCCGATGCCGGCGTAGCGGCGCGAGCTGCCACCGAGGACACGGATGCACAGGATTTCCTTGGCACCGGTGTTGTCGGCGACGCGCACTCGCGATTCCTGCTGAATCACTAGCTTGTCTCCTCAGACCTGGATTTTCATACGTGCCGGATTACCGACCCGAGCACGCGCGGTCCGCCACCTGCGACAGCACACCACGGTGCTGCCGTCAGGCAACCGGTCCATGATAGGCGAAACCGCAGGTCAGTTTCAAATCCGCGCCTGACCCCCGTCGGACGGTCCGCGATGGGCCGGCCGCGTACCGTCGGGCTCACGGGTGCGTGTGCGGGGCCGAGTGCGGACCCGCCATAATTCCGGTGACCGAGACCGCGCCGAAGGGGATGAGATGAGCGACCTGACCGCCGGGCTCACCGGGACCGAGGCATCGGTGCTGCTGGTACTGGCGTCGGTCGCCGGCCCCGTCCGCAATCCCGACCTCAAGGAGCTCGGGCCCGCGCTGGAAGCGCCCTCGCGCGCCAAGTTGACGCGGCGCGGCCTGCTGGAGGTGACCGACGGCCCGCGGCGCTCGAAGGTGCTCTCCCTCACCGACCGTGGCTGGGCCGCCGCCGCCGAGCTCATGGAGTCCGCTCCCCCGGCGCGCAGCACTCCGTCGACCCGGGCACTGTTCACCCTGGCCGGCGGACTGGGCCGCTACCTGCGCCGCGAATCGCTCGCGCTGGGCGAGGTTCTGCTGCCCGCGACCGGAGCGAGCGGCGCCGTGACCGGCGAGACCATCCGCGCCGCCTATCAGCGCGCCGCGCCTCGTCCGGGTGCCTGGCTGACGCTGCGCGAACTGCGGGCGAACCTGCCCGACCTGCCACGCGATGCCGTCGACGCGGCGCTGCGCGAGCTGTATCCGGAACCGGGGGTCGACATCGTGGCCGAGGACAACCTCAAGGCGCTCACCGCCGATGATCGCGGCGCCGCGCTGATCCTGGGTGGCCGCGAGCTGCACGCGATCCGAGTGACCCGATGAGCCTGACCGACGTCCAGCGCGCGGCGCTGCGTTCCGTCCGGCTGAACTGGGCGCCCACCTACGAGGAGGTGTGGGACTCGGCGACCGACCTGCACGTCGACGGCCTGCACACCGATGTCTGGGACGATCTCGAGGATTCGCTGGGCGACGCCGTGGCCTCCACCGGCCCGTGCCCCACCGGCCTGGTGATCACCGGCAACGCGGGCACCGGCAAGACCCATCTGCTGACCCGGTTCCGCGACGAGGTGCAAAGTCACGGCCACTATTTCGTGCTGCTGGAACTGCTGGACTCGTCCGACTTCTGGCGTGCGGCGCTGACGTCGCTGCGCAGTTCGCTCCTGCGCCCGGCCCGCGACCATCCGACGCAGCTGGCGCAACTGATCTGGCTACTCTCGGACGAAGCGGGCCTGTCGCGAGCGCAGCGGCGCGAGTTCTCCGGCGACGCCGCACCTACCCCGGACACTCTCGACGCGCTGGTCACTGCGATGTCGAACCGCCGGCCGCAGGTCCGGCAGTACCACGGCGTACTCCGCGCACTGGTCCTGCTCGCCTCTCCCGATTCCCGGCTCGCCGACCTGGGATCGGCCTTCCTCGACGACATCGAGGTCGAGGAGACCGCGGCGCAGCGGCTGCACTGGGGCCTGCCTGCGCACGGATTCGCCGCGGTCGAGACGGTGCGCGCGATCTCCGCGTTCCTCGCCGAGACCGGGGCGACGGTGTTCGCGGTCGATCAGATCGACACCCTGCTCGCGCAATCTGCGGCCACCCTCGGTGCCCCCGGCGCAGACGGCGCGCCCGGCGACAACGACGTCGTCGAGCAGATCGGCCACGGCTTGATGGCGCTGCGGCAGGGGCTGTACCGCACCGTGACGATCGCGTGCATGCTGCCGACCGCGTGGGAGACACTGCAGACCCGCGCCACCGCCTCGGTCGCCGATCGGTTCCGCGTCGTGGGCCCGCTCAAATCGCTGCCCGACGGTGCCGTGGCGCGCGCCATCGTCGAGCGCCGCCTCACCGCGGCCTATCGGGCGAAGGATTTCACGCCACCGCATCCCACCTGGCCGGTCGCGCCGGAGGCTTTCGCGACGGCGGTGCACCACACCCCGCGCGACCTGCTGACCCGCGTGGACGGCCACATCCGGTCGTGTCTGGCGACGCAGTCGGTGTTCGAGCTGACCACGTTCGAGGACGGTGCCGCTCGCCCCGCACCGGCAGCGACGGCGGCGCGGCCCGTCGAACCGGCGGCGGCCCCCGAGGATCTGCTGACGAAGCTGGACGCCGATTTCGAGGCGCTGCGGGTGCGCGCCCGAGTCGGCGAAGTCGCCACCGATCAGGCCGCGGCCGACGGTGCCATGGCGCGGCTGCTGGACGCGGGGCTGCGGGCGTGGACCCGCGAGGACGGCGGCGAAGGCTTCCAGATCGAGCGCGGCGGAAGGCAACTCGATGCCCGGCTTCGGCGCCGGATTCCGGGGCGCACCGAGGACGAGCAACACTGGGCGTTCCGTGCGGTGCCGGCCTCGAACCCGGTGGCGGTGACCAACCGGGTGCAGTCGGCCGCGATCGGTGCCGGCCTGGTGGCCGGGCAGGACCGCCGCCAGCTGTTCCTGCTGCGGTCCACGCCGTGGCCGACCAGCCCGAAGGCCTCCGCGGTGATCGCCGACGCGGTCGAGCGCGGCGCGCAGCAATTGCCGCTCGACGAGGGCGATCTCGCGACTCTGGAAGCGTTGGGTCGGCTCATCGAGCGCGCACCCGACGGCCTGGACGAGTGGCTCGCGGCGCGCCGCCCGGCGCACGGGCTGCGACTGTTCGCGGGCCTCGAGGCCAAGCCCATGACCACCGCGAATGCCGCCTCGAACGCGGCCCGCCGGGCCCGCGCACTGGTGCCGGGCGACGCCGTCGGCAAGATCGGCGGATTATCCAGCGCGATGGCCGATCTCATGTTCTCCGGCGCCCCGGCGCCGGCTCGCCCGGAGCCCGCACGCGCAGCGACGGCACCGGATACCGGGGTGCAGGCACCGTCGAGCGACGCGCCCGCGGGTCCGTTGTCACCCGCACCGGGACAACCGGTGAGCCTGGGGCTCGCACCGGACGACGCCGTGATCACCGTGTCCCCCAACGATCTTCGTAAGCACATCGCGATCTTCGCCGGATCCGGCTCGGGCAAAACGGTGCTCATCCGCAGGCTGATCGAGGAGTGCGCTCTGCGCGGCACGTCGGCGATCGTTCTCGACCCCAACAACGATCTGTCCCGGCTCGGCGAGGCGTGGCCACAGCCGCCCGCAGGGTGGTGGCCCGGCGACCGGGAGCGGGCCGATTCCTATCTCGCCGGCACCGACGTCGTGGTGTGGACGCCGAACCGGCCTTCGGCGAGACCGCTGGTGCTACAACCGATCCCGGACTTCGCCGCGCTGCGGTCGGGCATCGAGGGCGACGACCTGGAGGCACAGGAGGCCCGCGAGGGTTTCGACATGGCGGTCGAAGCGTGCGCCGGCGCACTCGAACAGCACATAGGTCTGTCTGGTCAGCGCCGCGAGCAACAGCGGGCTATCCTTCGCGAGGCGCTGCACGGCTACGGGCGGCAGGTGACGCGCTCCGATATCCGCGGCTTCGCCGATTTCCTGCGCGCATGGGACTCGACGCGCAGCACTCTGCCCAGCGCCGACAAACTCGCACCCGATATGGCGAACAACCTGCAGGCGGCGCTGATCAACAATCCGCTGCTCGGCGGCGAAGGCCAGGCGGTCGACCCGTCGGCACTGCTCACGCCGAGCGCCGGGAAGCGGGCGCGGGTCTCGGTGATCAGCTTGATCGGGCTGCCCGACGAGACGCAGCGGCAGACCTTCGTCTCCCAGTTGCAGTTGGCCCTGTTCTCCTGGATCAAGCGGCATCCCGCGGGCGACCGGCCGCTGGGGGCTCTGCTGGTGATGGACGAGGCGCAGCAGATCGCGCCGTCGGGAGCGGTGAAACCGTCCACCGAGTCGACGCTGCTGCTGGCTTCGCAGGCTCGCAAGTACGGTCTGGGGCTGGTCTTCGCCACGCAGTCACCGACCGGCCTGCACAACAAGATCGTGGGCAACAGCGCCACCCACCTGTACGGCAAACTCAATGCGCCGGTGCAGATCCAGGCCGCCAAGGATCTGGCGGCCGCGCGCGGTGGCCGGATCGATGCGATCGGCGGTCTCGGTCCCGGTGACTTCTACCTGGGCGCGGGCAGCGACACACTCCGGCTGCGTGCGCCGATGTGCCTGAGCCACCACCCGGCCACTCCGCCCACCGAGGACGAGGTGCTCCGGATCAGCCGGGAGGGATAAGCCGTCGCCCCGACGCGTCGTCCCCTCGCCGGCGTCCGTTCCCCGCGGCTGAGCCCGGGGGTGTGAACGTCGAGGAGGGGACGATGAGGGATGCGGCCGCGGGAGCCCCGTGGGTCAGCCCGCGGGGCGGGTGGCGCGGCGGCGGGGCTGCTGGGCGCGCCCCTGACTCTGCGGCCGGCCCTGGCCCGACGGCGCCTGGCGCTGCCCGGAACGCTGCTGGCCACCGCGGGCCTGCCCGCCCTGGCCGCGTCCGGCTGCGTCGGACCGCGGGCCGGTGCCCTTGCCGCGGCCGGCACGACCCCGGCCCGGCGCGTGTCCGCCGCCGGCCCGGCGCTGCTGCTGCGGCGCGGGTTCCGGCGCGGGCTTGACGAACGGTGCGGGCGCGCCCACGAGTTCGGTCACCACGGGCGCGGTCGCGGTGACCGCGACGGGACGCGCACTGATCGCGGCCTTCTTGAGCAGGGCCACGGTGTCGCGCTTCTGTTCGGTGAGCATCACGGTGACCACGGTGCCGGCGCTGCCCGCGCGGGCGGTGCGGCCGCTGCGGTGCAGGTAGGCCTTGTGCTCGGCGGGCGGGTCGACGTGCACGACCAGCTCGATGTCGTCGACGTGCACGCCGCGGGCGGCGATATCAGTGGCGACCAGCACGCGGGCGGCGCCGGTGCTGAAGGCCTCCAGGTTCCGGTCGCGCTGCGGCTGGCTCAGGTTGCCGTGCAGATCGCGGGCGGGGATGCCCTGCGCGGTGAGCTGCTTGGCCAGCTTCTTGGCCTGGTGCTTGGTGCGAGTGAACAGGATGCGTCGGCCCATGCCGGAGGCGAGCACGCGCACCAGTTCGGACTTGTCGTCCTTGCCGCTCACTTCGAAGACGTGGTGGGTCATATCGGCGACCGGCGAGTTCTCCGGATCGACGGAGTGCATCACGGGCTCGGAGAGGAACTTGCGCACCAGCTTGTCGACGCCGTTGTCGAGCGTCGCCGAGAACAGCATGCGCTGCCCGTCGGACGGGGTGGCGGCGAGGATCCGGGTGACCACGGGCAGGAAGCCCAGGTCGGCCATGTGGTCGGCCTCGTCGAGCACGGTGACGGCCACGTCGGACAGATCGACGATGCGCTGACGCATCAGGTCCTCGAGGCGGCCGGGGCAGGCCACCACGATATCGACGCCGGCCGCGAGCGCTTGCTCCTGACGGGACTGCTTGACCCCGCCGAAGATGGTGGTCACGGTCAGGCCGAGGGCCTTGGCCAGCGGTTCCACGGTGGCGGTGATCTGGGTGGCCAGCTCGCGGGTGGGCGCGAGCACCAGGCCCACGGGGCGGCCGGGCCGGCGGCGCGAGCCGCGAGCCTCGTCGACCGCCACGACCAGCGGGATCGCGAAGGCGAGCGTCTTGCCGGAGCCGGTCTTTCCGCGGCCCAGCACGTCGCGGCCGGCGAGGGTGTCGGGCAGGGTATCGGCCTGGATGGGGAAGGGGGTGGGCCGATCCATCGCGACGAGGGCGTCGACGACGCCGGCGGGCACGCCGAGGTCGGTGAAGGAAGGTGCGGACACAGAAGTGGTCACAGAGGTGGTCAAGGCGGAGATGTACCTAACGCTGGTGGGTGGCGAAGGCGGCGGTGGCCGCGTCCGTTCGCCGCAAGAAAAGAACCGGGAGGCGTCTGCGAACCGCGGGCGGCGAGACGGCTGTGGGCCCGGGAGCCCTACGACGGCGCGGAACGTTAGCGTTCCGCATCACCTACCAGCATAGCAAAGGTCCATCTCGTGGCCCGCATCCGCGCGCGTGGTGACGCCCCCGGAGCTTCCCGACACCGCGCTGATGGGTAAGAATGTGGGAACAGGCACGCATCTGCGCGTGACTCGGGGGAGGTAGACGATGGCAGGGAAGACGAGGCGGATCGCGGCAGCACTGCTCGCCGCCGGGACCGTGACGCTGACGGGATGCGCGACGGTACCCGGCACCGGTTCGGCAGACCCCACGGCCGTGCAGGCCTACGAATCGACGCTCGCCTCGTCGCGGGCCGAGGCTGCCGCCTCCGCCGCGAAGTCGGCGTGCGCGTCGTGGCGCACCGGGTACGACACCCGATTCGCGGCGACCAAGGCGATGGCCGACTACACCCGCACCCCCGGGGCGAACTGGGACGGCATCACGCCCACCCTCGATGCGAACATCGCGGCGATCGCGACCGAGTCCGGCAAGTTGCCCGGGATCATCACCACCGCGGACCCGAACCCGAACATCCGGGGCCTGCTGGTGGACTACAAGACCAAGCTCGACGCCTACGGCGACGGACTCAAGGCCGACCGGATCACCCGCGGCACGGAGGACAAGACGTGGGCCAAGGCCGGTCCGGCCGAGGCCGCGCTGGCGTCGTCAGCACGAGCGCTGCGGAGCGCCTGCGGGTAGGTCCGGTTGCGCGGTGCACGACCGCAACGCCACCTGCAACGAGATCAACGACGGCTGAACGACGAAACCCCCGGTCCCTTCCTCGCGGAAGAGCCGGGGGCTTCGAGTCTGTGCGGTGGTGGAACCGGCCTTACTTGGCCTTCTCCAGCACCTCCACCAGGCGCCAGTGCTTGCTGGCGCTCAGCGGACGGGTCTCCATGATCCGGACGCGGTCGCCGACACCGGCGACGCCGTCCTCGTCATGCGCCTTCACCTTGGAGGTGGTGCGGATGATCTTGCCGTACAGGGCGTGCTTCACACGGTCCTCGAGCTCGACGACGATGGTCTTCTCCATCTTGTCGGACACGACGTACCCGATACGGACCTTGCGGCTGTTGCGCTGCTCAGTGGTCACATTGCTTCCGTTCTCACTCATGCGGCGTCACCCTCCGGACCCGACGCCAGGCCGAGCTCCCGCTCGCGCAGGATCGTGTAGATCCGGGCGATGTCGGTACGCACGGTGCGCAGGCGACGGTTGTTGCTCATCTGTCCGGTGGCCATCTGGAAGCGCAGGTTGAACAGCTCCTCCTTGGCCTCGCGCAGCTTCTCCACCAGTTCGTCCGCGGTGAGACCGCGGAGATCAGCGGCGACGGTGTTGCTCATCAGAACTGCTCCTCTCGGGTCACGATGCGGGTCTTGCAGGGGAGCTTGTGCTGCGCGCGGCGCAGGGCCTCGCGAGCGATCTGCTCATTGGGGTAGGTCATCTCGAACATCACGCGACCGGGCTTGACGTTCGCCACCCACCACTCGGGCGAACCCTTACCGGAACCCATGCGGGTCTCGGCCGGCTTCTTGGTGAGCGGGCGGTCCGGGAAGATGTTGATCCAGACCTTGCCGCCACGCTTGATGTGGCGGTTGATGGCGATACGAGCGGACTCGATCTGGCGGTTGGTGATGTAGGCGGGCTCGAGGGCCTGGATGCCGTAGTCACCGAACGCCACGGTGGTGCCACCCTTGGCGGCGCCGGAGCGCTTGGGGTGATGCTGCTTGCGGTGCTTCACCCGACGGGGGATCAACATGGATCTCAGCCCTCCTGGTTGGTCGTAGCGGGAGCCGCCGTCACAGCCTCGTCGCCGGCGCGGCCGGCCTCGGTGCTGGTGGCGGTGGTGCCCGACGCGCCGCTGCGACGCGGGCGCTGCGGGCGCTCGCGACGCGGGCCACGACGGTCATCGTTGTTCGACGGTGCGGCCAGCTCGCGCCGGCCACCGACGACATCGCCCTTGTAGATCCACACCTTGACGCCGATCCGCCCGAAGGTGGTCTTCGCCTCGTGCAGGCCGTAGTCGATGTCGGCGCGCAGCGTGTGCAGGGGCACGCGGCCCTCGCGGTAGAACTCGCTGCGGCTCATCTCCGCGCCGCCCAGGCGACCCGAGCACTGCACCCGGATGCCCTTGACGTTCGGCTGACGCATCGCCGACTGGATCGCCTTACGCATCGCGCGGCGGAACGCCACGCGGTTGCTCAGCTGCTCAGCGATGCCCTGCGCGACGAGCTGGGCGTCAGCCTCGGAGTTCTTCACCTCGAGGATGTTCAGCTGAACCTGCTTGCCGGTCAGCTTCTCCAGCTCGGAGCGGATGCGGTCGGCCTCCGCGCCGCGGCGGCCGATCACGATGCCCGGACGCGCGGTGTGGATGTCCACCCGCACGCGGTCCCGGGTGCGCTCGATCTCGATCTTGCTGATGCCGGCGCGCTCGAGGCCGTCGGTCAGCTTCTTGCGGATCGCGACGTCTTCCTTGACGTACTCGGCGTACTGCTTATCGGCGTACCAGCGGGACTTCCAGTCCGTGGTGATGCCAAGGCGGAAGCCGTGGGGGTTGATCTTCTGTCCCATGCTTACGCTCCCTTCCGGTTCCGGCTGGCGGCGGGCTTCTTGGACTCCTGCGACTCCACCACGACCGTGATGTGGCTGGTGCGCTTGCGGATCCGGTACGCACGGCCCTGGGCACGCGGCTGGATGCGCTTCATGGTCGGGCCCTCGTTGGCGTACGCCTCCGAGACGACCAGGGTGCGCGGGTCGAGACCCAGGTTGTTCTGCGCGTTGGCGATCGCCGAGGCGAGCACCTTCGCGACCGGCTCGCTGGCCGCCTGCGGCGCGAACCGCAGGATGGCGAGCGCCTGCTCGGCGTCCTTACCGCGGACCAGGTCGATCACGCGGCGGGCCTTCATCGGCGTGACGCGCACGAACTTGGCGGTCGCGGACGCGGTCTGGGGCGCAGCGTTGGTTTCGACTGTGTCGTTGCTCATTAGCGGCGCTTACCCTTCCGGTCGTCCTTGATGTGGCCCTTGAAGGTCCGCGTGGGCGCGAACTCTCCGAGCTTGTGGCCGACCATGTTCTCCGAGACGAACACCGGGACGTGCTTGCGACCGTCGTGGACGGCGAAGGTGTGACCGATGAAGTCGGGGATGATGGTCGAGCGACGCGACCAGGTCTTGATGACCTGCTTGGTGCCCTTGTCGTTCTGCACGTCGACCTTCGCGAGGAGGTGGTCGTCGACGAACGGGCCCTTCTTGAGGCTGCGTGGCATTCTCTAACTCCCTCCTAGCGCTTGTTCTTGCCGGACTTGCGACGACGGACGATCAACTTGTCGCTCGCCTTGTTCTTACGGGTGCGGCCCTCGGGCTTACCCCAGGGGCTCACCGGGTGGCGGCCACCGGAGGTCTTACCCTCACCACCGCCGTGCGGGTGATCGACCGGGTTCATGACGACACCACGGACGGTCGGGCGCTTGCCCTTCCACCGCATGCGGCCGGCCTTGCCCCAGTTGATGTTGCTCTGCTCGGCGTTGCCCACCTCGCCGACGGTGGCGCGGCAGCGCACGTCGACGCGACGGATCTCACCGGAGGGCATACGCAGGGTCGCGTACGCGCCCTCCTTGCCCAGCAGCTGGATGCTGGCACCGGCCGAGCGGGCCATCTTGGCTCCGCCACCGGGACGCAGCTCGACGGCGTGGATCACGGTGCCGGCGGGGATGTTGCGCAGCGGCAGGGCGTTGCCCGGCTTGATGTCGGCGTTCGGGCCCGACTCGACGACGTCGCCCTGTCCCAGCCCCTTCGGCGCGAGAATGTAGCGCTTCTCGCCGTCGAGGTAGTGCAGCAGCGCGATCCGCGAGGTGCGGTTCGGGTCGTACTCGATGTGCGCGACCTTGGCGTTGACGCCGTCCTTGTCGTGGCGACGGAAGTCGATGACGCGGTAGGCGCGCTTGTGGCCGCCACCCTTGTGCCGGGTGGTGATGCGGCCGTGCGCGTTACGGCCACCACGGCCGTGCAGCGGACGGATCAGCGACTTCTCCGGGGTCGACCGGGTGATCTCGTCGAAGGTCGAGCCCGACGAGCCGCGGCGACCGGGAGTGGTCGGCTTGTGCTTACGGATAGCCATTTAGCTCGCGCCTCCGAAGATATCGATGGGCTTGCTGTCGGCGCTCAGGGTCACGATGGCGCGCTTGGTGCTCTTGCGCTGTCCGTAACCGGCGCGAGTGCGCTTGCGCTTGCCCGTGCGGTTCAGGGTGTTCACGTTGACGACCTTGACGCCGAAGACCTGCTCCACGGCGATCTTGATCTGCGTCTTGTTCGCGTCCGGGTGCACCAGGAAGGTGTACGTGTTGTCCTCGATCAGGCCGTAGGCCTTCTCGGAGATCACCGGAGCGAGCAGGATGTCCCGCGGGTCGGCGGGGATGGTTGCGGTAGCCATCAGGCGTTCGCCTCCTCGGTCTTCGATGCGCTCGCGATGAACGAACCCAGAGCCTCGCGGCTGAACACCAGGTCATCGGCGTCGAGGACGTCGTAGGTGTTGAGCTGGTCGGGGTAGATCCACTTCGCGTTCGGCAGGTTCTGCACGCTGCGCTGCGCGGTCAGGTCCTCGCGGCCGACGACCACGAGGAACTTCTTGCGCTCGGACAGCTGGGCGAGGAACAGGCGCGCGGTCTTGGTCGACGCCTCCTGGCCGGCCACCAGCTCGGTGACGACGTGGATGCGATCCTCGCGGACCCGCTCGGTGAGGGCACCGCGCAGAGCGGCGGCCTTCATCTTCTTCGGGGTGCGCTGGCTGTAGTCGCGCGGCTGCGGTCCGTGGACGGTGCCTCCGCCGGCGAACTGCGGCGCGCGGGTCGAGCCCTGACGGGCGCGGCCGGTGCCCTTCTGGCGGTACGGCTTGCGGCCACCACCGCGGACCTCGCCGCGGGTCTTGGTGGAGTGCGTGCCGGCACGCGCAGCGGCGAGCTGCGCGATGACCACCTGGTGCATCAGCGAGATGTTGGGCTCCACGTCGAAGATCGCGGCGGGGAGCTCGACGGTGCCGTCGGTCTTGCCATCGGCGGTCTTGACATCGAGAGTCAGCTTGCTCATGCGCGAGCACCACCCTTCACAGCGGTACGGACCATCACGAGGCCGCCCTTGCGACCGGGGATGGCGCCCTTGATCAGCAGGACGCCGGCGTCGGCGTCCACCTTGAACACGGTGAGGTTCTGCGTGGTCACCTTGTCGGAGCCCATGCGGCCGGCCATGCGGACGCCCTTGAAGACGCGGCCCGGAGTGGCGCAGCCACCGATGGAACCGGGGGCACGGTGCACGGCCTGGGCGCCGTGGCTGGCGCCGAGACCGGCGAAGCCGTGGCGCTTCATGACGCCGGCGTAGCCCTTGCCCTTGCTGATGCCGGTCACGTCGACGAACTCGCCGCCGGAGAAGACATCGGCACCCAGCTCCTGGCCGACCTCGTACTCGGAGGTGTCGGCGATGCGGAGCTCGGCGATGTGGCGGCGCGGGGTGACGCCGGCCTTGGCGAACTGGCCCGAGACGGGCTTGTTCACCTTGCGCGGGTCGATGGCGCCGAAGGCGATCTGGACGGCGTCGTAGCCGTCGGTGGCCTCGGTACGGATCTGGGTCACGACGTTCGGCCCGGCCTTGACGACGGTGACCGGGACGACCCGGTTGTTCTCGTCGAAGACCTGGGTCATGCCGAGCTTGGTGCCCAGGATTCCCTTGATCTTGTTCTCAGTCATTATCAGTTCTCCGCAGCCGCTTACTGGATGTTCACGTCGACGCTCGCCGGCAGGTCGATACGCATGAGCGCGTCGACCGTCTTCGGCGTCGGGTCCAGGATGTCGATCAGCCGCTTGTGGGTGCGCATCTCGAAGTGCTCCCGCGAGTCCTTGTACTTGTGCGGCGAGCGGATGACGCAGTACACGTTCTTCTCCGTCGGCAGCGGCACGGGACCGACGACACGAGCGCCGGTGCGGGTCACGGTCTCGACGATCTTCCGAGCAGACGCGTCGATCGCCTCATGGTCATAGGCCTTGAGCCTGATGCGGATCTTCTGTCCCGCCACGCTGTGTCCTCTTCCGTCAAGTGTTCACGTTTTGCCAGCACACTTCACAGGTCTTTACAACCCCGCCCGCGGGCGGAATCCCCCGCACTCTTCCACGGGTTCGATGAGTCGATCGACGCTGTTCATGTGTCAAATTGCTCCGGTCCACGCGGTCGGGCGTGTCGCGCTGCCGCTCAGGTTCCACCCCGGGCCTTATCCCTGTGGGGCGGGCCCTTTCGGACCGGATGGCTCCCGCGAGGGGTGCCAAGCGATACCTTCTCGCACACGCCGCGGTCGCAACAGACCACGCCGCCCGCGGAAGGCAACCTGACCAGTATGCACTGGATCCGCCTCAGGTTCAAATCCGCAGGCGGTCCACCCCCCCGTGGCCGACGAACGTCACACGCATGGGGTGCCGCGCTCTGGAACAATTCGAGTATGACCAAGCAGCGCGCCGCGCAGAAGCTGGGCGCGCTGATCCTCGTGGGTTCACTGTGCGCCGGGGTTGCGGGCTGCACCATCGGCACCGTCGATCCCGCACCGTCGTCGCCGGCCGCTCCAGCGTCCGCGTCGCGGGCCCCCGTGCGCGACGACGCCGTGCGCTACGCCTACCCGGCCCCGAACGCCGACCCCGCACAGAATTACGGGAAGCTCTACCTGCCACCGGGCCGGCACGATGCACGCAGTCTGCCGGTGGTGATGCTGATCCACGGAGGTGGCTGGAAGGCCCGTGCCACCGAGCGGTACATGGCCGATGTCGCACGCCAGCTGCAGTCCGCGGGGCTGGCGGTGTGGAACATCGAGTATCGGCGCGTGGGCTCGGGCGGCGGGTGGCCCACCACGTTCACCGATGTGGGCAACGCCGCCGACTTCATCCCTGCGTTGGCACAGCGGGTGCCCGCGCTCGATCCGACGAACGTGATCTTCGTGGGCCACTCGGCAGGCGGTCAGCTCGCGGCGTGGGCGGCCACCCGGCGCACGCTCCCGCCGGGCGCCCCCGGAGTGACCTGGCCGCCGGGCGGCGCGCCCGCGCTGGTACCGCGCGCATTCGTGTCGATGGCCGGCGTGCTCGACATGCGCACATCGTCGCGGATGAACGACCACGTGCGGATGGCGCTGGGCGGCATGCCGGATCAGGTGCCGGAGAGGTACGCACTGGCCAATCCGATCCAACGGATCGATCCGGGGATGCCCGCGGTCGCGATCCACGGCACCCGAGACGGCATCGTCCCGGCCCAGGAGTCCACCGACTTCGTCCAGAAGGCTCAGGCTGCCGGAGAGAAGGCACTGCTGGTCTCGCTGGACGGCGCGACCCACGGCACGCCGGTGAACGTGAAATCGCAGTGGTGGCCCACTATCGAGGACACGATCGTCCGGTTGGCCACGCGCGGCTTCGACGATCTGGCGGCGAACGCCCCGCAGCCGCCGCGCTGATCGGCGTCAGGTGTTGGCGAACCACGCCTTCGACGCCGCCGGCGCCCACAGCAGGATCGGGACGGCGATGGTGGCGATGACGCCCCAGCAGGTGAGCAGCATCAGCGCCGACGCCACAGTGGCGAGGATGGCGACGGCCTTGCTGCGCTTGAGCAGCAGCAGCACGCCCGACGCGATACCACCGATCGAGATGACCAGTCCGATGATCCCCGCGACCACCACGATGGCGGTCGCCGTGGAGGCGTCCAGGCCCGGGGTGGTCGAATCCGCGGGCCCGGCGATCAGGGTGATCACCTGCAGCAGCGCGAGGATGCCGCCGATCACGATGAGCACGATCGCCGCCGCGAGCACCGTGGTCGGGCGAGCCATGGGCACCGGCTGCCCCGCCGCCTGCGGATATCCGGGCTGGGGATAGCCGGGGTAGCCGGGTTGCGCGTACGGCTGCTGGTACCCGTAGTTCGGCGGTCCACCCTGCGGCGCCCCGTACGGCTGTTGCCCGTACGGCTGCTGCCCGTACGGATTCTGGCCGTACGGCTGCTGTGGACCGCCGCCGTACTGATTCGGATCGCTCACCGTAGTCCCCCGTCGCTCGGTTTTCTCAAGTGGAGCACATCTCCTCGCGCGACGCTCGAACTTACCGCAGAGTAAGGTAGCGATCATGACTGACACCACCGGCACGTACAAGCTGTGGCGCAAGCTCAGCGATAAGCCGCTCGGCAAGCTCGCCTTCTCCGCCGGCGCCTCCCTCAAGGCCCCCTACTTCGCCTCGGTGACGCCGTACGTCGCGGAGCTCGAGTACGGCCACGCCGTGGTCAAGGGTCCGAAGTGGTGGTTCGTGCAGAACCACATCGGCACCTTCCACGCGATCGCCGCCTGCAACCTGGCGGAGGTCGGGATGGGGATGGTGATGGAGGCGTCCACCCCGGCCAGCCATCGCTGGTTGCCGAAGTCGATGAAGGTGGACTACCTGGCCAAGGCGGAATCGTCGCTCACGGCGACCGCCAGCTTCCTGGAGCCGGTCGACTGGGACGCGATCACCGCGGGCCAGGACGTGGTGGTCGACATCGCGATCCGCGACAACAAGGGCACCGAGGTGGTGCACGCCCAGATCACCACCTGGGTCACACCAAAGCCCGCGAAGTAGACGTTTTCTACCTCTTCAATCACACACGTCTCTATAGTTAACAGAGGCAACTCGGTTTACACGGGGCGTTGGCTGTGGCACGCTACCGTCGCACAGGCTTGCCGCACCCGCCCCGACGGGGCACCGCCCCGAACCGAGGAGAGACATGCGTAGCACCCCCGCGCCCCGCGCCCGGACCTCCGCTGCGTCCCTCGCCGTCGCAGCCGCCGTCGTCGCGCTCGTGCCCGCCGCCGCGAATGCTGAGCCGGTCGCCTCGGTCACCCCCGGCAGCTCGGTACTCACGGTCACCAAGATGACCGGCAATGTGGCCGACGGCCGCGGCTGCACCGTCGGCTTCATCGGTCAGCGTCAGGACGGCACCCGGGTCGGCGTGTACGCCGGCCACTGCGGCGCCCAGGGGCAGCGGGTGGTCGTCGACGGCCGCATCGCCGGCGTCAACGTCGCCTCCTCGGCTCCGGCACTGACCAAGACCGACACCTTCGTCGTGCCCAACGCCCCGGACTGGGGCGTCTTCGAACTCGATCCGCGCGTCGCCCGCGCCACCCCCGGAGGCAAGATTCGCCCGGCGAGCGTCGGCGTCGCCAAGCCGGGCGACCCCGTGTGCAGCCAGGGCGTCAGCTCGGGCTGGCGCTGCGGCACGGTGATCAGCGTGGACAACGGCTACATCGCCACCACCATCGGGGTCCAGGTCGGCGATAGCGGCGGCCCGCTGGTGCGCAGCACCGACAACGCCGCCCTCGGCCTGGCTTCGCGCGCCGCCACCTTCGACGGCGCGTCCAAGCCCAACGGCTCGCTGTTCTACGACGTCTCGGCCGCTCTCAACGCCGCCGGTCTCGCGCTCGTCGTCGGCTAGCGCCCACTGCCCGGATCCGGCTAGCGCCAGAGGGTCGACGGGTCCGCGACATCCACCGATGGCGGTTCCGGGGCAGCCGCCGGGGTGCGGGAGAACCGCGGCGCCGGAGCCGGTGCGGTGACGCCGCCCACCTCCGGCAAGTTGTTTCGCGCGGCCATATGCGGATGCTTCGGCGCCTCCTCGAAGGTGAGGATCGGCGCGACGCAGGCGTCGGAGTCGAAGAAGATCTCGGCCCACTCGTCGCGGGTCTTCGTCTTGAGCGCGGCCTCCAGCGCGGCGCGCAGCTCGGGCCAGCGGGCCTGATCGAGCTGGTAGGGCAGGTCCTCCTGCTTCAGTCCCAGCTTGGCGAGCAACTCGGCGAAGAACTGCGGCTCGATCGCGCCCACGGAGACGTACTTGCCGTCCGAGGTCTCGTAGGTGTCGTAGAACGGCGCCCCGCCGTCGAGGGTGTTCACGCCGCGTTCGTCGCTCCAGATGCCCTGGCCTCGGAAGTCCCACTGCATCTGGCCGATGAGCGAGGCACCGTCGACCATCGCGACGTCGATCACCTGCCCCTTACCGGACGTGTTCCGCTCGTACAGAGCGGCGAGAACACCGAACACGAGGAACATCGAGCCGCCGGCGAAGTCGCCCACCAGGTTCAGCGGCGGCACCGGACGCTCGCCCTGGCGGCCGATCGCGTGCAGCAGACCTGTGAGCGAGATGTAGTTCATATCGTGGCCGGCGCGCTGCGCGAACGGCCCCTCCTGGCCCCAGCCCGTCATCCGGGCGAACACGATCCGCGGATTGCGTTCGAGCACCACGTCGGGTCCCAGACCCAGGCGCTCCATGACACCGGGCCGGAAACCCTCGACGATCACATCGGCGCGATCGATCAGCTCGAGGATCTGGGCGATGTCGGTCGGATTCTTCAGGTCGGCCTCGACGATGGTGCGGCCGCGCTTGACCATCTGCGGCTTGCCCGTGAGGCCGGCCACGCCCACGCCGGGTCGCTGCACCGACACCACGTCGGCGCCCTGGTCGGCCAGCAGCATGGCCGCGTGTGGGGCGGGGCCCAGACCTGCGAACTCGATCACCTTCAGGCCCGCGAGGGGACCCTGCTTCGTCTGCGTCATGAATGCACGTTAACTTGCCCGTAGGCTGAGCGGGTGACGTGGCTCTCTATTCACGATCCCGACGGCCCGGTGCGGGCGACGCTGATCCTGGCGCACGGCGCGGGCGGTAACCGCGACGCGGCCGTATTGCGGTTGCTCGGTGAGGAATTGGCGCAACGCGCGGTGCGCACCTTGCGCATCGACCTGCCCTATCGCCGGGTGCGCCCGAAGGGTCCGCCGTCACCGTCCGGGCAGGCCGCCGATCGTGCGGCTTTCGCCGAGACCGCACGCCTACTGGAGATCGACGGTCCCGTGATCTGGGGCGGGCACAGCTACGGCGGGCGCATGGCGTCGATGGCCGTCGCGGAGGGCCCCGATCGCCCCGACGTGCTGCTGTTGTCCTCGTACCCGTTGCACCCGCCCGGCCGGCCCGAGAAGGCACGCACGGCCCATCTGCCGGACATCGCGATTCCGACCGTGTTCGTGCACGGCAAGCGCGATCCGTTCGCCACATCGCACGAGCTGGCCGATGCCGCAGCGCTCGTCACCGGCCCCACCACCGTGGTCGAAGTGTCCGCGGCGCACGACCTGGCACCGGCGAAATCGGGTGCACCGGCGAAGGCCGCCGACGCCGTCATCGCGGCGCTGGATCAGCTGAACGCGTAGTCTCCGGTCGTGCATTCAACCGCTTCTTGAGGCGAAGTGCCGGGCGTTCGACCGCCAGGAAGCTGATCAGGGCCACCACCAACGTCGGGACAGTGGCCACGATCCCGAATATCAGGACCGGCAACGATGCCAAACCGGCGATCACGAGCAACTGCTGGATGGGGAAGGCATAGATGTACACCCCGTAGGAGACGTCCCAACGCTCGAATCGCAGCCAGGAGACCTTCACCAGCACTCCGACCGCAAGCACGACGTACGCCCAGGTGATTCCGCCGACCAGGCGATAGTCGGGAAGCCACATCGACAGCACGGTGATCACCATGGCGACCAGAACGTACGGATACGAGCACGGAATCCGGTGCCGGAACTGATAGATCGCAGCTCCGGCCATGAACATGAGGGCGAATCGCGAGCCGAACGCCACGGTCCAGTGCACCTCGGTGACGGTCTTGAGCAGTACCGCGAACCACGATGCGATGAAGAGCCCGACTATGACCCAGGAACGGGTGCGTGAGCTCTTCAGCAAACCGCCCACCCCCGCGATGAGAACGCCGAGATAGCACAGCAATTCCCACCCCAGCGTCCACAGTGATCCGTCCCAAGCGCCGCTCCAGGGGATGTCCGCCGGCGTACCTCCGACGTCGAACTGCATCATCCAGATCGCGATGTTCGCCCAGATGTACTGCAGGGGGGGCATCGCTGGTCAGCAGCGCCATCCAATCCCGACGCTGAAGGTACAAACCGAGCGGCGCTACCAGATAGGCCGTGACGATCAGGCAGACATAGAACGCCGGGGCGATCCTCAACAGGCGCGCAACAACGTATGCGCGGACCTGCGGCCGACTCACCCAACTGCCGGTGATCAAGAATCCGGACACCGCGAAGAAGCCGTCGACCCAGACGCTATCCATGAGCTGATGCATCGCAGGATTGGAAATCGAACGACCGGTCAGCGGGAACGAATGCCAGAAAATCACACCCAGAGCCATCAGGAGACGGATGGCGTTGAACGCGTTGAATTTCGGATCGTACCGATCGGCGAGCATCGCCACAGTATGCCAAAGGCGAAACCTGCACACGCACGGGCCTGATGCAATTGCACATACATCTATTCCCCGCGGAACCGAATTCAAACATCACATTGTGAATGTCATCGGGTATCGCGCATCGCCGACCGCGAGGCATCAACCTCCCGTGACCGGCACGAGCCGGGCTGTCCGGTTCAGTTGAACGCGTAGTCGTCGATCGGGAAGGTGCGGGCGTCGCGGCGTGCTCCGATCACCGAGCTGGGGCGGAGCAGGGTCGCCTCGCCGTGCGGATCGAAGTAGTAGCTCCGGCTGCCTTCGCAGGATCCGAGCTGGAACACCGAGCGCCCCAGGCGATCACTCATGGTGTCCAGGAACTCGGCATTGGCCCGTTCGGTGACCTCGACGGTGCGGGCCCCGCGCGTACGCGCTTCTTCGAGGACGCGGCGCAGGTGCACCATCTGCGCCTCGATGGTCCAGAAGTACGAGAGTCCGGTGTAGCTGTACGGGCTGTGCAGGCTGAAGAAATTGGGGAACTTCGGCACCGCCATGCCCTCGTAGGCCTGGAATCGGTTCTCACGCCACCACTGTCCGAGGTTGCGTCCGTCCCGACCGGTCACGTCGATCGCGGGGAAGTTCTTCTCCCACAGCGAGAACCCGGTGGCCAATACCAAGGTGTCGATCTCGTGGACGGTGCCGTTGTCCATCTCGATTCCGCGGGGAAGCACCCGGCGGATCGTGGTGGGCTCGAGCGTCACGTTCTCTCGTGAGAACGTCGGGAAATAGGTGTTGGAGAACGTGGGTCGCTTGCACCCGAAGGAGTAGTCCGGGGTGAGCGCGGCACGGATCCGCTTGTCGGGCACCTGCGCCCGCAAGTGCGCCTTGGCGAGCTGGGCGGCCATCGCATTGAACCGGTGCCCGTACTTGTAGTTCAGTACGCCCACGGTGCTGAGCACTTCCAGCACTGCCGAGTTGACCAGACGGGCGAGACGCTGAGTGAAAGGTGCGGCACCGAACAGACCGCGAACCGGAGCCGGGACCGCGAAGTCGACTTTGGGCACCACCCAGATCGGGGTGCGCTGGAACACGGTGAGCTGCCGAGCCACCTTGGCGAGCTCGGGAACGAGTTGAACACCCGTCGCACCCGTGCCGATCACGCCGATCCTGCGGCCCGCGAGGTCGGCCTCGTCGTCCCACTTGGCGCTGTGGATCACGGTGCCGGCGAAATCGTCGATGCCCTCGATATCGGGGAGCTTGGGCTGACTGAGGAATCCGGTGGCGGTCACCAGGTACCGCGTGCGCAGCGGTTCACCGCCGGCGATCCGGACCTCCCACTCGGAGGCCTCGGCGTCCCAGCTCGCCCCCGTGACGTCAACGCCGAAGCGCATCTTCGGGCGCAGGCCGTACTTGTCGGCCACGTGACTGGCGTAGGCCTTGAGCTCGCTCCCCGGCGCGTACAGCCGGGACCAGTTCGGGTTCGGCTCGAAGGAGTAGGAGTAGGTCACCGAAGCGATGTCCACGGCGAGTCCCGGGTAGTGGTTGACGTGCCAGGTTCCGCCGAGATCGTCCTCACGCTCCAGGATCACCACGTCGTCGATGCCCATCCGGCCCAGCTCGATCGCGGCGCCCATACCGCCGAAGCCGGCGCCCACGATGATCACGTCATGCGTCATAGATACCGATGGTATTCGAATACCGCGAGATTTCAATGCGCGACTACCCTGGGCGCATGAGCGAAGACGACCCGGCAACGCGACTGCGGCGCGGGGCGAAGCTGGGTGGCGCGGTGGCGCGCCAGGCCGTCGACCGGACGGTGACCCGCGCGACCACGCGGTCGACCACCCCGGAACAGCGGGCGGCGGCCGAGGAGAAGGCGGCGTTGCGCGCCGCCGACCGCCTGGTCGCGGTGCTCGGGTCGATGCGCGGCGCGGCGATGAAGGTCGGGCAGGCGCTCGCCACCGTCGACCTGGGCCTGGTCCCCGAGCACGCGCTGCCCGCTTTCCAGGAGAAGCTCACCGCCCTGACCGACCGCGCTCCCGGCGCCGAGTTCGGTGAGATCGACGCGGTGATCGCCGCGGACTGCCCACGCGGGGCGTTCGCCGAGATCGATCCCGAGCCGATGGCCGCGGCGTCGATCGGGCAGGTGCATCGCGCCGTCACCGCGGACGGCCGCGACGTGGCGGTCAAGGTGCAGTACCCGGGCATCGAGGCCGCCATCCGCGCCGACCTGAAGAACCTCGGCCTCCTCCTGACCATGTGGCGTGGCCGCCGCGCCACCGCGATCCGCACCGAGTCGGTACTCATGGAGATCAGCGAGACGATCCTGGCCGAACTGGACTACCAGGGTGAGTGCGCCGCACAGGCGAAGGTCGCCCGACGGTACGCGGATCACCCGTTCATCCGGGTGCCCGCGCCGCTGCCCGAGCTCAGTGGCCCGCGGGTACTGGTCACCGAGTTCGTCACCGGCGAGCGGTTCGGCTCCCTGGAGGCCGCACCCCGAGCCGACCGGGACCGGGCGGGCGAGATCCTGCACCGGTTCTATGTGGGTGGCGTGTTCGGCGATGGTGAGTTCTGCGGCGATCCGCACGCCGGGAACGTGCTGGTATGCCCGGACGGCCGCCTCGCCTTCCTCGATTACGGGCTGTACAAGACGCTGGGCCCCGAATCGGGGGCATTCGAGCGGGACTGTTTCACGGCTGCCGACGCAGGCCGCGGAGACGAACTCGCCGCCCTGCTGCGTTCGGTGGGCGCGCTGCGCGGTGAGGGCCCCGACCCCGACACCCTGCTGCGCTACTTCCGGCTCTCGGCCCCCTGGCACCTGCGGCCCGGCGTCTCGACCATCACACCGGCCGAGGTCAAACGCGCGGTCGCCGTCGCGACCACCCCGCCGCCCGCTGATCCCCCGCTCCGGATGCCCGCGGCACACACGTTCTCCCGCCGGGCCGAGCTACTCACCTTCGGGATGATCGGCAACCTGGAATCGTCGGCCGATTGGCACGCGATCTGCCGGGAGTGGATCTACGGCGACGCCCCGGCGACGGAGCTGGGCCGCGAACACGCGGCCTGGTTGCGCCGGGAGTGAAACGCCACGTCGGGTCGTAGCGATCTCTTTCCCAGGAAGGAGATCGATATGAACAGCATCCGCATCATCCTCTCGGCCGGCGCCGCCACCGCAGTGGCAGCCGGGCTCCTCACCGCCCCCGCGCACGCGGAGGACCCCGTCGCGCAGACCGAGGTCTGCCGCGGCTACCCGAATGCCATCTTGGTCACCGCCGGTCAGGCGTGGCGCAGCGGGCCCGACGGTAAGCCCGTCGCGGTCCCCGAGCAGATGGCGATGTCGGTCAGCCGCTCGGCGACGCTGTTCCCGCCACCTCCCCGATCGAATCTGGACGTCACCGTGGACTGGCGCAACACCCGCACCGGCGCGAGCGGCACGATGCATCAGGTCGCCGCGCTCGGGTCCGGCGGCGGATCGGCGTACTTCCCGTTCGTGGCCACCGGTTCCGGCACCATCTCGATTAAGGTCCGGTCGACCGCCAACATCGGCTTCCCGCTCCCGGGCGCCTGCGAGGGCACACGCCTCGTCCGCTGACCGGGCCCCGATAACCTGGAGGGCATGAGCCTGACCCCCCATTCGAGCCGTAGCCAGATCGTCACCGTCACGGATGTGATCGAGGAGACGGCGTTGGCGAAGTCCTTCGTCTTCGACGCGGAGTGGGACTACCGGCCGGGCCAGTTCATCACCGTGCGGGTGCCGTCCGAGCAGACCGGCTCGGTGGCACGGTCCTATTCCCTGTACACCTCCCCCTTCGATACCGGACAGCCCGGCGTCACGGTCAAGCGCACCGAGGGCGGGTACGCATCGAACTGGCTGTGCGACAACCTTTCCCCGGGGTCCGAACTGGAGGTGCTGCCACCGTCGGGGGTGTTCGTACCGGAGAGCCTGGACGTACCGATCCTGCTGCTCGCCGCGGGCAGCGGCATCACGCCGATCATGTCGATCCTGTCCGCGGCGCTCACCGCGGGGACGCAACCGATCACCTTGCTGTACGCCAACGCCGATCCGGACTCCACGATCTTCCGCGACGCGATCGCCCGGCTGGACGCCGAACACGAGCGGCTCACCGTGATCTGGTGGATGGAGTCCGAACGCGGCATCCCGGACGCCGACATGCTGGCCGCCCTGCTCACGCCGTACCACTCGCGGCCCACGTACCTGTGTGGGCGCGAGGAGTTCATGGCCGCCTGCAAGGAGGCCGCGAAGGTGATCGGCACCCCCCGCGAACAGGTCCATCAGGAGATCTACGCCTCGCTCACCGGCGATGCCTTCGCCGATATCGTCCCGCACGAGGTGGAGGTGACCGCTGACTCCCCCCAGGTCACCGTCTACAACCTGGGAGCCACGTTCACCGTTGCCTGGCCCGAAGGGGACAGCCTCGTTGATGTGCTGATCAACAACGGCCATGACGTGCCCTACTCGTGCCAGTCCGGCGAGTGCGCCACATGCCTGTGCAAACTCACCAAGGGCACCGTCGATATGGCCGTGACCGACGGACTCGACCCCGACGACGCCGAGGACGGCTACATTCTGGGGTGCCAGGCGAAGCCCACCTCGCCGGAGTTGGAGGTCGAGTACTGATGCGTATCCGCGGGGCCGTGCTGGAGGAGATCGGCAGGGCCAGGCCCTATTCCGACTCACATCCGATCACCGTGTCCGAGCTCGACCTGGCTGATCCGGGCCCGGGCGAGGTGCTGGTGCGCATCGAGGCCGCGGGCCTGTGCCACTCCGACCTCTCGGTGGTGGACGGTAACCGGGTGCGGCCTGTTCCGATGCTGCTGGGACACGAGGCGGCCGGCATCGTCGAATCGCTCGGCACGGGTGTTTCCGGTCTGTCCGTCGGCGATCGTGTGGTGATGGCCTTCCTTCCCCGCTGCGGAGAATGCGCTCATTGCCGTACGGACGGCCAACTTCCGTGCACGCCGGGCAGCGCCGCGAACAATGCGGGCGAGCTGCTGGGCGGCGGCCGTCGACTGTCCCGCGACGGCGAGCCGATCCAGCACCACCTCGGCGTCTCGGGGTTCGCGACGCACGCCGTGGTCGATGCGCGCTCGGTGACCCGCGTGGATGCCGACGTGCCGCCGGACATCGCCGCCGTCCTCGGCTGCGCGGTGCTCACCGGCGGTGGGGCCGTGCTCAATGCCGGCACACCCACCGACGGCGACGATGTGATCGTGATCGGTCTGGGCGGCGTCGGCATGGCCGCCGTGCTCACCGCCCTGTCGCTCAAGGCCGACGGTGCCGTCGGCCGCGTGATCGGGGTGGACGCGCAGCCCGCGAAACTGGAGCAGGTGCGCGCACTCGGTGCGGATGCCGCCTACACCCCTGCGGAATTGACTAAAGCCGGGGTGCGCGCGCCGGTGGTGATCGAGGCCGCCGGGCACCCTCGGGCGTTCGAATCCGCGGTGGCGGCGACCGCCGTCGGCGGGAAGACGGTGACCGTCGGCCTACCGAATCCCGGTGCGCGCTCGGAGATCAGCCCGCTGGTGCTCACCGCCGAGGCCCGCACCATTATCGGCAGCTATCTGGGATCGGCTGTGCCGCAGCGCGATATCCCGCGCTACGTCGAGCTGTGGCGAGCCGGGAAGCTACCGGTCGAGAAGCTGATCTCCGGTGTGATCACCCTCGATCAGATCAACGAGGGCATGGACGCCCTCGCCGACGGCACCGCCGTCCGCCAGATCATCACCTTCTGACTGCGCGCCGCGATTGCTGGAACGATCGCAAAGCCTCCGATAGCATTGACGAACAACACGGAGGGATGACCTCCGGTCCGCGGGGAGGCGGCAGTGGGGTCATCGGAGCACACGCTGGGGGTGTGTGGGGTGACCGATGTCGATCCGCAGTGGTACTTCGACGCCGCTACCGCGGTCCGTGCGGTGTCCGTGAACCTGGCGAACGGCCTCACCGACCTGCAGAACAAGCTCAATGTGGCCAACTCCGCGGGAAACCACATGTCTGCGGGTCACACCTGGGCGACGAAGTACGACCAGGCGGCGTCGGACGTCTTCGAGGCGATCTCGCTCACCTCAATGGCTGCGGACAACCTGGGCGCGATGATCCACGCGGCGGGCGCCGAGCGGGTTCGCGTGCAGAACACCAACTCTCCCGGAAAGCCGGACGTCGATGTTCCGGCTTTGCCACCGGGCGGAGGGCTCGAGATGTCGATACATCCCCCGTTCAGGTCGACCGGCGGACTGAACGACCCGCCGGAGAACTGGGACCTCATCGAGGGCATCGTCTCCAAGAAGTGGGCCGACTGCGATGTCGACAAGATCAGGATCGCCGGCGAATCGTGGATGGCGAGCTACCGCGGCATCCAGGACGCCCAACTGTCCTTATCGTGGACGCCGAACGATACGCCCGACGCTCCAGCCGAGGTCGCCAAAATCAACACCGCGGTCGCGAACATCGTCACGATGCTGGAGAAGTCGACCCAATGGTCGATCGCGATCGGTCATGCATGCAACAGTGTTCAGGCGAAGTCCGATTCCACTCGACAATCGATCACGGGCTTCCTCAGCACAATGAAATTCATGCTCGCAACGCTCAATACCGGCAGCAGCGGACCCGCCGGCCAGATGAACGAGACAATAGCAAAGGAAAGAGCAAAACTGGACACCGCAGAATGGGTCGATGTGAAACTAGAGGAGTTAGACAAGGCCGTACAAAGCACCACCGATGAGAAATTCACGATGATCAACACCGCGCCCTCATCGATGACGACACCTACAGAGAACGTGACGACAGCTGTCGGGAAGTACCTCACACCGTTGCTGGGGCGAGAAGCGCGGCCACAGGTGCCCGTCCAGGGCAACCAAAGAAATCGCGCGCGCGGCAACGAGGGTGAGCGCCGGGCTGGGATAGATCCGGCTACTGGCAAACAGAGAATCTACCCGCAGAATCCCGTCGGGAAGCCGAAGTACCGCATTCCCGATGGCAGAAACGACGTGACGAAACAGATCACCGAAGTCAAGAATGTCAACGACATCAAGAGTAAAGATTCGAAGCAGATAATCGATGAGGCAAACTGGGCCGCACAGAACGGATACACCATGACGCTGGTCACCGATCACCGCACAGTTCTCTCGCAAGACGTGCAGAAGCTGGTCTCCGAAGGCAAGATCACCGTCGTGCAGATGGAGCTCGATGAGAACCTCGTCGCCGGTCCAGTGCAACCCACGCTCCCGGATCCGTCACCGACGAATCCGGCCCCCGTTAGGTCGCCGGATGGAATCGGCCCGATGGGGGTGCCGGCCCGATGAGCGCAGACGAATTGTTCCGATACTCGCGGATGCCCGAGGGCGAGGACTGGAAAGAGATCTTCGACCGGTATCCCCAGTCGTTCGTCCACGGCAAAGACGGGTTCGATCGACGCCTGATCGACGACCTCGACGCAGTCGGCGTCCGCGTGACCCACCTCGATCACATCGTGGGGTTGCCCACCGTTCCACCCGCGGTCGGCGTAGCAGCCGACTGGCTCACCCACCTCGACGAGCGGATCCCCGGCGATGAAACCCGGCACAAACAGGGGATACGCCACAGTCTCATCAACCTTCTCAACGATCCCGCCGCGAAAGGCAACCAAGCCGCGATCGAGGCACTGTCGGCTCAGATCGAGCGGTCCGATCCCCCCCTCCCCGAATACGCACAGATTTGGGCTATCACCAGCCTGGCGCGCATCGCCACCAAAGACGACTACCAGCGCATGATGGACCTCTTCAACCGACCCGATATACACGACGGCGGCCGTTCGGCCATCGTCGCCTACTTCGGTCGATTCCGTCGCCCGGAATCCCGCGAGGCCGCCTTGTCCAGCATGGACCGGCCGATCGTCCGGGCCGAAGCGATCCGCACGCTCGGCAAGATCGGCAACCCGGACGACATCGCCGTCATCGCCCCGTACGAGAACGACGACGACCCCCACGTGCGCCGCGCGGCCCGCACCGCACTGAAAAGACTCCGCTCATGACCGACGACTTCTTCGCGTCGATGGCCGAGAACCTGAAGGCGCAGGCGGCGACGTTCCAGGCGATGCGGTCGGAGCTGGAGTCAATGACTGCCGAGATCAGGTCACCCGACCAGGCCGTCACGGTGTGCGTATCCGGCGACGGGACGGTCCGCCGCGTCACCCTGCACCCTGTCAGCCGGCACCTGGAGCCGGAAGCACTCGGTGCGTCCATCGCCCAGACCACCAATCGTGCGCTGCAGCAGGTGCAGGAGAAGATGCACCGCCGGCTGTCCGCGGCGGAGGACGCCCGCCGTCGCCTGACGGCCGGACTGAACCACGACGACGTTCGCCTCGGCGACGCGGTCGATGAGTTCGTGGCGTCCTCCCGGCGACCACCGTCGGAATCCGAGCCGACCCCGGTGGCCCGCCGCAGCGACCGGTATGCGGGCCAGCCGCTGGAGGAACGGCCGGGCGGCTTCCTCTCCCGGTAGCGGTCCTGGCGAGCGCGACCTCGTCGTCACTCGCTGGGTGTGGCCCCCCGGGGACGCCAAAGACGCTGCGTGCCTAAAGCGATCGTGATCGAGTCGGTGTCGATCAGGAAAGCATCGTCGCTGTTGGTGTACGGCACCACGGCGTCGAGGGCCTGCCCGTCACGATGCTCGATGATGATCTTCAGCGCGTCGGTGTCGGCACCGACCACGCGCACATCGAGGATCACTGCCCGAGCGCGGAGCAGATCGCGGTCGTCCGGAAGGGTCAGCCGCGCACTGTTGGTCTCCTCGTCCGTCGAGCTGACCGAGGCGTCCAACCGGCGCATCGAACGACTGCCATCGACCGTGATCACCAAGCTAAACGGTGTAAGAGTATTGCCGCGTTCGAGCACATCGGCGGCAGCTTCCACGCTATCGTTGAACAGGGAATCGAGATCGGCTTGAGTCTGCGGGGAGGCTTCGTCTCGCCAGCTCATGTCGTTCCACCAATCGGTTGGGGGGCCGAGAATGAACACGAGACTACAGGTGGTTCCGGCGGATCTGCGCACGGGCGGGACGAGATTCGACGCCCAGCGGGCGCAGATCGAGTCGCTGCTGACCGCGGCGGAGCGCGCCCACGCGGACCTACAGGGCACATGGGAGGGGTCGGCCGCCGAGGTCATGCAGGAGCGCTGGGAGGAGCACGTCCCCGGCGTCGGGAAGCACGTGGCCAAGCTGGAGGAGTACGCACGACTCCTGACCTCGACCGCCGCCGAGTACACCACGACCGAGTCGAACAACAGCGACGATATCCAGACCGCCGGCGGAGGCAGCGTCCTCAATCTGGAGATGTAGACGTGCGGTACAAGTACGACCTCGCCGCGATGGGTGACTTCGTCGAAGCTCTGGACAAGCAGATCGCCGATATCACGGCCGGATGCGCCGAAGTCGGCTCCGCAGCAGACGATGTACTCAAAGGCTACAAGGGCGATGCGGCAACGGCTTTCGATACCACCCAGGCGCAGTGGCGGTCGGACATGACGGCTCGCATCAAGGAACTCCAGGCGTTGCGCAACCACGTGGCCACCTGCAAACGCAACTACGAGGAAGCCGATCGCGTGATTCAGAAGATGTTCGACGCATGAGGCACCGCGCCGTCGGGCTGCTCGTGGCGATGACGCTTCTGGTCACCTCGTGCGGCACGCACGAGCCGCGTGCTGCCGACGGTCCCGAGCGGTCGAGCTGCGATGCGACGAAACCGACGGGCGAGGCGTTCACTCTCGACGCCCCGATCACGGTGAAGATTCCGAAGCTGCCGCGGTGGTCAACCGCGGACAGCAGCGGGCCGGACGAGCTCTCGGTCATCACCCGGCAGCCGGAAAGAGCTCTCGACATCGCCGCCACTATCCGTGTCGGCCAGGCGACCCGCCACGACGACGCCGAGGGGAGCCTTCGGTTCCTGGCCGGATCGACGATGCAACTGTCACTGGTCGGAGATCGGGTCGACGAAACCCTCTACATGATCGAGGCATCGGTCCAGATCTCCGACGAGACCACCGAATTCGACGCCGATCTCGCCACCATGCTGGACAACCTGGAGATCGTCCGACGATGACGGACGTGGATCCGCAGTGGTACTTCGACACCGCCGCCGCCATGCGGAAGCTGGGGAAGGACATCGCGGCGGAGCTGACGGCACTGCAGGGCAAACTCTCCACCGTGGCGAACTCCGCCGGCAATCACACGTCGGCGGGGCATGCCTGGGCCACCGCCTACGATCAGGCGGCGTCCGACGTCTTCGAAGCCGCCTCGCTCACCGCCATCGCCGCCGACAACCTCGGCGAGATGACGCACAAGGCCGGTGCCGAGAGAGTGCGTGTGCAGAACGAGAATTCGCCGGGACGCCCGGCCGCCACCGCTCCCGCATTGCCCGCAGGCAGCGGACTGAGCATCGCGCTCCATCCGACGGTGCGCTCGACCGGCGGTCTCAACGACACCCCGGACGACTGGAGCATCATCGAGGGCCGGATCGAGAAGAAGTGGGCCGATTGCGATGTCGCGAAGATCGCGGCGGCGGGCACCGCGTGGAAGGCCAGCGCGGGTAACCTCGACAAGTTGATCGACGCCGTCCCGCCGATGAACCAGACCCCCGATCCTCCCGCCGAGGTGCCGAAGATCGACAAGGCCGTGAACCGCGTGACGAGGACGCTGGAGGAGGTGAAACTCTGGGGAGAGTGCATCGCGAGCTCCTGCGATCACACCCAGAGCAAGTCCGATATCGAACGGCAGCAGATCAAGGCCATCCTGCTCAACGCGCGGATCATTATCGCCGTGCTCGAGAATCTCCCCGGCGGACCGGCGACGAGTGCCGCCGCGGACTTCGCCGTCGAGAAGTTCAAGGATCAAGCGGCGAACGACGTCACGACTCTGTTGAACGAGCTCGACGGGTTCGTCGCACAGGCGGCGGACAACCTCACACTGATCACCAACAAAGGCAACGTGACCAGCCTTGTCCAACTCAATCTCGCGCCCCTGCTGGGCCGCTACGCCCGACCAGACAAGCCCGTCTCGGGCAACGGAGGTAACCGCCGGCGGGGCGCCGAAGGTGAGCGACGCGCCGGAATCCCACCCGGTGTCAAGAAGGAACGAATTTACCCGCGCAACCCACTCGGTCGCGGGGGCTATCGCATTCCCGACTTCCTGGACGAACCGAACAAACAACTCACCGAAGTCAAGAACGTCAACGCGATCAGCAGGCGCGATGACAAGCAAATCACCGACGAGGCGAACTGGGCGCAGGAGAACGGCTACACCATGACGTTGATCACCGACCACAGAACGGAACTGTCCCCCGACGTTGAGAAGCTGCGATCGGAGGGCAAGATCACCGTGCTGCGCATGGAATTGGACGAGAATCTGGGAGGCCAGGAGCCGCAACCGTTCATCCCGGACCCCACCTGGGTTCCACCGCCGTCTGATCCCACGGCTCCGAAGGACTCGATACGAACAGGAGTACCGACACCATGAGCTTCGAGTACGACGGCATGCCCCAGGGCGATGACTGGATGGAGCACTACGATCGCCGAAATCTGGTCAACGGCAAGGACTCCTTCGATATCAGGCTGATGCAGGACCTCAACGAGGTCGGCGTCCGTGCGTACACGGTGGGCGACCTGAACCGAGCGGCGAGATCTGTCCCGCCCGCCATCCCGGTCTTCGTCGACTGGCTCGACCACCTCGACGACCGCGTACCCGGCGAGGAGACGCCGCACAGGTCGGCCCTACGTCGGTCCTTGCTCACGGCGCTCGACGATCCGGCCGCCAAGGGGAATCGAGCCGCTGCCGACGCGGTGTACGCCCAACTCCAGCGGACATCGCCACCCCTGGAGAATCACATGCAGATCCGCGCGATGGAGATTCTCGCCCGGATCGGCACCAAGAACGACTACGACCGGATGCTCGTGCTCGCTCGCCGGCCGGACCTCGATACCGGCAAGCGAATAGCGCTCGTGCGCTACCTCGGACGTTTCCGGCGCCCCGAATCCCGTGAAGTCGCGCTCTCGTATCTACCCATCGAGTTCGTTCAGCAGGAGGCCATTCGCGCCCTCGGCAAGATCGGCACCGCCGACGACATCGACGCCATCACCGCCTACGCCGACGACGAGAACCCGCGCGTCCGAAGGGCAGTCGAGACCGCCCTGACGAAGCTCCAGGGCTAGGTACCTACTCGGGCGACACCGCAGGCCGCGGCCAGTCCTTCGGGCGCTGCTGTGCGTCCAGGCCACCGTCGGCGAAGACCACCGAGCCCACGATGTACGCGGAGTCGGGGCCGAGAAGAAAGCTCGTGAGAGCGGCGATCTCATCGGGCCGCCCGGCACGACCGGCAGGAATCAGCTTCAGATACTGATCCATCGCAGCCCCCGTCTGCGGATCCTCGCGACCGGTCCTGGTCATCGGGGTATCGATGAACCCGGGCGCGATCGCGTTGAGCCGGATGCCGTGCCGGATGTACTCGGCCGCGTTGCCGCGCACGAAGTCGTGGGTTCTAGCGATCCCCGCAACACCGCGGATAGCAAGGAGTTGCGGGGATCGTGCATTCACCGATGGTGAAGAAGAGGTTCTTCAAGGAATTGGACGTGTCTGACGGCAATGTGTCGGTCGCTGCTAGGGCGGCGGGGGTGACAGTGAATACGGCGTTTGGATGGATGCGCAGGGCGGGCCTGCGTGGACGTGGGAGCACTAGCAATGGTGGTCATCCCGGCCGGGCCGAGTACGACCGGCTTCGCCGTGAGGGGGTGCTGCGGCCGGACGCTGCTCGGCGTGTCGGTGTCAGCGTTCGCACTGCTGGGGACTGGGATCGAGGGGTGCGCAAGATTGGCGATACTCGTATCCATCCCGACGGACGCAAGATCGATTACCTGACAGGTGCGGTCACGTGGGTCGGAGTGGAATCGGATGCACCGAGGCAGCGGAGCCTGCATCCACGGTTTCTGACCTTGACCGAGCGGGAAACTATCGCTGACATGCGCCGCGAGGGGGCATCGCTGCGGGCCATCGGCAGGGAGCTCGGCCGGCCAGCATCGACGATCAAACGGGAGATCGACGCTGGCGTTGTCAACGGTGCCTATCGCCCGCATCAGGCGCACCGCAGGTGGGAAAAGAGCCGGTCACGGCCGAAGCCAGCGAAACTGGCCCAGGCCGGTCCGCTGCGGGACTACGTCGAGAACAAACTGCAGGACCAGTGGTCCCCAGAGCAGATATGTCACTCTCTAGTGACCGAGTTCCCCAACGAGCAAAGTATGCGTGTGAGCGTCGAGACGATCTACCAGTCGATCTACGTTCAGGCTCGGGGCGGCCTGCGCCGTGAAGTCGCGATGGCCTTGCGAACGGGCCGCACCCGCCGCAAGCCCCACCGCCGCGCCGAACATCGCACCAGACGATTCGTCGACAAGATGGTGATGATCTCCGACCGGCCCGCCGAGGTCGAGGATCGAGCCGTGCCAGGCCACTGGGAAGGTGACCTGATCGTCGGTACTCGCAGCGAGTCCGCGATCGTCACACTCGTCGAACGCTCCACCCGCTACGTCATGCTCGGCCACCTGCCTGGCGGCCACTCCGCCGAAGAAGTCCGTGACGTGCTGGTTTCGTTGATCGGAAATCTCCCAGGACATTTGCGGGGATCACTGACCTGGGACCAGGGCTGCGAGATGGCCGCCCACCAACAATTCACGGTCGCCACCGGGGTTCCGGTCTACTTCTGCGATCCCCACTCACCCTGGCAGCGCGGAAGCAACGAGAACACCAATGGACTACTGCGCCAGTACTTCCCGAAAGGCACCGACCTGAGCGCCTACGGCCGCGAAGACCTCGAACTCGTCGCCCAGAAACTCAATCGCCGACCACGCAAAACGCTCGGCTGGAAGACACCAGCCGAGCGTTTGCGTGACCTCATTACAGCTCGCTAGCACCGATGCCCCGCGCTCGTATCGCGAGCGTAGGACATCGTGCGGCGTTTGGATCAGTGCTCGTCGTAGTGGTCACCATGCGGAGCGTGACGGTGCCCATCGTGGACGTAGTCCACGTGATCGCCGTGCTGGATAGCCTCGTGGCCGCAGTCGGGTCCATGGGCATGGTCGGAGTGGTCGTGTGCCAGGTGCTCAGTGCGCGTCATCGTCATAGGCATGATTATATGCGAATGCGTGCACGTAATGCAACGAGCACCGCGGATCCCAGAAGCGCTCCGCTGGAATACTCAGCGGAGCACTTCCGTATGGTGGGCCCTACCAGGCTCGGTGTTGCGACGATCCCTAGAATCCGCCAGTATGCGAGGGCCGCCTTGGTCGCGGGATACGTGGGTACCGAGCCGTATTCGCCGTAGGAGTCCGCGATACCGCGTGCGAGTGCCTCGTCGCCGGCGAGGCAGGCATCGGCCAGCTCCATCGGCCATCCAGGTTGCGTGGTAGTGGAATTCGAGCTGACCAGGATCGCCGAGGAGGCGAGCGAGCGGGCCAGCAGGTGCCGGATCCCGGCGAGCAGGTCGACGGCCCCGAAGTAGTTCACCGACACCAGCGACGATCCCGTCCGCCCCGCCCCGGGGCCGAGCCCCGCGAACGCGGCGAAGCCGTCGATCGGACTCTCCCCCACCAACTCGCCGATCCGGGTGACCGCTTCGGACCGCCCTTCCGAGGTGCCGAGGTCGGCGTCCACATCGGCGCCCGACAGGTCGACCCCGATCACGCCGTGCCCGGCAGCGTGCAGCCGATCGGCGGTGGCCGCCCCCAGACCCGACGCGGCCCCCGTGATCACGTACACACCCATGGCCTGACTCCCCTCTCCACCGAACCGATCCGCGAAACTCGGGTGACATCCTCGCGTGTCCGGTTTAGCGTGATTCCACCGACGAGAGGAGACACCATGACGAACGACGGTATCGCCGACAAGTTCAAGGAAGCACTCGAACGGAAGAACGCGACCAATCGCAAGGGATCCGCCCACCTCGACGGGGCCGCGAAGCCGCAGGCTCCGCACGGATCGGAGAGTCACCAGCAGCAGTTCCGCCGCAAGAGCGGCTAGACCGATCGCCCGACGCCCCGCTGACCACCGGTCAGCGGGGCGTCGTCGCGTCCGGGTCAGCTTGCGCGCACGCCGGCCAGGATCAGATCCACCCCGGCCACGAACTGTTCCCGGTCGTCGTGCTCACGCAGCCGTGCGGCCACACTGCGGGTGAAGGCGAACTCGGCGGGGTCCAACGCGTCCCAGCGGTCCGCCATCGCGCCCAGATGCTCCTCCCGCCTCGGACCACCCACGGACGCACGCGCATTCGCGGCGTTCTGCACGCCCGCCCCCACGATGTAATTGAGGAGGGCGGTCGCGGCGTCGAACCGCGCACCGTCGGGCAGCCCGAGCCGCACGATCCGGCTGCCGAGCGCCTCGAAGACGCGCAGCGCACCGTTCTGTGCCGGGTCCCGGTACATGCTCGCCCCCACCCACGGGTGCTCGTCCACGGCGTCGAAGAGACCGAGGGCCAATCCCCGGATTTCCGCTGCGGGATCGTCCCGGTCCGACGCCTCGGCGAGGACGGCGCCGATCACCCGGTCCGCCGCGGCGGCCAGCAACTCGTCCTTGCCCGCCACATGGTGATACAGCGCGCCGGCGCCGGTCTCCAGCCGGGTGGCGAGCGCTCGGAACGTGAGCCCGGTCTCGCCCTCGCGGTCGAGGATCTCGATCGCCGCCGTCACGATCGCGTCCTTGGTCAGCGCCTCGCTCCGGCGCACCGATCCGGCCATGGGCACCATCTTGACACATCTGGAACGCCGTTCCATACTTCTCTTCATTGGAACGCTGTTCCAGCCAATCGAAGGGAGAGCATCATGACTACACCGATTACCATCATCGGAGCGGGGCTCGGCGGCCTCACCCTGGCCCGCGTCCTGGCCGTCCACGGCATCGACACCGCCGTGTACGAGGCCGAGACCTCACCCCTGGCCCGCACTCAGGGCGGACTTCTCGACATCCACGAGGCCGACGGGCAGGCCGCGCTCGATGCCGCCGGCCTGACCACGGAATTCCTCGCGCTGGTCAACCATGGCGCGCAAGCCTCGCGCATGGTCGATACGCGCGGCACCGTCCTCCTCGAAGAGCCCGACGACGGCACCGGAGGCCGCCCCGAGGTCCTGCGCGGCGAGCTCCGCCGCATTCTGCTCGATTCCCTGTCACCGGGAACCGTGCGCTGGGGCGCCAAGGTCACCGGTGTCCGGCCGCTCGGCGCGGGCCGCCACGAGGTGGACTTCGCGGACGGCAGCTCGGTCACCACGGCTCTGCTGGTCGGGGCCGACGGAGCCTGGTCCAAGGTCCGGCCGCTGGTCTCAGCGATCTCCCCCACGTACTCGGGCGTGGCCTTCGTCGAGACGCAGCTGCACGATGTCGAGGCGCGGCATCCCGCCACCGCGGCGGTGGTCGGTCCCGGATCACTGTTCGCCCCCACGCCCGGCCGCGGCATCGGCGCGCACCGCGAACCCGACGACATCGTGCACGCCTACTTCCAGCTCGCCTACGACATCGACCAGCTCGACCGGATCACCTCCGCCACCCCGGAATCCGTGCGCCTCCAGGTGATCGACGAGTTCGCCGGCTGGGCACCCGAGCTGGTCGCGATGATCGCCGAGACAGACACCGATCCGGTGGTCCGCCCGCTACACGTACTGCCCGTGGGCCACCGCTGGGACCGCGTCCCCGGCGTCACCCTGATCGGCGACGCGGCGCACCTCATGCCACCCGCCGGGGAGGGGGCGAACCTCGCCATGTACGACGGTGCGCGCCTCGCGCAGGAGATCGTCGCGCACCCCGGCGACCCGGAATCCGCGCTCGCCGCCTACGAGGCGGAGATGTTCGTGCGCAGCGCCGACGCGGCGGCGGAGGCGAACCGAATGCTCGATCTCCTGCTCGGCGACGGCGCCCCGGGCACGCTGCTGGACTTCTTCACCTCGGTCGCCGCCGACTGACCGATAGACTCGCGATCGCACACGACCACGAGGGGGCGATCATCGACATACCGGTGCTCATACCCGTCCCGATCGTCCGGTACATCGCACCGGAGGAGAAGCTCACCCCGTCGCCGGCGGTACTGCAGGCCCGGGCGGTGGTCGCGTCCATCCTCGGTTCACTGCGCGACGGACCGCACCTACCCGACTCCGGGTTGCACTGGGCCGCAGCGTATCTCTCCTCGGCGGACGAGAACGTGATCGCCGTGGCAACCACCGACGCCGGGTGGCTACCACCGGGGGTCCTGATCCCGTCGGGCGTCCGAGTGCTGTGGAACGTACCGGCCGCCACCGCGTGGGCCACCGTCGATGATCCGGTGCGGCAACTCCTCGAATACGCGGCCGGCGCCGGTTACGCCGTGCGCGGCATCGCCACCACCCACCCCAGCCGAGTGCACTACGACCCGGCCGACCCCGGGCGGCTCGTGGGCGAGCGCCGCCTCGGCCCCGTCTTCGACGGCGGCGCGAACCGGTTCGCGGTGGTGTCCTCCGCCGAACGGGTCGCTCTCATCCGGGCTCTGGACGACGATCACGCCGCCCGGCAGGCGCGCGCCCTCCTCCGCGATCTGGAGCGACTGGTCGCGGGCCCCGGGCCCGTGCCCGGCCTCGACGAGACGCTCGCAGAAGCCGGTCGCTACCTGCGCGCCCGGCGCCCGCTGCCTGCGGCGGTCCGTCACCACCTGGCCTTCGTGGAGGACGAGCTGGTGGATGCACTCCGCGCCGACCGGACATCGCCGCGCGCTCTCTCGGCCGATAGCCCCGCTCCCGACGGGCGGCAGCTACGGCACCTGCTCCTCCAGCGCGCCGCCGTATCGGCTACGCGCGCCGCGATCGACGGTGATCTCGAATCGACGGTCTACGCCTGGACTTTCGCTCGCTCCCTGATCCGTCAGCGCTGAGCCGGAGTGGGTCGCCACCCGTCCGGGTAGGTCTTGTACCGATCCCAATGCCGGGTACACAGGTACTGCACGGCGTAGAACACCAGCTGCTGCCGCTCCCACAGCGGGAAGGCACGCTCGTCGTTGTACAACGCCCGCGTCGCCGCGACGGTGCTGGCCGGGTTCCGATCGAGCGCCGCGCACGCCTGGTAGCCGAATCGGATCATCTGGGCATCGGTGGTGGCGAGACCGAAGGGCTTGGTGAAATCGTGGAGGTTGCTGGTGACCACCAGGAACCGCCCCTCATCAAGGCGGCCGTCCGCCTGGGCGGGTGCCTGCATCGCCGTGGCCAGTCCGACTGCCACAGCCACCGCGGCCAGCCCCCTCGTCAGCTTCGACATCCTTGCCTCGTCTCCTCCGCCGGGTGGGCAACGCCCACATGTAGAACGGATTATCGCCGATGCACAGCGTCGGCGGACCCCGATTCCGCAGGTCCGGCCCACCGCTGCCCTTCGGTCCCCGGAAACGCGAAACGGCGCCCCTCCCTCGAAAGGGAGAGGCGCCGCTTACGGCTGACTACCGAGATCAGGCGATGATCTTGGTGACGCGGCCGGCACCGACGGTGCGGCCACCCTCGCGGATCGCGAAGCGCAGGCCCTCGTCCATGGCGACCGGCTGGATGAGCTTGACGGTCATCTCGGTGTTGTCGCCGGGCATGACCATCTCGGTGCCCTCGGGGAGGGTCACGACGCCGGTCACGTCCGTGGTACGGAAGTAGAACTGCGGGCGGTAGTTGTTGAAGAACGGAGTGTGACGACCACCCTCGTCCTTCGACAGGATGTACGCCTGGCCCTCGAAATCGGTGTGCGGGGTGGTGGTACCCGGCTTCACGACGACCTGGCCACGCTCGACGTCCTCACGCTTGAGGCCACGAACCAGCAGACCGACGTTGTCGCCCGCCTGACCCGAGTCCAGCAGCTTGCGGAACATCTCGATGCCGGTGACGGTGGTCTTGGTCGACTTCTCGCGGATGCCGACGATCTCCACCTCCTCGTTCACGTTGATGATGCCGCGCTCGACACGACCGGTGACGACGGTGCCACGACCGGTGATCGTGAAGACGTCCTCGACGGGCATGAGGAAGGGCTTGTCGGTCTCACGCTCGGGGTCCGGGATGGACTCGTCGACGGCGTTCATGAGCTCGACGATCGACTCGACCCACTTGGCATCGCCCTGCAGCGCCTGGTAGCCCGAGACGCGGACGACGGGGGCGTCCTCGTCGAACTCCTGCGAGGCCAGCAGCTCGCGGACCTCCATCTCGACGAGCTCGAGGATCTCCTCGTCGTCGACCATGTCGCACTTGTTCAGGGCGACCAGGATGTAGGGCACGCCGACCTGACGCGCGAGCAGCACGTGCTCACGGGTCTGCGGCATCGGGCCGTCGGTGGCGGCCACAACCAGGATCGCGCCGTCCATCTGCGCGGCACCGGTGATCATGTTCTTGATGTAGTCGGCGTGACCCGGCGCATCGACGTGAGCGTAGTGGCGCTTCTCGGTCTGGTACTCGACGTGCGAGATGTTGATCGTGATGCCACGAGCCTTCTCCTCGGGCGCCTTATCGATCTGATCGAACGCCGAGGCCTCGTTGAGGTCCGGGTACTTCTCGGCCAGAACCTTGGTGATGGCAGCCGTCAGGGTGGTCTTGCCGTGGTCGACGTGACCGATGGTGCCGATGTTCACGTGCGGCTTCGTCCGCTCGAACTTCGCCTTCGCCACTTGATGTCCTCCTGGACTTGAGTGCTTGCCGGACCGGTTGCCCGGCAAGGGTGTTTACTTTCGGTTGTTTTTCGACACCACGGCGGGGCCGTGAAGTCTGGCGCCGAGGCGCCACGCTCCGGAGAGCGGGGAGGAAATTACTCCCCGTTCACCTTCGCGATGATCTCCTTCGACACGTTCGCCGGAACCTCGGCGTACGAGTCGAAAACCATGGAGTAGTTCGCTCGGCCCTGGGTCTTCGACCGGAGGTCGCCGATGTAGCCGAACATCTCCGACAGCGGAACCTGTGCCTTGACGACACGGGCACCACTGCGTTCCTCCATGGCCTGGATCTGGCCACGGCGGGAGTTGAGGTCGCCGATCACGTCACCCATGTAATCCTCAGGGGTCGTGACCTCGACAGCCATGATGGGCTCGAGAATGACCGGTCCGGCCATCCGCGCGGCCTCCTTGAAGGCCTGCGCACCCGCGATCTTGAACGCCATCTCCGAGGAGTCGACGTCGTGGTACGCGCCGTCGAGCAGCGTGACCTTGACGTTCACCATCGGGTAGCCGGCGAGCACACCGTACTGCAGCGCATCCTGGGCACCGGCGTCCACCGAGGGGATGTACTCCTTCGGGACGCGGCCACCGGTGACGGCGTTCGAGAACTCGTAGGTGGCGCCGTCCTCGGCATCCTCCAACGGCTCCAGCTTGATGATGACGCGCGCGAACTGACCCGAGCCACCGGTCTGCTTCTTGTGGGTGAACTCGTGCTTGTCGACGGTCTTGCGGATCGTCTCGCGGTAGGCCACCTGCGGCTTGCCGACGTTGGCCTCGACCTTGAACTCGCGGCGCATACGGTCGACGAGGATGTCGAGGTGCAGCTCGCCCATGCCGCCGATGACGGTCTGGCCGGTCTGATCGTCGAGCTCGACGGAGAAGGTGGGGTCCTCCTCGGCGAGCTTCTGGATCGCGACGCCGAGCTTCTCCTGGTCGGACTTGGTCTTCGGCTCGATCGAGACGTTGATGACCGGGTCCGGGAAGGTCATCGACTCGAGGACGATGGGGTTCGCCGGATCGCAGAGAGTGTCACCGGTCGTGGTGTTCTTCAGACCGATCATCGCGTAGATGTGACCGGCGGTCGCATCCTCGACGGGCATCTCCTTGTTGGCGTGCATCTGGAAGAGCTTGCCGATGCGCTCCTTGTTGCCCTTGGTGGCGTTGAGCACACCCGTACCCGAGTCGATGTGACCCGAGTACACGCGGACGAAGGTCAGCTTGCCGAAGAACGGGTGCGCCGCGATCTTGAACGCGAGAGCCGAGAACGGCTCATCCTTGCTGGGCTTGCGCGAGATGATCTTCTCCTCGTCGCCCACGGCGTGGCCCTCGATGGAGGGCACGTCGAGCGGGCTGGGGAGGTAGTCGATCACGGCGTCGAGCATGGGCTGCACGCCCTTGTTCTTGAACGCCGAGCCGCACAGCACGGGGTACAGCTCGCGCGAGACGGTGAGCTTGCGGATCGCAGCCTTGATCTCGTCGAGCGAGAGCTCCTCGCCGGCGAAGTACTTCTCCATCAGAGCCTCGTCGGACTCGGCGACGGTCTCGAGCAGCTTCTCGCGGTACTCGGCGGCCTTGTCGGCCAGGTCGGCGGGGATCTCTTCGATGGTCGGCTCAGCGCCGATCTCGACGACGCCGCGCCAGGTGATGGCCTTCATCTCGAGCAGGTCGACGACGCCGTCGAACTCGTCCTCGGCACCGATCGGCAGCTGCAGGACCAGCGGCTTCGCGCCGAGGCGCTCCTCGATGGTGCGCACGGTGAAGTAGAAGTCGGCGCCCAGCTTGTCCATCTTGTTGACGAAGCAGATACGCGGGACGTCGTACTTCTCAGCCTGACGCCACACCTGCTCCGACTGGGGCTCGACGCCCTCCTTGCCGTCGAAGACGGCGACGGCGCCGTCGAGCACGCGCAGCGAACGCTCCACCTCGACGGTGAAGTCGACGTGGCCCGGCGTGTCGATGATGTTGATCTGGTTGCCGTTCCAGAAGCAGGTCACGGCGGCGGAGGTGATGGTGATACCCCGCTCCTTCTCCTGCTCCATCCAGTCGGTGGTCGAGGCACCGTCGTGGGTCTCACCGATCTTGTAGTTCACGCCGGTGTAGAAGAGGATGCGCTCGGTAGTGGTGGTCTTACCGGCATCGATATGCGCCATGATGCCGATGTTGCGGACCTTCGTGAGGTCGGTAAGCACTTCCTGTGCCACGGTGGTAAGCCTCGTTCTCGTTAGAGGATGGTTGGAACTCCGCCGCGATAGCGGCAGCAGGTGCTCCGGTGTTCCGCGGGCCGGCCGGTGCGACCGGCCCGCGGAATCAGATCACCAGCGGTAGTGCGCGAACGCCCGGTTGGCCTCGGCCATCTTGTGGGTGTCCTCGCGACGCTTCACCGAAGCGCCCAGGCCGTTGCTCGCGTCGAGGATCTCGTTGGCGAGACGCTCGATCATGGTCTTCTCGCGACGCTGCCGCGTGAAGGTCACCAGCCAGCGCAGGGCCAGGGTGTTGGCGCGACCGGCCTTCACCTCGATCGGCACCTGGTAGGTGGCGCCACCGACGCGACGGCTCTTCACCTCGAGCGAGGGCTTGACGTTGTCGAGCGCCTTCTTGAGGGTGAGCACCGGGTCGGTACCGGTCTTCTCGCGCGTCGCCTCGAGGGCGCCGTACACGATCCGCTCAGCGGTGGACTTCTTGCCGTCCAGCAGCACCTTGTTCACCAGCTGGGTGACGACGGGCGAGCCGTAGACGGGGTCATTGACGACGGGGCGCTTGGGCGCCGGTCCCTTACGAGGCATCAGCCCTTCTCCTTCTTCGCGCCGTAGCGGCTGCGCGCCTGCTTGCGGTTCTTGACACCCTGGGTGTCGAGCGAGCCGCGGATGATCTTGTAGCGAACACCCGGGAGGTCCTTCACACGACCGCCGCGGACGAGCACCATCGAGTGCTCCTGAAGGTTGTGGCCTTCGCCGGGGATGTACGCGGTGACCTCGACCGAGCTCGTCAGACGCACGCGGGCGACCTTACGGAGCGCCGAGTTCGGCTTCTTCGGGGTCGTGGTGTACACGCGGGTGCAGACGCCACGACGCTGCGGCGAGCCCTTGAGGGCGGCCGTCTTCGTCTTAGACGCCTTGTCCCGGCGGCCCTTGCGGACCAGCTGGTTGATAGTTGGCATAGAAGCGCAGGTTCCTTACTTCGTTTCGGCTGCCATCGGCCGTCCGGCCGGTGGCTCTACTGCTGCGGTTGTAGCTCCGGGCAAGCCGTCCCTCATCGAGGGTGCGACTTCCGCAGCGCGGCCCCACCGGCAGTTCCGGCTTTCGCCGTCTCTGCTGGTCAGTCCCGTTTCCGGGAAGTAGCTACCCGCCTCGCACGTACCCCGAGGTCGGGCGTGTCGCGTGTCCGTACGTGGTCCCGGAGGTCCGGCCTGCAGTATGGGCACGAGCGATCGTCCTGGCATTCACCAGGCACGGCGACCAAGCTTACCTGGATGAACTCATAGTGGTCAAAAGTGTTCGCCTCCGCCGATCGCGGACCCGGTTCACCACCGCCGGTAGTCGCGGACCGACACCCGTGGGCCGCGGCGTTCGCGGTCCACCCCGGCGCGGGCCAAGAGCCGGATCACGCGCCCGCGCTGTCCCGCGTACGGAGCCAGGACCTCGAGCATTCCGGCATCGTCCAACGCCTCACCGACCAGCGCTATTCCGACCATCCTCGGCAGGTGGTAGTCACCGACGGGGACGGCATCCGGGTCGCCGTGCGAGCGCCCGATGACCTCGGCCACCGTCCATGGCCCGATGCCGGGGAGGGCGGCGAGTCGCTCCGCACGGTGTTCGACCTCGACGGCGCTGGCACCGATCACGGTGCGCATGCGAACGGGTTCGACGCCGGCGCGGTGCCACTCCCATGGCGGGATGGCCGCCCAGTCCTCGCGACGCGGCGGCACCCACAGGGCGGGGGCCCCATCGCCCGGCCCCGGTGCGGGGGTGCCCGCGCGCCGGAGCAGGTAGCGCCAGGCCCGCCAGGCCTCGGCTCCCACCACCTTCTGCTCGAGAACGGCGGGGACGAGCGCCTCCCACACCCGGTCGGTCCGGGTCAGCCGCAGGCCGGGCGATGCGGCGACCGCACGGGCCACCACGTCGTGTCGTGGGATCAACGCTGACGGATCATCAGCGGCGCCCGCGAGGGCGGGTGCCCTATCGAGCAGCCAGTGCGCCCCGCTCCCCCACGCCTGCGCGGTGACGGTGCCACCCGCCTGGCGGATCCGGATCGTTCCCGGACCGTCGGGGGTGTGCACAGCGCGCCAGAGCGCACCGTCGGCGGTGCGGGCGAACGCGGGGTCGCGCGGCCCGCGACGCAGGACGCCGACGGTGCCGTGCAGGTCCAGGAGGTGGCCCGGTTCCCATGATCGCTCGGCCGTCACCCGGCGAGGCTAGCCGCCGGCCCGGTACTTCTGCGCATAGGCGGCGGCCTGCCGGTCGTGCTCGACCTGCCATCGACCGCTCTGCGTGTGGGGATCGATGTCGTTATCGGCGAGCAACTCCTGCAGATACGCCGCGCGCAGCGCGCTCAAGAAGTACAGGGCCGGAAGCAGCACCATGACCGCCAACGAGGCCTTCACCCACCACGGGGAGGGCAGAACCATGAGCGCCACCGCGAAGGGCAGGAACATGAGGGTGCCACGGACGAAATAGCGGCGGTTGTGTCCGGGCCCCGTGGCGTCCCGGACCACCCATTCGCGCATGGAATCAGGGAGGTGTTTCCCGCAGAGGTACTCCACCCGTTCGAGGATGTTCGGACGCGTCCGAACCGTTGAAGTGGACATACCTCCAGGCTACGCCGATGTGATGTAATTCACATCCCTCGATCGTGGTCCAGCAGCTCGCGAAGGTAGTCGCCGTACCCGGATTTCGACAGCCCATCGGCCAGCGCGGACAACTGCTCGTCGTCGATGTAGCCGTTCCGCCACGCCACCTCCTCCGGCGCACCCACCTTCGTTCCCTGCCGCTGTTCCACAGCGCGCACGAAACTCGTGGCGTCGGCGAGGGCATCGAAGGTTCCCGTGTCCAGCCACGCCGTACCGCGCGGCAGCACCTCGACAGCGAGGGCGCCGCGAGCCAGATAGTGCCGATTGACATCGGTGATCTCGTACTCGCCCCGCGCGGAGGGTCGCAGCGACCTCGCCACGTCCACCACTGATGAGTCGTAGAAGTACAGGCCCGGCACCGCGTATTTGGACCGCGGACGGCTCGGCTTCCCCTCCAGGCCGATCGCCCGCCCGGCACCATCGAATTCGACCACGCCGTACGCGCTCGGATCGGCGACGCGGTATGCGAAAACCGTGGCACCGTCGACCACGGCGAACCGCCGCAATTGCGCCCCCAGACCGGGGCCATGAAAGATGTTGTCGCCCAGGATCAGAGCCACGTTCTCGTCCCCGATGAAGTCAGCGCCCAGCGTGAACGCTTGTGCGAGCCCCTCGGGGCGCTCCTGTACCGCGTACCGGATATCGATCCCGAACTGGGATCCATCTGCGAGCAAGCGGCGGAACTGCTCGGCGTCACCCGGTGTCGTGACGACGAGGATCTCCCGGATTCCCGCCAACATCAGCGTGGACAACGGGTAGTAGATCATCGGCTTGTCGTAGACGGGCGTCAGTTGCTTGCTGATGCCGATGGTGATCGGATGCAGGCGGCTCCCCGTGCCTCCAGCCAGGATGATTCCGCGCATGTGCGCAGATTAACGGCGCCATATGAACAGCGCGGTAACGGCGGGACAGAGGAATCCCCCGATCGGCACAACATCACAATGCAAGCGCATCGTAACCATGCTAGCGTGGAGTCACGGACGTCTGGAGGCCCGATATGCGCAGGTGGCTCAAAAAAACGGCGTTGACCGTCATCGCCGTGGCGCTCAGCGCCACCGGGCTGTATCTGCTCCGCGATCCGAGCCCAGTGGGCTATTGGCGCTCGGCGTCCGCCCGCGAGGCGTATCTGACCGATTACCGGCAGGCCTTCGGCGATCTGCCACCCGCAGCCGAGACTCGGGATGTGCGAACGAGTTACGGGTTCGTGCGGGTGTACCGGTTCGGCGAGTCGCGGCCCGGCACCGATCCGATCGTCCTCGTTCCCGGCCGCGCCTCGGGCGTACCGATGTGGTCGCAGAATCTGCCCGGTCTGCTCGCCGGACACATGGTGTACGCGATCGATGCGCTCGGCGACGCCGGGATGAGCGCGCAAATCGGGCCGATCCGCGACGGCGAGGACCAGGCCACCTGGCTGAACGAGACTTTCGACGGCTTGGGGCTCACCCGGGTGAACCTGATCGGCCATTCGTTCGGCGGATGGACTGCCGCCAACTACGCAACGCGTCACCCGGATCGCGTCGCGACGTTGAGCCTGTGGGAACCGATCCTGGTCTTCGCGGGATTGCGGTGGCAGATGTATCTCGCGACGCTGCCATCGTCGATCCCCTTCCTCCCCAAGTCCTGGCGTCAGAAGGGACTCGCCGTGATCGGGGGTGCCCAGGGGTCCGAGTCCACCGAGGACTCGCCCCTCGGCCGCATGATCGATGCCGCCACCGAAGGGTTCCGCGCGAAGCTACCCACCCCGATGCAGCTGACTTCCGACGATCTCGCCCGCCTCACCATGCCCACCTTCGTGGGACTGGGGGCGAAGAGCTCTGTGACGGACGCCGACGCCGCGGCACGGACCGCCGAGAAGCTACCGGCGAGCACCGTCCGGATCTGGCCCGAGGGAACACACTCCCTGCCCATGCAGTATCCGTCCGAGCTGAATCAGGAAGTCCAGCAACTGTTCCAACGCGCGAAATCCTAGTCGGGAACGCACACCGCCGCTGTCGGGGGTGAAGATGCTCGCGTCAGAGCCCCTGAAACAGGTCGATCTTCTTCGCGTGCCTGGTCCGGGTTTCGAAGTCCGTGACGCCCTCCCCCGGCGCCGCCGCCAGGCAGGTGACTCCGACCTTGCCCTGATGGGTATTGGATCGGACGGCCGCCACGGCGTCCGCGGCGTCCGTGAGTCCGTACGTCCTCGACAAGGTGGGGTGAATGGTTCCCCTGCACACCATCCGGTTCGCGAGCCAGGACTCGCGATAGTTCGCGAAATGCGTTCCGATGATGCTCTTCAGGTTCATCCAGAGGTACCGGTTGTCGAACTCGTGGCGGAATCCGGATGTCGAGGCGCAGGTCACGATCGTGCCACCGCGCTTCGCGACGTAGACCGACGCTCCGAAGGTCTCCCGCCCCGGATGCTCGAAGACGATATCCGGATCATCGCCACCGGTCAGGCTTCGGATATGCGATCCGAACCGCTTCCAGTCCTTGTAGTTCGGCTCGTCGCCGTCCCAGAACCGGTACCCCTCCGCGCTGCGATCGATGACCCGCTCCACGCCCATTCGATGACATTGCGCGACCCGGTCGGGACTGGAGACCACGGCGACCGGGATCGCACCTCCGTTGAGCGCGTACTGGTTCGCGAACGATCCGAGGCCACCTGTTCCGCCCCAGATGAGCACGGTGTCACCTTGCTTCATGTTCGCTCCGTTGCGTGAGACCAACTGCCGGTACGCCGTGGAATTGACCAGGCCGCAACAGGCCGCCTCCTCCCACGTCAAGTGGGCGGGCTTGGGCATCAGCTGATTCGCGCGGACCAGAGCGACATCGGCGAGGCCACCGAAGTTGGTCTCGTAACCCCAGATCTTCTGATCCTCGTCGAGCATCGAGTCATCGTGTCCCTCATGGCCTTCGAGGTCCACCTGCAGGCAGTGCGCGACCACTCGATCGCCCGGCTTCCACTTGGTGACACCGGGTCCGACCCGCAACACCACGCCGGCCAGGTCCGAACCGAGAACGTGGTAGGGCAGATCGTGCCGCTTGGTCAGATCGGACTTCGCTCCGTATCGCTTGAGCGCGCTGAAGGTGCTGATCGGGGAGAAGATGGCCGACCACACCGTGTTGTAGTTGATCGCGCTCGCCATCACTGCGACGAGGGCCTCTCCCGGGCCCAGCTCGGGAATCGGAACCTCGTCCACATGCAGTGACTTCTTCGGGTCGCGCTGCGACGGGTCTACCCCGTCGAACATGTCCTGCTCGTCGGCGTGGATGGTCACAGCCCGGTACGACTCGGGGAGCGTCAGATTCGCGATCTCGTCCCCGGTGAGGACGGCTACTTCGGACAGTCGGGTCATCGGGCTTCCTCTTCACTCGAACGAACGGGGTACGAGACGGGTGTCATTGCGGCCGGGCCGCGCCATCGGATCCGCGCGAGGAAGCCGCAACGGCATCGCGATCGGCGGAGGTGACCACATCGGTGATGAGCTCGGCGAAGGCGGCCGGATCCTCGGAGAGGTAGAAGTGCCCGCCCGCGGCGCGGCGATGGCCGAACTCGGAGGTGGTGTAGCGCGACCACCCCGCCATATCGGTCTCCTTCACCCGAGGGTCGGTCGCGCCCACGATCGAGGTGATGCGGGCCCGGACCGGGGTCGCGGGGCCGACATAGGTCTCCGCGGCCCGGTAGTCGTTGCGAATGGCCGGCAGGAACATCGCCAGGATCTCCGGATCCGCGAGCACCGACCGCGCGGTGCCCGCCAACATATCGACCTCGGCGACGAGATCGGCGTCGGCAAGGGCATGGATACCCAGATTCCGCGGATCGTCCGGTGTCCCGCGGTTGGAGACGATGAGATGGTCCGGTGCCGGGCCGCCACCGGCCTCCAGCAGGCGGGTCACCTCATAGGCGACGCTGGCGCCCAGACTGTGGCCGAAGAAGGTCACCGACCGCGCATCGGGTAGCGCCAGCACCTCTGCCACCGCGGGTACCACCCGGCTGGCGAGTTCGGGGATCGAATCGATCAGGGGCTCGCGCATCCGGTCCTGCCGGCCGGGGTATTGCACGGTGAAGGAGCGCACGGCGGGCGCCAGCGCGGCCGAGATCGGGTGGAAGTAGCTCGCGGAACCGCCCGCGTGCGGGAAGAACACCACGACCGGGGCCGAGGACGGTGTGTCGTGATAGTTGCGCAGCCACAGCGGATCGATACTCACGAGAGCACCCTGCCTTTCCGGTCGGCGTCGACCGCGCTGCTGATCCATTCGTCGATGGCCGCAGCACTGTCGGCGGAGTGTTGTTCGAGCATCGAGAAATGATTGCCGCGAATGTCGATCGCGTGATGACGGTGCGGCCAACTCGCGCGCCAGTCGGTGCCGAGTTCGGCGAGCCCAGCGGAGAGCGGTTCGGTCGCCCGGGCAAGCAGGGTCGGCGTCGAGAGGCTATCGGGCTGCCAGTGCTTCCACATGTCCAGGTACCAGCCCATCGCGGAGAGACGCTCGTCGGTGAGTGTGACGAACGTGCCTTCGCGTTCGGCCATACCGTCCATCAGTGCCAGGCCGAACTGGTCGACCAGGTTGCTCTGCGGCAGGTAGGTGTCGACGAGCACGACGCCGGCCACGGTCCGGGCGGTGTTCTCCAGATAGGCCGCGACCGCCGCTGCGAACCAGCCCCCCGCCGACGAGCCGAGCAGCACCGGATCGGAACCGACGGCCTGCGCGTGCGCGGCGATGGCCTCGCCCTGCACGGCCACGACAGCGTCAATGCTGGCGGGGATCGATTCTCCTACACCGAATCCGGGAATGCCTACGGCGGAGACCCCCCGCTTCCCGCGCAAGGCCGATGCGATCCGCGCGTACTGGTGGATCCCGCCCATGGCGATGCACGACGGCAGGCAGTACAGGTGGGCGGCACCGGCTACCGCGGGCGCCAGGGTCGCGATGCGGGGTAGTCCCTCCGCGATGTCCGCGGGGCCGCTGAACTCGGGGCGCAGGGCCGCCGCCGAGCGGAGGAACGCGAAGGTCTCCGTCCACTTACCCGAGGTGAACACCTGGTTGTAGATCGGCAGCAGCAGGCCGCCTCCGGGCTCGGCGGCGACGTCCTCACCGCTCGTGGTCGCCGGCGATGTGCCGCTCGTGCTCGTATCGTCGATCAGTCCGTCCAGATACGTACCGAGGTCGTCGATGGTCTCGTGGTCGAACACCAAGGTCGCCGGCAGGCGCACGCCGAGCTCGCGGGTGAGCCGGTTCCGGAGGTCGACGGCGGTGAGCGAGTCGAATCCGAGGTCGGACAGCGCCGCGCCCGCTTCGACCTCCGCGTCGGGTGCGAAACCGAGCACGACCGCGAGCTCGCGGTGCAGCACGTCGCTCGGACGCTTCTTCTCGGCCGCCGCGGCCTCGTGGCTACGGGGCACGGTGCGGCGACGCTGCGGGACCATCCGGGCGAGCAGCGGCACCGCAGACCCGCTGTTCGCCCGCAGGCCGGCCCGGTCCACCCGCAGCAGGACGAGAGCGCCGCCCTGTCCGGTGCCGTGCACATGGGAGAGCGCACCGTCGAACGCGGCGAGGCCGCCGGGCACCGTGTACGCCCGCAATCCCGATCGGTTCGGGCGGGGCGCATCGTCGGGATCGGTGCCGTGATCATCCGACCACGGCCCCCAGGCCAACGAGATCACGCGGCCGGCACCCGCCGGTGGATCGGCGGCGAATCCGTCGAGCCACGAATTGGCCGCCGCGTACGCGCCCTGCCCCACACCCCCCAACGTCCCGGCCGCGGAGGAGAACAACACGAGATCGGCATGCGGTAGGACGGATCGGAGTGCCAGTGCACCATCGGCTTTCGGTGTGAGAACCCGGTCCAGACGGTCGGCGTCCACGCCGGCGAGGGTGGCGTCGTCGATCACTCCGGCGGCATGCACCACGGCGGTGATCTCCGTCGCCAGTGGCCCCAGCGCGGTGGCCACGGCATCGGCATCGCCGACGTCGAGGGCGAGGTGCCGGACCGATGCGCCGAGCTCGCTCAGTGTCGTCGCCGCCCCAGCCGCGCCCGGTGCGGATCCGCCCCTGCGACTGCACAGGACCAGGGATGTCACGCGATGTTCGCGCACCAGGTGCGTCGCGAGTTCCGTCGCGAGAGCACCGTTCGCTCCGGTGACGACGACGGTGCCCACCGACCAGCGGGTGGCCCATGCCGACGATCCTGTAGCGGATACAGCCAGTGGTTCCAGTTCGGGCGCTCGGACGGTGCCGTCGTCCGCGATCGTGAGTTCGGGGTGCTCGGCGGCGGTGAGCGCGGTGAGCAGGGGCGCCGCCCCGAGACGTTCGACACTGTCGAGCGTCACCACCCTGATCTGCCCGGGGTTCTCGTTCTGCGCACTGCGGATCAGGCCGCGGACCCCGGCGACGAGCGCGGAGTCCCCGCTCGGCGGGATCACGAGAACCAGAGGGGTGGCGGCCAGTTCCTCCGTGGTCACCCAGGCGCGCAGGAGGTCAGCGGTCTCGCAGAGCCGCTCGCGCAGCTGTCGCGCACGGGCGGTTCCGCGGTCCGCCAGGTCGATCACCGCGTACACCGCGGGCGGCGGCAGGGCTCCGGTGCCCAGGATGTCGATGAGCACCGGGATATCGGCGTACGCCTCCACGTGCACGCCCGAGCGGTCCAGGAGTTCGCCGATTCCTGCCGGATCGGGACCGAGCGCCCCGATCCGAGCGGCCCCGGAGGCCGGCGCGTCCGGAAGTGGCCGTTGCGCAACGGTGAAGAACTCGCCGACGGCGCCGTCACCGGTCGCCGCGGGGCTTGCGGCGCGCAGCACGAGCGATTCGATGGTGACCACCGGCGCGCCGTGATCATCGGCGATGCGCACTGCGACGGAGTCGGGGCCGGTGGCCTCGAGCCGGACCCGGCCCGATGTCGGTGTCGCACCGGACGGGTGCCCGTAGCGCCGTACCCCGGTGAACTCGAACGGCATCCGGCCACGCCCGTCGGTAACGCTGAGCAGCGCGGTCGAGAGCGCGATCGGATGCAAAGCCGCGTCGGCGAAGACGGGATGCAGGGCGTGCCCGGCCTGCGGGAGGCCGGGCGCGAGCCGCACGGTGGCGTGCACCACGCCCGTGGTTTCGCTCGCGTCCACCACCGCACGGAACGCGGGACCGTAGTCGAATCCGTTGTCGGCGAAGCGCTGGTACATGCCTTCGACGGCGAGCCGCTTTCCCTCGCCGCCCCCGGAATCCACGTCGCCGTCGTGGGCGGCACTGCCGCCGAGCACACCGGTGGCGTGCAGTCGCCAGGGCTCGGCCGCCAGTGGCCCGGGATCGCGGGAGTAGATCCGAACCTCACGGCGTGCATCGTCGGCGTCGGGTGGCGCGATCACGATCCGGATGCTCACCTCGTCGGCCACCGACAGCGGCGCAGCGATGGTCAGAGTCTCGATCACATCGGCACCGATATGCGTCGCCGCGCTGAGGGCGAGGTCGAGGAACCCGGTACCGGGCAGGATGGGGGTGCCTGCCACGGCATGCTCGCGTAGCCAGGGGATACGGGTGGGGCTCAGGCTTCCCGACACAATGATGTCGCCGCTACCCGGGTGCTCCGTCGCCGAGGTGAGGATCGGATGCGCCAGCCGCTCCCGACCCCCGACGTGGTCGGCGCCACCGTCCTCGAGCCACAGGCGTTCGCGCTGGAATGCGTACGTGGGCAGGGGCACCCGCCGCGGGTGGTGCGGCCCGAAGACCGCCTCCCAGTTCACATCGGCTCCGGAGGCGTGGAGCGCACCGACGGCATCGAGGAGCTGTACCGCCTGCGGTTGATGCCGCTTCTGCGTCGGGTGCGCGGTCAGTGGCCGCTCGGTGTCCGCCGCGCGGGCGAGCGAGGTGAGTGCGGCATCGGGCCCCACTTCGAGCATCCGGGTCACGCCGTTGTCGAGGGCGGAGGTCACGGCGGCACCGAATCGCACGCTGCCCAGCAGGTGCGACACCCAGTACTCCGGTGTCACCAGGTCTCCGTCCGCCGCGGCCGCCGGTGCGCCGGTCACCGTGGAGATCACCTTGCGCCGGGGTGCGGACATCGTCACTCCGGCGAGGATCTCGCCGAACCGTTCGGCCACCGACTCCATGGCCGGCGAGTGGAAGGCGTGCGCGGTGTCGAGTCGCTTCGTCTTCCACGCCGCGGCCACGGGCTGCGAGAGAACCGCGGCAACGTCCTGCGCCGCACCGGAGATCACGGTGGCGCGCGGGCCGTTGACGGCGGCGATCGCCACGCCCGGGGCGCCGGTACGGGCTGCGGCGGCGAGGGCGTCCGCGACTTCGCGCTCGTCGACCCGGACGGACACCATGACTCCCGGCGCCGTACTGCCCATCAGTTCGCCTCGCGCCGCCACTACCTTCACCACGTCCGGGAGGGTGAACACGCCGGCGACGTACGCCGCGGCGATCTCTCCGATGGAGTGCCCGATCAGGTAATCGGCCGTCAGCGACCAGGACTCGAGGAGCCGGTACATCGCGACCTCGTGAGTGAGCAGCGCCAGTTGTGAGATCCGGGTGCTCGCCAGCTCCGCGGCGTACACCGCCGGATCACCGAACATGATTGCCGCGATGTCGATTCCGGTCTGGCGGGCGATCTCGGCGCCGATCTCCTCGGCGGCGGCCGCGAACACCGGGTAGGTGTGTGCCAATTCGGCACCCATACCGACGGCCTGCGATCCCTGCCCGGAGAACAGGTACGCCGTTCGACCGGAGGGCGGAACCTGACGTGGTGGTGCGCTACGGATCTCGTCGGCGCCCGCACGCAACCTCTCGGCGATCACGGCGGGCGAGGCGCCCACCGGCACGGTGGCGGCCCAGCGGTGACTGAGTGCCGACCGGGTGGTGGCGCACGAGTAGGCGATATCGGCGGCCCGGGTGTCCGGCGGAATCGAGGTCGCCTCTCCCGTCACGAAATCCGCGAGCTTGTCGAGTTGTGCGGCCAGTGCGCGTTGCCCCTTACCCGATACGATCAGGGGTACCGCCGGTGGTTCCACCTCCGGTACCGCGTCCGGAGTCGGTTCGGGCGCCGGAGGCGCGGCGTCGTCAGTGGGTGCCTCCCGCACGATCACGTGCGCATTGGTGCCGGAGAACCCGAAGGACGAGACAGCGGCCCGGCGTGGCCGGTCCGGGTGAGCCGGCCACGGCCTCGCTTCAGTGGCCAGCTCGACTCGGCCGGAATCCCAGTCGACCCGCGTCGACGCGGTATCCGCGTGCAGCGTCGCCGGGATCGTCGCATTCTGCAGCGACATCACCATTTTGATGATGCCTCCGACCCCAGCGGCAGCCTGGGTGTGGGCGATATTGGACTTGAGGGATCCCAGCACCAGCGGCGGGAGTCCCGCTGATCGGCCGGCGCCGTAGGTGGCGAGCACTGCCTGGGCTTCGATCGGGTCACCGAGGCTCGTGCCGGTGCCGTGCCCTTCGACGACGTCCACGTCGTCGGCCGTGATCCGCGCATCGGCCAGTGCGGCCCGGATCACCCGCTGTTGCGACGGGCCGCTCGGCGCGGTGAGCCCGCTCGATGCGCCGTCCTGGTTGATGGCCGCGCCTTCCAGCAGCGCGAGCACCCGGCGGCCGTTGCGACGGGCGCTGGATAGGCGTTCCAGTACGAGCACGCCCACCCCCTCGCCCCAACCGGTGCCATCGGCTCCGTCCGAGAATGCCTTGCATCGGCCGTCCGCGGCGAGTCCGCGTTGGCGGGCGAAGTCGACGAAGGCCACCGGTGTGGACATCACCATGGACCCGGTGACCAACGCCAGCGAGGACTCTCCTTGCCGGAGCGAGGTCATCGCGTGCCTGGCCGCGACGAGCGAGGACGAACACGCGGTGTCGACCGTGACCGCGGGACCCTCCAGTCCGAGCACGTACGCGATTCGCCCCGAGGCGATGCTGCCGGACCCGCCTGCACCGAGGTAGCCCTCGACCTCAGGCGGAGGAAACGCCAGTCGCCGACCGTAGTCCTGGTACATGACACCGGCGAAGACACCGGTCGAAGTGCCCGCCAGGGAGGCCGGTGCGATGCCCGCGTGCTCGAGGGCCTCCCATGCGACCTCGAGCAGCAGGCGCTGCTGCGGGTCCATCGCGATGGCTTCCCGCCGCGAGATGCCGAAGAACGGGGCGTCGAATCCGGCGACATCGGCGAGGAATCCACCCTCCCGCGCGTACGACGTGCCCACAGCATCCGGGTCCGGGTCGTACAGGCCGTCGAGATCCCAGCCGCGGTCGGCCGGGAACGGGGTGACCGCGTCGACCCGGTCGCGAACGAGGCGCCAGAGACCTTCGGGGGTGTCCACTCCTCCCGGGTAGCGGCAGCCCATACCGACGATCGCGATCGGCTCGGTGGCCTCCGCACGGGTCCGGTCCAGTTCGCGCTTGGTCTTCTGCAGGTCCTCGGTGACCTTGAGCAGGTAGGAGCGGAGCTTCTCTTCACTCATGGGGATGCCGGCCTAACCGAGGCTGTCGATGAACCGGAAGATCTCGTCGTCGCTCGCATCGGCGAGGACCTCGGTGGCGAGGGGACCCTCGACACCCGTGTCCGGGCCGTCCGGATCACCCGCACCCGCGGCGGCGCCCGGCGCGGCACTCTCGTCGATCTGCGCCTGCGGCACCGCTTGCTCGATCAGGTACGCGGCGATCGCCGCCGCCGACGGGTAGTCGAAGATCAGCGTCGCGGGCAACCGGAGGCCGGTGGCGGCACCGAGGCGGTTCCGCAGCTCGATCGCCGTCAGCGAGTCGAAACCGAGCTCCAGCAGCCCCCGCCGAGTGTCCAATTCCGCTGCGCTGCGGTAACCGAGAACGGTTGCGGCCACCTCCGCCACCGCGTCGGTGGCCAGCTCCAGCCGGTCCTCCTCGGCAACCCGGGTGAGCCGCTGCGCCAGGGAGGGCGGCGCGACCGGTTCGCGGCGGCGGCCGGGGGCCAGTGCACGGAACACCGGCTGGATGTCCCCGGAACGGGCCAATTCGCCCAGTTGTGCGGTGTCGAAGGACGCGATGACCGGCGCGGACCGGATAGTCGCGCCATCACGTGCGGGGAGCGCGGCATCGAGGAGTGCGAGCGCATCCGCGGTGGACATACCGGTCAGGCCGGCGCGAGAGACGCGTTCGCGGTCGGTCTCATCGAGCACCGATGTCATACCGCTGGCCTCGGCCCAGAGTCCCCAGGCCACGGAGACCGTCCGGCCTCCACTGTGCGGTCCGCGGGCGAAGGCGTCGAGGAAGGCGTTCGCCGAGGCGTAGTTGCCCTGTCCCGCGCTTCCGACGACGCCGGCGATCGACGAGTAGACCACGAAGGCATCCAGGTCCAGATGACGTGTCGCGCGATGGAGGGTGAGAACGGCGTCCACTTTGGCGCGATACACCTCGGCGAGTCGGCGCGGCGTCATGGCCGAGAGCACGCCGTCGCTCAGGACCCCCGCCGCGTGGACGACCGCGGAGAGGGGGGCGTGCGTCGGCACGTGCGCGAGCATCGCGCGCACGGAGTCCGCGTCGGCCACGTCTGCGGCGATGAATTCGGCGCGGGTGCCGAGACCGGCGAGCTCCTCTGCCAACGCGGCGGCACCGGGGGCATCGGCTCCGCGTCGGGAGACCAGCAGTAGCGACGGTGTCCGGTGCTCGCGGGCGAGGTGCCGTGCCAGCGCTTCGCCGAGCGTGCCCGAGGCCCCGGTGATCACGACGGTGCCGTGATCGAGACGCGCCGGTGACGCCGTCTCGGTGTCGGATACCGGCCGTAGCCGGGGAACCCGCACGGTGCCATCACTGATCGCCAGGTTCGGCTCGGCGGAGGTGAGGGTGAGCGCCGTCCGGACGGTGTCGGCCGGGATGGGCCCGTCGTCGATGTCGATGATCCCGAACTGTCCCGGGTACTCGTTGATGGCCGACCTCCACAATCCTGCAGCGGCGGACGCGGCGGGGTCGGCCCCGTCCGTCGAGTGGGTGGCAACGGCGATCAGCGTGGCCGGGTAGAGCGCGTCGGCTGCGGCCCACTGCTGGATCAGAGCCAGCGTGGCCGTGCCGGCCGCGTGGGTCGCGGTCGCGATCTCCGGGTCGGCTTCTGCGGTGCTCCCACCCGGGAGTGCGATCAGCACCTGGTCGGGCACGGCGCCGGATTCGAGGATCTCGGCGATGTCCGCGAACGTCCGCGGTTCCGGTTCACCCAGGTCGACCTGCGAGGGGAGCTGCCCCAGGACGGCGATCGTCGGTACCGCGCTACCGGGGGCGTCCGGCAGCTCCTGCGGCGGTTCGAAGACGGTGTCGTAGATCTGCGGCCGGTCACGGGCGGGCGGGGTGAGCGCTGCCGCGGGCCGGAGTGCGAGTTCGCCGATCGTGCCGATGGATTGGCCGGCCTCGTCGTAGAGGTCCACCGCGACGGTGCGTGGCCCGAGTGCGGTCAGCCGCACGCGCGCCGTGCGGGCACCGGTGCGATGCACCCGCGTCGCGGAGAAGGAGAACGGGACGAGTCCGCCGTCGAGGCCGTCCAGATCCGCGAACGCGATCGTGTGCAGCGCGGCGTCCAGCAGCGCGGGGTGGATGCTGAATCCGCGAACGCCGACGCCCTCCGGCAGGGCCACGGTGCCGGTCACCTGTGTGATCCCGGTCTCGGGTTCGGACACGTGCACGGCGTCGAGTCCGCGGAAGGCGGGTCCGTAGTCGAATCCGTTCTCCGCCATCTCGGCGTACCGCGCCCGCATCGAGATCCCCGGCTCGTCGGGGACGGTCGGCGCGGAGGCGTCGGGGCACTCCCGGGCCGGATCGACGGGCGCGAGTCGGCCATGGGCCGCCTCCGTCCAGGCACCGCTGTCGGTGGCGACGTGCAGGGTGAACGCGCGGCCCTCGACGCTCCGTTCCTCCGGTGCTATCCGGATCTGCAGTTCGACATCGGATCCCGGGGTCACCCGCACCGGCGATCGCAGTGTGAGTTCGTCGAGCACAGGCAGATCGATCGCCGTGCCCGCCGCGATCATCAGGTCGACCAGTCCCGTTCCCGGATAGATCACGGAGCCCTGGATGGTGTGGTCCGCGATCCAGGCGAGCGACGGATCGGCGGCGCGGATCGTCGCGGGGTAGACGTCGGCACCGTCCGCCAGCCGGATCCGCTGGCCGAGAATCGGGTGTCCGCTGCGAGCCACGGGGACGGCGGTGGCCTCCAGCCAGTACCGGCTCCGGTCGAAGGCGTAGGTGGGCAGCGCCTGCGGGCCGACGGCCGGCGCCGTGGGCTGGGCGGTCAGATCGACGGGTGCGCCGCGGGTCCACAGCCTGCCGAGCGCTTCGGCGAACAGGTCGATGTCGTCGGTGCGTGCCGTCATCAGTCCGACGATCGCGAGGTCCGCAGCGGCACCACTACCGGGATCGGAGAAGCTGGTACGAAGCAGTGCGGCGAGACGGGAATCGGGCCCGACCTCGATGAAGGTGTCGATCGCGTGCTCGGAGCGCAGCCGGTCCGCAGCGTCGGCGAATCGCACGGTTGCCCCCACGTGCTGCGACCAGTAGTCCGCGGAATCCACCGGGTGCGTGCCACCGGTCACGGACGAAACCACCGGGATCGTGGAGTCGTGGAATTCCAACTCGTCGAGCGTCGCGCCGAACTCCGCGAGCATCGGTGCCATCAGCGGTGAGTGGAAGGCGTGCGAGACGCTCAATTCGGTGGTCTTCACTCCCCGGTCGCGCCACTCGGCGGTCACGGAGCGCACGGCGTCGGCCGGTCCGGAGAGGACGCACGCGGCGGCGCCGTTCACGGCGGCGATGGCGACCGGCCGCGTCCCGGCATCCGGCCAGCGCTGCGCCAGGTGGTCGACGATCCGGTCCTCCGGGGCCGCGACCGCGGCCATGATTCCGCCCGCCGGGAGGTCCGACATCAGCCGGCCGCGGTCGGCGATGAGCCGGGCCGCGTGGTCGAGTGAGAGCACCCCGGCGATATGTGCCGCAGCGACCTCACCGATGGAGTGCCCGCACACCGCGGACGCGGTCACTCCGAACGATTCCAGGAGCCGGGCCAGCGCCACCTCCACGGCGAACACCGCGGGCTGTGCGTGCGCGGTGTCATCGATGTCGCGCTCGCGCAGGATCTCGAGCAGGGGCTTGGGCAGCAGCCCGGAGAAGGCCTCGGCTACCTCGTCGAGAGCGGCCGCGAACGCCGGATAGTGCTGCGCCAGTGCCTCTCCCATGCCTGTCCACTGCGTTCCTTGGCCGCTGAAAACGAATCCCACCCGCGGCGTACGTGCGACGTCGGTGATCAGCCGGTCCTTCCAGAGCGCGGCGCGGTGTGCCAGCGCCGGCCGGTGCCTGGCGAGGCCCGCCGCGAGCGCATCGTGCGACGCACCGAGCCGGTCCGCGCTCTCGCGCACGAGCGCCACCGCCTTCGTCAGCGCGGCCGCGGTGGTGGCCGATACCGGGATCGGACGGGTGGCGGCGGACGGTGCCGCGGCGACGGTGTCGGAGGGCGCAGGAACGGGTGTGCCGGGTTGGGCCAGGATGACGTGCGCATTGGTGCCGCTCACCCCGAAGGCCGAGACCGCGGCCCGCCGCGGACGATTCACCTCCGGCCATGGCCTCGCCTGCTGTAGTACGGCGACTCCGTCGAAATCGATGACGTCCGAGAGATCTTCCGAGTGCAGCGATCGTGGAAGCGTCCCGTGAGTGAGCATCAGCACGGTCTTGACGACACCGGCGAGGCCGGAGGCCGCCTGAGTGTGGCCGGTGCTCGCCTTGAGCGCACCCAGATAGAGCGGGCGCTGCGGGTGCCGTCCGGCTCCGTAGGTGGCGCTCAGGGCGCCCACCTCGATCGGGTCACCGAGCGGTGTACCGGTTCCGTGCGCCTCGACGACGTCGACATCGTCGGTGCGCAAACCCGATCGCCGCAGCGCCGCGGTGATGACGCGTTGCTGCGCCGGACCGTTCGGGGCGGTGAGACCATTGCTGGCGCCATCCGAGTTCACTGCGCTCCCGGCGATCTCCGCGAGGATCGGGTGCCCCAGAGCCACGGCCCGCGAGCGTCGCTCCAGCACGACGACGGCGACTCCCTCGGCCCAGCCCGCTCCGTCGGCGTCGCGGGAGAAGGCACGACACCGCCCGTCCCGGGAGATCACCCGCTGCCGGGAGAACTCGATGAAGGTGTCCATCGTGGACATCACCGAGGTGCCACCCGCCAGTGCGAAATCGCATTCGCCCTGGCGCACCGACTCGGCCGCCATGTGCAGCGCCACCAGCGATGACGAGCACGCGGTGTCGACCGTCAGGGATGGCCCCTGCAGCCCGTAGGTGTAGGAGATCCGCCCGGACAGCACGCTCGATGCGCTGCCGAGCGCCAGATAGCCCTCCAATTCCGGTGCGGCCGTGCCGCTCCGGGAACCGTAGTCGTTGTAGCTCGCTCCCACGTAGACGCCGCCGAGTTCATTGCGCAACGCGGTGGGATCGATCCCCGCACGTTCGAAGGCCTCCCAGGAGGTCTCCAACAGGAGCCGGTGCTGCGGATCCATCGCCAGCGCTTCACGGGGCGACAGCGAGAACGGTGCTGGATCGAAATCGGCGCAATCGTAAAGAAAGCCCCCGCCCTCGACGTAGTACGTACCCGGCACCGCGGGATCGGGGTCGTAGCGCGAGAAGTCCCAGCCGCGGTCGTCGGGAAAGGGGCCCACCATATCGATCTCATCGGTCAGTGCGGACCACAGCGCCTCAGGACTGTCGACGCCTCCGGGGAGGCGGCACGCCATGGAGACGATGACGATCGGGTCGTCGGCGTCGTCCCGGATCGCCGGCACCGGGTCCGTCGCAGCCGCGACGTCCCGCCCACCGAAGAGCCGGTCGGCGAGATGATCGGCGAGGTCGGTCACGGTCGGGTAGTCGAAGACCAGGCTCACGGCCAGCTTCAGTCCGGTCAGTGCGGCCAGCCGGTTGCGGAGGTCGACTGCGCTCACGGAGTCGACGCCGCTGTCCCGGAGCGACCGGGTGGCGGACACCTGATCGGTGGAGTCGAGCCCGAGCACCTCCGCGACGATCCGGGTCACCGCCGGCGCCACGTCGGCGCGGCTGCTGACGGCGCCCACGTCTACGACCGCAGGAGACTCGGCCGCGCGTGCCTTGCGCACCGCCGGGATGGCCGAGTACGCGGCGTCGGTCACGAGGTCGGGGTTGACGGAGATCAGTGCGGGCCAGTCGATATCGGCGACGATTCCGGTGGCCGACGATCCGCCGGCGCAGGAGAAGACGTCGGCGGCCACCTGGGCCGGCGGCATGGCGATCACGCCGCCCCGCCGTAGTCGTGCCGCGGTCTCGGCGTCCACGAGTCCGGCGTCCACCGCTCCCCAGCCGATGGAGGTCGCCACTGAGCCCCGGGCCGCCCGGGCCTCCGCCAGGGCGTCGAGGTGGGCATTGGCGGCGGCGTAGCTGCCCTGTCCGGCTCCCCCTGCGGAACCGGCGAGGGACGAGAACAGGACGAAGGCGTCGAGGCGCCGGTCGCCACACGCCTCGTCGAGGGCGATCGCTCCGCCGGCCTTGGCGCCGAAGACGACATCGGCGGATTCCGGTGTGAGATCGGCCAGGAGACGATCGTCGAGCACACCGGCCGCATGCACGACGGCGGTGAGCGCCGGTCCGGAGCGGTCGATCCCGGAGACGAGTGTGGCGACGGCCGCACGGTCGCAGACATCGCAGGCCACGAAGTCGAGCTCGGCGTCGGCGTCGGCGAGCTCGTCTCGGAGGGCACGCGCCTGCGCGCTGTCCGCGCCGCGGCGGGAGGCGATCACGATCCGCTCGGCTCCGCGGGCCGCGAGCTCGCGCACCACGTGGGCGCCGATGCCGCCTGCCCCGCCGGTCACCAGCACCGTTCCGCGAGGCGTCCAGGGGCGGTGCGGGGCCGGGGCCGGGGCCGGTACGAGCCGGCGGACCAGCGGACCCGCGGCGCGCACCGCGATCTGCCGTTCGCCGGTCTCGGTCTCGTCGGCGGTGAGCACCGCGACGAGGGAGTCGATCTCGGCCGCATCGCCGGCGGGGTCGTCCGGGGCCGCGTCGTCCAGAGCGAGGTCGACGATGCCGCCGCCGCGGCCGGGCTCCTCCGCGAACAGGATCCGTCGCAGGCCCCAGAGCTGTGCCGCGCCGGGCCGGATCGTCGCCGCCGGGGGCAGGCCCTCGGCGACCGCGTTCGCGGTGACCACCCACAGGGGCTGGTGCAGACCACAGGTGCCGATCGCCCGGAGGATGTCCACGGTGGTGCCGAACGCCTTCGACCGTCCGGACACCGCAGCCGGATCCGCGTCGAAGGCGAGAATGACGACCGCGCTCCAGTGCGTGCCCGCGTGTTCGCGGAGCGCCGACTCCCAATCGACCGCGACGCCGGCGCCGCCGTCCGGGTGCACCAGGGTTGCGCTGATGCGGTCGGCCAGGGCGTGGCCGTAGGTCTTGGCGTGCTCCGAACCGTCGCCGATGATGAGCCAGCGTCCGGCCGGCCGGGCCGGTGCCGTCAGTACCGTGGGTTCCCAGCGCACCCGGTAGTGACGCGAATCGGCCTGGGCCGGTGTGCCGGCGACCGGCCGGGCGGGCTGCGGCGGCGCGAGCCAGTATGAACGGCGGTCGAAGGCGTAGGTGGGCAGCGGAATGACCCGCGCGCCGGCGACACCGGGTTGACGTTCCCAATCGACCGGGTATCCCACAGCGGCGAGCCCGGCGACGGCGGTGAGGAACTGAGCATGCCCCGTATCCCGGCGCAGAGTGACGTGGCATCCGATGCTCGGTGCGAGCCGCTCCTCACCGCTCGCGGTGAACGCCGTCTCCTCCACCGCATCGCGCAGTACCGGATGGGCGCTGATCTCGATGAAATCGGTGATGCCGGCATCCACCAGTGCTCGCGTCGCGGCGTCGAACCGCACTGTGTTGCGCAGGTTCCGGTACCAGTAGTCGCCGTCGAGTTCGGCTCCATCGAGCTTGCCGCCGGTGAGCGCGGAGTAGAAGGGCACCGCAGCGGCGACCGGGGCGAGCGAATCGAGCACTTGCTGGATCGGCGCTGCCAGCGGCTCCATGAACGGCGTGTGCGAGGCGTAGTCCACGTTGACCAGGCGCGCGCGGACGCCGCGTTCGGCGATCACCGCGGCGAGGTCTTCGACCTGGGCGCGCGCACCGGCGACGATCACCGACTCCGGTGAGTTCACCGCGGCCAGGAAGACGTCGTCGTACCCGGCGATCGCCTCCTCGGCCTGTTCGGCGGTCAGGCGCAGTGAGAGCATCGACGTCGCGCCGGTCATCGCGAGGATCGCGCGACTGCGTAGGGCGACCACACGCGCACCGTCGTCGAGGGACAGCGCACCGGCCACGACGGCTGCGGCGATCTCCCCCTGCGAATGTCCGATCACCGCGTCGGGGGTGATTCCGTACGACTTCCACAGTTCGGCGAGTGAGACCATGACCGCCCAGAGCGCGGGTTGCACCAGGTCGACCCGAGCGAGCCACTCCTCGTCGGCCCCGGTGAGCAGGTCGGTGATGGTGCGGTCGAGGTGCGGCGCGAGCGCGGCGTCGCAGTCTGCGAGTGCCCGCGCGAACACCGGTTCGGCGGTGAGCAGTTCGGCCGCCATACCGGGCCACTGGGATCCCTGTCCGGGGAAGACGAAGGCCAGTCCCCCGCGGCGGCGCGCGGATCCGGTGACGAGCGTCGCCCCGGACGAGGCGACGCCTGCGGGCTCGGCGGGTTCGAGGGCGGAGGCGAGGTCCGCCGCCGCGGTGCCGATCGCGATCGCGACGTGGTCGCCGGTGACCCTGGTGCGGGCCAGTGAGAGCGCGACGTCGGCGGGCTCCGCACCGCCGACCATCTCGGCGATCCGCGCGCGCTGCCCCGGGAGGGCGCCCGGTGTGCGGGCGAAGACCGGCAGGGCCACCGCCGTGCTCGTCGGGTGCGCCGGGGGCTGCGCCGCCTGCGGTTCCCCGGAGTCCGCGGGGGCCTCCAAGACCACATGCGCGTTGGTACCCGACAGTCCGAAGCTGCTGACACCGCAGCGGGCAGGGGCTTCGCGCTCGGGCCACGCACGCGTCTCGGTGAGCAGCGCGAGACCGCTGCCGTCCCAGTCGACGAGCGGGTTGGGCTCGTGCGCATGCAGGGTCGCGGGCAGCGTGCGGTGCTGCATGGCGCCCACCATCTTGATGATCCCGGCGACACCGGAAGCGGCCTGGGCGTGCGCGATGTTCGACTTCACCGATCCGAGGTAGAGCGGCCGGTCCCCCGGTCGCCCGCGGAAGGTCGCGATCAACGCGTCGGCTTCGACGGGGTCACCCAGTTTCGTTCCGGTACCGTGCGCTTCGACGGCGTCGATGTCGTCGGGGTGGAGCCGGGCGTCCGCGAGGGCGGCCTCGATGACGGCACGTTGGCTGACCCCGTTGGGCGCGGAAAGGCCGTTGCTGGCTCCGTCCTGGCCGATCGAGCTCCCCCGGATCACGGCCTGGATCGGGAGGCCGTCGCGCACCGCATCCGAGAGCCGGACCAGGAACAGCAGTCCGGCGCCCTCGCCGAAGCCCATGCCGTCTCCGCTCGCGCCGAAGGCCTTGCACCGCCCGTCGGCGGCGAGTCCGCGTTGCCGCGCGAAGCCGACGATGCCGATGGGGGCACCGATCACGGCGACACCCCCGGCGAGCGCCATGTCGATCTCACCGCGGCGCAGGGCGGTGACCGCGAGGTGCACGGCGACCAGCGAGGACGAGCAGGCGGTGTCGACGGTGATGGCGGGCCCGGTGAGCCCCAGCGTGTAGGCCAGGCGCCCGGAGACGATGCTATTGGACATCCCGGTGACCAGCTGGCCCTGCATCGACGCGTCCACGTCTTTCCAGCCCTCGCCGTACCCCTGGTAGGCGGAGCCGACGTAGACGCCGGTGGCGGAGCCCCGGATCCGTTCCGGCGGAAGGCCCGAGCGCTCGCATGCCTCCCACGCCACCTCGAGACTGATCCGCTGCTGGGGGTCCATCGTCGCCGCCTCACGCGGCGAGATGCCGAAGAATCCAGGGTCGAATCGGTCCGCGTCGTAGAGGAATCCGCCGCTGCGGGTGTAGCAGGTGCCGCCCTCGTCCGGGTCGTCGCTGTAGAGCCCGTCGAGATCCCAGAAGCGATTCCCCGGGAACGGTCCGACCACGTCCCGACCCGCCGCAGCGAGCTCGTACAGCGCCTCGGGTGTGGTGACTCCGCCGGGGTAGCGGCATGCCATCGAGACGATCGCGATCGGCTGGCCGGCGGCGTCGGTGAGTTCGGCGTTCCGCGCGCGTAACCGGCGGGTCTCCTTCAGCGAGTTGCGCAGCGCTTCCACGATCTCGGCGTTGTGCTCGGTCATCGGGCCGCCTCCTCTGCGTCGTTCGCGGCGCGGATCAGGTCCGCGATGTCCATCTCGTCCACGTCGAGCAGGTCGTCCGCCGGCGTCGTGAGGTCCACCGACGTCCCCCGACCTGGCGATGGGGCCGTTCGGTCGACCGATGGTGCGGTGGGCTCCTCGCTGCCTTCAAGCAGCCGCCCTGTGATGTACCGGGCCAGCGCGGTGACCGTGGGGTGGTCGAAGACCATGGTCACGGGGAGCGGGATACCGGTCGCTGCGCGCAGCCGGTTGCGGGTGTCGATCGCGGTCAGCGAGTCGATGCCCACATCCCGGAAGGCCCTTTCGGTATCGACCTCGCCGGGATCGAGACGCAACACCGCGGCGATCGTGTCGCGGACCACGTCGCTGACGACTGCATCGCGTTCACGATCCGGCAGGTCGAGCACCCTGCGCGCGAGATCGGGCAGTTCTCCGCCGGAACGTGATTCGCCGGCATCCGGTACACCGCCGCGGGGCAGCTCGTCGAAGAGGCCACTGGAGCGGGCAGAGGTGAAGACCGGCAGGAACCGTTCCCAGTCGACGGCCGCGATCACCTCGACCGGCTGCGGGTCGCCACCGAGAACGGCACCGAGTTCGCGCAGTGATCGGGACGGATCCATGAATGGGATCCCCCGGGCGGCCAGTTGCTCACGGACCAGATTCGCAGCCATCCCTCCGCCGTCCGCCGGGTCCCAGATGCCCCACACGATCGATACGGCGTCTCGTCCGGCGGCACGCCTACCGCGCGCGAGCGCATCGAGGTAGGCGTTGGCGCTGGCGTAGGCGCCGTGGGATCCACTGCCCCACACCGCCGAGATCGAGGAGAACAGCACGAAGTCCTCGACATCCGGGAACACCGCGTCCAGGGCCCGGGCACCGTCGATCTTCGCGTGCGCGGTCGCTGCGAACTCCGCCGCGTCGGTGTCGATGAGATCCGCAAGGGTCCCGCCACCGGCGAGATGGAAGACGGAGGTGATCGGCGTTCCGGCGGCGGCGTACTCGTCGCGGATCCGGACCAGCGCGTCGGTATCGGAGGCATCGGCGGCCACGATCCGCGGCTGCGCACCTGCGGCGGCGAGCTCGTCGGCCAGGTCGGCCGCGCCGGGTGCGGCCTCACCCCGGCGGCTGAGCAGGATCATCCGTGGAGCGCCGCGGGCGGCCAGCCAGCGGGTGAGTTGGCCACCGATGCCACCGGTGGCGCCGGTGATCAGGACGGTCCCGCGTGGCGTCCAGTCACCGGTTCGCGGTCCGCTCCCGGGGAACGGCCCGGCGAGCAGGCGGCGCACCCCGATCTCGCCGGCCGATGGCGTGCGCAGCGAGACCTGATCGTGTTCACCCCTCAGAGCCGCGAGGAGTCGGTCGGCGTCCAGGGCGCCGTCGGGCAGATCGACGGTGCCACCGATGTGGTTCGGGAATTCCAAAGCGGCGACGCGGATCAGCGCGAACGCGGCGGCGACGTCCGGGGCGCTTTCGTCACCGGCGAACCAGAGCGGATGAGCGGGTCCCCGGATGTGCCGGGACACCAGTTCGAAGGCCTCGGCGAGCGCCGGTGGAACCGACTGTGCGCCGCCGTGGGCCGTGGGCTCAGCCTCGCCGCCGAGCAGCACCAGGGATGCATCGGCAGCGGGTGCATCCGTTCGCCATTCGCCGATCCGGCAGGTGGTGACGGCGGCACCCGCGGCCCGCAGTGCGTCGGCCGCGCCGGTGCGGTGGTGATCGGTGATCACGGTCACGGTGCCGGGCAGTGATCCGGTCGATGCCGCAACGGGCAGGTAGGCGACGCGGTAGCGCCACTCGTCGACGGATCCGATCGGGTTGGGCGCGTACCGGTTCAGGGCCGCGCGTCCGTCCGGAAGCCAGTACCGGCGAGTACTGAACCGGTACGTCGGTAGGTCGACGATGCGCGGCGCGTACGCGGCGAGCGCACGCGCCCAGTCCACGGCACCGCCGGCGGCATGCACCTGTCCCAGCGAGTACCAGATCTGGTCGAGACCGCCCCGGTCGCGGGCGAGAGTGCCCACGACCGCCACATCGTCCGCTCCGCCGAGTGTGTCTGCCGTCTCGCCGATCGCGGTGAGCAGCAGCGGATGCGGGCTGACCTCGATGAAGAGTCCGTAGCCGTCGGTGATCGCTCGGCGCACTGCTGTCGCGAATTCGACTGTATTCCGGAGATTCTCGAACCAGTACCCGCCGCCGAGCGCCTCGGTGGCGATGGGCTCGCCGGTGCGGCCGGCCACCGTGGAGTAGAACTCGGAGTCGGGCGCGTCCCGGGCGACGATGTCACCGGTCGCGGCGGTGAGGGCGGTGGCGATCTCGTCGACCTGCTCGGAATGCGAGGCGTAATCCACCGGGATCATCCGCGTGCGGATGCCGTCCGCTTCCGCGGTATCGGCGTAGCGTCGTAACGCGTCGGCAGCACCCGCGAGCACCACCGACCCGGCACCGTTCTCGGCGGCGAGCTGGACGCCGGGGATCAGCCGACGCAATGCTTCCTCCCGGTTCGCACCGAGGGCGAGCATCCCTCCCCGACCGGACAGCCGTGTCAGAAGGCGGCTGCGGGTGGCCACCAGGCGGGCACCGTCGGCGAGCGAGAGCGCACCGATCACGCAGGCGGCAGCGATCTCGCCCTGGCTGTGGCCGATCACGGCGGCCGGGCGCACCCCGGCCGCCGCCCACACCTCGGCGAGGGACACCATGGTCGCCCAGAGGATCGGTTGCACGCGGCTCACGTCCTCGAGCCACGCCCCCTCCGGATCGGCGACGGTGTCGCTGAGGTCGAAATCGACGTGCGGTGCGAGCGCCTCGGCGCACTGCTCCCACCGGTGGGCGAACGCCGGACAGTCACGCAGCAGGCCCGCGGCCATACCGGCCCACTGGCCGCCCTGGCCGGGGAAGACGAAAACGGGACCGAGGCGGTCGCGCGCAGTGTCGACGGCGACCACGCCGGGCTCGGGAACGGCCTCGGAGCGGGCGAGTCCGGCGAGCCGCTCGCGGAGTCGTGCTGGGCCGCCGGTGATCACGACGCGGTGCGGGTGCTGGGTGCGGCCGGCGAGCGAGAGCGCCAGATCGGCGCAATAGCGTTCCCGCGCGACGTCGTCGTCCGGATGGTCGGCGGCGAAGGCGGAATCGACCTCGGTGAGCAGCGCCTGCGCCTGCGCCGGGAGGGCGGCCGCGGACCGGGCCGACAGTGGCCACGCCAGAGCGCCGCGTCCGACCCCGGTGGACGACAGTATCTCGGGATCCGGTCCGGTGGGCTCGGGGACCGGTGGGGCGTCGGCGACGATCACGTGCGCGTTGGTCCCGCTGGCGCCGAAGGCGGAGATACCGGCGCGGCGACGACGCCCGGGCGTCGCGGACCACGGGCGGGGCGCGGTGAGCAGTTCGACGGCGCCCTGCGACCAGTCCACCTTGGTGCTGGGCGCGTCCACGTGCAGTGTGCGGGGCAGAGACCCGTGGGTCAGTGCGAGGGTCATCTTGATGAGTCCGGCGACACCGGCAGCGGCGGCCGAGTGCCCGACATTCGATTTGAACGATCCCAGCAGCAGCGGGCGACGGCGCGCAGGTGCCGCACCGTAGGTCTGGAGCAAGGCGGTCGCCTCGATCGGATCACCGAGGACCGTGCCCGTTCCGTGCGCCTCGACCGCATCGATGTCCGCCGGGTCGAGGCCGGCGTCGCGGAGGGCCGCGGTGATCACATCGCGCTGCGCGGACACGCTCGGAGCGGTGAGGCCGTTGCTCGCACCGTCCTGGTTGACGGCGGAGCCCTCGATGACCGCGAGCACCCGGCGGCCGTCCCGCTGGGCCTCGCTCAGAGGCTGGAGCACGACGGCGGCGATGCCCTCGGACCATGCGGTGCCGTCGGCGTCGTCCGAGAAGGACCGGCAGCGACCGCTGGGGCTCAGCGCCCCCTGCGCGCTGAACTCGGTGAAGCCCTCGGGGGTGGACATCACCGTGGTGCCGGCCACGAGCGCCATGGTGCACTCGCCCTGGCGCAGTGCCCGCACGGCGAGGTGCGTCGCCACCAGCGATGACGAGCACATGGTGTCGACGGTGATCGCCGGGCCGGTGAGGCCGAGGGTGTAGGAGATGCGCCCGGCGGAGGCAGCCCCGGAGCGGCCGATCATCGCGTTGCCCTCGATATCGGTGGGCCAGGTGGCGCGGTCCCGCGCGTAGTCGTGGTCAGTGGCGCCCAGGTAGACGCCGACCCGCTCACCGGCGAGGGAGGTGGGGTCGATGCGCGCGTGCTCGATGGCCTCCCAACCGGTGTGCAGCAGGAGCCGCTGCTGCGGATCCATGGCGAGCGCCTCACGGGGCGAGATCCCGAAGAATTCGGCGTCGAACTCCGCGACATCGGACAGGAAGCTGCCTGCGTCCACGTAGCTGGTGCCGGGCTCCCGCTCACCGGAGCGCGGGTCATCCCCCGCCGGTGGCCGGTACAGGCCGGCGAGATCCCATCCCCGGTCCGTGGGGAACGAGCCGACCAGGTCGGCGCCCCGCTCCAGTGCCGACCACATCTGCGCTGGTCCGTGGATGCCGGGGAACCGGATGCCGATCCCGACGATCGCGATGGGATCGCCAGATTCACTCCGGCGGCCGTCACCGCCGCCCGCCGTGGCCTCGGCGAGTTCGCGGCGCACCACTCGCAGTTCGGCGAGAGTGCGCTTGAGGTAGTCGCGCAGCTTGGCTTCCTGCTCGCTCATGGGTCATCCCAACTCTCGGTCGAGGGCGGCGAAGATGTCGTCGTCGTCGACCTCGGTGAGTTGCGCCAACTCGGCGAGGATCGCGGCATCCTGGCTGCGCGATGCACCGGTTTGCTCCGTCGCGCTCGATTCGGTTCCGGCCGCTGGAGCGTCGGCTTCTCCGGTGAGACGGCTGTGAACGTGCTCTGCGAGGGCGGCGGGAGTCGGGAACTCGAAGGCGATCGTGGTCGACAGCGCGAGTCCGGTTCGCGCGCTGAGCGCGGTGCGCAGTGCCACTGCGGCCAGAGATCCCACCCCGAGGTCGAGGAACGAGCGGTCGGCGGCGAGATCGGATGCGGCATCGGCTCCCAGCGCGCTCGCGAGCGCCTCCAGGACGACGGCGACCACCGCGCGCCGGCCACGGGCCGCACCGAGACTCCGGATTTCCGCGGCGAACGCGGCAGCTTCGTGATCGGAGCTCTCCGAACCGGAATCGTCCGGCTCCGGCAGGTCGAGCGTGGCGGCGCCGCCGATGTCGTCGCCTCCTTCGCCGCCGGTGCGACGGGGTGGGGTGTACCAGTACCGGCGGTGCTCGAACGGGTAGTGCGGCACATCGGTCGGTCGTCCGCCGGCGAGGTATCCGGCGAAGTCGACCGGGAGACCGGCGCAGTAGGCATCGGCGAGTGAGCGGAGGAAGTCGTCGGAGGAGCCCTGATCACGGCGCAGGGTGGCCAGCACCGCGGTGGGTGTCGATGCGCACTGCTCCAAGGTGGACAGCAGGGCGATGTTGAGCACGGGGTGGGGGCTGATCTCGACGAAGGCGCGGTGGCCGCGGTCGTGGGCGGCGGTCACGGCGTCCTGCAGCAGCACCGGGTTCCTCAGGTTGGCGAACCAGTAGTCGGAATCCATTCGGGCGGTATCGATCTCCGTTCCGGTGACCGTGGAGAAGAAAGGGGTCGCCGTGGAGCGGGCCGTGACCGGGCCGATGTCCCGGCGCAGCCGCTCGCGCAGCTGGTCCATCTGTCGCCCGTGGGAGGCGTAATCCACATCGATGATCCAGCACCGGATGTCGCGGGCGAGGAGTTCGCTGCGCAGCCGCTCGAGCTGGTCGGATGGCCCCGAGACCACCGTCGAGGTGGGTCCGTTCCGGCCTGCGATATCGATGTCCCAGTGGCGGGACGCGAGCAGGTCCTCGACGACGCCCGGAGCGGCTGCGATCGCCGCCATACCGCCGTTCCCACAGGCGGGTACCAGGGCGCGACTGCGCACCGCAACGATACGGGCACCGTCGTCCAGGGACAGGGCTCCGGCGACGACGGCGGCGGCGATCTCACCCTGGCTGTGGCCGATCAACGCGGTGGGCCGCACCCCGTGTGCGGCCCACAAGTGGGCCAGCGACACCATCATGGCGAAGAGCGTGGGTTGGACGGTGTCCACCGTGGCGGCGGCCCGAAGCCCTTCGTAGGGCGAGTGATCGGTGTATTCGGCGAGGGCGGCCGCGCACTGCGCGAACCGTTCGGCGAAGATCGGGGACCCCTCGAGCAGGTCGGTTCCCATACCGGCCCACTGCGCACCCTGGCCGGGGAAGAGGAAGACCGGCCGGGGTTCGGCGAGCGCGCGCACGGTGGCCGGTGGTGTTCGGAGGGCGGCGACGGCCGCGGGAGCGGAATCCGCGAGGACCACTGCCCGCTCCTCGTGATGCGCCCGGGTGGTGATCTGAGAGAAGGCGAGATCGCGCAGGAGGCCCGCCCCTTCGGCTCCGGCTGCTTCCGAAAGGCGTGCGGCGAGCGCCTGCGCGGCGCGGCGCGCTGCCGCGGTGGTGCGGCCCGAGTAGACCACCGGTACGATCGCTCGGGGCACGGCCTGGACACCGGCGTCGCCGATCGGATCGCCGGGGGCCTGTTCCACGATCAGATGCACGTTGGTGCCGCTGATTCCGAAGCCGGAGACGCCCACTCGGCGCTCCCGGCCCGCATCCGGGAATCGCTGTTCCCGGGTGAGCAGTTCGACGGCCCCGGACGACCAGTCGACGACGCCCGAGGGTGTACCGCTGTGCAGCGATGGGGGCAGGACGCCGGTACCGACCATGAACGCCGCCTTGATCAGGCTCCCAGCACCTGCGGCGGCCTGAGTATGCCCGATGTTGGGTTTGATCGACCCGAGCCACAGGGGACGTCCGGGCGGGCGGCCCTGCCCGTAGGTACCCAGCACCGCGGACGCCTCGATCGGGTCTCCCAGGACAGTTCCCGTGCCGTGCGCTTCGACGGCGTCGACGTCCTCGGCCGCCAGGCCCGCAGCGTGGAGAGCGGCCGTGATCACCGCCCGCTGCGCCGCCCCGCTCGGGGCCGTCATACCGTTACTGGCGCCGTCCTGGTTGACGGCGCCGGCGCGAATGACCGCGTGAACCCGGCGTCCTTGGGCCATGGCATCCGAGAGTCGCTGCAGGACGACGACTCCGGCGCCTTCTCCCCATCCGGTTCCGTCCGCGGTCGCGGAGAAGGACTTGCAGCGCCCGTCGGCGGCCAGCCCGCCCTGTCGGGTGAACTCGGCGAAGACGCCGGGGGTGGACATCACCGTGATTCCACCTGCGAGCGCGAGATCGGATTCGCGCGATCGCAGCGCCGCCATGGCCAGGTGCACCGCGTAGAGCGCCGAGGAGCATGCGGTGTCGAGTGTGACCGCCGGTCCGGTCAGACCGAGGAGGTAACTGATCCGGCCCGACAGCACGCTGGTCACGTTGCCGGTCACCAGGTGTCCGGCGAGACCGTCGCCGGCGCCCAGGTAGTCGCCACCGTAGCCGAACGACGTGGCGCCGAGGTACACCGCGGTTCGGCTGCCGCGCAACGACCGTGGGTCGATGCGCGCGTCTTCGATGGCCTCCCAGGCGATCTCCAGCGCGTGCCGCTGCTGCGGGTCCATGGCGGTCGCCTCGTATCCGCCGATGCCGAAGAAGCCTGCGTCGAAGCCCGCGGCGTCGCGGAGGAAGGATCCGCGCCGGCTCGCGCTGTCGAACTCCGGCCAGCCCCGGTCGGTCGGGAAGTTCTCGACGGTTTCCTCGCCCGCACACGCGGCCTCCCACAGATCTGTGGGCGAGTCGATACCTCCGCCGAAGCGGCAGCCCATTCCCACGATGGCGATGGGCTCGTTCGCGGCGGCACGGAGCCCGCGGAGATCGTCGCGGGCCTGCTTGAGGTCGACCGCCGCCTTCTTGAGGCGGTCGAGGAGCTGTGCTGCGGTGATCTCGGAGGCTTCGCTCATGACTCCAGTCCGTCCAGGAATGCGATCACGGCGTCCGCGTCGGCATCGGCCAATTCCGCCGGTGCCGGTTCGTCGGCCGCCGCCCGGGGCTCGGCGAAACGGTCCGCCAGGTCGCGCAGTCGGGCGGCGAGTTCGGTGCGGCGGGCATCGTCCTCGGCCAGCGCGCTCAATCCGGTCTCCAACTGGTCGAGCTGGGACAGCGGGTCGGGGTCGAGCGCGGCGCTGACGAGACCGAGCAGATGGCGGTGCAGCTCGTGCGGGCTCGGGTTGTCGAAGATCGTCATCGCCGACACCGCCAGTCCGGTCTCCGCGATGAGCCGGTCCCGCAGCTCTACGGTCATGAGCGAATCGAAACCGAGGTCGCGGAATGCGCGCGTGCCATCGATCCGGGAGTGCGTAGCGGCGCCGAGAACCTCGGCGACCAGTCTGTCCGTCACCTCGCGAACTGCGGCGTCGCGCGCTTCGACGGGTGACTGGGCGAGGCGGTCCAACAGCGTCTGCGGTGTCCGGCGTGGATGGTCGCTGCGGTCGTCCGGCCGGGCCGATTCGCCGTCGTGGTCGTTCGCCACCAGCTCGAACAGGCAGGTGTCGCCCGTCGCGGAGTAGGTGCGGAGGAATCGCCGCCAGTCGACGTCGGCGATCACCACCGCGGCGCCCACCGTGGGGTTGCCCAGCGTGTCGGCGAGGGCGGCGATCGCAGCGGCGGCCGGCATCGCGATCAGACCGTGCTTGTCGAGGGCGTCCGCGACGCCGTCCGTCGTGATCATGCCGACCTCGGCCCACGGTCCCCAGGCGACGGAAATCGCGGCGAGCCCCCGCGCACGCCGCTGTGCCGCGAGCCCGTCCAGGTATCCGTTCGCCGCGGAATACGCGGATTGCCCCGCACTGCCCCAGGTGGCGGCGATCGATGAGAACAGGACGAAGGCGTCGAGTTCCCGGTCGTGGAAGTACTCGTCGAGGACACGGGCGCCGGTGACTTTTCCCGCCGCCAGCCTGCGAACATCAGCCGGCTCCGTTGCCGTGAAACTCGTGAAGTCGACGATTCCTGCCGCATGGAAGACCGCCGTGATCTCGCCGCCGCTCGCTCCCTCGAATGCGGACAGGGCCGAGCGGAAGGCGGGACGGTCTCCGCAGTCCGCGGTGAGCACGGTGCAGTCGGTGCCCAGCTCGTCGAGCTCCGCGACGAGCGACGCGGCGCCGGGGGATCGCTCACCGCCGCGGCTCGCGAGCACCACCCGCTCCGCGCCGTTCCGGGCGCACCATCGGGCGATCTCGGAGCCGAGCCCTCCGGTGCCGCCGGTGATCAGGACGGTGCCGCTCGGGCGGAACGGTGCGGTATCGGCGGAGTCGACGCGGACGAGCCGCCTTCCGGCGATGCCGGATTCGGTGGAGACGGCGATCTCACGCTCGGGTGATCCACCGATGATCCCGGCGAGTCGGCCGGCCTGGGCAAGGTCGGTGGGCGAGGCGATCTGAACGATCGTGCTGATGGTGTGCGGGGCCTCGAGGCCGATGGTGCGCGCCAGCGCGGCGACGGCGGTGTGCGCGCCGCCGTCGGCGCCCGTGACGACCACCAGTGCGGCGCCGGACCGTTCGGCGAGTTGGGCGAGTCGAAGGGTGTCCTCCGGTGCCCGCTCCGAATCGGTGAACGAGAGCAGGGCCAGCACCGTGGTCGCACCGGACACGATGGTTGATCGCTCGATCTCGTCGACGGTGGCCACGATCGGCTCGTGCCCGGCCTCCAGGAGGGCCTTCCGCACGGTGTCGACCACATCCGTGTGGGTGTCGGCGGCCACCGCGAGGACCACCCGGTCGACCGGAGCGCCGCCGGCCGCCGCCGGAATGGGGATCCAGCTGGATTCGTAGCACAGTCCGGTCGGGGGCGCCGATGCCGAGCGGCGGTCCGGGATGATCCAGTAATGCTTGCGCTGGAAGGGGTAGGAGGGCATGCGCACGGCGTGCGGATCGCGGTCGCGGTAGAGGGCTGCCCAGGTGACGGGTGCGCCGTCGGCCCAGAGACGGCCGAGCGCCGTCGCGGCGTCGCGGGCCGCACCCTGCGCTGTGGTTCCGGTCTTGGGGGACATGAGTGCGGTGGCAACGGATCCGTTCGTCGCCTCCCGTAGTGCGGCGACGAGAGCACTATCGGGTCCGAGCACCAGGTATCTGGCGGGTCCCCGTTCGGCGGCCTCGTTCACCGCACCGAGGAAGTCGACCGGCGCGGTCACCTGTTCGGTCCAGTACGCCGGGTTGTGCACTGCCCGTGATCGACCGCCGGTGGGGAGGAACGGGATCCGCGGTTTCTGGAAGTCGATTTCGTCGGCGACGCCTGCGAGTCCATGAGCGGCCGCGGCCATCTGCGCAGAGTGGAAGGCGTGCGAGACCTGGAGCGTCTTGGTCCGTATCCCGGCGGCGGTGGCGGCGTCGACGGCCGCCGCGACCGCGGCGGCGGAGCCCGAGACCGTCACGGCGGCTGGTCCGTTGATCGCGGCGATCACGACGGGGTCGGTGCCATGATGCGGGGACGCGTCGCGGGTGATCAGCCCGTGCACGCGGTCCGGCGGGGCGGCGATCGCCGCCATCGCCCCGCCTGCCGGGGCTGCGCTCATCTGGGTGCCCCGTGCGGCGATGAAGCGGGCGGCCGCGTCCAGTCCGAGGATCCCGGCCGCGTGCGCTGCGGCGACCTCGCCGACGGAGTGTCCGATCACGGCATCGGGTCGCAGCCCGAGCGCCTCGACCAGACGTAGCAGGGCTACCTGGATCGCGAAGATCGCGGGCTGACTGTACCGCGTGTCGTTGAGCAGAGCGTCCGTGCCGGAATCTCCGGAATCACTGTGCCACATGATGTCCCGAATCGGCCTGTCGAGGTACCGATCAACGGCTGCACAGACGTCGTCGAGTGCGGAGGCGAAGGTGGGGCTGGCCTCGGCCAGCGCACGTCCCATGTCGAGCCATTGGCCGCCCTGACCACTGAAGACGAAGACCGTGCCCGCATCGGTGACGGCACCGCGCGCGATCGGTTCGGGTTCGCCGGGCAGGAGTACGGCACGGTGCGTCAATTGCGCGCGCCCGGTCGTCAGCGCCGCGCCGGCATCGGCGGGATCCGCGGTGTGCTCCAGTGCGTGCGGCACCGATTCCAGTAGCACCGACAGCGCGTCCGGATCGTCCGCGGACACCGGCCACACGGTCAGTCCGAGCTCCTCCGGCGCCACGCCCTCGGGCGCCCGGTGCGGCGTATCGGACGGCACCACCGGCTCGGAAACAATGACGTGCGCGTTGGTGCCGCTGATCCCGAAGGCGGAGACGCCGGCCCGCCGCCGCCGCTCACCGTGCGGCCACGGGCGCTCATCGGGAAGCAGCTCGACGCCCTGCCAGGTGACCGCCGAGGACCTGTTGCGGCCCCACAGCGACCGGGGCATCAGTTGATGCCGCAGCGCGAGAACGGTCTTGATGACTCCGGCGATCCCCGCGGCGCCCTGCGTATGCCCGGTGTTCGTCTTCAAGGCACCCACGTAAAGCGGTGCGGCGCCGTCACGGTGCTCGCCGTACGCCTCGATCAGCGCGCCGGCTTCGATCGGGTCACCGAGCGGAGTTCCGGTGCCGTGCGCTTCGACCAGGTCGATCTCGGACGGCGCGACTCCCGCGTCCGCGAGTGCCGCCGCGATCACCCGGCGCTGGGCCGGGCCACTGGGGGCAGTGAGCCCGTTGCTGGCACCGTCCTGGTTGATCGCCGTACCGGAGACCTCGGCGAGGATCCGGTGGCCGTACCGGAGCGCGTGCGAGCGTCGTTCGACGAGCAGCACGCCGATGCCCTCCGCCCAGGCGGTTCCATCCGCTTGTTCGCTGAAGGTCTTGCAGTGGCCGTCGGCGGCGAGCCCGCGTTGCCGCGAGAACTCGATGAAGAGCCCCGGGTCGGCCATGATGCTCACCCCGCCGACGACCGCCATCTCGCATTCGTCCCGGCGGAGCGCGGTGACGGCGAGGTGGAGCGCGACGAGGGACGACGAACATGCGGTGTCGACGGTGATCGCCGGCCCTTCGAATCCGAAGGTGTAGGACACCCGGCCGGACAGGACCGAAGAAGCGCGCCCCGTCACCAGGAATCCTTCGAGCGATTCGTCGACCCGGTCACCGAGATGGACGTAGTCCTGGCCCACAGACCCGATGTACACCCCCACATTCGCGCCGCGCAGCGAATGCGGATCGATCGCGGCCTCCTCGAGCGCCTCCCAGACGGTCTCCAGCATCAGGCGGTGCTGCGGATCGGTGGCCAGCGCCTCCCGGGGTGACATCCCGAAGAATCCGGCATCGAATTCTGCTGCGTCATAGATAAATCCACCGTGGCGGGTGTAACTGTGCCCCTTCGCCGCCGGATCGGCGTGATACAGCTCCGCCGGCCAGCCGCGGTCCTCGGGGAACGGTCCGATCCCGTGGCGCCCGTGCGCCACGAGGTTCCAGAGGTCGTCGGCCGAGCGCACCCCGCCCGGGAGGCGGCATGCCATGGAAACGATCACGATCGGGTCGTCGTCGAGCGACCGCGGCGACGCGTCCGGCCGGTCGGGGGCGGCATCATCCACACCGTCCGGCGCCTCCTCGTCCTCGGCCACCTGCCGCAGGAGGTAGTCGGTGAGATGGTCGGGTGTGGGGTGGTCGAAGACCAGGGTGGTCGGCAGGGCCAGACCGGTCTCCGCCGCGAGCCGGTTGCGGAGCTCGACCGAGGTGAGCGAGTCGAACCCGATGTCCCGGAGAGCGCGGCCGCCGTCGAGCGGGGAGTCGGGAGCGGTGCCGAGTACGGTCCGAACCTGGGTACGCACCAGCTCCGCTGTGAGGCGCCGCCACTCGGCGGGCAGGGCGCGGGCGAGAAGTCGCTGCAGGGCGGTGCCGGTAGTCGTTCGGGTCGCGACGGCACGACGGCGAGACGGGGGCGCGAGCGATCGGATGAGCGGCGAGAGTTCGGGATCGGTTGCCCTGCTCGTGATCACGGTGGGATCGAAGGGCACCGCCAGTACCGCGGGCGGTGCGTCCTGCCCCGGCGCGGCGAGCAGCGTATCGACGACCGCCATGCCCTGGTCCGCGCCGAGGGGGATCACACCGGTTCGCCGAATCCGGCTGATGTCGAGTTCGGAGAGGTGAGCACTCATCGCCGAGTCGGTGGCCCAGTAGCCCCAGCCGATCGCCGTACCGGCGAGACCGCGTCGCCGTCGCCTGCTGATCAGGGATTCCATGTACGCGTTGGCCGCCGCATAGTTGGCCTGCCCCGGATTGCCGAACGAGGCGACCATCGACGAGTACACCAGGAAGTAGTCGAGGTCGAGATCGGCGGTGAGTTCGTCGAGGTGCTCCAGGGCGTCGACCTTCGCCCGGAACACGGCGTCGATCTTCTCTCTGGTGAGGTTGGCGATGGTGGCGTCATCGAGCACGCCGGCGGTGTGAATCACTGCGCGCAGCGGCGGCCGGTGGGCGGTGATCCCGGCGATCACCTCGGCGATGGCGTCGCGGTCGGCGGCATCGCAGGCGACGAGTTCGGGCCGCGCGCCGAGGTCGATCAGGTTCGCGATCAGCTCGTCCGCGCCGGAACTCCGCGGTCCACCGCGGCTCACCAGCACGAGGTCGCGAACTCCGTGCTCTCGCACCAGGTGTTCGGCCACCATGCGGCCGAGTCCGCCGGTGGCACCGGTGACGAGAACGGTGCCGTTGTTCGCCGGCCGTGGCGAATCCGACGGATGCTCCGAATACCGCCGGAGCCGGGGCAGGCACAGCCTGCCGGCACGCACGGCGACCTGCGGATGGCCGGCGCGGCCGGCTGCCGACACTGCGGCCGCCGAATCCGGGTGGCCGTCGCTGTCGATGAGGACGAAGCGGCCGGGAGTCTCCGTCTGCGCGGACCGGACCAGCCCCCAGACGGCGGCGTGGACGGGATTCGCTTCCTCGTGTTCGAGTCCCGTCACCACGGCATGCCGCGTGTGGATCGCCAGCACGGCCTCTGGATCATCGGCGGCCAGATGCTCACGGAGCCGCTCCAGCACGGTCTCGGTCACCTCGCGTGCCCGTTGCGGGGCAGTTGCATCGGTACCGTCGGGCACGAGGTACGGCTCGGGCCCTCGCTCCTGTCCCGTGCCGACTGCGACGTCGTGCGGAGCGGCGTCGCGCCAGTCGACGACGTACATCGTCCGCCGGGCCTCGATCGCGGATGCGGCCATCGTCCTCGGGGTGCCGAGCGTCAAGGTCGCGGTGGGCGTGACCGGTGCGCCGGTGCGGTCGGTGATCGTCATGTCGACCACTGCTCCGGACTCGGTTCCGCCGCGCATGCGCAGTGCGATCCGGACGGCGCGCACCCCTTGCAGCAGGCTGCCCAGGCCTTCGACGCGCAACACGGCGAGAGGGGCGGCCGCACCGTCCGGATCGAGCAGGTGGCCGGCCAGCGTCCCCGCTGCACCGAGCAGTGCGGGCGCCAGAATCGCGGCGGCGGAGTCCGGGTGGTCGGAGTCGTCAGGCAGGTCCAGGTCGACGTCCAGGGCCTCCGGGCCCCTCCGCACCGCGGCGATCGACACCGGCGACTCGTCCGGACCTGCGCCGCCCGTATGGACGGTTCCGGTGACGAGTTCGGGGTCGACGGTCGCCGACGCCGGCAGCGGGTCCGGGACGGTGGCGACCGCGGGACTGTCCCGCAATTCTCCCTCGGCCACCTGGACCCAGTCGTCTTCTCCACCGGTCGATCTGACGTGAATCGTGAAGGCGGTGCGCTCCCCGCCCACCTCGGCCAGATGAACCTGCGCGATGCATTCCCGCGCAGGGGGCAGCGGCCCCGTGACGTCCAGCCGAGCGAGGAGAGCGTATCCGGCTTCGTCGCCGGCTTCGAGCGCGAGTTCGACCAGCAGACCGACTGCTGCGGCGGGGTCGTCGACCGCGATCCGCCCGGTGAACACCTCGCCTCCCGCACCCGGAGTGTGCAGGCGCGCGGTCACCAGAGGGCCGGCCACGTCCGAGCCCCCGAGTGCCGCGGCGTCCACCGCACCGGCGGGCGTGGCGGGCAACCACAATCGCGTACGCGCGAACGGATAAGCGGGTAGTCGCGCCGGGAGACCCCGGTCCCGGAAACCGAGCGGGTCTCCGTCGCCGTCGCGCGTCCGCAGGTCGGCCGGCACACCGGAGACGAACGCCTGCGCGAGAGCGAGCAGGAAGGTGGCCCGGTCGCCGGCACCGCGGCTGAGGGTGCCGACCCCCGCACCCGCGGCCGAGGATTCCTCGATCGTGGTGCTGAGCGCGTTGACCAGGAGCGGATGGGTGCTCACCTCGATGAAGACACTGCGTCCCTGGGCCAGCCGGGCGAGGCTCGCGCCGTGGAAGTCCACGGTCTCCCGGAGATTCCGGTACCAGTAGTCGGCGTCGAGGGCTGCACCGTCCACCTCGGCGGCGGTCACCGTCGAGAGCATCTCGACCGATGCCGGGCGGGGGCGGATCGCCTGGAGCCCCGCGAGCAGGTCCTCCCGGAGCGGCTCGCACACCCGTGAGTGTCCCGCCATGGTGACACCGGGTATCCGTCGACAGTCGAAACCGGCTGCGGCAACGGTCTCCGCGAAGGTATCGAGATCCCGGGCCAGACCCGCCACTGTGGTCGATCGCGATGAGTTCACCGCCGCGATGTCCAGTGCCGCACCGGATTCGCGCAATAGCGTCGCAACCTCCGTGCGCGGAGCGAGAATCGAGAGCATGCCACCGGTACCGTCGGCGGTACGCGAGACACGGCTGCGCACCACGATCACGGTCGCCGCGTCACGCAGGCTCAGTGCGCCTGCGAAGTACGCGGCGGCCACCTCCCCTTGAGAATGCCCGATCACCGTGTCGGGCCGGACCCCGTAGGACCGCCACAGAGCACCGAGGGAGACCATCGTCGCGAACAGCACCGGTTGGATGACGTCGATGCGCTCCGGGTCCGGTGCGCCGGGGGCTCCGGTGAGCACATCGATCACCGACCAGCCCGCGAGCTCGGCGATCACGGCATCCGCCCGCCGCAGTTCGGCCTCGAACACGGGCTCGCTCGCGATCAGCCCCGCCGCCATCCCCGGCCACTGCGCGCCCTGGCCGGGGAAGACGAAGGTGGTCTCGCCCGGCGCGGCGATACCCCGGCAGCCCGAGAACGGATCGCCGGTCGCCGCGGCACGCAGCGCTGCGACGGCGGTCGGCGTGTCCGCGGCGAGCACCACCACCCGGTGCGCCCAGTGCGTGCGGGTCGTCGCGAGCACGGCCGCCAGATCCCCGAGATCGGTGGCGGTTCCCTCGAGGAAGTCGGCCAGATCGGTGCATCGCCGGCTGAGCGCGGCGGCATCCGGCGCGGTCACCGCGAGCAGGTGAAGCCGATCGGCCCCGGGGTTCGCCGGCGCCGGGAGTGCGGTCGCCGCAGTGTCATCGGCCTCGAGCCAGGTGGGCTCCGCGAGGATCAGGTGGGCGTTGGTCCCGCTGATACCGAACGAACTGATACCGGCGCGGCGGGTCCGGCCGGGGGTGACGGGCCAGGGGCGCGGCTCGGTGAGCAACTCGACCCGGCCCGCGGACCAGTCGACGAACGGGCTGGGCGCGGTGACGTGCAGCGTGCGCGGCAGTCGTTCCGCTCCGAGCGCCAGCACCATCTTGATCAGCCCGACCACACCGGCGGCCGCCTGACTGTGACCCACGTTCGACTTCAGCGAGCCGAGCCACAGCGGGTCGGCGGTGTCCGGACGCTGCCCGTACGTGGCGATCAGCGCATTCGCCTCGATCGGGTCGCCGAGCTTGGTACCGGTGCCGTGGGCCTCCACGGCGTCGACCGACGCGAGGTCGACACCGGCTGCCCGGGTGGCCTCGTCGATGACCCGCTGCTGCGCGGTTCCACTGGGCGCGGTCAGCCCGTTGCTGGCGCCGTCCTGGTTGATCGCGCTGCCCTCGATCACCGCCAGGACGGGAATCCCGCGCGTGCGCGCGATGGATGCGCGGGTCAGCAGCACCAGGCCGGCGCCCTCTCCCCAGCCGGTTCCATCGGCGTCCGCCGAGAAGGCACGGCACCGGGCACTCGGCGACAGCGCTTGCTGCCGGGAGAGTTCGACGAACATTCCGGGCGTCGGCATCACGGTGACGCCGCCGGCGAGGGCCAGCGAGCACGCGCCGGACCGGATCGCCTGCGCGGCGAGATGCACGGCGACCAGGGACGACGAGCACGCGGTATCGACGGTGAGTGCGGGGCCGGTCAGTCCGTAGTGATAGGCGATGCGGCCGGAGAGCACGCTCGGAGAGACTCCGGTGAGTAGATACCCCTCGGTCTCCGGCGCCGCTGAATCCATCGGTGGGCCGTAGGGCTGCGCCATGGCGCCGACGAACACTCCCGTGTCACTACCGCGGAGGTCTGCCTCGGTCAGACCTGCGCGCTCCCAAGCCCGATGGGTGAGTTGGAGCAGGAGCCGTTGCTGTGGATCCATCGCGGTCGCTTCACGCGGCGACAGTCCGAAGAAGGCGGGGTCGAAACTGGTTGCGGCTTCCAGGAATCCGCCCTCACGCGCATAGCTGGTCCCGGGAACCGACGGGTCGTCGGCGAACAGTCCTTCGGTGTTCCAATCGCGATCGTCGGGGAACGGCCCGATCGCGTCGACCTCGTCGATCAGTAGTCGCCAGAGCGCGGCGGGCCCGTCGGCCCCGCCGGGGAGGAGGCAGTCCATCGCGATGACGACCACCGGGTCATCCGCGGCGGTGGAAGCGATCGCGGCCGTCGATGTCTCCGCGGCCCCATCGGTGGACCCGAGATACGCGATGAGCGATGCGGGAGTGGGGTGATCGAAGACCACCGAGGGAGTGAGCCGCGTGGAGGTGAAGGGCTGCAGCCGCTGCACCAATTCCACCGCACCCATCGAATCGAGTCCCAGCGCGGTGAATGTGGCAGTGAGGTCGAGTTCGCCGGCATCGGCGCCGAGGACCGCGGCGAGGGCGGCGCGAACGGTCTTGGGAGGTACAGCATCGGGATCATCCGACGAGGCGTGGTCCGCTGTGGGCTCGGGGCGGGCATGGGCGTCCGGTGCGGGCGAACCGACGAACACGGCCGCACCCGGATCGGTCTCTGCGGAGGAGGTCTCGGCGTCGAAGGCCCAGTAGCGCCGGCGGTCGAATTCGTAGGTCGGCGGCTCTACCAGGGGTTGTCCGTGGACTCGGAGCAACTCGTACGTCCGCCGGCCGGTGCCGGTCGTCACCGCGTGAACGCCGAGCGCCGTCGACAGGGTCTGCTGTTCCGACTTGCTGTGGTGCAGTACCGGAATCACGGCCGTGGCGTCGGGGACGGTCTCGCCGATCACGGCGGTCAGTGAGGACTGCGGACCGATCTCGATGAATCCTCTGGTGCCGGCCTGCGCGAGGGCGGTGACGGCGGCGTGGAAGGCCACCGGCTGGCGGATTTGCTGCACCCAGTATTCGGGGTCGGCGAGCTCGGTCGTCATGGCGCGCCCCGACACGGTCGACACGAACGGGATCGTCGGCTCCGCCAGGGTGACAGCGGTCGCGTGCTCGCGGAACGGGGCGAGTACGGGGTCCATCGCGCGACTGTGGAAGGCGTGGCTGACGCGCAGTGGTTTGGCGGAGATGCCGCGCGTGGCGGCCGCGGCGATCACCTCGGCGATCGCGTCGCTCTCTCCCGACAGCACGATGTTATCGGCGGCGTTGACCGCCGCGATCTCGACCGGGGTGTCGCCCGCGCCGAGCAGCTCGGCCACCGCGTCGGCGTCTGCGCGCAGCGAGACCATGCCGCCGCCGGAGGGAAGCGCCGACATGAGCAGGCCCCGGTGAGCGACCAGGTACACGGCATCGGCTTCGGACATCACCCCGGCCACCACGGCGGCCGCGTACTCCCCGACCGAGTGGCCCGTCACGGAATCGGGCCGGGCGCCGTACGCCCCGAGAAGAGCCGCCAGTCCCGATTGGACCGTGAACACGGCCGCCTGGGCGATTCTGGTGTCGGTCAGTTCGGCGGAGAGGGGGCTGTCCGGCTCGGCCAGGAGGTACCGACGGAGGTCGACGCCGAGCAACGGGATGAACGCTTCCGTGATCCGGTCGACGGTTTTCGCGAAGACGGGGTGCTGGGAGTACAGGCCCGCGCCCGCGCCTGCGCGCTGCGTGCCCTGGCCGGAGAACACCCAGGACACGGAGCCCGCGCCGGCGCCATCACCGGTGGCCTGCCCGAGGACGCTGGTCGACGGGCCCGCGATCGAATCGGCCAGCGCCGCCAGTTCGGCGGTGCACCCCGCGGTGCTGGGTTCCGCGATCACGGCGGTGCGGCCGAGCCGCGGACGGAGCAGGGAGATGCGGGCGGCGTCGGAGCGTTCCCGGTCGGAACGACCGGAGAGCCAGTCGTGCCACGTACGGGCCTGCCGGGCCAGCGCGGCGTCGTCGGGGCCGGATAGCAGCAGGGGCACGACGGTCGCGTCCGGTGCCGAGGGGGCACCGCCGGAACCGTCGTCCGCGCCGGCCGCCGCCTCCTCCGCTTGCGCCGGTACGGCGGACAGTACGACGTGGACATTGGTGCCGCCCATACCGAACGCGGACACCGCGGCGCGGCGGCCGGGACCGGCCCAGATCTCGGGCGTCACCTGAACGGCGAGGTGATTCTCATGCAGCGCCGCAGCGGGATTCGGAGTCACGAAGTTCGCGCTTCGAGGCAGGACGCCGTGGTGGATCGCGAGGGCGGTCCGGATGAATCCCGCGATACCCGCCGCGCCCTCCAGGTGTCCGATGACCGTCTTGACCGATCCCACGCGCAGCGGATCCCGCCCCGCAGCGCGGCGCGGCGTACCGAGTACCTCGCCCAGTGCGTGGGCTTCGATCGGATCTCCGACCGCGGTGCCCGTTCCATGCAATTCGACGTACTCGATGGTTGCCGGATCTACTCCCGCGTTCTCGTAGGCCGCGCGGAACGTTCTCGCCTGCCCCGCTCTCGCAGGCACGGTGAGGGCATCGTCGGCGCCGTCGCTGCGCATCGCGGAACCGTCTATCACGCAGTAGATGCGGTCGCCGTCGGCCCGGGCCCGTGACAGGCTCTTCAGCGCGATCAGGCCGACGCCTTCGCCACGGACATAGCCGTTCGCCCGCTCGTCCATGGTGAAGCACCGACCGTCGGGCGAGAGCGCGCCGAATGCGCCCGCAGTCTCGGTTCCCTGCGGATCGAGGATCAGGTTCACTCCGCCCGCGAGGGCGATATCGGTGTCGCCGCGTGCGACCGCCGACGCGGCCAGGTGCACCGCCGCGAGTGAAGACGACTGTCCGGTGTCCACCGTCAGACTCTCGCCACCGAGACCCAGCGCGTGGGAAAGGCGATTGGCCAGCAGCGACCGCGCGGTCGACGTCAGCGTGTGGCGATCGGTCACCCGGCCGCTCCTCGCCGCCAGGGCGGAGTAGTCGGAGCTCATCGCGCCCACGTACACGGCAATCCGGTTCGCGCGCCGGTCGGCATCCGTGATCCGTGCGTCTTCCAGCAGTTTCCAGCTGGACTGCAGCAAGATTCGCTGTTGTGGGTCCATCGCGCGCGCTTCGCGGGGCGAGATCCGGAAGAACGCGGCATCGAAGTCCGTGACCGCATCGATCAGGCCTCCGCGGGGTGCGCCGAGCCGCCACGCGTCGAAGGCATCCAGCGTCTCGGCGTCGGCGACGCCCTCCGCACCGGTCTCCAGGAAGGACCACCATGAACTCGGGGAATCCCCGCCGGGAAAGGTGCACGAGATACCCACGACGGCGACTTTCTCCGTGGTCACCATCGCCACTCCCACGCCGGGTTCTCCACCCACCACAGGCCGCCGCCCTCCGCCCCCGCGACAGGGGTCGTCGCCGGGCATCGGGGCGTGCGAAGACGCGCGCGGGAACTACACATGCATGAACCTATCCGGGAACATCGTCGTGCCGGTCATGGGCTGCGGGCCGTACGTAGTACAGGCGGTCGAACGTGAACCGATGCTAGGACAAGAAACTCTGCGCCGCTACAGATGAAATCGCCACGAATCGGACAGTCCGTGACCCCGATCCCATCGGCCTGGCGAGTTGACCTCGAGTCCACTCAGACTTAACTAGACGTTAATAATTAGGACCGAAAAATACATCTGGGGCTCATTTTCGCCCGTCGACTCCTCCCCTCCTGTCCGTTTTGCCAGCCTCGCCTGACCGCCGCATGAGCACGCATCGTGCTGCAACCTAACTATTGCGCCTGACCGATCGGTTGACTATGTTGGCCTGTGTCGTTGGATCCGTCGATCCACACGAGCCGCGGTTCTCGACCCATGGAAGGTGGCTTCCCAGTGAGCGTGGAGCGGCCAGAACGAGGCGTCACCAAACTGCGGACGGATGACAGAGCCTTACCCATCCGTATCGCTCAGTCGGCGTGGGCGGTCGATGGGATCATCACTACTCAGGCCCAATTCTGGACGTGGCTCGATGAACGCAACAGAATTTCCGCAGCCATATCGAAAGAATCCCATTTCATGATTTGAAGGGGTGGAATTTCGATCCCGGGACGGGAAATCTCGGACACACCAGTGGGAAATTCTTCACCGTCGAGGGCCTCGCCGTCAGCGTGGAATCGGATGCGCCGGTCCCCCGCTGGTCACAGCCGATCATCAACCAGCCCGAGATAGGAATTCTCGGGATCATCATCAAGGAATTCGACGGGGTTCTCCACTGCCTGATGCAGGCGAAGATGGAGCCGGGCAACTGCAACGGTGTGCAATTGTCGCCGACGGTGCAGGCGACCCGGAGCAACTACACCCGCGTGCACGGTGGCAATGCCGTGCCCTACCTCGAGTACTTCAGACAACCCCACGGACACCGGGTGATCGCCGATGTCCTTCAATCCGAGCAGGGGTCGTGGTTCTACCAGAAGCGCAACCGCAATGTGGTGGTCGAGGTGACGGACGATGTTCCGCTGCTGGAGGACTTCTGCTGGCTCACCATAGGCCAATTGCACTCGCTGCTCCTGGTCGACGATCTGGTGAACATGGACTCCAGGACGGTGTTGTCCTGTCTTCCGTTCTCGGGCAACGGATTGTCGAGCATGTACCCACTCGCGGTCGGCGCCTTCGACGCCGCGCTGGCACGATCGAGCAGCAAGGACCGCGGCGCCATCCATACCACCGCCGAGATCCTCAGCTGGGTAACGGAATCCCGCAGCCGTGCCGAAGTATCGGCGGTCCGGATGAATCTCGACGACGTCGTCGATTGGGAGCGATCCGACGACCGGATCTCGCACACCTCGGGGGCGTTCTTCGATGTCATGGCCGTGGAGGTCGAAGTACAGCGGAGGGAGGTTTCGGGCTGGACGCAGCCGATGATCGATCCGGTGGGCACCGGGATCATCGCCTTCCTGGTGCGCGACGTCGCCGATGTGTTGCACGTCCTGGTGAATGCGCGCACCGAACCGGGCTACCTCGATGTCAGTGAACTGGCGCCAACGGTCCAGTTCACACCCGAGAACTACGCACACCTTCCCGCCGAGGCGCTGCCGCCCTACGCAGACGCGGTACTGGCCGCGCCGCCGGAGCGGATCCGTTTCGACACCGTCCTGTCGGAAGAGGGCGGTCGCTTCTACCGGGCCCGTAATCGCTATCTCCTGGTCGAGGCACCGGAAGACTTGGAACCCGCGGCAGGCGAAGACTTCCGGTGGATGACGCTGCACCAGCTCGACGATCTGATCCGGCACAGCCACTACGTGAACGTCCAGGCGCGCACACTCGTGGCGTGCCTGTACAGCCTGTGGGGCGCGTCGAACCGCACGCCGGTGGACCGGAGCGCTTCGTGACGGAGGCACCGCTGCGGATCGCCTCGCTCGGTACATCGTCGATCGCCGCACGACGAACGATCCCCGCCATCTCCGCTGCGCCGGACGCCGTCCTCGTCGCGGTGGCCGGCCGGGATCGCGACCGGGTAGCGCAGTACGCGGAGAACGTGGGCGCCGAAGCTCTGGTCGGCTACGAATCGGTCCTCGCCCGCGATGACATCGACGCCGTGTACGTACCCCTACCGAATGCCTTGCACCACCACTGGATCGAGGCGTGCCTGGAAAGCGGCAAACACGTCCTCGCCGAAAAGCCGCTCACCACATCGGCCGGCGCCACTGCGGCATTGGTCGACTTGGCTGCGGCGCGCGGCCTGGTTCTGCAGGAGAACTTCGCCTTCCTCCGGCACGGACAACACCGCACCGTACGAGCGTTGGTGAACGAGGGACGCATCGGCGAGCTCCGGCACTTCCACAGCGAGTTCTGTTTTCCGCCTCTGGCCGCCGACGATGTGCGCTATCGAGCAGACCTCGGCGGCGGAGCGCTGTTGGACGTCGGGGTGTACACGGTGCGGGCCGCACAGTACTTTCTCGGAGACGCCTTGACGGTGGCGGGTGCGGTGCTGGACACGGACTCGACGACGGGCGTGGACCTCGCGGGCAGCGCCCTTCTCGTCTCGGACGATGGAGTGATCGCCAACCTCTCCTTCGGATTCCGGCACGCGTACGGGTCCCGGTACGGCCTCTGGGGATCCGGGGCCCGGCTCACCCTCGATCGCGCATTCACTCCTGCGCCCGAGGCACGACCGGTGATTCGCATCGAGGAACAGGATCACATCGAAGAAACGCTCCTCGCGGCCGAGCATCAGTTCGCGAACGCCGTCGCAGCGTTCGTCGCAGCGGTGCGCGCGGCCGAATCCGGGAACCCCGCACCCGATCGGCCCGGCGACGCAGCGAGCACGGTGCGCACCGCGGAGTTGATCGAGCAGATCGCCCAACACGCCCGCCGCGTCCGCACACCGGTATCGGTCTAGGCGGCCGGCGATCGTGCACGTGATCGGACGAGGATTCATCGCGGGACACCTACGCCGACTGGAGAACCGGCACACCACGGCGACCGTCCTCGCGGCCGGGGTATCGAGCATCGCTGGCGGATACCGCGAGCAGTTCGCCCGTGAGCGCCGCCTCGTGCTCGACAGCATCGAGGCGTGCCGGCGAGAGGACCGGCGTCTGGTACTGCTCTCGACGGCGTCTCACGCCATGTACGGCAATACGTCCCAGCCGGCGCGGGAAACGGATGCGGTGGTGCGGGATTCCGCCTACGGTCTGCACAAGCAGGACCTCGAGCACGTGGTGGCGGATTCGGCGATTCCGTTCCTGATCCTGCGACTCAGTCACGTGATGGGCGCAGGTCAAAGACCTCACCAGCTGTTGCCCGCGCTCATCGAGCAGATCCGCGGCGGCCAGGTGCGGGTGCAGCCGCACGCTCACCGGGATGTCATCGACGTCCAGGACGTGGTGACCGCGATCGACGGGCTCCTCACGGCCGGGGTCGCGGACGACGTCGTCAACGTGGCGTCCGGCAATCCCGTACCGGTCCCCGATATCGTGCGCGGAATCGCCCAGCGGATGGGTACCGAGCCGCTGGTCGATGTCCAGGACGCGCCACCGACCCGGACGGTGGTGTCGGTCGCGAAGCTGCACGCCGCGGTTCCCGTGCTCACCCACACCACCCGGGTGGACTATCTCGATCGGATCTTGGACAAGTACGTCCCCGCCTAGCCGCCCGCCGTGCGTATCGGCGGCCAACCGGACTGCACGGCGGCGTGGGTTCCGCTCTCGCCTCGTGGCTCGACGTAGTCCCGGGATCGGATTAGCAGGGCGAGCGTGGCCACGGTGAGCAGGACCTCGGGACAGGTCATCACACCGTAGAGGAAATCACCGTCGTTGCTTCCCAACGCACGAGCAGTGATCTCGAAGATGTTGCAGCCCAGCAGCAGGTAAGCGATCCACAACCAGCTCATCACCCTCGCCGGCCGCCACGAGCGCAGCGCGCCGAACCGGAGCCACACGACGAGGAGCACTGCCCAGACCCAGTGATGCGCCCAGGAGATCGGCGAGCTGAGAAGTGCGAACAGCTGCACCACGATCAGGCCGATGAGCGGGTCGCGGCGATGCACGGCGTAGAACGCGATGCCGCAGACGACCGCGGCCAGCGCGACAGCGATGAGCCAGACCGGCCCGCCGCCGATGTCGGTTCCGGCGAAGCGCGACACAGCGCCGCGCAGCGACTGGTTGACCACATTGGTCGCCGGGCCGATCCGGCTCGTGTCATGAACAAGGGTCGTGAAATACAGACGCGTTTCCCGCGGAACCACCAGCATGCTCACGCCGACCGTCGCGACGAAGCTCACGACGGTCCACACGACCGCCCAGTAGCGCCGGGATAGGAGGAAGTACGCAGCGGTGATCGCCGGCGTCAGTTTGATGCCGGCAGCGACGCCGGCGAGTGCACCGGACGCGCCGCTGCGGGACAGGTACGCAGCGAGCAGAACCAGGAACACCAGAACCACATTGATCTGGCCGTAGTCGGATGTGAGCCGCACGGGCTCGGCCCAGACCGCGGCCGCGGTGCACAGTGCGACGCGCCGAGGCGTCGCGGCGACCCCGATCATCCTGAGGGCGATCCCGATCCCCGCGAACATCAGCCCCGCGGTCAGCACCTGCATGACTGCCACGGCGATCCCGAAGGGCAGCCATGACAGAGGGGTGAACACCAACGCCGCGAACGGCGGATAGGTGAAGCCCGGGCCTGCTGCACGGGTAGGTGACAAGTTGGTCAGGCCGCGTGTGGCGCGGCCGGGTTCATGGTGGACTCGAATGCGATGGGTGTCAATCGTCCAAGGCGGCGTTGTCGGCGCCGGCGGTGGTAGGTCCGTTCGATCCAGGTGATGATCGCGGTCCGCAGTTCCTGCCGGGTGGCCCAGCAGTGGCGGTCGAGGACGTTGTTCTGCAGCAGGCTGAAGAACGACTCCATCGCGGCATTGTCGCCGCAGGAGGCGACTCGGCCCATTGATCCGCGTAGTCCGTGATATTCCAAGGCACGTCGGAATTTTCGGCTCCGGAATTGCGATCCTCTGTCACTATGAACTATGCATCCGGTGACATCACCGCGCATCGCGACAGCGTTGTTGAGGGCGTTGACGGCGAGCCGGGCCTTCATCCTCGAGTCGACGGAGTAGCCGACGATCCGCCCGGAGTAGGCATCTTTGATCGCACACAGATACAGCTTCCCTTCCCGAGCCCTGTGTTCAGTGATATCTGTGAGCCACAACCGATTCGGTGCATCTGCGGTGAACCGGTGACGAGTCCTGCCGTGCTCGTCGGTGACGGTGCATAGATCGTCGTGGACCGCGGGCCCGGGTTTGCCGCCCTTGCTCGAGCGTTTCTTTCCGAAGACGCTCCACCACCGGTTGTCGCGGCAGATCCGCCACGCAGTGCGGTCCGCCATAGGCTCACCGGCAGCGCGGGCCTCGTCTGCGAGTAACCGGTGACCGAACTCCGGATCATCAACGCTGGCGTCGAACAGGGCGTTCGCGCGATACGCCTAGACCAGCTCCGTCGCGGGGACCGGGGCGGCGAGCCAACGGTAGTAAGGCTGACGGGAGAGCTTCAAAACCCGGCACGACACCGTGACGGGAACACCGTCGTCGGCGAGCTCTTTCACGAGCGGGTACATCATTTTCCCGGCAGGTTCGCCTGCGACAGATACGCAGCCGCACGACGCAGGACCTCATTCTCCTGCTCAAGGAGCCGAATCCGCTTACGCATTTGCCTCTCGGTCGCCGACTGCGCCGCACTGCTCCCGGACTTGGAGCCGGCCTCGACATCGGCGGTCTTCACCCAGTTCATCAGGCACGACTCGCTAATGCCGAAGTCGGCAGCGATCTGCTTGAGACGGACTCCCGGCTCACGATTACGCGCGACACGGACCACATCGTCGCGGAACTCCTTCGGATACGGCTTAGGCACAGTGCACATCCTTCCAGCGGCACCCCTCGGCACCACAGATCAGATGTCACCTACCCGTGCAGCAGGCCCCCCAACGGGAACGGGCCGAAACCTTCGAGACCGAAGGTGTACAGGGCCCCGGTGAACAGTTCCTGTGCGCCTCGCACGTACACATGGAGGTCGGCGTACCCGTAGTCGATCGGAGCGAGCATTCCCGCGGCGTGCCTGACGAGCAGCGACACGGCGAGCAGCGCGAAGGACCAGAACGTTGCGCGTGATCTCGTCAGCGCTCTCATACCGCGGTCTCGACCAGCGACCCGAAGCGTTCCGCGACAGCGGCGGGCGCAGGCAGACCGGCGATCTCGTCAGCGAGCGCGACAGCGGCGCGGCGGTGGTCACCATCGGGATCGATGAGACGGGTCACCGATTCGCGCAGATCCGCCGCGGTCAGGGCAGAGGGATGGCGGTTCACTGCTGCACCCACAGCGGCTGTGCGCTCGCCGCGGATCCACAAGTCGCCGTGACGAATCGGGATGATCAACTGGGGAACTCCTGAGCTCGCCGCAGTCGCCCATGTACCGAACCCTCCGTGGTGGATCACCGCTGCGCAGGTAGGAAGCAGCGCGCTGAACGGTGCGAAGTCGACGACCCGGACATTGGCCGGAACCGGCCCGATCTCGGATCGATCCGTCCGGCCGAGCGTCACGACCACCTCGGCATCGATATCGGCGAGCGCCGCGAGGCATTCACTGAACGGGAGGAACCCGCCGCCGGTGTCGGTGCCGAACGAGGTGCTCCCGGTAATGCACACGCGGGGGCGCTCCGGTGGGGAGAGTAGCCAATTCGGAATCACTGATCGCCCGTTGTAGGGCACATACCGCATCATCACCCGGTCGGTGTCCGAAGGCAATTGAATGCTCGGCGGAATCTGGTCGATGGTGACGTCGCCCGTGAGAACCGCATCGTCGAAGTCCAGACCGTACCGGGACAGCAGTCCGGTGATCCATTCCCGCAGCGGATCTTCGGTTCTCGTCGAGGGCTGCTGCGCGGCCAAGGCCAGGAAGGTCTCACGCATCGACGAATAGACGTCGACCATCCACAGCAGCCGGGCGTGGGCCGCACCGCAGGCACGCGCCGCCACCGGTCCCGCGTACGCCAATTGATCCCACACCACCAGATCGGGCTGCCAGCTCCGGGCGAAGGCGACGAGGTCGTCGAGCACCGGCTCGGCATACAGCGCCAAGCCGTACGGAATCGCGACCTGATACTTGATCAGGACTGATTCCCAGTCCTGCCGGTCGATGAACGGCTCACTCCAATCGGCGATCTCGTTCTCGATGGCGGCGCCGTGGGTCTGCAGGATCTCTCCCATGCCGTGGTCGGCGCCGACCTCGACCGCCGTCAGACCGGCGCCGACGACCGTGTCGACGACCGCGGGCGATGCCGCGACCCGCACATCATGTCCGGCGACGCATGCCGCCCACGCCGTGGTGGCCATGGCCACCACGTGGGAGGGCTCGGCGGATGGTACGAACAGGATCTTCATTTCGATTCCCTGACCGGTTGAGGTGCGCTGCGGGAGCGGAGGAAGGGCGTACCGCTGTGCGCCGCGTGTGACCTTGTGCGCGAGGGTGATTGCCTACTACTTATAACCGCGTACTTCGTGCCTCGCAACCGCTGGCGACCCTTGACTGACCGATCGGTCAGGGGTAGCGTGCGTAGACACTACGCCCTTGCGGGTGCGGCGTTCGTTGTTGGCGCGAGAGAGGATCATCAGAGTGATCAGCGCACGTGGTCTGACGAAGCGATACGGCGACGTCGTCGCGGTCGACGACCTGACGTTCGACGTGGAACCGGGGCGCGTCACCGGATTCCTGGGGCCCAACGGCGCTGGGAAATCGACCACCATGCGGATGATTCTCGGTTTGGACGCGCCCACTGCCGGCGAAGCGACCGTCGCGGGCCGGAAGTACCGCGACCTGGAGAATCCGACGAAGTACGTCGGCGCGCTCCTCGACCCGGAAGCGGTGAACACCGGACGCACCGCCCGGGCACACCTGTCGTGGATCGCGCGTGCTGCGGCAATCCCCAAGAGCCGCATCGACGAGACGCTCGAGACGGTCGGCATCGCGGACGCCGCCGACCGGCGGATCGGCGAGTTCTCGTTGGGGATGCGGCAACGCCTCTCGATCGCCGCGGCGATCCTGGACGAGCCGGAGATCCTCATCCTGGACGAGCCCTTGAACGGCCTCGACCCGCAAGGCATCGTGTGGCTGCGCGATCTGCTTCGCCGCCATGCTGCCGCCGGCGGAACGGTTCTGATCTCCAGCCATCTCATGAACGAGATGCAGAAGACCGCCGATCACGTGATCGTGATCGCCCAGGGCCGGCTCGTCGTCAGCGAGTCCCTCGACGAGTTCGAACGCCGGGCCGAGACATCGGTGACCATCAAGTCCCCACAGATCGACCGGTTGGAGCCGGTGCTGCGCAGCCACGCAGGAGCGGACGTGAGCCGAATACCCGGCGGACTATCGGTGACCGGGATCCCTCCGCTGACGATCGGCGAGATCGCCCTCGACGAGCGCGTGGTCCTCGAGGAATTGACTCCGCGGGCCACGAGCCTCGAGGACCAGTTCCTGGCCATGACCCAGAATCTGGACCGCGGACCGGCACCCGCAGGGGTGAGCCCGCGATCCGACGAGGTCGGCGTCCCGGGCGGTCCGGCGTGACCGCGGCGTCGGCGCAGGCGCGGCCTGCGGCATCCGGCGGAGTTCCCGGCCTGCCGCAGACGATCGCCTCCGAGTTCACGAAGTACTCGACCCTGCGCGCATCGAAGGTGAATCTGTTCTTCGCAGTGTTCGTCTGTGCCGCGGTGGCGGCGGTGGTGAGTTCCACACTCAGCGTGACCCGGACCGAGCCGGTGGATTCCATCCCCGCGGTCGACGTCTTCACCGTGCCGCTCTTGGGTCTCGACGCGGCAGGAATCGTGCTGCTCATCGGAGCCGCGGCGTTCTTCGGTGCGGAGTTCACCAAGCGACAGGGAACGGTGACCTTCGCCGTGACCCCCCGCAGGGTGCGTGTACTCGTCGCGAAGGTCGTGGTCACCGTCGCCGTCGGTATCGTCGTGGGCATCGTCGATGCGATCGTGGCGGTCTCGCTGGGCCGTGCGATCGGGGCGCACACGGGTGCACAACAGTTGCCGCTCAGTGACCCCGCTGCCGTCCGGCTCCTGCTCACGACGCCGTTTCAGCCGGTGTACTACGCAGTCCTCGTCGGCCTGTTCGCCGTAGCTCTGCGGTCCTCGGCGGGAGCGATCGGTCTGGGCTTCGTGGTCATGTTGGTCGCGCCCGCGATCGCCGGCGCTCTGCCCGGCCAGATCGCGCAGGTCGTCGCCCCCCTGCTCCCCCGCGCCGGGTTCGACACGCTCGCCGGAGTGGCGAAGATCGGGGCGCCGGAACATGTTCCGGTCTGGTGGGCCCTGCTCATGATGGCCGGTTGGCTCGTCGTGGCGTGGCTCCTCGCTGTTCGTAGACTCCGGAGCCACGATGTCTGAGTCGGCGCCGCAGGCGCAGTCCACGGTCCCCGCACCGGCCACCCGCAGCCCCGGGCTCTGGGACGTGATGCTCAGCGAGTATCTCAAGATCGTCTCGGTGCGCAGCTTCCGGTGGATCCTGCTGTCCACCCCCGTGATCACGGCGATCATCTCCCTGGTCTGCGGTACCACGCTGCCGCAGACCACGGGGAAGTCGTTGTCGGACTACCCGCCGGCGAATCAGTTGGCGGCGTTCCTCTACGGCGCGTACGCGGTGACGATCGTGATGTTCGTCTTCGCGGCGTTGGTGGTGTCCTCCGAGTATTCGACGAAGGGCGCCATCACCACCGCCATCATCACCCCGCGACGCGGGCGTGTTTTCGTCGCGAAGATCGCGGTGATCGCTGTGTTGAGCTGGGCCGTCGGGCTGCTCGCCGTCGCGATCTGCGTGGCGATCGGCACGGCGGCCACGGGCGGCGAGCTCGATGTGGTCGGAAACGGCCTCGTCCGAAACGCGTTCTGGTTCTCGCTACAGCCGGTGTTCTATTCCGTCTTCGCCGCGCTCGTCGTTCTGATCCACCGCAGCCTCGGGTGGGGAATCAGCGCCACCGTCGGGGTTTTCGCCGTCATCCCGCTTCTGCTCCGGGCGATGCCGACCGCCGTGGACGCGGCTCTGAAGCCGTTCACCCCCGTCGCCGCGCTGCACAGTATCGCGGGGACGCCGGTACCCGGCAGCACCGAGGACATCGGTGCCCTCGGCGGTGTCGCCGTCCTCGTGGGCTGGATCGCCGTCTTCAGCCTGCTGGCATGGCGCAGATTTTCCCGGACCGACGTGTGAGGTGAGCCATGACTGAGAACACGATCCGGCGCGCAGGCGCAGACGGTGCGGTATCCCCGCACGCGATGCCGCGTGCCCTGCGGTGGGCGCGATGGCTCCTCATCGCGGTATCGATCGGGCATGCCGCCGCCATCGTGGCCGTGATAGCGCTCCGGGAATCGATCCGAGCGGACATCGTGCTCGCGCATCCCGAGTACACCGCCACCGAGGCCTCTCGGATGGTGCTCCTGGAGCTCATCCGCACGGGCTCGTTCCACCTGCTCCTCGTGGTGGTGTGCGCGATCTATGCGATCAAGCTGCCCGCTGGACGGCCACGGGTCGTGCGCATCATCATCATCTCTCAGGTCCTGTCACTGATCTTCGGTGGATTCACCATTGCGACGGCACCGTCAGCCCTGATCCCCGTGCAGGTCCCGTTCGTCATCGCGGCTGTGGTGATCCTGATCCTGTTCGCCCGGCCGGAGTCTCGTGCCTATCTGGCCGAGCGCCGCGCCGTCGAACGCGCGTCGTCCGCGTAGCCGATGATCCGCGCAATCCCGCGGTGGCGGACGAGTACCGGTGCGGTCCTCATCACCCTCGCGGCCGGCCTGGTGTGCCTGCTCGTCGTCGACCTCGCGGGACTGGACACCACCTGGTGGGCGCTCGGCGCGATCGGGCTCGCCCAGGCATCGGTGGCTCTGTGGTCGTGGTCGCGCATCACCCACGAGCAGCGGACTCGTCGCGTGGACCTCGTCCTGTTGTACGTGTTCCTGTTCACGCTCTGGGGATTCGTTCTGATCAACGACCACGCGGTGATCCCCTACTCCGCCGTCTTCGTCCTGGGAGTCGTGGCATTCGTGGTCGCGGGACCGTTGACCACCCTTGTCCAGCGGGTAGCCGCGGGAACGACCGATCGCCCCGCGGGGCCGATCGCCGCCGCGGCACCCGGGGCGCACAACCGAACCCGGTATCCGCTCGACGTCGTGCGCGCACTCGGCGGCCTCTGGGTTCTCGCCTACCACTGCTACGACAATCAGCGCTCGGGCATCATCGGGGGCATCGCCACCACGGTGGAACTGAGCGATCGCATCGCCAAGGCCAGCGACTTCGCAGTGTCGATGTTCTTCGTGATCAGTGGCTTCGTGATCTTCCTGCCTCTTGCCCGCAACGCGCTCGCGGGAAAGCCGCTGCGCAGCGGGCGTCGACTGATGCTGCACCGCGTTGCCCGCCTCCTGCCGCTCTACATCGCGGTGATCGTCGCCGTCTGGGTGGTCACCAATCCGGTGCTGCCGGGCCGCTGGACGGATCTCGCACTGCATCTGACGATGCTGCAGGTCTACCGCGACGACAGCATCTTCTCCATCAACGGCCCCGCCTGGTCGCTGGCGGTGGAGTTCCACTTCTACCTGGCGATGGCCCTCGCGACGCCCCTGCTGGCGTGGGCGTGCACGCGGCTGCCGCGGCGGTGGAGATTCGGGGTGCTGTGGGCAGTGCCCGTGGGACTCATCGCCGTCGGGGTGTGGTGGGCGTCCTTCGTGGGTCCGCGGTATCGGTTGGGCACATCGGATTCGATGTGGTTCGGCCCGCTCTCCAAGGCCGCGATCTTCGGCCTCGGGTGCGCACTCGCCCTCATCGTCGCCAGCGGAGGCGTGGTGCGCCGTCCGCTCTGGCGCGGGACGATGTTCGTGTTCGGGACACTGATCGTGGTGATGTCCGCCAGCGCGATGCAACCACCGAAGGTGAACCCGAGGCCGGACGAACTGTACGTGAACACGGTGGAAGCGTCGTTCTTCCTGAACTTCCATGCCGTCGCGGCATTCTTCATCATCGGTGCCATCGTGCTGGCCCCTGCGGGCGTGTCGCCGCGGTGGCTGCACTGGCGGCCGCTCGTGGCCGTGGGGACGTGGAGTTACGGGCTCTACCTGCTCCATGAACCGGTGATCCGGCTCCTACGCTGGCTGCACCTTCTCCCACCCCAGATGGGTGGTCGGTGGGACTGGCTGATCTCGACGGCGATAGTCGCTCCGATATCGATTGCCCTGGCCTACCTGAGTTTCCGCACCATTGAGCGGTCCGGAATGGCGGTACTACGGGTCATCGAGCGTCGTCAGGCCACACCGGAACGGATGAGCGCATGACACGGCGCACCGGCCTTCTCCCGCTCCTCATCGCGCTCACACTGGCATCGCCGGGCCCGGGCCAGGCGAACGCCGCACCCGGTCGCGATCTGGGAAGCGCGACCGCACATCAGAGGATCGGCGGCGTCACCGTCACCCTCTCCCTCACCAACCACTTCTCGACCGCCGCGCCCGCGATGGTGGCGCTTCCCAGCACGCGCAACGCCTGGGTGTCCGGGGCTCTGGCGGTGAAGGTCGACCGGAGCGGAACCGCACCGATCTCCGGCACACTGGTCGCCGGGTACCTGATCGGGTGCCAGGCCGATATCGGTACCGCAACCGCTTCTCTCACGGCCAACGTCGACTCGGGGGCGCAATGGACGGATGGCAGAGGCTCGATCCGGCCGACTGCCACCGCACGCACGGGAGGCACCGTCGCGCTCGCGACAGGCACGGTGGGCGCCCAGATCCTCACCTACGACCCGCCGACCGCACCCCGCGCGGGCGCCGAGGTGGTGCCCACCGCTCCGTGGGGTGCCGCGAGCCCGGGCTACTTCTTCTTCGGGCCGACGGGCTCGCTGACGTATCAGGATCAGACGATCGGCGTGGACGGGTGTCTGGGGCGGGCGCAGGCGAAATTCTTCGCCGTAGCCGCCGTCCGGGTCGGCAACTCCGAGGTGAATCTCAATCTTTGGGGAAAGACCTTCGACCTGACATGACCGAGGCGCGGAATTGGTGCGATTACCACATGTATGATGAACCGAGCGGAAGTGCTGCGAAAACAACGACGTATCCGTCAATTGTGTTACGACTCGGAAACAACTGCGAATGAGGCCATCGGTGCAATCCCCGGATTCAATACCGCGCCAGGAACAAATCATCCAGACGGTGATCAGTTTGATCGCCGAACACGGATACGCGTACACCTCCTTGCAACGAATCGCGGATGCGGCATCGATCTCCAAGGCGACCGTTCTCTACCATTTCTCCAACAAGAACGAACTGGTGAGCGCGGCCTATGACACCGTCCTCGCCGATCTGACCGGTAGCGTCGGGAAAGCCGTCGCGGCCGCGAGTTCGCCCGCGGATGCGGTGGAGGCGTACGTCACCTCGATGGTGGGGTACTTCGCAACGAGTCCGGAACGCGCTCGGTTCCTCGTGCGGTGGCTCGAGGTCTCGGATTCGGGGGTAGGGGTGTCGCGCAACAGCGCCGGCCGCTGGGGCCCCTTGGCGGAACTGATCACCCAGGCCCAGAAGAGTGGCCAGTATTCGCCGTCGATCGACCCCCGAGCGCACGCAGTCGCCCTCGGGGGCGTCGTGGATGCGCTGATCAATGAATCGCACGCCGACCCCACGTTCGCCCTCGACGCCTGTACGGCAACACTGCTCTTCTTCACGCGCTCGACCGCTGACGGCCGGGCGCTCGACACCGATGCGCCGCGTCCGAGCCCGTAGCAGCGGCCTACGCGGGACCGATCAGGGCCTCGATGGCATCCTCGGCCTGCGCCGGGGTCAACTGCCCCACCAGCGTGCGGTAGGCGATCCCGTCCGCGGCCGCGAGCACGGTGCGGGCGCGGATCCGATCGCCGTCGAGCAGGGCGGTCGCGTGATCCTCCGTGCCCTGTAGGACGGTGTTCACGATCGCACTGATGGACGGGTCCGTGATGGCCTCGGCGAGATACGTGTACCAGACCTTCGATCCCCGCCTTTCCGCTTCCGAACGAGGAATCGCGTGGGTGAGGAGGCGGTTGAGCGAATCACGCGGAGACGACGATTCGGTGAGCGTATCCTGGGCGAGCCTGATCAAGGATTCCAGAGAATGCCGCAGAATCTCGTCACGCGAACGAAAGTAATGTTGTACCCGTCCCATCGAAATTCCACCGTGATTGGCGATCGACCGGAGCGTGACCGCCGCGATCCCTTCATCGGCGATGATCTCCCAAACGATCTGGTCGATCTCAGCGCGACGTTGAGATGCATCGACATTTCGTGGCACGCACCAAGTATATCCCGCAGGGTGTGCAATCGACCTCTACTGCCTGCCCCCGCCCCTCCGGTAGAACACCACCGCCGCGGCGCCGAAGATCGCCAGCCACACCGCGACGTTGGCGATCGCTCCCAGGAGGGAGACGTGCTCGCCCGAGAACTGCGCGCCCTCGTTGAGCGGGTACCTGGCCAGGGTCGCCACCCCGTACATCGGCGTGAGCTTCGCGAACGCGAGCGCGGCACCCGACAGCGGGAGGAACAGGTTTCCGGCGAGGGCCAGCGCCGTCATCAGCAGACCCGGCATGTGCAGCACGATCTCGGGCTTGAAGGCGAGACCGAGCGCCAGGCCGAGCGCGGCGAAGACCGCCGAGCCGATCCACGCCGCCAGCAGCGACAGCACCCACACCTGCGGCTGCGCATGCGCCCCGGTCGCGGCGCCCACTACTGCGACCACGATCACCGGTAGCGCGGCCACCGCCATCGAGCTGACGATCTTGGTGGCGATGTACGCCTCGGGACGCAACGGAGTCAGGCGCAGCGTGCGCATCCAGCCCACCGAGCGCTCGACGGAGACCGCCGCCGCGGTCGTGGTACCGGCGGCCGCGGCGCCGTAGACCGCCATGCCGATCATCATCCAGGCGGCGAAGTCGCCGTGCGCGAGTTGCGCGTCGAATCCGGAGCGCTGCTTATACAGCGCCAGGTAGAGCACGGCGGGCAGGGCAAGGGTGAAAATCAGAGTCTGCCGGTTCCGCAGCAGGCGGCGGACCTCCAACTGCAGGAATCGGGCGTTGAGGCCGGTACGTGCCGCGTGATCGGCGGTCATCGGGCTACCTCTCCGTCGGCGGTGAGCTGAACGAAGACCTCTTCGAGGCCGAGGCTCACCGCCTCGAGTTCGCGCGCATCGGTCCGGGTGAGAAGGAAACGCACCAGATCGTCCGACGATGCCTTTCCCGGGGAGCCGTGTCGGTGTGTGGCGAACACCGTACGGTCGCCTCGGATTTCGACTATTCGTGTGCCGGGCACGGTGTGCAGCGCGGCATCGGCACCGGCGCGCGAGACGACCGCCGAGACGGCCCGCCCCGAGGTACGGGCGCGGACCTCGGCGGTGGTGCCGTCGGCGACGACACGGCCCCGGGCCACCATCACGACGCGATCGGCGAAGTGGTCCGCCTCGTCGAGGTAGTGGGTGGCGAAGAGCACCGTGGTACCCCGCGCGGCGTCGGCTCGCACATCGGCCCAGAACCGGCGGCGAGCATCGACATCCATACCGGCGGTGGGCTCGTCGAGAATCAGCAGATCGGGGTCCGAGAGCAATGCGAGCGCGAATCGCAGGCTCTGCTGCTGGCCACCGGAGCACGTCGACACCGTGCGCTGCCGCACCTCATCGAGGCCGGCGCGGCGGATCACTTCTTCGGAATCGGCGCCGGGGAACAGTGAGGCGATCACGTCGACGGTGGCTTGCACGGTGAGAGCGGGAAGCAGCCCACCGGACTGCATCACGGCGGCCACGCGGCCGGACCGGACTGCGTCCTCGGGCGTGAGCCCGAGGACCTGCACGCGACCGGCGTCGGGCCGGGTCAGACCGAGGATCATATCGATTGTGGTGCTCTTTCCAGCGCCGTTGGGGCCGAGGAAGGCCACCACCTCTCCGGGCTGGACGGTGAGGTCGATGCCGTCGACAGCGAGGAATCGCTCGCCGCCGGTCGTGGTGAATCCCTTGGTGAGTCCACGGATGTCGAGGGCTGCCACGCCGGAAGCGACACCGGCGAAGGCACTGTAGGCACTGGTCATGGAAGTGATTCTGGGCGGTCAGCGACGCCCGCACCTCCATCGCCGGGTGGAGATCCGGGTGGAGAACGCGGCGCCACCGCTCACCCGCAACTCCGATGCGTCAGGCCCCGGCGGCGCGGGCCGCGATGCGCGCCTGTACCTCGGGGCGGCGCAGCGGCGGCACCGTCTTGGGCGGCTGGCGCCGTGCGGGCAGCGCGTCGAGCAGTTCCTCCGTGGCGGCGGTGACCTTCGCGACGGCCTTCTCGAAGGCCTCGCGATTGGCATCGCTCACCTTCTGCACGCCCGAGACCTTGCGCACGTACTGCCGCGCGGCGGCCTCGATCTCCTCGTCGGTGGCGGCGGGTTCGAGTCCCCGCAGTTCAGTGATGTTCCGGCACATACCTCGACGGTAGTCCCGGCGCGGCCGCGCGTCAGCCGATCAGTGCCGTCACCTCGTCGGCACAACCCCAGCTCAGGGTGACGCCGGCGCCGCCGTGGCCGTAGCAGTGGACCACCTCGCCCACGCGTTCGAGGCGGACCGTCGGCCGAGCCGGGCGCAAGCCGATGTTGTGCCCGATCACCCGCGCCCCGGCGAGTTCGGGAACAAGGGTGCGGGCGCGCTCGACGATGGCCTCGGCGGTCACCGGGTCGACGGTCAGGTCTTCGGCACCGTGGTCCTCGGTGCCGCCGACCACGATGTCGCGGCTGCGCGGGATGACGTAGGTGGTCACGCCGGAGTCGAGAGAGGAGTCGTCGATCCACCAGCGGTCCAGTCCGATCTGTTCGAGATAGACGACCTGCCCACGTACGGCTTCCATCGACGCGTCGCCCACGAGATCACGGGCGCCGAGACCGGTGGCGTTGACGATCGGCCCGTCGAGGTCGTCGAGCGAAGTCACGGTCCGCTGTTCGACGGTGCCGCCCAGCTCACACACCCGCCCGGCGAGCCACGGCAGGTAGATCGGCATCTCGATCACGGGCGCGACGAAGCTCCAGCCCTCCGCGTAGCCGGGGCGGGGCTCGGCGACCCGGTGCACCTCGGGAACCGCAACGCTCCACCACGGCTCTCCCACCGGCTGCCGGAAGATCTCAGTGCCGGATGTCATCACCACGCCGTCGGCTCCGCGCTCGGCGAGGGAGGTGAACTCGGCGAGCGCGGCGGCCGACCAGCCGGCGACCCGGTCGCGCGGTTCGACGAGGTAGGGCTCCCAGACCGCCGCAGCAACGGCGGAGGTGAGGTCGGGGGCGAGGTCGCGGCCGTATACCCGTACGGTATGCCCGGCTTCCAACAACCGCACCGCACAGGACAACCCGATCACACCGGCGCCCACCACCGTCACATCAGACACGCCGGTCAGTCTCGCACAGCGGCAGTGTCGCGGCGTAGCGATCGGCGGCCTCACACACGCGTTCCCGGTCGCCGGTGGTCAGCAAGTCCAGGAGAAGGCCGCGGAAGGTGGCGATCGCCAAGGTGATCGCGGTGTCGCCGGGCGCACGACGGGCCGCGGCGGCGAGGGCGATCCGCCAGTCATCGACCACGTGGCCCAGGAAGTCGTCGAATCGGTCCGGGTGCTGCAATGCCTGTCCATAGGCGGCGTAGAAGGTGCGGAAGTAGGCCTCGTTCTCCGGGGCCGATCCGTACCGCCACACCCGCCGGAATGCGGCGGGGAGTCCGGGCTCACCGTCGATCACGTCCAGGCTCAAGCGATTCCGGATCCGGTCGAGTACTGCCTGCACCAGCTGTTCCTTCGAACCGAAATGGTGGGTGAGTGTGCTGGTGGATACCCCGAGCGAGGCGGCGAGCGGGCGCAACGAAAGGTCCGCGAGACCGTGCGCGACAACCACATCGACAGCGGCGTCGAGCAGCTGTGCGCGACGCGCGTGATCCACGGGCCGACCCATCGAACCTCCTTGCGGATTCCTTAAGTTTGTAGGTGCAGTTGATTCGTGATGAATTACGTTCGGCTGTAGCCCGGGTGGGCCGGGTGTGGCCGTTGCTGCTTTGCCGGCCTGTCGTGGTGCGGCTTGAAAGGATTGGCCGCCCGGCCTGCCTGGACGTCCTCGGGCCGCTGATTGAGATCTGCGAGTGATCGCTTGTTTAAGGAAATGCTGGCGAGGTTGTCCATCGGGTTCTCACTGGTAGACAAGCGAATAGGAGCGCAGAGATGGCCGGTCCGGATCGATGGTGGGTGGGAGTTGACGTCGGCAAGGAGTTCCACTGGGTCGCGGTCTGTGATGACGCCGGCAAGGTGGTCTCCTCCCGCAAGGTGGTCAACGACGAAGCTGCGATCGCCACGGTGATCGCCGAGGTTGATGGCCGCGGCGGAACGGTGTCGTGGACTGTGGACTTGATCAGCCCCTATGCGACGTTGTTGTTGACGATGCTCGCCGCCGCAGGGCACTCGGTGCGGTACCTGACCGGCCGCGCGGTGTGGCAGGCATCGGTGGTTTACCGCGGCGGCGAAGCGAAGAGCGATGCCAAAGACGCCCGCGTCATCGCTGATCAGGGACGGATGCGTGGTGATGATCTGCCACTGCTGACTCCGGCTGATGGCCTGGTCACGGAGCTGGCGATGCTCACCGCCCACCGGTCGGATTTGGTCGCGGACCGCACCCGCACGATCAACCGGCTGCGTCAGCAGCTGGTCTCGGTAAGTCCCGCGCTCGAGCGCGCCGCGGAACCGACTGCCGACCGTGGCTGGGTGAGGCTGCTGGCCCGCTACCAGCGCCCGAAAGTGCTGCGCCGAACTGGTGTCGTAAGGCTGACCCGCATGCTCTCCGACGCTGGTGTGCGTAACGCCGGCAAGATCGCCGAAGCTGCAGTCGAGGCGGCGAAAGCGCAAACCGTGGCACTGCCCGGGGAGGATGTCGCCGCCGCGCTGGTTGCTGAGCTCGCGCAGGGGGTGATCGACCTCGATACGCGGATTAAGAACGTCGATGCCGCCATCGAGGAGCGATTTCGCCGACACCCTCTGGCCGAAGCGATCGTGAGCCTGCCCGGCATGGGCTTTCGTCTCGGTGCTGAATTCCTCGCTGCCGTCGGAGATCCCAGCCGAATCGTCTCCGCTGATCACCTCGCGGCGTGGGCCGGCCTGGCCCCGGTTTCCAAGGACTCCGGCAAGCGCACCGGCAGGCTGTGCACCCCCAAGCGCTATCACCGCGGACTGCGACGAGTGATGTACATGTCCGCGGTCACCGCCACCCGCTGCGACCCCGAATCCCGGGCCTACTACCAACGCAAACGGTCCCAGGGAAAGAAACACATTCCCGCGACGATCTGCCTGGCCCGAAAGCGCGTCAACGTTCTCTACGCCCTCATCCGCGACAACCGCACCTGGCAGCCCACCGCACCGCAAATCACGGCCTCGGCTGCTTGACAGCTTCATTGAGAATCCTTTCCCGCATCCTGCCATTTCTGTCACGATCGTTCTAGGAATTGAAGAGAACGGAGCACCACCATGCGATTGACCGACGACGACATCTTTGCGATGGCACCGTTCGCACGCACCTTGGGAGTGAGGTTCCCCGCGATCGACACCGCGGAGGTCCGCGCCGAACTCGATCTCGCACCGCCACTGTCCACAATGGGCGGTGGCTTGCACGGCGGCGCCATCATGAGCCTGTGCGACCTGGCTGCGGCCGTGCTCGTCGGCCTCAACCTCCCGGACGGCAGCGATTGGACCACGGTGGAGTCGCACACGCATTTCCTGAGCCCCGTGCTCGATCGCACGGCGAACGCCGTCGCCCAGCCGCTCAAACTGGGGCGCACGGTGCTCAGCGTGGAGGTCACGGTGACCGACGCCGCCGGTGTGCTGTGCGCGCGCACCTCGCAACTGTTGATCACGCGGCGTCGCACCCCGGAATCGTCCCGGGAGGACTAGGGTCGGCCGGGTGACGAAGCCTGCCGCGACACCGTCGGACTACACGTTTCTCCAGGACGCACCGCCCGGACCGTCGTTCACCCGGACCTGGCCGGTGCGCACGGGCGATGTGAATCCCGAGCGCCGGGTGCGGCTCGACGGTGTCGCTCGCTATCTGCAGGACATGGCGAACGACGAGATGTTTCATCGCGGCTTCGAGACCACCGACCCTTACTGGCTGGTGCGGCGCACCATCATCGATGTGGTGGCCCCGCTCACCTGGCCGGCCGATGTGACGCTGACCCGGTGGTGCGAGTCGACCAGCTCGCGCTGGTGCAATATGCGGATCTCCCTGCGCGACACTGCAGGCGGGCATGTGGAGACGGAGAGTTTCTGGATCCGGTTCAACGCCGATACCGGAATGCCCACGCACATCAGCGACGGCGGCATGGAGTATCTGAGCAAGCACGTCGCGGAGACCAGGCTGCGATGGAAGGCGCTCAACACCGAGGCGCCACCGGTGCCGTCGGACACCGATCGTGAGGTCGCACTCCGGGCCACCGATTACGATCCGTTCCAGCACCTGAACAACGCCTCGTACTGGCAGTTGGTGGAGGACGACCTCGACGGCGATCCGATCCTGCTGGCCCCGCATCGGGCGATCATCGAGTACCTGGCGCCACTGCCTCTCGGCTCGCGGGTACAGGTGCGCAGCCGCCGCGACGAGCAGGGCTACCGTCAATGGCTGTTCCGCCTGAACACCGACGGCGTGCCCGACCCGAAGCCCGCGGCAGCGATTTCGGTGATCCCCCTCCCGGGCGAGCCCTTCGGGCCACCGGCCCCCTTCCCGCCGAAACAGGTCGAAAAGGTCGAATGGCGCACCTGACCCGGGTCCGCCGAGACGGCATGCGGGGCGATCCCTAGACTGGCCAAGAAAATAAGTTCTTCTAATTTAAGGACTCAGTCTTGGCGTTCCGCGATATCGACACCCGCGACGGCTACAAGTGGATCGCGCTCTCCAACACCACCCTGGGCATGCTGATCGCCACGATCAACAGTTCCATCGTGCTGATCGCGCTGCCGGACATTTTCAAGGGCATCCACCTCAACCCGCTGGAACCGGGCAACACCAGCTATCTGTTGTGGATGATGATGGGTTTCCTCGTGGTCACCGCAGTGCTGGTGGTGGCCTTCGGCCGACTCGGCGACATGTTCGGCCGCGCCCGCATGTACAACATGGGCTTCGCCATCTTCACCGTCTCGTCGATATTCCTGGCGGTCACCTGGTTCGACGGCCCCGCCGCCGCACTCTGGCTGATCGCCTGGCGCGTGGTGCAGGGTGTGGGCGGCGCCTTCCTCATGGCCAACAGTTCGGCCATCCTCACCGACGCCTTCCCGCAGAATCAGCGCGGTCTCGCGCTCGGCATCAACGGCGTCGCGGCGATCGCCGGCTCGTTCCTCGGCCTGGTGATCGGCGGCGTCCTGGCGCCCGTCAACTGGCACCTGGTGTTCCTGGTGTCGGTGCCGTTCGGCGTGGTCGGCACGATCTGGGCGTATCTCAAGCTCGAGGATCGCGGCGAACGAGTCCCCGCCACCATGGACTGGTGGGGCAACACCACTTTCGCGGTCGGACTGATCGCGGTGCTGGTGGGCATCACCTACGGCATCCAGCCCTACGGCGGTGACGCGATGGGATGGGGTTCGCCGTTCGTCCTGTCCTGCCTGATCGGCGGTGCCGCGGTGCTGGCGGTGTTCTGCTACATCGAACTACGCGTGCCGGCTCCACTGTTCGACCTGCACCTGTTCCGCAGCAAGGACTTCCTGTGGGGCAACGTCGCGAACCTGTGCGGATCGTTGGGCCGCGGCGGTCTGCAGTTCATGCTGATCATCTGGCTGCAGGGAATCTGGCTGCCACAGCACGGTTACGACTACACGCAGACCCCGCTGTGGGCGGGTATCTACATGGTCCCGCTCACCGTCGGGTTCCTCCTCTCCGCCCCCGCCGCGGGCGCCCTGTCGGACCGGATCGGCGGACGGTCACTGAGCGCTGCGGGTCTGCTCATCACCGCACTCACATTCCTCGCGCTGATCGCGCTGCCGGTCGACTTCCCGTACTGGGCGTTCGCCCTGATCCTCTTCGTCAACGGGATCGGCATGGGGATGTTCGGCTCACCCAACCGCGCCGTGGTGATGAACTCGCTACCCGCCACGTCGCGCGGCTCGGGATCGGGAATGATGACCACGTTCCAGAACGCGGCCATGGTGCTCTCGATCGGCCTGTTCTTCTCGCTGATGATCGGCGGGCTCGCGGGGTCGCTGCCGGGTGCCATGTCGACGGGGCTCCAGGCGAACGGCGTGCCCGCGCAGTACGCGAGCGAGATCGCCGCACTACCTCCGGTCGCGGTGTTGTTCGCAGCCTTCCTGGGCTACAACCCGATCCAGCAGCTGCTCGGCCCGCACCTCGCTCAACTCAACCTGACCGCCGAGCAGTCCCAGCACCTGACCGGCTTGCAGTTCTTCCCCCACCTGATCTCCGAATCGTTCCGGTCGGGCCTCGAGCTCGCCTTCTCGTTCGCGGCGGTCGTCTGCCTGATCGGCGCAGTCGCGTCGCTGCTCACCGGCCGGGAGAAGCCCGACGGTGCGCCCGACGCCGAGACCCTCGCCGCGGAGGCCGACGAGGTCGACACCGAGGCCCTGTACTGAACCGCGCACGACGCCCCGCGATGAAACTGACTCCTCAGTAAGAAGTTTTGCGGTTCGCCCCAAAGCCAACCCCCAGCGCCGTAATCTCACTCCCGGCCACAGGTGATGGCGTGCACGGACTGGGGACGATGGAGACGCATGCACGGTGCTACTCGGGGGCGACGATCCGCATCCACCCGCCCGAACGCGCGACGGGGCGCGCTCCGGTTCGCGCTGATCGCGATCCTGCTCCTGCCGCTGCTGGCCGTCGGGCCGCAGGCGCAGGCCGCGCCGCAGGGCTACAACCAGTGGGTCGATGTGTGGGACAAGTCCGTCCCCAAGGCCGACTGCCGCCCCGGCGACCGCGCCGAGAAGGGCATCCAGGGCGACGTGCCGCTGGAGGACCGCAAGAGCGGTCGCAGCACCCAGGGGTACAACTGCAACATCGACCTGGTCGGCCGGTATCAGGGCGACGGTGCCGGCATCGTCAGCCCGAGTTACAAGAACTGCTCCTACATCTCCACCACCTTCCCCACGAACTTCGCCGGGAGCAGCGGGCCGGGGGTGCGGGTGATCGACAATTCCGATCCGAAGAATCCGCGGCAGACGGCCGTCCTCAACGAGCTCGGCGTGGTCACCGGCACGTGGGAGTCGCTCAAGGTCAACGCGAAGCGCGGACTGCTGGTGGGCACGTCGGTACCGCTGCTCGCGGGGTTCGGGTACATGGCGATCTACGACATCTCCCAGGACTGCACCAAACCCCGTCTGCTCAATCCCGGTGCCGGGACGGCATTGGGGATGCCCATCCCGATCACCACGCACGAGGGCGATTTCTCCCCCGACGGCAAGACCTACTGGGCTTCGGGCCCCGTCGCCGGTCACCTCAGCGCCGTCGACATCACCGACCCCGCCAACCCGATGGTGGTGTGGTCGGGCATCACCGGCATCTTCGGTCACGGCGTCGGCTTCTCCCCGGACGGCCGCCAGCTGTACGCCTCCACCGTCGCCGGGATCACCGTGATCGACGTCTCGGCGATCCAGGACCGCAAGCCCCGCACCGTGGTCACCGCGCCGGTGCCGCACGTGGGGCGCCAGTTCTGGTTGGACGGGATCATCACCCAGCACACCATCTACGCGAGCTACGGCGGCAAACCCTATGCCTACGTCGTCGACGAGGCCGGCTCCGGCGGCGTCAAACTCCTGAGCCTGAGCGACCTGTCGAACCTGAAGCTGCGCAACCAGATCAAGCTCGAGATCAACCTCCCGAAGAACGCGAACCGGTGGGCGCAGAGCGCCACCTCGAACGGCGTCTTCGGCTACGACGCGCACTACTGCACCATCGACCGCCCCGACGATCCCACCGCCATGGCGTGCGGCTGGATCCAATCCGGTATCCGGGTCTTCGACATCCGTGATCCCGACAGGATCCGCGAGATCGCCTACTTCAACCCGCCCGCGCAGACCGGAAAGAATCTGCAGCTGCCGAACTCCACGCACGCGCTGCTCGGCTCGATCGTGGCGCCGCCGATCCTGAACACGCTGCAGATCGCCCGGTCGATCCTGCAGGGCCAGGCGCCCGTGAACGGGATCATCAACGATCAGAGCCGCCTGCTGGGGGCCGACCTCTCGGCGGACTGGTGCATGTCGCCCCCGGAGTTCCGCGGCAACGATCTTATGGTCAGCTGCATGGACAACGGCTTCATGCGGCTGCGCATCGACCCGAAGGCCTACTCCCCGCAATGAACTCACTCTCCCCGTCCGCACGGCGCGTGGCCGTCGTCGTGGCCGCGGCGATCGTGGCGGCCCTGATCGGCTACGCGATCGGCACCTCCACCACGCGCGATCCGGGGCCCGCACCGCAGGCCCCGGGCAGCCCGCAGCAGCTCAGCGCCGCCGATATCGGCTTCGCCCAGGACATGCTGATGCACCATCAGCAGGCCACCCAGATGATCGAACTGCTGCGCCCCGATCTCGCGCCCGATATCCGCGGCATCGCGCAGCAGATCAAGGAGTCCCAGTCCCGGGAGTCGGGAATCCTCATGGGCTGGTTGGAGATCCTCGGCCAGCCGATCCAGAACCAGAACCCCATGGCATGGATGTCGGAGACCCCGGCGAGCGCGGCCCCCAGCGCGGGCGGCCACGATATGGCAGCTATGCCGTCCAGGCATCAGATGCCGGGTACGAGCAGCATGCCCGGGATGGCGTCGAGCGAGGAGCTCACCGCGCTGGCCAATGCCACCGGAGCGCCCCAGGAGACCCTGTTCCTGCAGCTGATGACGCGCCACCACCAGGGCGGCATCGATATGGCCGGTGCGGTGCAGCAGAGCAGCGCCTCCCCCACGGTGCGCCAGCGCGCGATGTCGATGGTCAAGGAGCAGACCGAAGAGGTGCAGATGATGGCAATGCAGCTCACCGCGCGCGGCGCCGCGACGCTGCCCTACCCGTGAGCGGCGAGCAGGGCCAGCTGCAACCTGGTGCTGGAATCGGTCTTCGCCAGCAGGTTGGTCACGTGTGACTTCACCGTGGTCACCGCCAGGTGCAGCTCGGCGGCGATCTCGGCGTTCGACAGGCCCTGCCCGATCAGCGCGAGCACCTCGCGCTCGCGGGCGGTCAACGAGTACTCGGCCGGAGCGGCGGCCGGCGCCGGCGCATCCGTGCGGGCCACCAGCGCCTGACCGATCAGTCGTTTGACGGTGGCGGGCGAGAGCGGAACGTCGCCGGCCAGGGTGCGGCGCACCGCGTCCAGCAGGTCCTCGGGGGCGATGTCCTTGGCGAGGAAGCCCGCGGCCCCGGCCCGCAGCGCGGGATACAGATGATCGTCGTCGTCGAAGGTGGTGAGTACCACGACGGCCGCATCCGGGTCCTGCGCCTTGATCCGCTCGATCCCCACGATCCCGTCGGCGCCGGGCATCCGCAGGTCCATCAGCACCAGATCCGGCAGGGTGCGGGCGAACTCGTCTCCGGCTTGCTGCCCGTCGCGCGCCTCGCCCACCACCTCGAAGTCGTCCACGCCGTCGAAGAGCATGCGCAGGCTGTCGCGGATCAACCGCTGGTCGTCGACGATCAGCACCCGGATCACTGTCGTGCCTCCCGGGTCGGTACGACCAGCCGGACCGACCAGCCGCCGTCCACCGGACCCGCGTCGAGGATGCCGCCGGCCAGCCTGGCCCGCTCGGCCATGCCGTCGAGACCGTGTCCCGCACCGCGGTTCCCGTGCGGCTCAGGCAGGTCGCTGTGGATCCGGGCGATCACCTCGGTGGGCGTCTGCGCGACCGTCAGCGATACGGCGGTGCCGGGGGCGGCGTGTTTCATCACGTTGGTCAGTGCCTCCTGGGTCACGCGGACGAGGGTGAGCGAGCCGATCGCGTCCAGCGCTTCGCCGGACAGGTCGACGGAGTCGGTCACCGCGAATCCCGCTGCGCGGGTGCGTTGCACCGCGTCGCGCAGTTCGCCGCGCACATCGTCGATCTCGGTGGGCGAGCCGACCTGATCGGTCCGGATCGCGGTCAGCAGGCTGCGGATGTTGCCCAGCGCCTGGGACGCCGTCTCGTGCACGTCGTCGAGGACCGCCTTCGACTGGGCGTCCGCGGTGCGGGTGCGGGCGACCCCCACCCGCATGATGATCGCCGCCATGTGGTGCGCCACCAGGTCGTGCAGCTCGCGCGCGAGCGCCGCGCGCTCGGTCTGCTGCGCGCCGGTCAGCTCGGCGGCGATCCGTCGGCGGTCCTGTTCGGCGAGCTGGATCCGGCTGCGCAGGTACAGCCCGGCGGCCAGCGGCAGCCCCACGTACGCCAGCAACTGGACCGCGAGTTGCGCCGGACCCGACCGGCCGTACGGGTCGGTGAGCGCGTCCACGGTCACCGCGCCGGCCCAGACGACGGCGCCGAGGGCGATGGCGCGACCGTCGCGGCCGCGGGCGGCGAGGTCGAGCAGGGCGATCACGGCGAGGTACGGGACCAGGCCCGACATCCCCCACGCCTCCTGGGTGAGCAGCACACCGCCGATCACCGACACCGCGAGGGAGGTGGCCAGCGGATACCGCTCGCCGACCGCGAAGATCGCCGCGGCGAGCAACGAGAGCACCCAGTACAGCGGGGTCACGTGGAACCGCTCTGGATAGGTGCTGGCGAGCAGCAGCACCGGGGTCACCACCAGCGGCACCCAGCGCACCCACCGCATCCGGCGGATCCCGTCCATGGCGTCCATCACGAATCGACCGTACCGGCTCGGTAGCAGATCCCGTACCCGTCCACAAGGGGCCACGGGGAGGAGATCACCGCTCCGCGCCGGTACCGCGGTCGGAGGAATCGAGGGCCCACCGCGGCCGACGATGGAGGTCATGAACGAGATCACCTCCGCCGCAGGCCGAACGGTCACGCGACGATCACTGCTCACCGCGTTGGTCGCGGCTCCGGCGCTCGCCGGCGCGTGCTCGCTGGTGCGCTTCCCGGCGGCCCCCGCCGGTACCGCGCCGCCCGCCGACGGGTTGCGTCCCCTGCCGGTGCCGCCGCTCGCCCCGTCGCGCACCGACGCCGACGGCGCGCGGCTGTTCGAGCTCACCGCCGGTGCCGGGACCACCGAGATCACGCCGGGACGCGCCACCCGCACCTGGGGCTTCAACGGCGCGATCCTCGGCCCCACCCTGCGCGCCCGGAACGGGGAGAAGGTGCGCGTGCGGGTGCACAACACGCTGCCCGAGGAGACCACGGTGCACTGGCACGGCATGCATCTGCCGGCGCGCGCCGACGGCGGCCCGCACCAGCCGATCGCGCCCGGCGCCACCTGGACCACCGAGTGGACGGTCCGCCAGGATCCGGCGACGCTCTGGTACCACCCGCATCCGCACGGCACCACGGAACGGCACGTCTACCGCGGCCTGTCCGGCTTCTTCCTGCTCGACGGTGCCGCGCCCTCCGGCCTGCCGTCCGAGTACGGGGTCGACGACGTGCCGGTGGTGATCCAGGACCGGCGGCTCACCCCGGCCGGGCAGCTCGACGAGACCCTGACGCAGGCCGTGGGCATGACGGGTCCCACGATCGTCACCAACGGCATCGCGGGCGCCTACCTCGCATCGCCGCGCAGCCGCATCCGGCTGCGGCTGCTCAACGGATCGTCGGGCCGCAGCTACAACCTGGGGTTCTCCGACGGTCGGCGGTTCAGCCTGGTGGGCACCGACGGTGGCCTGCTGCCCAGCCCGCTGCCGCTCGACCGGATCTTCCTGAGCCCCGGCGAGCGCGCCGAGATCGTGGTCGAGATGGCCGCCGACGATGCGGTGGTGCTCCGGTCGTTCCCGGCCGGCGCCGCCCAGCGCGGCCGCATCGACCGGGACATCGCCGCCCGCTTCGGATTCGACGACACCCTCGACGTGCTCACCCTGCGCTCCGGCGCGGTACGTCCCTCGCCGCCGTTGCCCGCGGCACTCGCCGCGATCACGCCCCTGGCGGCCGGTGACGCCGGGCAACGCCGCCGGTTCGACCTGCAGTGGCACATGATCAACCGCCTGCGGATGGACATGAACCGCATCGACTTCGCGGTACGCGAGGGCGCCACCGAGGCGTGGGAGGTGCGCAACGTGGACAACTGGCCGCACAACTTCCACGTGCACGACGTGCAGTTCCAGGTGACCTCGTTCAACGATTCCGCCCCGCCGCCCGCGCTCCGCGGCTGGAAGGACACCGTGTACCTCGCTCCCGGCGATCGCGCCACCCTGGTGATGCGCTTCGCCGACTACTCGGATCCCCTGTACTCCTACATGTTCCACTGCCACCTGCTCACCCACGAGGACGCCGGAATGATGGGCCAGTTCCTGGTCACCGCCGACGGCACCTCCCCACGTACCGCGGCCGGAACCACCGGCCACCCGAACGGAGACATGAAATGACATCCCTCGCCCGCGGCTTCGCCGCCCTCCTGCTGATCGCCTTCGAGATGAGCCTCGCGCTGCCGTCCGCATCCGCGCACGCCGCCCTCGTCGAGGCCACGCCCGCAACCGGTTCCACCGTCGCGGCGGCCCCGTCCGCGGTGACGCTGCGATTCGACGAGCCGCTCCAGGACGGCGCCCGCGAGGTGGTGGTCACCGGCCCCGGTGCCGCCGCCGACGTGTGGTCGTCAGGGCCGGGTGTGGTGAGCGGGACGACGCTGCGTGCGGACCTGACGGGGCTCGGTGCGGCCGGTGAGTACACCATCGGCTACCGGGTGACCTCCGCCGACGGTCACACCGTTTCCGGCAGCACCTATTTCACCCTCACCGCCGACGGCGGCGCGGGTCCGGCGGCTCCCGCGGACGAGCCGGATCGGGGCGCGCCGGTGCTCGGCATCGCGGCCGCCGTCGGCCTCGCGGCGGCAGCGGTCGCGGCGGGTCTGCGGTGGCGCCGGCGCGACCGTTCGCCGTCGTGATCGTCGCGGCCGGGTTCCGTGCGGCCGCCGATCTGAGCGGGATGCTCCTGCTCGGTGTGCTGGTGCTCCGCGCCTTCGCCGGGCTGCCCGACGGCCGGTCGCGCAGCGCCGGGCCGATGCCCCGGCTCGCGGCGGCGTGGGCGGTGTGCGCCGCCCTGAACCTGGTGGCGACCGCCGCCGACCGCACCGGGGCGCCGCTGTGGCGGGTCGATCTGGCCGGGCTCGTCGCCGAGATCCGCGCGGTGCCCGCCACCGCGGTCACCATCGCCGTCGCGGTGCTCCTCGGGGTGCTCGGCTCCCGGCTCCCCGCCGGGGCCGCGGTCGGTGCGGCGGCGATCGGCCTGGCCGCCGGTCCCGCGACGGGGCACCTCGGCCTCTCGGCCGTCGGCGCGGCCGTGGTCACGGTGCACGTGCTCACCGCGGCCTGGTGGTTCGGCGGCCTCGCCGCGATGCCGATCGTGCTGCGCGGCCGGGACGAATGGGCCCGGGCCCTGGGCGAGTTCGGCCGGTGGGCGCCCGCGGCGGTCGCACTGCTGGGGATCAGCGGCGGCGCGGCGGCCGTGATCCGGCACCCGGCGGCCGGTTCCGCCGCCTTCGTGCTGGTGGTGGTGAAGGCGGGCGCCCTCGCGGCACTGCTCGCGGTGGGCCTGTGGCAGCGCCGGGTGACCACGGTGCGAGCGGGGACGACGCCCGTGCGGCGGACCCGCCGTTCGATCGGTACCGAGGCGGGGGCGCTCGCGACGGTGACCGTCGCGGCCGCCGCGCTCAGCTACGCGGCGTGAGGCTCAGCCCGCCGCCTCGTCGGTGGAGGCGCGGTGATCGACGGCGTTCTGGTGCGCCCGCAGCTCGCTGTCGAGGGCGGCGTCGAGAGCGCGGTCGAGGGCGGCGTGCGCGTTCTCCGTGCCCGCCCGGCGCATGGCGCCGAAAAGGCTGACGGCCCAGGCCACATCGTCGTCCGACTCGGGCAACCAGCCCGGGCCGCGCCGCCGGTCCACCTCCTCGTGGGCCGCGGTCATGAAGACCTCGGCCGCCTCGGTCACCTTCTGCGCGAACCGCTGGTGCACGTCGGCCAGCACCGCGAGTTCCATGCCGCGGTCCACGAGGCGGCCCAGGTTGCCGATGATCCGGGAATCGGCCGCCTCGTAGACGCCGTCCTCCACGGTCTCGGTGACGATGCCCGCCGCGATCAGCCCGGCCAGCGCGGCGTCGTCGAGCGGCCCGAGCCGTTCCTCCAACTCGTCGCGGCGCAGCAGCGGCCGCTCGGTGGCCGACCAGGGCTCGTCGAGGATCTCGTTGAGCTCCAGCGCATCACCGATCCGGGCACCGGGATTGGTGAGGAAGGTGGCGATGTGTTTGAGCGTGAACCCGCTGCTGAGCAGCTTGTTGATGGCCTTCAGGTTGCGCAGGTGCTTCTCGGTGTAGATCGCGACCCGGCCCCGCCGCAGCGGCTGGGGCAGCAGGCCGCGTTCCTGGTAGCCCCGGATGTTGCGCGTCGTCGTCCCGGACACGCGGGCCAGGTCGTCGATCCGGTACTCGGTCATCCCTGCAGTTTATCCGGCCGGCACCGGCGCTTCGGCGTCCTCGCGGACCAGGATGCGGAAATCGCGCAGATCCACGCGGCGCAATTGGTGCACGTACTGGCTGGCGAATCCGGGGAACATGGTGGCGTTGAAGCCGTCGTCGGTGAGGTACCAGCTCTGACAGCCCGAGTTCCACGTGGTGGCGGTGAGCCGGCGCTGGATGTCGCGGTTGTACGCGTCCTGCACCTCGGCGCGCACGTCGAGCGCCTTCCAGTCCTCGGTGAGCAACTGGGACACGGCATCGGTGATGTAGTCGATCTGCGCCTCCATGTACACCAGGGCCGAGCTGTGCCCGGGCCCGGAGTTCGGGCCGAAGGTGAAGTACAGGTTGGGATATCCGGAGACGGCGACGCTGCGATGGGCGTAGGCGCCGCCGCTCCACTCGTCGGCGAGCACCCGGCCGTCCAGGCCGGTGATGGGGATCGGCGTGCCGGCCTTGGAGACGTCGAAGCCGGTGGCGAAGACGATGCAGTCGAAACGGTGCTCCACCCCTTCGACGGTGCGGATCCCCTGCGGCGCGATCCGGGCGATCGGCCAGGTCACCAGCTTGCAGTTGGCGCGCTGCAGGGCCGGGTAGTAGTCGCTGGTCATCAGCAGGCGTTTGCATCCGGCGGCGAAGTCGGGGGTCAACTGGCGCCGCAGCCACGGGTCCTTGACCTGGGCCCGCAGGTGCAGCTTGCTGACGGCCTCGACGACGCGGGTGAGCGGGGTGTTCCAGACCACGCCGAGCGCCACCGATTCGTGGCCCCAGAACCACAGGGCGCGGGCGAGCTGCTGGGCACCGGGGACGCTGCGGTAGATCCGCTTGGTGAATTCGCCGGTCTCGGTGTTGATCCGGGGCAGGACCCAACCGGGCGTGCGCTGGAAGACCTTGACCGAGGCCGCCTCTTTCACCACCTCGGGCACGATCTGCACGGCGCTCGCGCCGGTGCCGACGACGGCGACCTTCTTGCCGGCGAAGTCGTAGTCGTGGTCCCAGCGGGCGCTGTGGATCATGTGACCCTGGTAGTCCTCGATACCGCGGATATCGGGGAACGAGGCGTTGGCGAGCGGGCCGGATGCGACGATCACGGTGCGGGCGCGCACCGGGTCCCGGTCGGCGAAGGAGATCGTCCACTCCCCCGCGTCCGCGTCGTACACCAGGCCGGTCACCGTGTGCTCGAATCGGATCCGTGACCGCAGGCCCGCCGATTCGACCATGGTGTCGATGTAGGAGAGGATCTCGCCGCTGCCGGAGTAGGTGTGCGACCACTCCGGATTCGGCGCGAAGCTGTACGAGTACAGGCGCGACGGGATGTCGCAGGCGGCACCGGGGTAGGTGTTGTCGCGCCAGGTGCCGCCCACGCGGGTGTCGCGTTCGAACAGGACGAAGTCGTCGACGCCCTTGTCCTGGAGGCGGATCGCGGCGCCGATCCCGGCGAAGCCGGCACCGATGATGGCTACGGAGATGCTCATGGCTGAGGTCCTTGTCAGGCGGTGGGCTCGTAGGTCAGTTCCTGCGACCAGGTGGGCTTGCGGTGCACCAGCGGGAAGGGGATCAGCGCGGTGGCCTTGACCAGCGCATCGGCCGGGACGTGATAGAGCCGGTTGGAGCGGTTGATCACCCAACCGCCGTGCCAGGCCACCACCCGGTACATGGGCAGGCGGCGCACGAATTCACTGCGCTCGCCCACGTTCTTGTACCGCCGCATGGCGCCGTACAGTCGCTCCTCGTCGACGCCCATGTCGACGATGTTGTCGCGCATCTTGTTCAGCAGCGGCACGTAGCTGAGGAAGCCCACGAGCAGGGAGGGCTTGACCCAGCCGCCCACGAAGTCGATGGCACGCTTGCGCAGGTCGGCGTGGCCCAGCAGGTCCATTACCTCGAAATCGACGGCGAGGTGCCGGGACTCGTCGGCGTTGATCCGCTTGAACACCTCCTGCGCGACCGGATCCTTCACCTCGTCGGTGATGAATTTGATCAGCGCACCGTCGAGGGCCACCTCCAGCATCGGGATCACGGTGCCGAGGAAGGACAGCGACATCCCGTCCGAGTGCTGATCGAGCCAGTTGATCACCAACTGCACGTTGATGTTCGGCGACGGGATCTCGTCGCCGTCGAGCATGCCCCAGCGCCGCATGAGCGCCAGCTCCGCGTTGGCGTGCTTCTGCTCCTCCGCGTGGAAGTGCTCGTAGATGCTCTTGAGCGTGGGGGTGGGCGCCTTCTTCGCCATCGCGGCGAAGCCGCGGGCTCCGACGTTCTCGATCCACATCAGGTCGGAGAGGAAGGGCTTGAGCTTGGCGTGCAGCTCGGGCTCGATCAACTCGGCACCGGGCGCATCCCAGTCGATGTCGGCGAGCGCCCACTGCTTGTCCTTGATCATCTGCAGCATCGTGTCGAAGTCCATGGCCATGGCGGGTCGTCCTTTCAGGAGGCGGGAAGGAAACGGTTGATCAGTCCGAGGCCCCGCGCATACGGGACCGGGAAATGGCGCTTGAGGTGCCAGACCACGTTCGCGTCGAACTGCGGAAGCACATACAGACGTCCGAGGTCGTTGGCATCGAGGGTCTGAGCGGCGACGGAATCGGGAGAGAACCCGGTGAGTTCCATGAGTCTTCCGGCGAGATCCTTACTGCCGGAAGTGATGCGACCGTCCCTGGCTACATTGGTCTTGACGAAGGTGGGACAGAGCACGGTCACGTTGACACCCGAGCCCGCGAGTTCGGCGGCGAGGGTCTCGGAGAGCGACATGACTCCCGCCTTGGATACGTTGTAGGGGCCCATCGCCGGTGCTGCGGCGAATCCGGCGGCGGAGGCAACGTTGATGACGCCGCCGCGCCCGGCTTCGCGGAGCATCGGCGCGAACAACTCGCAGCCGTGCACCACGCCCCACAGGTTGATGCCCAGGGCCCAGTCCCAGTCGTCGAGACCGATCTCGCCCACGGCCCGGCCGCCGATGCCGACTCCGGCGTTGTTGATGACCAGGGTGGGCGGACCGTCGAACACGGAGCGTGCCAGTACCGCGAGCGATTCGACCTGGGCACGATCAGCGACATCGCATGCCACGGCGTGCGCGGGCCGGCCGGTCTTCGTCGCGATCAGGGCCACCGTCTCCTTCGCCCGGGTCTCGTCGATGTCGGCGCAAATCACCTCGCCTCCGCGGCGTGTGAGTTCCACAGCGAACGCGCGGCCGATGCCGCTGCCTGCGCCGGTCACCACCGCGCGGGCGTCCTCCGAGACGGGATTGCGCACCAGGCGGCGCAGGATGCGATCGATACCGAACATCAGGAGACCGCCTTCGAGTCGGTTTCAGCCGCAACGGGATCGGTCGCGGCGAGGAAGTCACGCACCCGTAGCAGCGCGTTGTCGGCCTCGGGTGTAAGACGGGGCAGTGCCTGGAAGACGTGCATCAGACCGGGCCAGATCTCGAGCGTGCTGGTGCCGCCGTTCTCGCGGAGCTCGCGATCGAGGTACCGGGCGTCAGCGGAGAGCATCTCCGCACCGCCCGCCTGAATGAGGAACGGCGGCAGACGATCCGCGAACGCGAGGTCCAGGCGCAGACGCGGGTGATCATCGGGAATCCCTGCGGTGTACAGGTCGACGAGGCGGCGTGCCGCGGCCGCCGTGATCGCGGGATCGCGGCGCGTGCGCTCCTGCTCGGCGGCGAGCCCGAAGGTCAGGTCGATGAGCGGCGAGAACAGGGCCACGGCGGCGGGTTGGGACGCCTCCTCGCGGGCGCGTTGCACCACGAGGTCGACCGCCAGGTGTCCGCCGGCGGAGTCACCGGCGAGCACGATGTCGCCGGCGGCGTAGCCCTGAGTGAGCAGCCAGTCGAAGCCCGCCGCGATATCGTCGGCCGCGGCGGGGAACGGATGCTCGGGGGCGAGCCGGTAGTCCACGACGAAGACCGGCAGGCCCGTGACGGCGCTGAGCCGAGCGGCGAGACTGCGGTGGGTACGCGCCGAGCAGATCGCATAGGCACTGCCGTGGATGTAGTAGACGGCGCGCCGACCGAATCGGACGCCCGGCCCGAGTACCCAGTCGCCGGGCACCGTCGGGGTGCGGACCGCGGTGGCGCGTGTGCCCCGCGGGCTCGAGCCGAGGGCCCCCATGATCGCGGCGACCAGCCCACGAGCTACCCACACGCCGGACTGGTTCATCGGGATCAGGCCACTGACCACGCCCAATCCGTAGCGGGTGGCGACGGCGGTCAGCGCGGAGCGGCGCGTGGCCCGGGACGGTACCGGTGGCGCCGCGACTTCCTTGTCCATGCCGTTAGACCACCACTAACCGTGCCAGTTGTCAATGGCACGGTTAGAAATGTATCGTTCGCGGTGACCGCAAAGAAGGGATTCCTCCGTGGAAGCAGACACGAGCCGGTCGCACCAGCTCGAAATCATCGACGTCATCGAGGAGACCCACGACGCGGTCTCGATCGTCTTCGCCCATCCTGGGACGGACCGGTTCGACTACCGGCCCGGGCAATTCCTCACCCTGCGCATCCCCGGCACCCCGGACGACGGCCGATCATGGGCGCCGCGCTGCTACTCCCTCTCCAGCACTCCCGGGCTCGATGACCAGCTCCAGGTAACCGTCAAGCGCGTCACCGGCGGCTACGCATCGAACTGGCTGTGCGACAACGCCAAACCAGGCCTGACCATCGAATCGCTCCGCCCCGGCGGCACATTCACAGTGCGCGATCACACCACGGAGCCGGTTCTGTTCGCCGCCGGCAGCGGAATCACGCCGATCATGTCGATCCTGCGCACCGCGCTCGCGTCGTCGCCCCTGCGTGTGACGCTCGTGTACGCGAACCGAGACGCCGCATCGGTGATCTTCCGTGAATCACTCGCCGATCTCGCTGCGGCGCAGGGTGATCGACTACGCGTGGTGCACTGGTTCGAGACCGACCGCGGTCTTCCGTCGGCCGCCGCGCTCCGCGACGTCGTTCCACCCACCGCCGGGGCCGCGTACATCTGCGGTCCCGCCGGCTTCATGGATTCAGCGGCCGCCGCGGCCGAGGCGGCGGGGATCGACGCGGGGCGGATCCACCGCGAGACCTTCACCTCGCTCACCGCCGACCCGTTCGACGTGGCCGCCCCTGCCGCACCGGCACCGTCGGACGACGGGGCCACCGTCACGGTCACTCTCGACGGGGCCAGCACCACCTTGCCCTGGCCCCGGGAACAGGTCCTACTCGACACCCTCCTGGCGGCCGGTATCGACGCCCCGTACGTGTGTCGCGAGGGGAACTGCGGTGGTTGCGCCTTCACGCTCCGGCGCGGCGAAGTACGAATGCTGGTCAACGACACTCTTGATGATCATGAGCTGAACAACGGGGTGCGCCTCGCCTGCCAGTCCCTGCCCGAGACGGACGAGTGCGAGGCTGAATTCAGCTGAGCGAACGCTCCTTCTGGGCACCGATCAGGAAGGCCTCGGAGCGCCCCAGGTAATCGGCCAACTCGTCGGCGGCGCGATCCGACGCACCCGCGGCGAACAGGTCGAGTATTCGCTCGTTATCGGCCAGGAAGGGCGCGTGCAGCGCCTGCGGATCGTCGACCACGCCGAACGCGAGGCGAAGCTCGGCGAGCAGTGACTGCAGCACCGCATCCAGCCGGGGGCTGTCGGCGAGGGCGACGATCGCCCGGTGGAACGTCAGGTCGCAGGTGCCGACCGCGCGCCAGTCCTTCGTCGCGGCCGCCGCGAGGGCGGCGTCCACGGCGGCGCGCATGCGGTCAGCGGCCGGATGCGCGGGATCGGCTTCGCGCAGCGTGTACACCTCGATGGTGCGCCGCACACGGTAGAGGTCGCGAATCGATTCGACGGTGGGAACGGTGACGGTGGCGCCGCGGTTCGCCTCATGCACGATTAGGCCCTCGTGGGCCAAGATCCGCATCGCCTCGCGCAGGGTGTTACGGGAGACCTGGAGGTCCGCGGCCAACGGTTCCTCCCGCAACCGGTCACCGGGGAGGAGTTCGCCACCGACGATGGCCGAACGCAGTGCGTCGGTGGCGCGAGCCGCAGCGTGGCCGCGCCGTCGTTCCGTATCCACGACCCACTCCCCACCTCGCATTGTTGAACAAATCCGACCATACAGCGCGCGGATTGTTCAACAATCACCTAGTTTGGTCGCAACCGACGACACATACGGTTACCCCTCGGAGGAAGGCCATCCCTCATGACCAGTACCGAACCGGCGACCAACCGGCCACCCGGCGCCGTCAAGGCGTACATCGCCAGCCTCACCGGCACCTCCCTGGAGTACTACGACTTCGCCCTGTACTCCGTGGCTTCGGCCGTCGTCTTCCCGGCCGTCTTCTTTCCCTCCGACGACCCGTACATGGGCCTGGTGGCATCCTTCTCCACGTTCGCGGTGGGTTACTTCGCCCGGCCCATCGGCGGCATCGTCTTCGGCCGGTTGGGCGACCGGATCGGCCGCAAGAACGTCCTGGTGGCCACGCTGTTATTGATCGGCGTTGCGACGGTACTCATCGGACTGCTCCCCGGCCACGACACGCTGGGTATCGCAGCGCCGATCATCCTGGTGCTACTGCGTTTCACGCAAGGTGTCGGCGTGGGAGGCGAATGGGGCGGGGCCGTCCTGCTCTCCAGCGAATTCGCCGACCCGCGAAGTCGCGGATTCTGGGCGTCTGCGGCACAGATCGGTGTCCCCGTCGGCAACCTCATGGCCAACGGTGTGCTCGCCGCGCTCGCCGCGTTCCTCAGCGACGCCGCGTTCCAGGACTGGGGGTGGCGCGTCGGCTTCCTCGCCTCCGCGATCCTCGTCGCCTTCGGCCTGATGATTCGGCTCAAGCTGGAGGAGACCCCCGTCTTCCAGGCGCTCATGGCCCGCGAAGAGCCGCCGGCCGCGCCCGTCACCGAGGTGGTCACGACGCACCCCCGCGCCCTGGTCGCCGCCGCCTTCTCCCGGGTCTGCCCGGACGTGCTGTACTCGCTGCTGACGGTCTTCCTCGCCACCTACGCCACCAAACAGCTCGGTTTCCGGACCAGCGAGGTGCTCACTGCCGTGATGATCGGCTCGGCCACCCAGATCATCGTGATGCCCCTCTCGGGCTGGCTCACCGACCGGGTCAACCGCCGGCTCGTATACGGCATCGGCGCGGTGCTCACCGCGATCTGGGTACCGATCCTGTTCATCCTGCTGGACAACCACAATCGCGCACTGCTCACGCTCGGCATCGTCGTCGGCATGATGCTGCACGCCGTCATGTACGGGCCCCAGGCCGCGTTCATCACCGAGCAGTTCCCGGCCCGCCTGCGGTACTCCGGTAGCTCGCTGGCGTACACATTCGCCGGGGTGGTCGGCGGTGCGATGGCTCCGCTGCTGTTCACCGTGATCTACAAGAACACGCAGACGTGGGTGTCGATCGCCGCGTATGTCGGCGTCGCGGCGCTCGTCACGATCGCAGGGATGTTCCTCGGCCGGGACCCCGACGACCACGCGGATCTGGACCTCATGGCCGACGCGCTTAAGACCGATGCTGCCCATTGATATTCGCCGTCTCGGCGGGACGGCTCTGCAGATCCGAGTCCCGGCCGGATCCGTGGAAGCATTGCGACAGCGGTTGGCCGATGCGCCGCTCCCCGGACAGCGCGCGGTGGTCGCGGGCGGCGCCACCGTCTCGGTCACGTTCTCCAGCGCGGCCGCCACCGTGGCCGCGGCGCGAGCGCTACGGGAACTTCCCGTACCGCCACACGTTCCATCGACGGGACCGATCGTCGATATCGACGTGGTGTACGACGGCGAAGATCTCGACGAAGTCGCCCGGCTGACGGGCGTCGGCACGCAGGCGGTGATCGAGCGGCACACCGCGCAGCAGTGGCACGTGGCCTTCGTCGGATTCGCCCCCGGGTTCGCCTACCTGCGAGGCGATCTCGAGAGTCCCGTGGTTCCGCGTCGGCCGACGCCACGGGTCCGCGTGCCCTCCGGCACGGTCGCCGTGGCGGGCGGGTACTCGGCGGTCTACCCTCGTCCCTCCCCCGGCGGCTGGCAACTGATCGGGCACACCGACGCCCCGCTGTGGGACGTGGATCGAGACCCACCCGCGATGCTCGTGCCCGGCACCCGGGTCAGATTCCGAGCCGTGCGCGCGGTGGCGGCCGTCCCGGCCACCACCCGGGGCCCGGTCGCCGCTGTCGATGCCGCGGGCCTGCGTATCCATGCCGTGGGCCCGCAGACTCTGATCCAAGATCGCGGACGTGACGCACTCGCACCGCTCGGTATCACCCGCTCCGGCGTCGCCGACCGCGGCGCAGCGGACCAGGCGAACCGGCTGGTGGGCAACGATGCCGGCGCGGCGGTGCTGGAGAACACCGGTGGTGGCCTCGTCCTTGCTTCCGCCGTCGACCAGGTGCTCGCGGTGACCGGTGCCGATAGCCTCGTGGCGGTGACCACGGAAGCCGGATATCGAGTCGTGCCACGCGCCAGCGCCTTCCCGCTCTGGGCCGGGGAGGTACTGGAGATCGATCCCCCCGAGGCGGGGCTCCGCGTCGTGGTCGCCGTGCGCGGCGGCATCGATGTTCCGACCACGCTCGGCAGCCGCGCGACCGATGTCCTGTCCGGGCTCGGTCCGGACCCTGTGGAAGCGGGAGACGTTCTTCCCGTGGGCCGGCAGCCCCGCACCGCGGTCGGTGCCCCCGAGGCCCCCGCACCGGTCCCGAGTGCCGTGGGCACCGTCATCGATGTGATCGCCGGCCCGGACTCCGAGTGGTTTCCAGCGGAGGCTCTGACGGCGTTCACCTCCCGGGAGTGGACGGTGACACCGGACTCGAACCGGATCGGTGTGCGATTCGCCGGAGAGCCACTCGATCGGCGTTCGGGCGATATGGAGAGCCAGGCGATGGTCACCGGCGCCATCCAGGTTCCGCCCTCGGGCCTGCCGGTTGCCTTTCTGGCCGACCACCCGACGACCGGTGGGTACCCGGTGATCGGAGTCGTGGCACCGGATCATCTCGATGCGCTGGCGCAACTGCCGATCGGTGCGACGGTACGGTTCCGATTCACCGACTGATCGCGCGCGTCAGCGCTAGCGTGAAGGCGACGACGGGAGCGGCGATGCAGACACTTCACCTCACTGGCGTGGACCTCGCGGTCGACCGGCGCGGACCGGCGGACGCACCCGCGGTGCTGCTGATCGCCGGAGGCGGCCAGTCGATGGATTGGTGGACACCGGAGTTCTGCGACCAGCTGCGCGGCGCCGACCTCCAGGTGATCCGCTACGACCATCGCGATTGCGGTGGGTCGAGCAGCTCACCGCCCGGACATCCCGAGTACACCGGCGATGATCTGGCCGCCGACCCGCTACGCATCCTCGACGCCCTGGAGATCGAGCGGGCGCACGTGGTGGGAATGTCGATGGGAGGCGGGATCGCTCAGGCCCTGGCGGTGCGAGCCCCCCAGCGACTGGCGTCGGTGACGCTGGTGGAGTCCAGTCCGGCAGGTGGAGCTCCGGGCCCGCTACCGCCGCCCCTGCCGGTGGTGGCGGTGACCTTCACCGAGCCCCCGCCCGCGGTGGACTGGTCCGACGAGGCCGCGGTAATCGACTACCGGGTGGACGTCGAGCGGCCCTACGCGGCCGTGGGCCGGTTCGACGAGGCCCGGGTCCGGGAGATCGCCACTCGCGAGGTGCGGCGCACCCGGACCATGGAATCGTCGATGAACAACCACTTCCTCGCCTCACCCGCGGGTGATACCGATCCGTCGTCGATCGCGCAGCCGGCCTTAGTGATCCACAGCGCTGACGATCCGATGTTCCCGCTCCCCCATGGCGAGGCGCTCGCCGCGATGATTCCCGGTGCGCGCCTGCTCCGCCTCGACGGGGTGGGGCACGAGGTTCCGCCGCCATCGGTGTGGAGCGAGGTGATCCCAGCCATTCGTGAGCTGGTTGCGGACGCTTCCTGAGTGAAGGACATCACCCCGTCCGGCGATACCTACCGCTCCATCGCTCCCGATGCCGCTGCCTCCTTCGCTGCGAATCGGGCGGGACACTCCAGACGGACGAGCATCGTCCGGTTCCCCTCGCCACGGCGACGTTCACTATCCCTGCTCACCCATCCCGCGCGGACCGAATACGCACCTCGTGTCCCTAGCGCGCATGCATGCCCGGCAGACTGCTCACATCAATCACGTCCACACCCCACCACCGCGTTCGAATGCCAGTCACCGAGATCCAGCGGATAGAGCCACACCGCCTCGCGCACGAACACGGCCTACCCCGGAACGCAGAAAAACCACCTGACTGCTCAGGTGGTTTTCGTGGTGGCCAGGGCCGGGATCGAACCGGCGACCTTCCGCTTTTCAGGCGGACGCTCGTACCAACTGAGCTACCTGGCCGTCCGGTGCCGGCTGTACCGTCACCGCCGAGTCCATGAACTCGGATGGCGACCCTGACGGGACTCGAACCCGCGACCTCCGCCGTGACAGGGCGGCGCGCTAACCAACTGCGCCACAGGGCCATATGCAATTTTTCGTCTTACGACGTGCCCCCTACGGGATTCGAACCCGCGCTACCGCCTTGAAAGGGCGGCGTCCTAGGCCACTAAACGAAGGGGGCTCGCTTCGGGCGACCGAAGCCGCTCGCCGCACCGCTTCCGCGTTCCGTTGGGAGCTGGGATAGCTTATGGCACATCCTAGCAACTTCCCAAATCGCCTGGTCAAGCGCCAGAAATCAGCGTCCGGCACCGTCGGGCCGGTTCGGAAGCGACATCCGTCCCAGACGGGCTGCGTCGACGATCGATACGAGATCGACGATGCGACCGCTCACGACCGTACAGGCCATGAGGGCGACCGGACGGCCCGTCGGGCCCCAGACCAGGATTCCCGGGCTGCCGTTCACGCTGACGCGGCGGGCGGTGATCCGGCTCGGGTCACCGCGCCGCGCGACGTCGAGTACCGCGTTCGCGCCGACGGTCGCGCTCTGCCCCCGCGCGGTGTGGACCGTCCACGTGACATCCGGGTCGAGCAGGCGCAGGAGCGCGTCGAAGTCGCCCTCACGAGCGGCGGCGAGGAAGGCGTCGACCACCGCTCGCTGCTCGCGACGTTCCCCGGCCGGCCGCGGACCTGCCTGCACCCGGCGCCGGGCACGACTGGCGAGCATCTTCGCCGCATCCGGAGTCCGCCCCACGATCGGACCGATCTCCGCGAACGGCACCGCGAACAGGTCGTGCAGCACGAAGGCCAGGCGCTCCTCCGGGCGCAAGGAGTCGAGCACCACGAGCAGGGCAAGGCCTACGGCCTCCGACTCCACCGCAACGTCTTCGGGCCCATCGTCATCGGTGACGATCGGATCGGCGGCATCATCGAGTTCGGACTCCGCCCGCGCCGTGCGGCTGCGCAGCATGTCGATGCAGATCCGGCCCACCACGCGGGTGAGCCAGCCGCCGAGATTCTCGATGGGCGCACCGTCGTACCGGTCGAGCCGCAACCACGCCTCCTGGACGGCGTCCTCGGCCTCACTCGGCGACCCCAGAGCGCGCGTCGCAACAGCGGTGAGGCGCGGGCGGTGTTCCTCGAACCGCTCGGCCTGAGCTGGTCGTTCCATCGTCGTTACCTTTCCACGTGATGATCCGTCAGCACAGTGACGAGCCCGAACGGGCGAACGTAACGAAAGGACCGATATGAACATCGCACTGTGGATCATCACCGGCGTCCTGGCGGCCGGATTCGCCGCCGGCGGGGCCGCACTGCTGGCACTCCCGCGGGAGCGGTATCGCGCGCTCGGGCCGAATCAACACTGGGTGGACGACTTCGGCGACGGACACCTCACGGCGATCGGCACGATCAAGGTAACCGGCGCCCTCGGCCTGATCCTGCCGCCACTGGTGGGCGTCGCCGACGTGCTGTCACCGATCGCCGCATGCGGGCTCGCGCTGTTCATGGCGGGCGCTGCCACCACGCGCTTCCGCCGCGACGAATGGGGCTACATGGCCGGCGACGTGGTGTTCATCGCCGCCTTCGCCGTCATCGCCTGGGGCCGATTCGCCCTGGCGCCGTACGGCGGATAGCGACGGGGATTTGTACCCCCCGTGGGACTCGAACCCACAACCAATGGATTAAAAGTCCACTGCTCTGACCAATTGAGCTAGGGGGGCGCCACGGAAGAGACTAACAGCGCCGCATCATCAGCTCGCGGCGGCGTTGACCATCCAGTGGATGCCGAACCCGTCGACGCACATACCGAAGGTGTCGCCCCACGGTGCCTGCACGAAAGGCACCGTCACCGAGCCGCTGGCCGACAGCTTCTCCCACCACCCGGTAAGCGTGGCCAGATCGTCTCCGGAGAGCGAGACGCTCACATCGTCGCCCACGGTGCGCGGCATCCCGGCCGGCGTGTCGGCACACATGAGCGTGAAGCCGTCCGGTGTGGTGAGCTGGCCGTGCATCACCTTCGTGGCCTCGGACGGATCGATTCCCATCTCCGGCGGCATACCCTCGAACGTGGAGATCTCGAGCTCACCCCCGAACACATCGCGGTAGAACTCCAGTGCCTCGCGGGCGTTGTCGGCGAAGCTGATGTACGGATTCAGGCGAACGGTCATGGGAAGGATTGTGCCCCTCGGGCCCGACAAGTTCGAACAGTTCGCCCAACCGCTCCCGGGCGTTCACCCCTACGCCTGTCCACCCGGGCAGCCTGGCGGAATGCACATCGTCCAGTTGGCGAACTTCTACGGCCCCCGGTCGGGCGGGCTGCGCACGGCCGTCGACCGGTTGGGCGCCGGATACGTGGCCCGCGGCCACCGCGCGACCCTGGTCGTGGCGGGCGCGGCGCACTGCGACGAGCTCCTCGAATCCGGTGTCCGGCGGATCACCGTGCCGGGGGCGAAGTTCTTCCGGGTCGAGGGCTACCGAGCGGCCAACCCGGTGCGGATCCGCCGCCTACTCCCCCGCCTCGGCGCCGACAGTCTCGAAGTCTCCGATCGGCTCACCCTGCGCGGTATGGGGCCGTGGGCTCGCGCTCGCGGTATCGGCGCGGTGATGATCAGCCACGAGCGGCTCGATCGGATGATCGCCCTGGGCGCGCCGCGGTTGGCCGGCTGGGCCTCGGATATCGCCAACCTCGGCACCGCCCGCAGCTACGACACCGTCGTCTGCACCACCGCCTTCGCCGGCGAGGAGTTCGCGCGCATCCATGCACCCAATGTGGCAACGGTGCCGCTCGGCGTGGACCTCGACGTGTTCCGGCCCGAACGAGCCACCCCCACCACGCGTACACGCTGGGCCACCGGGGCCGGGAGCGCAGCGAGCGGGCCGCATCGCGACCAGCCCGCCGAGATCCTGCTCGTGCAATCCTGTCGGCTCTCGATGGAGAAACATCCCGCGCGCGGGATCGAGGTGCTGCGGGCGCTGATCGCCGACGGGGCATCGGCACGGTTGGTGATCGCGGGCGGCGGTGCCATGCTCGACGAGCTCCGGCGCCAGGCCGCGGGCCTCCCGGTCACGTTCACCGGGCACCTGGCCGACCGCGGCGACCTCGCCGATCTGCTGGCCGCCGCCGATGTGGCGATCTGCCCCGGTCCGCACGAGACGTTCGGGCTCTCCGCGATGGAGGCACTCGCCTCCGGCACTCCGATCGTGGTCTCCCGCAACTCGGCGCTGGCCGAGATCGCACGCGCGGATTGCGGTCTCCCATCGGCGGATACGGGCGCCGCTTTCACGACCGCGGTGCGCGCGGTCCTCGCACGCGGCGGCTACGGCGCGGCCGCCCGCGCCCGCGCGGAGGAGTACACCTGGGACCGCGCGGTGCACACCATGCTGGACGTGCACCGGGCCACCGCCCAGCGCCGCGCCTTCCTCCGCGCCGACCGCTCAGCGCAGCCGGTCGCCCGACTCCGCGTGGAAGAACAACGCCTGGTCGGGCGCGGGGATCAGGCCGGCCGCGTCGCCGGGACGTAGCGAGCTGGCCCGGTCCACCCGGGCGACCAGCTGCTTGTCCTGCCCGTCGACCGCCACGTACACCAGCGCCTCGGCGCCGAGCTCCTCGACCAGCTGTACCGTGCCCCGCGCCGCTCCAGCGGCGTCCGGCGACACCACATCGAGCGACTCGGGCCGCAAGCCGACGGTGAGCGTCTCACCGCCGACGGTGCGCGGTACCGCCACGGTGGCACCGGCCAGCTTCGCGCCATCGGAATCACGCTGTACCGTGACCAGATTCATACCCGGCGAACCCAAGAATCCGGCGACGAAGGTGTTCACCGGATCGTCGTAGAGCTCACGCGGCGGTGCGACCTGTTGCAGCAGACCGTCCTTGAGCACCGCCACCCGGTCGCCCATCGTCATGGCCTCGACCTGATCGTGGGTCACGTACAGTGTGGTGACACCGAGCCGGCGCTGCAGCGCGGAGATCTGCGAGCGAGTCGAGACCCGCAGCCGCGCATCGAGATTCGACAGCGGCTCGTCCATCGCGAACACCTTGGGATGCCGCACGATGGCGCGGCCCATCGCCACGCGCTGGCGTTGCCCGCCCGAGAGCCGCGCGGGCTTGCGGTCGAGCAAGGGCTCCAGTTCCAGCATGGCCGCAGCCTCATTGACCTGCTTCGCCGTGTCCTCCTTGGAGACTCCGGCGTTACGGAGCGCGAATCCCATGTTCTGCGCCACTGTCATATTCGGATACAGGGCGTAATTCTGGAACACCATGGCCACGTCGCGCTTCTTCGGCGATACCGCGGTGACGTCCACATCGTCGATCAGGATGCGGCCGTCGGTCACCGCCTCAAGCCCGGCGAGAGCCCGCAGGCTGGTGGACTTCCCACATCCGGAAGGCCCAACCAGTACCACGAATTCGCCGTCGGCGATGTCGAGGTCGAGCGCGCTGACCGAAGGCCGTTCGGCCCCCGGGTACTGCACCGACGCACCGTCGAAACGCACCGTTGCCATGGTGTTCCCTACTCCTTGTTCGCGACCGCCGGACTACTTCGGCAGCTTCGGCGTGATCTGCGAGTCGATCTTGCCCTGGATCGTGCTCTGCAGCGCGCCGAGCACCGCCGCCGGGTCACCTCCGGTCGCGATCTGCTGCAACGCCTGCCCGATGTCGCGACCACCGCCCGGCACGAACACCCGGGCGTTGTCCTGGCTGCGGGTGAACGGGAGCTGCTTGACCGCGGTCCCGAAATTCGGGTTCTTCGCGATGAACTCCTTCATCGACGGATCGTCGACCGCGGACTTGCGCACCGGCATGTAGCCGGTGCCCTGCGAGAAGGTGGACGAGTTCTTGGCATTGGTGAGGAACTCGATGAACTTCATCGCGGCGGCCTTGCGGTCGTCGGAGATGCCCGCGGCGATCGCCACGCCGGCGCCGCCCGTCGGGCAGGACTTGCCCTGCGGGCCGGGCAGGAAGGCGGTGCCCACCTCGAACTTCGCGGTGGTGGTGATCGTCTTCAGGGAGCCCGTCGACTGCAGGGTGACGCCGGCGAGGCCGGCACCGAAGTCGTTCTCCGGCTTGCTGGTCAGCCGGCCCCACTTGCCGATCACGTCCTTGAGCTGCTGCGCGGCAGCAACGGATTCGGGCGTGGTGAACTTCAGGTCCCAGCCGTCCGAGTAGGCACCGCCCTTGGACCAGTTCCAGCCCTCGAAGACCCAGTCGATGTAGTTCGCCGAGTCGGCCAGCACGATGGCCTTCTTATCGCCGCCGATGGCCTCCTGGATGCGCGGCGCCCAGGCCACGAACTCGTCCCAGTCCTTCGGGCCGCGGTCCTCGAGGCCGGCCTTCTTCCACACGTCCTTGTTGTAGTAGAACAGCGGCGTCGAGCGGGCGAACGGGATGGTGTAGTACTTGCCGTCGAACTTGCCGTCGGCCAGCAGGGAGTCAACGTAGTCGGCAGGGTTGAGGCCGGCACCGGCGAACAGGCCGTCGAGCGGCTCGATCTGCTTGTTCAGCGCGAAGTTGAACCAGGTGACGTCGGAGACCACGATGATGTCGGGCTTCGTGCCGCCGGTCAGCGAGGTCTGGAACTTCTGCGCCACCTCCTCGTAGTCCTTGCCGCCGTCGAGCAGCTCGACGGTGATGCCGGAGTTGGCCTTCTGGAACTCGTCAATGATGCTCTGCTCGATCGCCTTCGAGCTGCCCGGATGGTTGGTGAGGAACTGCAGCTTGATACCGCCGCCGCTGCCACCCGAGTTGCCGCCACCGCCCGACCCGCCGGAACCCGCACAGGCGGCGGCGAAGGCCGCCGTGGCGGCGAGGCTGGTCGCGAGGAATCCGCGTCTGCTGAGGTCGGCCATGAGTGCTCCCTTGGTGATTCGGTGGATGGTTTCGATCGTCGGTGGTGCGCCGGTCAGCCCTTGACGGCGCCGGAGGTGAGTCCCTTGATCATCTGCCGCTGCAGGACCAGGAAGACGATGAGCATGGGCAGAGCGGTGAGCAGCGTGGCCGCCATCACCGGGCCCCAGTTCACGCCCTGTTCGGTGTTCTGCAGCAGGGTCAGACCCACGGGCAGCGGTGCCACGGCGGCGTTATCGGACATGAGGAAGGGCCACAGGTATTCGTTCCACTCGTTCACCAGGGTGATCACCGCGAAGGCCACCATGGTGGGAATCGAGATGGGCAGGATCACCCGGAACATCAGGCGCAGGTGCCCGGCACCGTCCATCCGCGCGGCCTCCACGATCTCCCGCGGTAGTGAAAGGAAGTGGTTGCGCAGCAAGAAGGTTCCGAAGGCCACGCCGGCGAGCGGCAGGATGATACCGACGAACGTGTTGCGGTAGTCGGCCATCAGAGCGTAGTTCGAGATCACCGTGATCTGGTTGGGCACCATGAGCGCGGCGATGATCACCACGAACAGCACCTTCTTGAATGGGAAGCGCAGGAACACCAGGGCATAGGCACTGGTGACGCCGAGCACGAACTTGATACCGCCGGTCACCGCGGTGATGATCACCGAGTTCCGCAGGTAGTCCCAGTACGGGATCTCCTGCGTGACATAGCTGTAGTTGTCCGGGTACCAGGTGGGCGGCCACCACGTGGCCGGCGAGACGAAGATGTCGGGCCGGTCCTTGAACGAGGTGATCACGATGAAGTACACCGGCACCGCGACCAGCGCCAGGGTGGCCAGCATGCCGAGATAGCCGAGTGCTTTCCTGCCCGCGCTGCTGGTGGGAGATGCGCTCACTTGTCGTTCCCCCGGTCCATCATTCGCACCTGCACCACGGTCACGATCAGCAGCACCAGGAACATGATGGTGGCGATCGTGGCGCCGTAGCCGGCGCGCTGGTTGCGGAAGGTCTGCCAGTAGATGTCGAACACCATGGTCGTGGTGCCGCCCTGGGGGCCGCCGTCCGGGAACATGATGTTGACGATGTCGAAGACCTGAAGACTGTTGAGCAGCACGGTGATCGACAAGAAGTAGGTGGCCGGGCGCAATTGCGGGAAGGTGACCCGCCAGAACTTGCGCCAGGTGGGCGTCCCGTCGATCGCCGCGGCCTCGTCGAGGTCCTTGTTGAGGCCCTGCAGCGCGGCCAGGTAGATGACGAAGGTGTAGCCCAGGTTCTTCCAGATGTAGGTGAAGGTCACCAGGAACAGCGCCCACCCAGGCTCCTGATAGAAATCCGGGCTGGTGATGCCGAACCAGCTCAGAATCGATGCCGCGGCACCGAACTGCGGGTTGAACACGAAGTAGAAGGCGGCACCGATCGCCGCACCCGAGATCACGAACGGTGCGAACACCGCTGAGCGAACAAGATTGCGGCCTTTGAGGTTCTGATCCAGCAGCATCGCCAGCGCCAGCCCCAGCACCATCGAGATCACCAACGCGCTCACGGTGAAGATCAGCGTGACCGAGACCACCTGCCAGCTCTCGGCCTTGGTGAAGAACTCGCGGTAGTTATCGAGCCCGATCCATGTCGCCGGATCAGGACTTGCCAGCGACCAGTCCTTGAAACTCAGAAATACGTTGTCGATCAGCGGCCGGTAGGTGAACACCGCGAGCAACGCGAGGTTCGGCACCACGAACAGCAGGAACAACACATTGTCCCGCAGCCTGAGATTCGCGCGCACGCCCTTCTCCGCTGTGGGCTCCACGATCTCGGTCGATGCGGCCGTCACAGCGTGTAGGTTCCGACACTCGTGCGTCGAGAACGCGAACGAACAGCAACGATTCGATGACGATGCGATGTCTGCGTGGGGCCGCACCCCATGACGGATGTCATGGCCGACCCATGACGACCGCGGCGGAACTCATGACAGCGCGCACTACTGGCGGCACCGAAGACCGGCCAGGCTCGAAGACATGAACGCCACAGATCGTCACTACGGACACCTCTCCCACTCATCGACACCCGAGCGGCACCACCGCTCGACGGCAACCGGCCCTCACGACCTGCTCATGGACACCGTCCGGTTCGGCCCGGCGGCCACCCGCAGCCGCGAGATCGTCGTGATCGTAATCACACTCGTGGTGCTGGCGGTCGGGTTCGCGGCATTCCAGCCGCCGCTCGCACTCGCCGCCGTCGTCGCCGCGGTGATCGCCGCCCACATGGCCGTGCGCTGGGTGCTCGGCAGCCGCACGTGGGGTCACGCGTGACCGCCCTGCGGGCCGAGCCCGCCACCACCACCGATACCGTGATCGCCGCGACCGGCCTGCGCCGCACGTACGGCAGCGGCAACGACGCTTTCGAGGCCGTCCGCGGCGTCGACCTCGACGTCCGGCACGGCGAGGTCTTCGCCCTCCTCGGCACCAACGGTGCCGGCAAGACCTCCACTCTCGACCTGTTGGAGGGACTCGCCGCCCCGAGCGCGGGCGAACTGACCGTCTTCGGACGCGATCCGCTCCGCGATCGCCGTGAGGTGCGCCCGCTGTGCGGCATCATGCTGCAGTCCGGTGGCCTCCCGGCCGAGCTCACCGTGCGCGAGACCCTGCAGATGTGGCGCGGGACCTGCAGCAATCCCACCGACTCCGACTCGGTGCTGGCCCGGGTCCACCTCACCGACCGGGCCGATGTGCGCGTGCGCGCCCTCTCCGGAGGCGAGCAACGCCGCGTGGACCTCGCCTGCGCCCTGATCGGCCAGCCCCGACTGCTGTTCCTCGACGAGCCCACCACCGGACTCGACCCGGAGAGCCGGCGCGCCACCTGGCGGCTGCTCGCCGAACTCAAGGCCGACGGCGTCACCATGGTGCTCACCACCCACTACCTCGATGAAGCGGAGGCTCTCGCCGACCGGATCGCGATCATGCATCGCGGTGAGATCGCCCGCCTCGGCACCCTGCGGGACATCGTCGAGGACCACCCCGCGGTGATCGCCTTCGACGATCCCGGCGCCGCGTTGCCGGTCCTGCCCGGCGCGCGGGTCAGCGCCGTCGGTTCCGACGGTGCGCGGCGGCTCACCGTCGAAACCCACCGGCTCCAGCCCGACCTGCACACCCTGCTCGATTGGGCCGCCGATCGCGGCCTGCCCCTCACCGGCCTGCAGGCACACGCACCGTCGCTCGAATCGGTGTTCCTGTCCGTAGCCGACGCGACCAACGGAGACCCCCGATGACTGCCACGTCCACCACCACCTCGACGACCCGGCCGGGGGTGGGCTACGGCCGCCACCCCCTGCGCGCCCTCGCGCACGCGGAGTACCTGCAGTTCCGACGGAACAAGACGCTGCTGTTCATGGGCACCGTGTTCCCCATCGGCCTGCCGCTACTGCTGTTCTTCATCGGCGGCGGAGACGGCCCACGCACCGCGCTCGGCGTGGCCAACACCCTGGAGATGTTCGCTCTCACCGCCATGCTGATGGTGCAGTACTACTCGGTGCTGTCGATGGTGACCACCCGCCGATCCGAGGGCGTCCTCAAGCGCCTGCGCACCGGCGAAGCCAGCGACCTGCAGATCCTGGCAGCGCCCGCCGTCCCGGGTGCCGCTCTCACGCTGCTCGGCACCGTCATCGTGGCCGGGGCCCTGTTCGCGGCCGGCGGACCGCTGCCGGTGAACCCGCTGCTCCTGCTGATCGCGCTGATCGGCGGCCTGGTGATCTTCACGCTGCTGGCGCTGGCCACCAGTGCCGTCACCAAGAACGCCGAGGCGGCGCAGATCACCTCGATCCCCGTCATGGTGCTCTCGATGGTCGGCCTGGCCGGTATCCGCCCGATCCTCCCGGACCAGCTGGCTCGGATCGCGGACTGGACTCCCTTCGCCGCCGTCGCCGACCTGATCCGGCTCGGCGAAGCCGGCCTCGCGCCCGGGGCGCCCACCGACGCCGCCGCCCTCGACTTCGCGGCGACCTTCGCCGAAACCGGGCGTCCGCTTGCCACACTGGTCATATGGACGGTGATCTCGGTGGCTCTGGTTCACCAGTTGTTCCGCTGGGACGATCGCGGTTGATCCCGTCCCCGCTGCGTCGGGTCTCGGCATGGTGGAACGCCATGCCGGGGCCCGACAAGTTCCGTCTCTACACCCGGGCAGTGCTCCAGAGCGCTCTGGTCAGCGTCCTGATCATGCTGGCGGTCACCGGGATTCGCGCCTGGTCACTCGCGGGCATCCTCATCGTCGGGATCGCCGCCCTCGCCGCGGTCGAGGCCCAGCCCGAACTGTCCATGCGCGCCGACGACAAGCAACGGCGCATCGCCTGGCGATTCGCCGTGCTCGCGCAGGCCGCGGTGTTCACGGTCTCCGTGGCGGTCGCGGCCCTTGCGGCGCCGAGCCCGGTCGCGAACGACGCCGCGGTCACCGCCTTTCTGACCTACCTGATCGCCGCCGGATCGGTGCTGCCCTTCGTACGGCACCCGTGGCCGCTGCTCGTGGCAGGTGCGGTGATCATCGCCGTGCTCATGCGCGACGCCGACACCCTGCTCCGCCTCGCCGTCGCCCTACCGCTGGCCGTGGCGCTGATGTGGACCACCAGGGCCACGGTGTGGAGCCTGAACATCCTCTCCGAGGTGGAGGAGAGCCGGGATATGGCGGCCGAACTGCACGTCGCCGAGGAGCGCCTGCGCTTCGCCCGCGATCTCCACGACGTGGTCGGGCGCGGCTTCTCCGCCGTCGCCGTCAAGAGCGAGCTCGCCGCCACCCTGGCCCGCGCCGGCGCCACCGACCGCGCCGCCGCGGAGATGGACGAGGTGAAGTCGCTCGCGGTGACCTCGATGGAGGAGATGCGATCGCTGGTGCGCGGCTACCGCGATGTGGATCTGGCCGGCGAGGTCGCCGGCGCCCGCTCCCTCCTCTCCGCCGCCGGCTGCCGGCTCACCGTCGAGGGCTCACCGGACGATGTACCCACCCGTTTCCACGAGACCGCCGCCTGGGCGGTCCGCGAGGGCACCACGAACATCGTCAAACATTCGACCGCCGGATCCGCGACGCTCGCGCTCCGGGCGAACGGCCTGGAACTGCGCAACGACGGTGCGCCCGAGGCCCCCGGGGGCGCACCGTCGGGCCTGGCGGGACTCGCCGAGCGCGTGCACACCGTGGGCGCACGGCTCGACACCACCGCCGGCGACGGCGCCTTCGTACTCACCGTGACCTGGGAGGAACGATGATCGACGTACTGCTCGCCGACGACGAGCACCTGATCCGCACGGCGATGGCGGCCCTCCTCGACCTGGAGGACGACCTGCACGTGGCCGCCGAAGCGGGGTCGGGCACCGAGCTGCTGGCCCGGTGGCGGCGCCGGATCGACGAGGGACTACCGCCCGCGGTCGCCGTCCTCGACCTGCAGATGCCGGGCATGGACGGGATCGACACCGCCGCCGAACTGCTCCGCCTGACCCCCGGGGCGGGCACCCTGATCGTGACCAGCCACGGGCGCCCCGGCTATCTCAAACGCGCCCTGTCCATCGGAGTCCGAGGCTTCCTGCCGAAAACAGCCCCGGCCGCCACGCTGGCACAGGTGATCCGCACCGTCCACGACGGCGGCCGGTACGTCGACCCGGAGCTGGCGGCCGAGGCGATCAGTGCCGGTGACTCCCCGCTCACGCCGCGCGAGGCCGATGTCCTGGAGTTCGCGGCCGACGGCGCCTCGGTCGACGAGATCGCCCGCCGCGCCCACCTGACCCCCGGAACCACGCGCAACTATCTGTCGTCGGCGGTCGCCAAACTCGGCGTCGCCAACCGCTACGAGGCCACCCTCCGGGCCCGGGAGCGCGGCTGGATCTGACGCCGGTGAAGAATGTGCGACCGGTCACCCGATCCGCAATGTGCTTCGGCAAACCGCGCCGTGGAGTTACCTTGGACACATTCACGGCGTATTTCGGCAGGAAGCGGGCCATGCGCTGTAACACCGAGACCACGGTGTGCGAATCCCAACCGGACGTGTCTCGAATCGGCCCGTGCGCCGAGCGACGGAGGAATATGCAACGCGAACTCACTCACCTGGAGTTGCTCAACGAGCTCTCCGGTGTGGCGGAGGCGAACGTCAACCGCCACCTGTCGATGACCAAGGACTGGAACCCGCACGACTACGTGCCGTGGGACGAGGGCAGCAACTACGCGGCACTCGGCGGCCAGGACTGGGATCCGTCGCAGTCGCAGCTCTCCGACGTGGCCCGCGCCGCGATGATCACCAACCTGCTCACCGAGGACAACCTCCCCAGCTACCACCGCGAGATCTCCGAGAACTTCTCCATGGACCACGCCTGGGGCCACTGGGTGGGCCGCTGGACCGCCGAGGAGAACCGGCACGGCATCGCCATGCGCGACTACCTCCTGGTGACCCGCGCGGTCGACCCGGTCAAGCTCGAAGAGTTCCGCATGACGCACATGGGCAACGGCGTCTCCTCGCAGGGGCACTCGGGCGCCGGCCCGGAGGCCCGCAGCATCCTGCACCTGGTCTCCTACGTGACCTTCCAGGAGCTCGCCACCCGCGTGAGCCACCGCAACACCGGCAAGGCCTGCAACGATCCCATCGCCGACAAGCTGCTCCAGCGCATCGCGGCCGACGAGAACCTGCACATGATCTTCTACCGCAACATCTGCGGCGCGGCGATCGATCTGGTTCCCGATCAGGCCCTGCGTGCGGTGACCGACATCTTGACCCACTTCGAGATGCCCGGTGCGGGTATGCCCGACTTCCGCCGCAACGGCGTGCTCATGGCCAAACACGGCATCTACGACCTGCGCCAGCACAAGGACGAGGTCGTCATGCCCGTCCTGCGCAAGTGGAAGATCTTCGAGCGCGACGACTTCGGCCCCGAGGGCCAGAAAGCGCGGGAGGAACTGGCCGCGTACCTGGAGGATCTCGACAAGCAGGCGAGCCGGTTCGAGGAGATGCGCGACCGGTCGCTCGCCCGCGAGGCCGCCAAGCGCGACCGGCAGGTGAAACAGGCCGCAGCCAGCGCATAACCTCCGGCTACGTTGAGTCCACAGTGTGATTTGCGTAGTCTTGTCGGATAGTTCGAAACAGAAATACGTCGGAAGAGGAATGATGTCGACCCGTCCACTCACTCAGCTCGAGCTCCTGCAGGAGCTGTCGGGCGTCGCCGAGGACAACGTCAACCGCCATCTCTCGATGACCAAGGACTGGAACCCCCACGACTACATCCCGTGGGCGGACGGCAGCAACTACGCCGCGCTCGGCGGTCATGATTACGACCCCGAGGAGAGCAAGCTCGACGAGGTCGCCAAGGCCGCGATGATCACCAACCTCCTGACCGAGGACAACCTTCCGACGTATCACCGCGAGATCGCGGCGAACTTCTCCATGGATGACGCCTGGGGTCACTGGGTGGGCCGCTGGACCGCCGAGGAGAACCGTCACGGCATCGCCATGCGCGACTACCTCGTGGTGACCCGCGGCGTGGATCCGGTCAAGCTCGAAGAGGCCCGGATGATCCACATGACCAACGGCTGGGACCCGCAGGGCAAGGTGGCACAGCACACCGAGCAGAAGATGACGATGCTGCACTCGGTGGCGTACGTGACCTTCCAGGAGCTGGCCACCCGCGTGAGCCACCGCAACACCGGCAAGGTGTGCGCCGATCCCGTCGCCGATAAGATGCTCCAGCGCATCGCGGCCGACGAGAACCTGCACATGATCTTCTACCGCAACATCTCGGCCGCCGGTCTGGACCTGGTCCCCGACCAGGCGATTCGCGCGATCACCGACACCATCAAGCACTTCGAGATGCCCGGTGCCGGTATGCCCGACTTCCGCCGCAACGGCGTGCTCATGGCCAAGCACGGCATCTACGACCTGCGCCAGCACAAGGACGAGGTCGTCATGCCCGTCCTGCGCAAGTGGAAGGTGTTCGAGCGCGAGGACTTCGGCCCCGAGGGCGAGCGCACCCGCGAGGAGCTCGCGGCCTTCCTCGATGAGCTCGAGGGTGCGGCCGTGAAGTTCGAGGAGATGCGCGACCGGTCGCTGGCTCGCGAGGCCGCGAAGAAGGAGAAGGCCGCCGCCAAGGAGAAGGCCGGCGCCAGCGCCTGACCTTCCGCGATCACCGCACTCACCTCCTGACGTCTCCGGCGTCGGGAGGTGAACGCGTTAAGGGAGCACCACCGATGACCACCGCCACCCAGCCGAAGCTGCGCATCGGCCGGTTCGAGCTCGACTCGCCGGTCGTGCTGGCGCCGATGGCGGGCGTCACCAATGTGGCGTTCCGCAGCCTGTGCCGCGAATTGGAGCGCGCACGCACCGGCACCGTGGCCGGGCTGTACGTGTGCGAGATGGTCACGGCTCGTGCGCTGGTCGAGCGGCACCCGGTCACGATGCACATGACCACCTTCGCCCCCGACGAGGATCCGCGCAGCCTGCAGCTGTACACCGTGGATGCGCACTACACCTATGAGGCCGCGCGGATGATCGCCGAGGAGGGCCTCGCCGATCACCTCGATATGAACTTCGGCTGCCCCGTCCCCAAGATCACCCGTCGCGGCGGCGGCTCGGCGCTGCCCTACAAGCGGAACCTGTTCGCCAGCATCGTCGACGCCGCCGTGCGCGGCATCGAAGACGGAGGGCAGGGCGGGCGCATCCCGGTCACCGTGAAATTCCGCATCGGCATCGACGACGAGCACCACACCCACCTCGACGCCGGCCGGATCGCCGCCGAACAGGGCGCGGTCGCCGTCGCGCTCCATGCCCGCACCGCCGCGCAGCGCTACTCGGGGCAGGCCGACTGGGATGAGATCGCCCGGCTCAAGGAGCACGTGCACCATCACTTCGGAGACGCCGTCCCGGTACTCGGCAACGGCGACATCTTCGCCGCCGAGGACGCCGTCACCATGATGGACCGCACCGGCTGCGACGGCGTGGTCGTGGGTCGCGGCTGTCTCGGCCGCCCGTGGCTGTTCTCCGAACTGTCGGCGGCGCTGAACGGCACCCCGATGCCGACGCCGCCGAATCTCGGCGAGGTCACCGAGATCATGTACCGGCACGGCGAGCTGCTCGCCGCGCACCACGGCGAGGACAAGGGCATGCGGGAGATCCGCAAGCACGTCGCCTGGTACCTGCGCGGTTTCCCCGCCGGCGGCGAGCTGCGGACCCGGCTCGCCACCGTCAAGACACTCACCGACCTGCGCGCGCTGCTCGACACGCTGCCGCGCGATGTCCCCTTCCCGAAAGACGCCGAGGGTCCGCGCGGCCGGCAGGGCACCCCCGGCAAGGTGGTGCTCCCGGACGGCTGGCTCGACGATCCGTGGGAGGCCGACGCGGCCGCCATGCCCGGCGCCGAGACGGAGACCAGCGGCGGGTGAAGCCGCGTTCACTTCGCATTCACCTACCGCTCAGCTGACAGCGACAAACCGTCAGAAATGGGCGTTATACTGCGCTCATGCGTACCGCGTACACCCAGCAGATGGCTGCGTTCAATGACATTCTCGGTGACATCTGCGGCAAGTCGGGTGTGGCCATGGAGAAGGCCACCAACGCCCTGCTGCAGGCCGACCTGGAGCTCGCCGAAGAGGTGATCTCCGGTCACGACGAGATCGTCCGGCTGAGCCGCCGCGCCGAGGAGGAGGCCTTCTCCCTGCTCGCGCTGCAGGCGCCGGTCGCCAGCGACCTGCGCGTCGTGGTCTCCGGCTTCCAGATCGTCGCGGACGTCGACCGGATGGGCGCGCTCGCGCTGCACGTCGCGAAGGTCACCCGTCGCCGGTTCCCGAATAAGACGCTCCCCGAGGAGGTCAACGGCTACTTCGCGGAGATGGGCCGCCTCGCGGTCGAGCTCGCCAACTCCGCCCGCGAGGTGCTGCTCACGCAGGACCCGAAGCAGGCTGCGGAGATCGAGGAGCAGGACGACGCGATGGACGATCTGCACCGCCACCTGTTCACGGTGCTGATGGACCGGGACTGGAAGCACGGTGTGGCCGCCGCCGTCGACGTGACCCTGTTGGGCCGCTACTACGAGCGGTTCGCCGACCACGCCGTCGAGATCGGCCGCCGCGTCATCTTCCAGGCCACCGGCAACGCCGAGCCCACCGCCGACATCTCCAACTGAGCCGGCTCAGGCGCTCGCACCATCCTGCACCTGCAGGATCCGGCCGCCCAGGTGCAATTCCGTGCCCGGCGTGAGCGGCACCGGCTGACCGGGCGGCAGCCGCAGCGGCGCGGCAGCGGCCGGTGGCCGCATCCACGTGCCGTTCGCCGATCCCACATCGACCGCGAGCAACTGCCAGCCGTCGATCCGGATCTCCACGTGTGCGCGCGATAACGCGCCCGTGCGGTCCTGCAGCACCACCGACGCGAGTCGGCCGGCGCCGTCGAACGAGCGGCCGCCACGCTGCGCGACATAGGCGGACGGGTCGCGGCCGATGACCATATCGGCCTCCACCACGTAGGCGGCACCGTCATCGGCGACCAGCATGCCCAGCGGCGGGCGCGGCCCCGTCTCCAGCGGCGCACGCCGATCGACCAGCGCGCCGCACCGACCGCAGTAGGCGGCGAACGGCGCGTTGAGGTGACCGAACGCGCAGCGCCGTCCTTCGACCAGCGGTCCCGCCGCAGGGACGTCGGACGCGACCTCCACCTCGTGTTCGGTCGCCGCGAACAGCGGGCTCACGCCCGTCGGCTCCTCGTTGGTCGGGGCATCGCCCGGGAACACATCGGTCGCGGCATCGATATCGGCGCCGGCGTCGAGGGAGGCATCCGACCAGAGCACCGCGCCCGCGCCGGGGACGGCGCCCCGCAGCAGGTGCAGGGCTGTCGGCCCGCACACCGGGCCCGGTGGCGGCGGCGGCCCGGTGGTGACCGTGACCACCGCGCCGGGCGGCAGCGGCGAGACCCGCTCGACGAAGCCCTCCTCGGCGCGCAGCGCGTGCAGTGGCGCGGCCGCCGCGGCGGAACCGAAGATGGCGATGGTGAGCGCCTGATCCACGGGTGTGCCTGCGACGCCGTGGATGAGCGCGCGAACGGTGGACTCGGTCACCTGCACCACCACGAACGCGGGGCCGGAGATCGCCGCCACCGCCCTGGTGATGTCGTCGTCGGTGTCGAGCGCGGCGGTCAGTGCCGCCACCTCGTCGGGCCCGCCGACCGCGGGCGCGTCGACCACGAGCACCGCGTCCCGGACCCGGGCGACCACCCGGTCTCCCGGGAGCACGGTGCTGTACTGCGATGTCATCCGCCCACCGTACCGCCGGGTCGGTGGACCGTCGCGGTCCGGGATCGGCCGTGGCCCCGGGCACCGCTGAACAGCGTGGATCAGCCGAATCGACCGGAGATGTAGTCCTCGGTGGCCTGCTGCTCCGGATTGGCGAACATCTTCTCAGTGGGGTTGATCTCGATCAGCTGTCCGGGCTTACCGGTGGCCTCGAGGTTGAAGAAGGCCGTCTGGTCGGACACGCGGGCCGCCTGCTGCATGTTGTGCGTGACGATGACGATCGTGTACTTCTGCTTGAGCTCGCCGATCAGATCCTCGATCGCCAGCGTCGAGATCGGATCGAGCGCCGAACAGGGCTCGTCCATGAGCAGCACATCCGGGCTCACCGCGATCGCGCGGGCGATGCACAGGCGCTGCTGCTGACCGCCGGAGAGGCCGCCACCGGGCTTGTTCAGCCGGTCCTTGACCTCGCCCCACAGATTGGCGCCGCGCAGCGACTGCTCGGCCACCTCGTCGAGCTTGGCCTTGCTGCGGATGCCCTGCAGCCGGAGGCCGGCGACCACGTTGTCGCGGATCGACATGGTGGGGAACGGGTTCGGCCGCTGGAAGACCATGCCGATGGTCTTGCGCACGCCCACCGGATCGACGCCGGGTCCGTAGATGTCGGCACCGTCGAGGGTGATGTGGCCGTCGACGCGGGCGCCCGGGGTCACCTCGTGCATGCGGTTGATCGACCGCAGCACCGTGGACTTACCGCAGCCCGACGGGCCGATGAACGCGGTCACCGAGTTCGGCGGGACGGAGAGGGAGACGTCCTGCACCGCGTGGAACGCGCCGTAGTAGATGTTCAGGTCCTTGATGTCGAGGCGCTTCGCCATGACTGTTCTCCTTGTTACTTCGTCTTGGGGGCGAGCAGCCGGGACATCAGGGCCGCGAGACCGCTGGCGATACCGACCAGGATGACCAGCGTCAGGGCCGCACCCCAGGCGCGGTACTCGCCGACGGCGCCCGGGTTGTTGCGGTACTGGTCGTAGATGAACAGCGGCAGCGACGACATGTTGCCGTTGAAGATGTCGTAGTTCATACGGTCGCTGATACCCACCAGCAGCAGCACCGGTGCGGTTTCGCCGACCACGCGGGCGATGGCCAGGAAGACGCCGGAGACCATGCCCGACGCGGCCGTCGGAAGCACGATCCGCACGATGGTCTTCCACTTGGGAACGCCGAGCGCGTAGGAGGCCTCACGCAGCTCGTGCGGCACCAGTTTGAGCATCTCCTCGGTCGAGCGGACCACCACGGGCACCATGAGCAGGATCAAGGCCAGGCTCACCGCGAACGCGGACTGCGGCATGCCGAAGGTGGTGATCCACACGCCGAAGATGAACAGGGTGGCCACGATCGACGGGATGCCCGCGAGCACGTCGACCATGAAGGTGGTGATCCGGCCGAGCCGAGTGCCCTCGGCGTACTCGACGAGGAAGATGCCCACCATCACACCGATCGGCACCGAGAACAGGGTGGCGACGCCGGCCTGGACGAGCGTGCCGTACAGCGCGTGCCGGATGCCGCCGGCGTAGGAGTCGGGCGCCACCCGGGTCATGGACTTCGTCCACCACTCGGGATCGAGGATCGCGGGCAGACCGTTGGCGATCACCATGTACAGCAGCGAGACCAGCGGGGCCAGCGCGAGGAGGAAGCACGCGCCGAAGATGATCGCCGCGGCATTGTTCTTGATCCGCCGCGACGTGGAGGTGCGGTGGAAGACGACGTCCGTCTTGGCGACGGAATCCAGGTCTGCGGTGGTCATCCGTTCACCCGTCCCCCGCCGATCCAGCGGGCGACCGCGTTCACCACGAAGGTGAGCACGAACAGCACGAGGCCGGCGGCGATGTAGGCGCCGCGCTGATCGACGTTGTCGAACTCAGCGGCGGCGGAAGCGATCTTCGATGCGAAGGTGTAGCCGCTGTCGAACAGCGACCAGATGGAGTTCTTGGTGGCGGCGAACAGGATGATCAGCACCGCGATGGTCTCGCCGAGGGCACGACCGAGGGCCAGCATGGAGCCGGCGACGATGCCCGAGCGCCCGTACGGGAACACGGTGAGCCGGATGACCTCCCACTTGGTGGCGCCCAGGGCAAGCGCGGCTTCCTGGTGCGCGACCGGGGTCTGGCGCAGCGCCTCACGGGTGATCGAGGTGATGATCGGCAGGATCATGATCGCCAGCACGATGCCGGCGGTGAACACCGTCGACCCGAGCGACAGTTCCACGTTGCCGGTCTTGAACAGGAAGAACCAGCCGAGGTTCTCGTTGAGCCAGCGCTGCAGCGGCACCAGGAAGGGCGCGAGCACGAAGATGCCCCACAGGCCGTAGATGATCGACGGTACCGCGGCCAGCAGGTCGATCACGGCACTCAGCGGCCGCGACAGGCGCGCCGGCACGTATTGCACCAGGAAGGTGGCGATACCCACGGCCACCGGGACCGCGAGGATCAATGCCATCACCGACGAGAGCACGGTGATCTTGAACAGTTCGAGGATGCCGAACCGCATGTTGCTCGGGTTGGTCTGCCATTCCGAGCTGGTGAGGAAGTTGACGTTGTTCTTGGTCAGCGCGGGAATCGCCTGCACGACGAGTTGCAGGAAGATCAGCGCGATGACGGCGACCAGAAGGGCACCGGAGGCGTAGGCCGCCCATCGGAACAGCTTCTCCATCCGCCCGGAGTCGGCCGATTCCGTGAAGTCCACTTTCTCGCCCACGACAACAGTGTCCGTGTCCGCGTGGGATGTCGTCTCGGGTTCCGCGTCGCGCGTCGCCGAATCTTCCGTTGCCATCTGTCCCTGTTCCGCCATCACGATAGCTACCTTCCCGCCCGACGGGGCGTCGCGCGGGTCACGCGCGACGCCTCGTCCGACGCTGACTGTGAAGTCCCGCTACTGGATCGAGTCGACCGAGGCGAGCAGCGTGGTCCGGAACGAGTCCGGGATGGGCGCGTAGCCCTGGCCGTCGAGCTGATCCTGCGCCGGCTTGCTCGCGGCGACCTTGAGGAAGGTCTTGATGCCCTTGGCGAGCTCGGCGTCCGAGTACTTCGAGCACACGATCTCATAGGTGGCCAGGACGATCGGGTACGCCCCGGCGGCCGTCGGCTTGTAGAAGCCCTCGGTGTCGATGACGAGGTCCTTGCTGCCCGGGTTCTTGAACTTGGCGGCCTCGATGGTCTTGGCGACCGACTCGCTCGAGAGCTTCACGGCCTCGGGGCCGGCGGAGGTGATGATGTTCGCGACCTGCAGCTTCTGCGCCTTGGCGAAGCTCCACTCGGCGTAGGTGATGGTGCCCTCGGCCTTGTTCACGGTGGCCGCGACGGCGGCGTTGCCGCTGGCGCCCTGGCCGGTGCCGCCCTTGAAGGCCTTGCCCTTCTTATCGGCGGACCACTCGGCGGGCGCGGCCGAACCGAGGTACTTCTGGAAGTTCTCGGTGGTGCCCGACTCATCGGAGCGGAAGACCACGGTGATCGGCAGGTCGGGCAGCGTGGCGCCCTTGTTCTCCTCGGCGATCTCGGGGGCGTTCCACGTGGTGATCGCACCGCTGAAGATCTTCGCCAGCGTCGGGGCCGACAGGTTCACGGCGACGTCACCGGGCAGCTTGTAGGCCACGGCGATCGGGCCGAAGACGAGCGGTAGGTTCAGGGCGGGCGCGCCGCACTTCTCCTCCGCCTTCTTGGCCTGGTCGGCGTTCAGCGGCGAGTCGGATCCGCCGAAATTGGTCAGGCCGGAGGTGAACTCGGTGATGCCCTGGCCCGAGCCGTTGCCGCTGTAGTCGACGTTGGCGCCGGAGCAGTCCTGGGCGAAGGTGTTCTTGAAGACCGTCATGGCGTTGGCCTGCGCGGTCGAGCCGCTGCCCTTGAGCTGCAGCTTGCCGTCGCACTGCACGCCGGAGCCGCCGGCGGCGGCGGAGCTGCCGGACGCGCCGCTCGACTCCTCGCTGCCACAGGCACTGAGGGTCAGGGTCAGGGCTGCGCCCGCGGCCACGGCCGCGATGGTTCCACGCTTGAAGTTCACCGAGTTCCTCCGGTTAGGGGTCATGACGGATGCACCACGATGCGGGTGTTGCCTCGAACCTAGGGACACCGGGTGTCCGATTCGGGTGTGCGCGGTGAACGAACAGGAAACAGCGCCGGTCGACTGGCTTACGAGTGCGCGTACGCGACATGTCTTTCGTGTTCCGAAAAACCTAGTTTTGTGTACGTGTGCAGGGCCGCAGCGTTATCGCCCTCCACGTACAGCTCGACGGTATCGAGTTTGCGATCCGCCAGATAATGCAGGCCAACGGAGGTCAACAGGCGCCCGAGACCACGTCCCTGTCCCTCCGGTGCGACCGCTACGACGTACACCTCACCGAGTCCGGTGGCCGGGTCGGCGACCTTGGTCCAGTGGAAACCCAGCAGCCGCCCGTCGGCTTCGTCCGACCCGCTCCCACTGCCGATGGCGAGGAACAGGCCCGCCGGATCGAACCAGTCGGCGCCGGTCCGTTCCGCGATCTGCTCGGGCCCCCAGCCGCCCTGTTCGGGATGCCACGCGAAGGCGGCGTTGTTCACGGCCAGCAGCGCGGTGTCGTCGGCCGGGCCGGCGTAGGTGCGCACCGTCACCCCGTCCGGGGCCGACGGCGCCGGGTCGAGGTCGGCCAGAGGGCGGCGCAGGTTGAGCAGGGTGCGCACGGGGGTCAGGCCGAGCCGCGCGGCGACGGCGCGGGCGGGCGTCAGATCGCCGTGCGCCCACACTGTCGCGCCCGCCCCGGCCACGTCGAGCGCGGTGGCCACGAGCTCGCGGCCCAGGCCTCGTCCGCGGTGCGACGGTGCCACCACGGCCTCCACGGCGCCGGGCCCGCCGGCGGGCGGGATCACGATGCCGGCGTAGCCACCCTCGGCGACCACATGCGGACCGGGGCCGGCGACGCCGAGACGGAACTGTTCGGAAAGGGGGCCGATTCCGTCGGCCGCCTGGGCCTCGGCGACGAGTGCGAGCACCGCCCCGGGATCGGCGACGGGTCCGTGCACCACCTCGGCCATCAGGCCTCCTCGGCTTCCTCGTACTCCTCGCCGGTGTCATCGCCGCGGTCGTTCTTTCCACGGGCGGGCCGCACGGCCTTGTAGCCCACGTTACGAACCGTGCCGATCATGCCCTCGTGCTCGGCGCCGAGCTTGGCGCGCAGGCGCCGCACGTGCACATCGACGGTGCGGGTGCCGCCGAAGAAGTCATAGCCCCACACCTCCTGCAGCAATTGGGCGCGGGTGAACACGCGGCCCACGTTCTGCGCGAGGAACTTCAGGAGTTCGAACTCCTTGTAGGTCAGGTCGAGCGGCTTGCCGCGCAGCCTCGCGGTGTAGGTGCCCTCGTCGATGAGCAGTTCGCCGAGCGTGATCTTGTCGGCCACCTCGTCCTCGGCGCCGCCGATGCGCCGCCCGGCGACCAGCCGCAGGCGCGCGTCGATCTCCGCGGGGCCGGTGGCCGGAAGGAGGAAGTCGTCGAGACCCCAGTCGGCGTTCGCCGCCACCAGACCGCCCTCGGTGAGCACCGCGACCACCGGGATCTGTCCGCCACCGGTGGTGCCGAGCAGCCGGCACAGACCGCGGGCCGCCACCAGATCGGTGCGGGCATCGACCAGCGCGACGTCGGCCGGACCCACCTCGAGCAGCGAGGAGACGTCTGCGGCCAGCGGGCGCACGGTGTGCGCGAGCAGCGACAGCGCGGGTAACACTCCGTCCGGATTCGGGTCGGACGTGAGCAGGATGAGATCCAACGAGCCCTCCCCGGTGCATGACGGCGGACGAAACAACAGGTGTCAGAATAGCGGTGGTCAGGGCACGGTGCGTGGACGGAGTGCCCGGACGCGGTTCGGGACGACGAGAGGCACGGTGTGGCGCAGGTATCGGGGCGGTCCTGGATTCGGCGCGGACTCATCGCACTGGCCGTACTGGTGGTGGCTCTGTTCCTCGCGGAACTGGGCACGGCGGCGACCGCCGAGTACCGGCTCTCCCGAGAACTGCGCGCGGCCGCCGACCTCGATTCCGATCCCGAGGTCACCGTCGGCGGGTTCCCGTACCTCACCTCGGGCGGGCACCACCCGAAGCTGACGATCGCGGTTCCTTCGCAGGTGGGCGACCCGAAGGATCCGAAGAAGGCGCGCATCGAGGCGGAACTGACCGCCGTGGATCTCCCCGGGGCGGTGCTGCCGACCTTCACCGCTGATACTCCGATCCGCGCGGGACACATCGAGTCGCGGGTACGGCTCGATCAGAAGACCTTCGGCCGGTACCTGGGCATCGTCGATCTCCAGGTGCACACTCCGGCACCGAAGCGGGCCGGTGCGGGCAGTCCGGCGGACGGCTATGTGAAGTCGGCCACGGGCGTGGTGCTGACGGGCGAGATCCCGCTGCCGACGCCGCAGCAACCCGCACGCACGGTGCTGATCTCGGTGGCGGCGGACTTCTCGGCGGTGGGTCAGGCGATCCACGTGCAGGCGACGCGGATCTACACCGGCCCGGAGGACCATGCGAAGGCCGATCTCCTGCCCGGGGAGGAACCAGCGGTACTGGCGGCCTTCACCCGCACGCTGCCCGCGATGGCGCTGCCCTTCGCGGTGGCGGCGACCGGCGCCCGGGGCGAGAACGCCGATGTCGTCCTGCTCGGTGAGGCCGACGATGTCACGGTGACCCCGGGCGGTTTCTACCGTCCCGCGGCGTGAGATGGACCTCCCATGACGCGATCATCGCGGGTTCGGTATTCTGGCCGCATGCGCAACCACTGTGAGCTGCTGCTCACCCGCCGCCTGGCGGTCGATCTGTGCCGTATGGCCGGTTGTCGCTGTCTGGGCTAGACCCGAACTATCCCGGGCCGGGCGCACACTCGTCGCAAACAGTGCATTCCTCCCCGCCCTCCCAGCGCATCCGCGCACATTCGAAGCAGCGAACCCTCCGGTTTCGCCCTTCACCCATACGTCCATGGAATCAACGAAAGGGATCCTCATGGCTCGCTCCGACGTCCTGGTCTCCGCAGACTGGGCTGAGCAGAATCTCGACACCCCGGGTGTCGTCTTCGTCGAGGTCGACGAAGACACCAGCGCCTACGACGGCGGACACATCGCCGGCGCCGTGAAGCTGGACTGGAAGAAGGATCTCCAGGACCAGGTGCGTCGCGACTTCGTCAACGCCGAGCAGTTCGGCGCGTTGCTCTCCGAGCGCGGCATCGGCAACGACGACACCGTGGTGCTCTACGGCGGCAACAACAACTGGTTCGCGGCGTACGCCTACTGGTACTTCAAGCTGTACGGCCACCAGGACGTCAAGCTGCTCGACGGCGGTCGCAAGAAGTGGGAGCTCGACGGTCGCGCGCTGACCGCGGACGCGGTCTCGCGGCCCGCCACCACCTACACCGCGCAGGCGCCGAACAATGCGATCCGAGCCTTCCGCGACGAGGTCGTCGAGGCCATCGATGTGAAGAACCTCGTGGACGTCCGCTCGCCCGACGAGTTCTCGGGCAAGATCCTGGCGCCGGCGCACCTCCCGCAGGAGCAGAGCCAGCGTCCGGGTCACATCCCCGGCGCGATCAACGTGCCGTGGAGCAAGGCCGCCAACGAGGACGGCACCTTCAAGTCGGACGAGGATCTGGCCGCGCTGTACGCGGAGGCCGGCCTGGACGGCCAGAAGGAGACCATCGCCTACTGCCGCATCGGTGAGCGCAGCTCGCACACCTGGTTCGTGCTGCAGGAGCTGCTGGGCCACAAGAATGTCAAGAACTACGAAGGCAGCTGGACCGAATACGGTTCGCTGGTCGGCGTGCCGGTCGAACTGGGAGCGTAATCAAGTATGTGTGGAGCACCGAAGCAGGGACAGAATCTGCCCGCGGGCGTCGATGTCGAGAAGGAGACCGTGCTGACCGGTCAGGTTCTCGACGGCACCGGTAACCCGGTGGCGGGCGCCTTCGTCCGGCTGCTGGACGGCACCGGCGAGTTCACGGCCGAGGTCGTGGCCTCGGGCACCGGCGACTACCGCTTCTTCGCGGCACCGGGTACCTGGACGCTGCGCGCGCTGTCCTCCGTGGGCAACGGCGACATCCAGGTCACGCCGGAGTCTAACGGCGTGTACAACCAGGACATCACCGTCTCGGCGTAGTCGAACGGACCCCTGCAGAAGGGCGCGCACCCGGATCTCGGGTGCGCGCCCTTCTCGTCGCCGACGGAGCCGCACGGGCCGACGCCGATGTCTGGGTCGCCGAGATCCCCGACGGATTGAAGAACCTGCGCACCACGCATTCACGGGAGGACCTCTCATGAGCGAGAAGAGCACCGAACTACTCTCGGCTCCAGCCGATTCCAGCACACTTTCCCGGCTCAGCGGGTCAGTCCCCCGGATCCTGCCAGCCCCGCACCGATTGGACCGGGCGGCCCGAGAGCTCGATGAATACTTCGAGCATCCCCGGAAGGCATTCGACCTCGATCGGGATCTGTCCCTCTCGCAGAGTTTCCGGCAGCCGGTGCAGCGCCATCTCCCCGAGATCGGCTACGGCGAGCCCCGCAGCCATCGGGAGATCGCTGAGCTCGTCGGCAATCCCGGCGCGGTCCTCGCCGTGGGTAGCGCATGTGCGACCAATCCGCTGCCCGTGGTGGTTCCGTGCCATCGCGTGGTGAAATCCGGTGGCGGCGTCGGGCAGTACGTGGGCTGCGTCGAGGCGAAGGCCACTGCGTTGGAGTTGGACGCGGCGTGAGCGATGTTGTGACGATTTCGCCGGGCGCACAGCTGATTCCAGGATGGCTCGACCTCGACAGTCAGGCCTGGATCATCGATCGGTTCCGGGAGTGGGCACGCGGACCGGTACCGATCAGGTCGGCGACGGTGCGCGGCCGTCCGATGTCGGTGCAGACGGTGTGTCTGGGCTGGCATTGGCAACCCTATCGATACTCGCGGCGTGCGACGGACGTCAATGATGCACGTGTGCTGGCCTTCCCGCCGTGGCTGGCACGTCTCGGCCGCCGCGTCCTCGCGGACGCCGGCTACCCGGCAGCCGAGGCCGAGGGATACGCGCCGGATACGGCCTTGGTGAACTATTACGACGATCGGGCCAGAATGGGTATGCATCAGGACCGGGATGAGGTCTCTCGCGCACCGGTCGTCTCCCTGTCGATCGGCGATGCCTGCACGTTCCGGTTCGGCAACACCGAGAATCGGAATCGGCCCTACATCGACGTGCCGCTGCACTCGGGCGACGCGTTCGTCTTCGGAGGCCCGGCCCGGTTGGCCTTTCACGGTGTGACGGCAGTCCACCCCGGAACAGCGCCGGAGGGGTGCGGCCTGAACCACGGCCGCGTCAATCTGACTCTGCGCGAGACGGGTCTGCGCGATGACTTCGGGGCATCAGCGACGACATAGACCGCGTTTATGACGACATGATGAAGAACCATAGTTTGCGGTTGGCAAATCCAGCTATGGCTGGTTGGGTTCAATTCGTCAATGCGTCGTGGCCGTACGAAGGCCCGTGTAGAGGAGTCGAACAAGTGCGTCGAATCAAGACTGGTATGGCCGCCGCGGCCGCTGCGGCCTGCGCCGTCTCGGTGATGTCCGTGGGGCCCGCCTCCGCTCAGATCACCCCGCAGAATCCGTCCGGCCCCGTCAAGGGCGGTAAGCAGACGATCAAGTCCGAGGGCGTGAATGCGCAGATCGCGCTGTTCGACCTCAAGGCGAGGCTGTTCCCGCCGCTGGCCGGTGACAACAAGTCGCGCCTGGCCTACGTGGACGGCAAGGCTGAGGGCACCATCACCAAGGCGCCCGGTGAGATCGAGGCCGCCACCGTCGAGGTCGGCTACGTCGTCGCCTGCGGCGTCAAGGACGGCGGCTTCGAGTCCTGGATCGGCTCGAACCAGACGATCGGCGCCGCGGGCGCGATCGCCGGCAGCATCCCCGCCGCGGGTGCGGCGCTGGTCGGCGTCGGCGGTTCGCTGGGCCTGACTCAGAACCAGGTCATCAAGACCGCGCCGGGCGGCATCGTGTATCTGCCCGTGGGTTCGAAGACGATCCAGAAGCCGAAGCCCGGCGAGAACTTCGGTGTCCGGTTCGGTGAGAAGCGCGTGAGCATCGAGGGCTGCATCGGCAGCGTCGACGCCGTCGCCTACTCCACCCTCACCGTCTCGTCGCGCGCCTTCGACGATATGAAGACGGTCTACAGCGAGGTCATGCGCTTCGCGTGATCTCCACCGATCACGGGCGGAGGACCGGGGAGACGCCGCAATGCGCCCCGGCCTCCGCCCGATCCGTCTCCGTCGCACGCACCTCATCTCGATCAGGCGACAATGCTGAAGATCCTTCACATCTCCGACATCTCGGACGACACCCGGATCCCCCGGAGCGGCCTGCGTTCGCTCGGCTTCACCGTGATCCACGAGTCGACCAGCCTCGAACACCTGGGATCCTTTCTGCCGCAGGCTGAAGCGGTCATCGTGGAGTGCGATACAGCGGACGCGATCGAGGCCGTGGGGCGACTGCGCTCGCTCACCGACCTTCCCATCCTCGGGTACGCCGACTCCCGTGATGACGGCACGGTGTGCACTGTGCTGGCCGCCGGTGCCGACGACTATCTGGTGACTCCGCTCTCCCCACGACAGATCGACGCCCGGATCCACGCCGTCGCACGGCGGAGCGCCCGGGGCGACGGTCCGCCGCCCGGCACCGTCGGCACGGTCATCTCGATTCCGCAGAGCGACACTCGGATCGATCTCGAAAGCCGTGTGGTCACGCGTCGAGGCATGCGGGTGCGACTGTCTCCCACCGAGGCCCGGGTGCTGTGCACCCTCGCGACCGACCGCGGTATCGCGCACTCACGCGACGAATTGCTCTGCGATATCCAGTCGGTGGGCAGTCACGCCTCCCGGCATCGGATCGTCGACAGTACGATCAAGAGCATTCGGAGCAAGCTCGACACCGCCGGCTGGTCGCACATCCGCACCGTGCGCGGTTTCGGCTACATCCTGCGCTGACCACGCCGCTAGTCCAGGACGACGATCCGGTCCGCCCGCCCGGCACCGGATTCGATGAGTTCGGCGTTGTTCTCATCGCTGCCCAGCGCGCGCTCGCGAGCATCGTCGAGCGAACGGCCGAACCGGCGGTGCCGCTCGATCAGCCGCTCGCGGCGGATTCCGGTGTCGATCCGCAGGAACCACACCTCGTCGATGGCTGCGCGGGCCGCGGGCCACGGACCGGTGTCCGCGAGAAGATAGTTGCCCTCGGTGACGACGAGCGGCACCGTCGGCGGTATCTCGACGGCGCCGGCGATCGAGGCCTCCAGGCCGCGGTCGAAGCGCGGCGCGTACACGGTGTGCTCGGCCACGCGCAGCCTCCGCAGCAGATGCGCATAGCCGGCCCCGTCGAACGTGTCGATGGCCCCCTTGCGTCCCCAACTGCCATGCGCGCGGAGCACGGCGTCGTCGAGGTGGAACCCGTCCATTGGCACCAGCGCCGCCGCGTCACCGAGTTCCTCGACGAGACGCTCCGCCAGGGTGGACTTTCCCGATGCGGGCGCCCCCGTGATGCCGAGGATCGTGCGGCCGGGCCGGGAGGTGAGAGCACGGGCGTCCGCGAGCAGTCGCTCGAAGGTGTCCGTCACCGCGTCCTCCTCACCGTGTCGAGCCATTCCCGCACACCCGGATGCCGGCACTTGTCGGAGGCGTGCCCGGCGGCCGAATGCAGCGCCTCCGGGACGGCGGCGCCCCGGGCGATCGCTGCCGCGAAGGCGCCGTGCAAGACATCGCCCGCGCCGAGCGTATCGATCACCGCCACCGACGGCACCGGCGCCGTGCCTGCGACGCCGTCGGTGACGTATCGGATGGGCCCGGCCCCGTCGGACACCGCGACGGTGCGCGGCCCCGAGATCGGTTCGGGTGCGATGAAGTCCGCCGAGCAGATCACATGGGTGGCGCGCGGCAGCAGGTCGGCGAAGACGGGGCGCCACCGGCCGGCGTCGAGCACCGTGGGAACCCCGGCGGCGACCGCCGCGGTGAGCGCGGACCGGGCGGCCGCGGGGCCGTGACCGTCGAGCAACACCACATCGAAGCCGTCGGCGGAGATCGTCGGTACCACGTCCGGGTAACCCGAGCCGTCGTAGGAAACGATCTGCCGGTCGCCCGTGTGCGCGTCCACGGTGATCGCGGAGACGGGCGGCTCGAAACCGTGGGACGCCAGATCGATCAACTCGACGGCGCACCGCCGCAGGTCGTCCCGGATCAGATGGCCGAGCGGGCCGTCACCGACGGGCGCCGCCAGCACCGCGACGCCCCCCAGGGCTGCGAAGGTCGCAGCGGCATTGAGAGCGGGACCTCCGCCGGCCACATCCTGGCGCATCGCGGTGACCTTCGCGTTCGGCCGGGGCAACTCGTCGACCCGCTGGATCACGTCGACGGTGGCGAGCCCGACGAACAACCCCTGCGGGGTGTCACGGCCCACCCGCCGCCTCCACATCGGTCGGCTCCAGGGCGCCCGTCATGAGCGCGACCACCTCGGACATGCTGCGCTGCTTCGGATCCACGACGGCGGCGCGGCGCCCCAGCCGGTGCACGTGGATCCGGTCGGCGACCTCGAACACGTGCGGCATATCGTGACTGATCAGGATCACCGGGGTGCCGCGGTCGCGGATCTCCCGGATCAGGTCGATCACCTGCCCGGATTCGCGTACGCCCAGCGCCGCGGTCGGCTCGTCCATGATGATCACCTTCTTCCCGAAGGCGGCGGCGCGCACCACCGCGACGCCCTGCCGCTGGCCGCCGGAGAGCGTCTCGACAGCTTGCGTGGGCGAGGTGATGCCGATCTTGAGGTCCGCGAGGTGCGCCGCCGCGGCCTCGCGCATGGCCTTGCGGTCCAGCTGCCGCAAGACGGTGCCGAGCACTCCTGGTTTACGGATCTCCCTGCCCAGGTACACGTTCGCGGCGATATCGAGCGCGGGAATCACGGCGAGATCCTGGTACACGGTCTCGATGCCCGCGTTGCGGGCGTCCAGGGTACTGCGGAAGTGCACCGGCGCACCGTCGAGCAGGATCTCGCCCTCGCTCGGGATGAGCGCGCCCGAGAGCGCCTTGATCAGGCTGGACTTTCCGGCGCCGTTGTCGCCGATCACCGCCAGCACCTCGCCCGCGCGGAGCTCGAAGTCGGCGCCCGCGATGGCCTGCACCTGTCCGTAGTTCTTCACCAGGCCACGGGCCTGCAACACGGTGGCGGTCATTGCAGTCTCCGACGCGAGATCTGGTCCAGCGCAACGGCAGCGATCACGAGTACACCGGTGGCGATGTTCTGATAGAGGTTGTCGATGCCGACCAGGGTGAGCCCGTTGCGCAGCACACCGACGATGAGCGCACCGACCAGTGTGCCGAGGATCGCGCCCCGCCCACCGAACAGGCTGGTACCGCCGATCACCACGGCCGTGATCGTGTCGAGGTTCGCGGTCTGGAAGGCATTCGGATCGGCGGTGGGTATGCGGCCCAGGGCCGCCCACGCCGCGATCGCGGCGATCACACCGGACACCAGGTACACACCGAACACCGTCTTGGTGGTCTTGATTCCCGCGAGCGACGCCGAGACCGGATTGCCGCCCACGGCGTAGATGTGCCGTCCGGTGGCCGTGCGGGTGAGGATGTACCACGCGGCGCCGTACACCAGAAGCAGGACCACCAGTCCCAGCGTCAGGGGGAAACCGAAGACGTCGAACGATGTTCCGAGCGCGGTCAGCGGCCCGTCGGCCACCCGGTAGGTCTGCGACCCCGCGTACAGCTGGGTGGCGGCCGCGACGATGGTGAACATGCCCAGGGTCACGATGAAGGGCGGCAGCTTGAGCAGCGTGACCAGAGCCCCGTTGACCGCACCGATCACGACGCACGCGCCGAGTGCGATCACCATCGCGAGTACCGGGTCGGTGCCCGCCACCTTCGCCAGGATCACGGTGCCGAGCACGCAGGTGGCTCCGATCGACAAGTCGATACCCGCGGTGAGGATGATCAGTGATTGTGCGACGGCGAGTATTCCGATCACCATCGACTGCTGCAGGATCAGCGAGATGTTGTAGCCCGTCGCGAAGCGCGGAGTGAGGATGAAGAAGACCACACAGGCGACGATCAGCGCCGCCAGCGGTCCGGCGAGCGGTTCCCGCAGGACTCGCGCCAGGGTCGGGCGGGTCAGGGTCACGCCTGGCCCCAGCAGTTCTGCGCACCCCACGCGGTGTCCTTGGAATCGACTCCGGCCACGGGCTTGTCGGTCACCAGCTGCGAGCCGGTGTTGACGAAACCGCTCGGCTTGGTGCCATCCTTGGCGAAGGCCACCACCGCGTCGACGCCCTGCTGCGCCATCTTCGCCGGGAACTGCAGAACGGTAGCGCCGATCATGCCCTTCTTGACGTTGTCCACACCGGCGCAGCTGCCGTCGATCGAGCCGATGGTCAGCTGCGCCGCCTTGCCCGCCTTCTTCGCGGCCTGGTAGCCGCCGGCCGCGGCCGGCTCGTTGATCGTGTACAGCGCGTTGGCATCCGGGACGCGCTGCAGCAGGTTCTCCATCGCGGTCTGCGCCTTGGTCTGATCGCCGTTGGTATTCTCCGTGCCCGCGATCTCGGGGGCGTTCTCGGTGAGCCCGATGCCCTGGAGGAAGCCCTTGTGCCGGAAGTCGGAGACGGTGCTGCCGGCGGTGCCGTCGAGCATGAGGAGTTTCGGTGCGGCCCCCGCGAGCGCCCCCTTGACCCACGCGCCCTGCAGGCGGCCGGCCTCGGTGTTGTCGGTGGCGAAGGTCGCGTCCACGGCATCGGCGGGTTCGGTGGCGGTGTCGAGCGCGATGACCACGACGCCGGCATCGCGCGCCTTCTTGATCGCGGCGAGGATGCCGGTCGACGAATTGGGGGTGATCAGGATGCCCTTGACGCCCTGGCTCACCAGGTTCTCGATCGCCGCGACCTGGCCCTCGTTATCCCCGTCGAACTTGCCCGCGAGGGCGACCAGATTCGCCCCCTTCGCATCGGCCTGCGCCTTCGCGGCCTCACGGATCTTCACGAAGAACGGATTGGTGTCGGTCTTGGTGATCAGGCCGACCTTCACCCCGTCACCGCCCGACGAGCCGCCGTCCCGGTTGCAGGCGGCGACCGAGGTGAGACCGACGGTGAGCGCGCAGCACATCGCTGTCACGCGGACGCTCTTGCGGCTGGGCATGGGATCTCCGATCGACGATGGTGTGTCGTGGGTCACACGACGGTTCTGAATTCGGACGCTATACCCGCCGCTGAACACCGCGCAAGGGTTTGCGCAAACGCTTGCGCGGTGCCGAAGCTGGTGCACAATCGATGCATGGGGACCATGGCCGATGTCGCCGCCGCCGCCGGCGTCTCGATCAGCACGGTCTCGCACGTGCTCAACGAAACCCGGCGCGTGGATCCCCGCACCCGCGACGCGGTGCTCGCCGCGATCGAATCCACGGGCTATCGCCGCAACGCCCTCGCGACCGCGCTCGCCACGTCCCGCTCGGGCGTTCTGGCACTGAGCATCTCGGCGGGCCGCAACCCGTATTTCGGACCGCTGATGCGCGCCATCGAATCGCGGGCCAGCGAACTCGGATACACACTCATGATGGGCGATTCGCACGACGATCCGGAGATCGAGACCCGGCTCGTCGGATCGCTGCTCGACCGCCGCGTGGACGGGATGATCCTGGCCCCGGCGCCCCATTCGGAGGCCGGGACGATCCCGACGGTGCGCCGAGCGGGCACGCCGCTGGTACTCATCGATCGGCTCTCCCCGGCCGATGTCGACCAGGTCGCCTCCGAGGGCGCGGAGCCCGTGGCCCGGCTCACCGCACATCTCGCGGAGCTCGGACACCGGCGCATCGGGGTGCTCACCGGACACCCCGGTATCCAGTCCACGATCGAGCGGATCCAGGGCTTCACCGGCGCGATGACCGCGGCCGGACTGCGCGCCGCACCGCGCCACATCCGCTGCGGCGACTCCCGCGCCGACGAGGCCCGCAGGCAGACGCTCGCGATGTTCCGGGCGCGGGCACCGCGACCGACCGCGCTGGTGGTGCTCAACAACGAGATGACCGTGGGCACGATGCGGGCGCTGCGTGAGCTGCAACTGCGCGTGCCCGATGACGTGGCACTGGTGGCCTACGACGACTTCGAATGGTCCGACCTGTTCTCACCCGGACTCACCGCGGCGGCACAGAACGTGGATGCGATCGGGCGCAGGGCCGTGGACCTGCTGGTCGAACGGATCGGCGGCTTCGACGGACCGCGGCGCGTGGAGCGTGTTCCCACGGCGTTCCATCACCGTGACTCATGCGGATGTGAACGCCTCGGCGGTGGGGTTTAGTATCGAGTCCATGGTCATCTTCTTCGAGATCCTGATGGCGGTGGCGTCGGTCGCGATCTTCGCGTTCGCCATCTTCGTGATCTTCCGCGTCCTCACCGACGGCCAGTAAGCGCCGTGAGCGACGAGCAGCAGTCCGACGCCGTTCCCGGCACCGGTCAGGAGGCGCTCGACGCTGCGATCGAGCGCGCCGAGACCACCTCGTCGCGGAACATCGCGAATCTGCCCGGCCTACCGCTGGCGGACGATACCGCCAACCTGCGCCAGGGCCCCGATCTGCATCCCGGTCTGCTCGGCCTGCTGCCGTTGGTCGGCGTGTGGCGCGGCGAGGGCGAAGGCCACGACCAAGCCGGTGATTACCACTACGGCCAGCAGATCATCGTGAGCCACGACGGCCAGAACTACCTCAGCTGGGAATCGCGGTCGTGGAAGCTGAACGACCAGGGCGAGTTCTCCGAGCCCGACCTCCGCGAATCCGGTTTCTGGCGGATCGGCGACGACGACGAGATCGAGTTGCTGGTCACCCATGCGAGCGGCATCGTCGAGCTGTACTACGGCAAGCCCGTCTCGCAGACCGCCTGGGAACTCGAAACCGACGTGGTGATCCGAAGTAAGACCTCGCCGCTGGCAGGCGCCGCGAAACGGCTGTACGGGTTGGTCGAGCAGGGCGGCGCGCTGGCCTACGTCGAGGAGCGCGTCGACGCCGACGGTGAACTGATTCCCCGACTGTCGGCCAAACTCAACCGCTACGCGGGCTGACAGGCGCACGCGCAGCGCCGCTTCAGCGATAAGAACCGCGACTAACTTCAATGGCCCGAGAAATGTCCGGGTTAAGACCGTTTCTCATGTGAACTATCGCACACATCGGGGCCCCCGGAGTGCGGCGGCGAGTAAGCAGACTCACACTCGGTCGCATGATGTCCGGTCTGACACAGCAATGGGATTGCGCGTTGGGTGAATGGGCGGTGTGGGCTCCGAGCCGCCGTTCACGAGAGGCGATGAATGCGGCCGAATTGACCGATAACGAACCGTCTTTCATTCAAGAGGATCACCTTCGGAGCGGCACCGACGAGGAACAGTCCATTCAGCGACTCGTCTACGTCACTTTCACGATGAACGATGTGTACGACGCGAAGGCGATGGAGCAGGCCTTCACCGAATACGCGCGCCAGCACAGCAGCTATCACGCGCAGTACGTCAAGTGCGACTGCGGCTACCGAGCGCGGTACATCCGCCCCGAAGACATGGAGCTCGAGGTGGTGGCCACCTCCGAGACCACGGGCCCCGGTGTCACCGCGAAGGACTATCTGCAAACCGCCCTCCCGGATCTCGACGAGTGGTCCTCGTTCGCCTTCGGAGTCACCGGTATCGAGGCGGCGCAAGACGACTCGCCGGCCCCGCAGTTCACCGTGCTGATCGCGGCCGACCACCTGTTCACCGATGCGATCTCGCTGTCGATCTCCTTCTACGAACTGGTCTCCCGCTACGCCGCGATCCGGGCGGGCCGGGAGTACGTGGCTCCCCCCGTACGCTCCTACCGCGATTTCAGCGCGGAGCAGCGGGAACGGGCACGGGGCCTACACCCGGACCATCCCGAGGTGACGCGCTGGCGCGAAATCGTCCGGCGAGCCGGTGGGATGCCCCGCTTCCCGCTTCCGCTGGGCCTCGAATCGGGTCGCGGCATCGCACCGCAGATCGCCGTGGAAACGGCGTTCCTCGACCCCGCGCGGGTGGCCGCCTTCGCCGCCACCGCGAAGCAGTGCGGTGGCGCCATGGGCAGCGCCCTGTTGGCAGTGCAGGCCGAACTCGAACGCGAGCTCACGGGCAGCGATCTCTTCACCATGATGGCGCCACGGTCGCACCGCCCCGACCCCACGGACCTCATGGCCGTCGGGTGGTACATCACGCTGGTCCCGGTGCAGTTCTCCACACGAGGCGACTTCCCCGACCTGGTCAAGGCGGCTCAGCAGGCCCTGACCACCGCGCGGGAACTCGAGCGGCTCCCGGTGTTCCCGGTGATCGACGTGCTGCGCGACGACCCGGACTTCCCGGTGGACCACGGTTTCGATGCCCCGATGCTGTCGTATATCGATATCACGCGAACTCCGGGTGCCGAATTGGCGCGCAGTCACGACGTTTCCATATTCGCGAATGAGACGCCGATGCGCGAGGTGTACATGTGGATCAATCGCGACGCCGACGGGCTCGATTTCCGGGCGATGTACCCCGGCAATCCTACCGCGGAGGCATCGGTGCGGACCTATTTCTCCCTGCTCCGCGATCGCCTGGACCAGCTCTCACACGTCTGAGAACGGGCATAAACTTAGAGGGTGGGTAGTCGAAGCATCCTCGTCCGGGCCGGGGTGGCCGCGACCGCGCTCGTCATGGGCCTGTCCATCAGTGCGTGCACGACGCCCGGCGGGCCGCCGAGCCCGTCGGCGTCGAGTGCCGCGCCGGCTCCGGGTGCCCTGCTCACCCAGCGGCCGCTCACCGGAGTCGATCCCGCGACCGTGTCGGCGGGCTCGATGACCTACCTGCGATACCGCTCGACGGCACCGTCCGGGGGTCCCGTGGAGGTCTCCGGTGCGCTCTTCCTCCCGGCCGGGGCCGCTCCGGCGGGCGGCTGGCCGGTGGTGGCCTTCGGCCACGGCACCTCCGGCGTCGCGAATTCCTGCGCCCCGACCTCGTCCCCCACGCTCTTCGGTTCGGCGCCGGTCGTGGCCCAGTTGGTGCGCCAGGGCGCCGCGGTGGTGATGACCAACTATCAGGGATTGGACGGACCTGGAGCGGCTCCCTACGGCGATGCCGTCTCATCGGGCTACGACGTGCTCGATTCGGTGCGCGCAGCCCGCGCGACGGGGCTTCCCCTGGCGGATCGGACCATTCTCGTCGGAGTCTCCCAGGGCGGCCGGGCCGCGGAATCCGCCGCGGAATCGGCGGCGCAATACGCGCCGGAGCTCGATCTGCGGGGGTCGGTGCTGCTCTCCCCCGGACTGATCACCCGGTTCGCGGACGCCGTCTCGGCCGGAACCCTGAACGCCCCGGAGCAGTATCTGGTTCTCCCGTATCTGGTGTCGGCGGCGCGCTACGGCGATCCGGGATTCGGATTCGACCAGCTCCTCGGCGGCGATCTGCTGGCCGCCGCGCCCCGCCTCGCGGCACAGTGCACCGGGCAGGCGGATCCGGCCGACGCGGCGACCGCCCGCGCCGGTGATGCGCGATTCGCCTCGGCACAGGCGGAGCGGACGTTCCGGAACATGGAAGAACGCACCGATGTGCCGCGGCGCGGACACCGCGTGCCCACATACGTGGTCCGCGGCGACGCCGACCGCCTGGTATCGACGCCCTGGACGGCCGAGGGGGTCGCGCGGATGTGCGCGCTGGGAACGCCGGTCCGGGACGTGGTGGTGCCCGGCGGGCACGAGGCACCGGCCGCCGTGACCGATCTCTGGCTGGGCTGGATCGCCGGATTGCTCCGGGGATCTACGGATTTCACGCCGTCGTGCCCTGGATAAGCCGCGAGACGGAGAACCCCTCCGGGCGTGAATCTCACGCGCCGAAGGGGTTCCCGTCATCTCAGGTGGGTGGCCGCCTAGCGGTCAGCCACCTCCTTGATCCTGAAATTCACCATTTCCTGGATCACCTCCTTTCCGTTGACGTCCTCGACGCTACGCCCGGGCAGCGAGCCCGGCAACGGATTATTCTCTGGGCGTCGCCGCAGGTCAGGCCCCGTACCAGCGGGCGATGTCCTGCGAGCTCGCCCACTTGCTGTAGGTGGGCCCCTGCGGCCAGCCGTCCGGGACGTCCTGCCACTGCTCCTGTCGGCCATAGGGCAGCGCGTCGAGGATGCCGAAGAGGAAGCCGAGTTGCTCGGTACCGCGGCTGCCGGTGTTCCACACCCGATAGACGGTCTGCCCGTCACGCAGGAAGGTGTTGAGCGCGAAGCCCTCTCCGGGTGCGGCACCCACATCGGCACCGAAGCTGCTGCCCGCGGCGGAGTACCAATCCATGCGGTTGCCCACTCGCTTCTTGTAGGCGACCGCCTCGTCGATCGGGCCGTTGGTGATGATCACGAACCGGGCATCCCAGGCGTCGAGCGCGTCGAGCCGGGTGTATTGCGAGGTGAATCCGGTGCACCCCGGGCACTGCCAGTCGTTCCCATCGGTCCACATGTGGTGGTAGGTGAGCAGCTGGGAGTGACCATCGAAGACGTCGGCGAGGGTCACCCTGCTGCCATCCTCGGCGGTGAGCACGTACTCCGGCAGCTCGACGGCAGGCAGTTTGCGGCGCTCCGCTGCGATGGCGTCGAGCTCCCGGGTCGCGGCCTTCTCGCGGATCCGGAGTGCGTCGATCGCGGCCTGCCAGGCCTGCTGGTCGACCACGGGCGGAAGGGCGGGTGAGGTGGTGGTCATGACGGACTCCTCTAAATGTTCACAGCGTACACATCTGTTATGTTCACACCGTACACTTGCGGCGGAGGAGACACAAGGGAATGGCCTATCATCACGGAGACCTGGCGACAGCCCTGGTCGAGGCGGGTCTCGAGGTCACCCGCACCGGCGGACCGTCGGCACTGACCATTCGTGAGGTCACCCGCCGAGTGGGCGTCAGCCCGAACGCCGCCTACCGGCATTTCCCGGACCGGCTGGCGCTGCTGCGTGCCGTCAGCGCCGCGATCGAAGCACGGATGGCCGGCGCCATGGATGCGATCGGTCACGGTAGCGGCCCGGTCGAACGACTGCGCGCGGTGGGGCTGGGCTACATCGCCTTCGCGCTCGCCGAACCCGGCTGGTTCTCGGTCTGCTTCTTCGGCGACGAGGCGCCCGCGCCCGATGCGCTCGCCGGCATCGCGCCGTACGCGGCACTTTCCGACGCCCTCGATCTCATGGTGCACGCAGGCCTGCTGCGCCCCGAGGATCGCCGGACCGCCACCTGGAGTTGCTGGTCGATGGTGCACGGATTCGCCGAGATGGCGCTCCGCGGACCACTGCACCATCTCCCCGGCGACGCGCAGTGGCCGCTCGCCGAGGCCGCCGTCGACGCCGCGATCGCCGGCATCACCGCCTGACCTCGTGGACCGGCACCCCAGCCGGCGGTTCGGCGTGTCCCGCGACGACCACGGTGCGGCCGGGGAAGAGCCCGGCGGGTTCGAGGATCTCGGCGAGCAGCCGGGCGGCGTCGGCGCGATCGAGGTGTTCGGTCGGTTCGTCGAGCACCACGACGGGCGCACTACTGACCACGGCACGTGCCAGCAACAGTCGGCGGCGCTGGCCGCCGGAGAGTGACTCCGTACCGTGCTCCAGCGGGGTGCGCACTCCGTCGGGCAGCGCGTCGATCCACTCGCCCAGCCCGACAGCACCCAGCGCGCGCCGCGCCTGTTCCTCGGTCGCATCGCCGCGGGCCACCCGGCAGTTCTCCAGGATCGAGGTGGCGAAGACGTGTGCGTCTTCGCCGAAGAAGGCCACGGCAGCAGGTAGATCCGCGAAGTCGGCAGCGGGCCGGCCGTCGACGAGCACCTCACCGCCGCGATCGTCCAGGCCGGCCAGCGCTAGCAGCAGTGTGGTCTTCCCCGCGCCCGAATCACCGCGGACCACGAGCCGCTCGCCCGGCGCCACCGTGAGACCACCCAGCCGGAGCGCGGGGTGCGAGGGCGCTGGGAGCGTCCCGCCGGGCACCGGCGGCAGCGTCAGCAGTGGCGCGAGACGTGATGCGGCGTCCGCGGAGCGTACATACTGTCGCGCGGCGTCGGGCAGCGGCGTGAGTGCCTCGAAGGCACTGAGCGGCAACAGCACCAGGATGCCCAGCGTGGTCGCATCCGCGTGACCGGCGCGGCCGGAGGCCAGCAGCAGCGCGGCGACCGCGGCGATCCCGATGGCGAGCGGCAGCGCGGCATCGGCGAGGGCGCCGATCCGGGCGGCGCGGTCGACGGCGGACCGTCGGGCTGTCTCGGCACGCTCGGCGCGGGCCCGGATCTCGTCGAGGCGGCCGACCACGGCGAGCTCGCCCGCGTGGTCGAGCACCGCGGAAGCCGCGGCGCCGAAGGCCTCGCTGCCGGCGGACTCGGCGGCGGCGCGGGCCCGCGTTGCACGCACCACGAGCCAGGGGGCGAGCAGGCCCGCCAGCACGAGGCAGCCCGCGAGCACGGCGCCGGCGGCGGGGTCGACGAACCACATCCAGCCGACCGCGGCCAGGGACACGGTCGCGGCAACGGCGGCGGGAATGATCGTGCGCACCAGGGCGTCTCCGACGGCATCGACATCGGATCCGGTGCGGGCCAGGAGTTCGCCGTCGGTGCGGCGAACGGTTTCCGCGGGGGCCGCCGCGGCCAACCGGGAGTACAGCGCCACGCGCAGCTCGGTGAGCCCGGACAGTGCCATGCGGTGGGTCGCGAGGCGCTCCACGTAGCGCATGAGACCACGGGTGATACCCAGCGCTCGGACCGCCGTGACCGCCAGCGACAGGGTGAGCACCGGGGGCATGGTCCATGCCTTGGTGATCAGCCACGCGGAGAGGCCCGCCAGGGCCAGCGCACTGCCCGCGGTGAGCACACCCGCACCGACGGCACCGGCCACGGCGAGCGGCCGGATCCGGAAGGCGCGCAGGCAGATCAGCAGCTCACGCACGGCTCACCTCCAGGACGTGATCGGCGGCGGCGAGCACTTGCGCGTCGTGCCCGACGATCACCACGAGCGCGCCGCCCGCGGCACGCGTGCGCAGCGCGGCGAGCACCCGCTGCGCGTGGGCGGGATCGAGGTGCGCCGTCGGCTCGTCGAACAGCAGCACATCGCGGCCCACGGCCAGCGTGCGGGCCAGCGCCAATCGCTGCCGCTGCCCGGCGGAGAGCCCCGAACCGCCCACGCCGACGGGCCGCCCCCAGCCAGCCTCGGCCACCACCTCGTCGAGACCGGTCTCCTCGACGACGCCCGGCACCGTCGCCGGTCCCGGCGCACCGAGCAGCGTGAAATTGTGTGCCAGCGTTCCGGGTTCGAGATAGGGATGTTGGGGGCACCAGGCCACCCGGTTCCACCAGTCGGGGCCGCCGGTGAGGGGCGTACCGTCGACGGTCACCGTGCCCGCATCCGGCGGGGTGAGCCCGGCCAGCACAGTGAGCAGCGTGGACTTACCGGATCCGTTCGGACCGGTGAGCACCGTGACCGTACCGGGCCGCAGTACCGCGGAGAATCCCGACGGGGCCGCACCGTCCCGGCCGCACACGGTGACGCCGCGGATCTCGATCACCCCGGTCACAGCGGTCCCGGGACCGGCGGCGGGCGCCGGCGCGTCGAGCAGGGCGAACACCCGGGACGTGGCCTCGAGTCCCTGTTCGGCGGCGTGGAATTGGGCCCCCACCGAGCGCAGCGGGCGGTACACCTCGGGGGCGAGGATGAGGGCGAACACACCGGGAAGCAGGTCCATGTTCCCGAACACCAGGCGCAGGCCGATGCTCACGGCGACCAACGCGACGCACAGGGTGGCGAGCAGTTCCAACGCCATCGACGACAGGAAGGCGATGCGCAGGGCGCCCATCGTCTCCGTCGCGTTGCGATCGCCCAGTTCCCGGACCGACCGCTCGGGTCCGCGCTCGCGTCCCAGCGCACGCAGTGTCGGCAGGCCGGCCACCAGGTCGAGGAGCCGCGCGGACAGCCGGGACATCGCGGCCAGCCGACGCCGGGTGCGATCGCGGGTGAGCAGTCCGATGAGCACCATGAAGATCGGCAGTAGCGGCAGAGTGCCCAGCGCGATGGCGCCGGAGACCGGGTCCGCGAGGAAGATCACCAGCACCAGTGCGGGCGTGGCGATCACGCTGAGCGCGAGTGCGGGGAGGTATCCGGTGAGATAGGGCGGCAAATCGTCGAGGCCGCGGGTGAGTGCGGTCCGCAGTTCGTCCCGGTCGGCGCCCACGGGCAGGCGGCCGGGCCCGACGGCACCCAGCGCGGCGGACCGGAGCTGCGAGACGGTGCGGTCGGCGGCACGCCGTTCGATGCGGCCGCGCACGGAGGCGACGGCCACTCGGACGGCGGCCGCGACCGCGGCCGCGATCACCGGGCCGCGCAGCTCCGTCATCGCGGTCGCGCCGGTCACCAATCTGGCGAGCACCGTGGCGACGCCGTAGGCCAGCGCGATGAGTGCGGCCGTGTCCACGACGCCGCATGCCACCACGATCGCCAGGAGTCCGCGGGATGCACGGGCGTAGCGCAGCAGTCGCGGGTCGACGGGCCCCTTGCGGGCAGTGCCCTCGGCGCCGGTCTCGACGACCGCCGTCTCAGACACGGGGACTGAGGCCGATCGACGGCGGGATCTGCTCGGCCGAGATTCGCTTGCGGAACACCCAGTAGCTCCACGCTTGATAGATCATCACCATCGGGAGCAGGACGATGGTGCACCAGGACATCACCACCAGGGTGTAGTGCGAGGACGCGGCGTCGGCGATGCTGATCGACCGTGCGGGGTCGGTGGCGTTGAGCACGTTCGGTGCGAGAGAGCCGAACATCAGTACGCTCACCGCGGCCACCGTGGCCGAGGTGGACAGGAACGCGGCCAGCTCCCGGCCTCGCCGGATCAACAGGCCCGCGGCGATCAGTCCGGTGGCTGCCACGACGACCGCGCCCCAGGTCCACGCTTTGCCGTGGGCGAGCTGGGTCCAGACCGCGAATGCCGCGCCGATCACGGTGACCGGCAACCACATCCGGCTCGCGAGCCTGCGGGCGTCCACTCGTACCGCGCCGTCGGACTTGAGCGCCACGAAGATCGCGCCGTGCAGCAGGAACAGTCCGAGCAGAGCGATACCGCCGAGCAGCCCGTACGGGTTGAGCAGATCCCAGACCTCGGATGTCATCCTGCCGCGCTCAGTGAGCTCCACACCCGCGAGGATGTTCGCGAACACCAGCCCCCAGGCGAAGGCGGGGATCCAGGAGCCGAGTCCGATGCCGAAGTCGGCCCAGCCGCGCCAGCGCGGATCGTTGATCTTGCCGCGCCACTCGATGGCGCAGACCCGCACGATCAAGCCGACGAGGATCGCCAGCAGCACCAGATAGAAGCCGGAGAAGACGGTGGCGTACCACACCGGGAAGGCGGCGAACATGGCCGCGCCGGCGGTGATCAGCCACACCTCGTTGCCGTCCCAGACCGGCCCGATGGTGTTGAGTAGCACCCGTCGCCGGGTGTCGTAGTCGGTGGGGTGGCGGCGGCGGTTCCCCATGATCGGCATGAGCATGCCGACGCCGAAGTCGAAGCCCTCCAAGACGAAGTAGCCGGTGAATAGGAAGGCGATGGCGAGGAACCAGTAGTCGGGAAGTGTCATGTCTGACTCCTAGTACGCGAAGGACAGCTGGTCCGCGGGCTTACCGGCGCTACCCGGCGGCGCACCGTCGGGATCGTCGTCGGTACCCACGCCCTCGTCGTCGGCATCGTCGTGGTCGTCCGGGTCGTGCAAATGCGGCCCCTCGATCACGTACCGGCGCAACAGCGCGAACCACAGCAGGTACAGCACCCCGTACACGGCGGCGAACGTCACCAGCGAGAACGCCATCATCAGCGTCGAATGGCCGGAGACCGCATCGGCGACGGTGAGCCGGATCGACTGGTCGCCGTTCGGGTTCGGCACCACCACCCAGGGCTGGCGGCCCATCTCGGTGAACACCCAGCCCGATGTGTTCGCAAGGAAGGGCGTCGGCAGCGCTATCAGGCAGATCCGGCTGAACCACTTCTGGTCGGGTATCCGTTTGCGCCGGGTGACCCACAGGCCCGCGAGGGCGAGAACACCCGAGCCGACAGACCAGCCCATCATCGCGCGGAAGGCCCAGTACGAGACGAACAGGTTGGGCCGGTAGTCGCCCGGTCCGAACTTCTCGACGGCCTCGGCCTGGAGTTCGGTGACGCCCTTGAGGGTCGAGTTCGGATCGCCGTTGGCGAGGAACGAGGTGAGGTAGGGCACCGAGAGCACGTGCTGCACCGATTCGCAGTCGTTGTGGGTGCCGATGGTGAGCAGCGAGAAACTGGCCCCGGTCTCGGTGGGCACAGCGATTCGGCGGAGGCCATCTTCATGGGCTGCTGCTCGAACATGAGCTTGGCCTGCGCGTCGCCGGTGATCGCGAGGCCCACGGCGGAGACCAGCATGACGCCGAGGCCGAACCGGGTGATCGGGCGGAACATCTGGGCGAGCTCCAGCGCGTCCGGATCACCCCGGCGCATACCGCGCACCATCCACCAGCCGCCGATCGCGGCGACGAAGGTGCCGCCGGTGAGCCAGGCGCCGAACACGGTGTGCGGGAACGCCGCCAAGGTGGTGGAGTTGGTGAGCACCTCCCAGATGCTGGTGAGCTCGGCGCGCCTGGTCTCGGGGTTGTAGGTCGCGCCCACGGGGTGCTGCATCCACGAGTTCGCGGCCACGATGAAGTAGGCGGAGGCGTTCACACCCACCGCGACCATCCAGATACAGCCCAGGTGTACGAGTTTGGGGAGCCGGGTCCAGCCGAATATCCAGAGGCCGAGGAAGGTGGACTCCATAAAGAAGGCCACCAGGCCCTCCAGCGCGAGCGGGGCGCCGAAGACGTCACCCACGAACTTGCTGTACTCGCTCCAGGCCATACCGAACTGGAACTCCTGCACGATGCCGGTGGCCACGCCCAGGGCGAAATTGATGAGGAAGAGCTTGCCGAAGAAGTTGGTACCGCGCAGCCACGCCTTCTTGCCGGTCACCAGCCACAGGGTCTGCATGGTGGCGACCATCGGGGCGAGGCCGATCGTGAGCGGGACCAGGATGAAGTGGAACACCGTGGTCATACCGAATTGCCAGCGCGCGATGTCCAGTGCGCTCATGTGCTCGCTCCCTGGGCTGAGGGCGGGTCGGCCATCACCGACCCGGGTTACTACAACTCGTAGTAGCTACTACGAATGGTAGTAGCCAGCGGACGCGATCCCAAGCACTGAGACTAAGCACACGTCGCCACCCGCAGGCACCGAATGTGCCCCCGTTACGACGAGGCCGAGGCGGACCGTCGCTCCATGCGGCGCTGGTGCAGCAGGCTCGCCGCGACGACGAACACCGCGAGGCCGGTCGAGAGGCCCACCGCGCTGCGCTGGCTCGGGTCGATGATCATCGCGACGATGATGAACACGATGAAGGCGATGACTGCGTAGGTGGCCCACGGGAAGAACCACATCCGCAGCGGCGAAGGTTCCGTCGCCCGGCGGCGCAGGGCGATCTGGCTGAGCGCGATCACCAGGTAGACGAACAACGCCACCGCGCCGGTGGTCGCGAGCAGGTAACCGAACAGCTTTTCCGGCAGCACGTAGTTGCCGATCACGGCGAGGAATCCGAGCAGCATCGACGCCAGCACCGACACCGCTGGAACCCCGCGAGAGGTAGTCCGGCCGGCGGCGCGGGGAGCGTCGCCGCGCTGTGCCAGCGAGTACAGCATCCGCGACGCGGTGTAGAGCGCGCTATTGAGGCACGACGCGACCGCGACCAGCACCACCACATCCATGATCCCCGCGGCCGCCGGGATGTTCATCGCCGTGAGCACCGCCTGGTACGAGCCGGTGGCCGAGTCCAGCGAGTTCCACGGCACCAGCGCCACGACCACGAAGATCGAGCCCAGATAGAACAGGCAGATCCGCCACACCACGGAATTCACCGCACGGGTGATCCCCTTCGCCGGTTCCGGCGACTCGGCGGCGGCGATGGTCACGATCTCCGAGCCCATGAACGTGAACATGGTGGTGAGCATCGCCGCGATCACCGCACTCGCCCCGTTCGGCATGAAGCCGCCGGTATCCCACAGGTGATGCACGCCGGACACACCGGAACCGGGCAGCAGGCCGAGGATCGCGAGCACGCCGAGCACCAGGAAAGCGACGATCGCGAGCACCTTGATCAGAGCGAACCAGAACTCGAACTCGCCGTAGTTGCCCACCGACAGCAGGTTCGTCACGGTGAGCAGCACCACCACGAGCAGCGCCCAGGACCATTGCGGGCCGCCCACCACCTTGGCCATGATCACCGCCGCGGCGGTCGCCTCCACCGGGATCACCAGCACCCAGAACAGCCAGTACAACCAGCCGATGCTGCACCCCGCCCAGCGCCCGAGGGCTCGCTCCGCATAGGTGGAGAACGAGCCCGTGTCCGGCTGCGCCGTCGCCATCTCGCCCAGCATCCGCATCACCAGGATCACCAACAGGCCGGCGAGCGTGTACGAGATCAGCACCGCCGGGCCCGCCAGCTTGATCGCGTTCGCCGAGCCCACGAACAGACCCGCGACGATCACGCCCGCGATCGAGATCATCGTGATGTGCCGGGGTTTAAGGCTCGTCCCCAGTTCGTTACCGCCCGAGCGGTCGGTGACCTGCGTATTCATCCACGGCACATTAGCCCCGCGACGCCGATACCGCTGGACTTGCCGGGTTTGTCCGGAAATGCCCGCGCGCGAACCGATTTCAGGGAGTGTTCTCGATACCCAGCTCAAGCAACGACCGGACGGTCTCGTCCATCGGCGCATCGGGAAGCGCACGACCGTTCAGTGTGTGCACCCGCGCACACAACGTGATCGACGAGATCAGCCACACCCCGTCGTTCATCACCAGATCCACCGGGAACAGCGGCTCGACCGCGGTCGCGACGCCCTTGTCCTGTGCGGCGTCGAACAGGGCCGCCACGGTGGTGCCCGGCAGGATGCCCTGCTCGTCGGGCGGGGTCACCAGCGTACGGCCCCGGGCCACCACCACGGTGGCACGCGGCGCCTCCAGCACACGGCCCTCGCTGGAGGTGAAGATCACATCGTCGACGCCCTGGTCGGCCGCGTACCGGGTGGCCGCCATGTTCACCGCGTACGACAGCGTTTTCGCTCCCAGTAGCAGCCACGGTGCGTCCGTCGCCAGAGCGGTGGAGTAGCCCCGGTTCAGGGTGATCGCAGAGACACCGTCGCGCCGCGCCGTGAGCGCCCGTTCCGGCACCGGCGCCACCGTCAGGTACGCGGTCGGCGACTGCGGATCGGATTCGCGACCGCGGGTGTAGACCAGCCGCAGCGCACCCTCGACGCTCTCCCCGGCCTTCTCGGCGAAGAGCACCGCAGCGCGTTCCATCGCCGCCCACCAGGCACCGTCGTTCGGCGCGGGAAGGCCGAGAGCGGCGGCGGAGCGGGCCAGTCGGTCGAGGTGCGCACGCGCCTTGAGCGGGCGACCCCCGCGCACCAACACCGTCTCGAAGCAGCCATCCCCGCGGACGGCCCCGAGATCGTCGGCGTAGAGCAGTGGCGTATCGGGATCGTGGGCGGAACCGTCGAGGGTCACCACCACGGAAGCGTCGGCCATGGCCGCAAGGTTAGGGCACGCGGAATCGGGCCGTGCGGGCGGCGGGCGTAGAGTCGAGTAGTGGTCGATTCCGAACATGTCGTGTCCGGTATAGCGAATCCCGAGGACGCCGTGGATGCGGGTGTGACCTGGCATTACGGCGATCCGTTCGGTGAGCAACGGGCTGCTGAACGCGGTGCCGCGGTGGTCGACCGGTCGAATCGGCGGGTGATCACGCTCACCGGCCCCGACCGGCTGTCCTGGCTGCACTCGATCACCAGTCAGCACCTCACCGCCCTCCCCGACGGCGGGTCGGTACAGAACCTCAACCTCGACGGCAGCGGCCGGGTACTCGACCACTTCTGGGTCACCGACTCCGACGGGACCGCCTACCTCGACACCGAGCCCGCGACGCTCGCGCCGAAGGAGGCGCCCCTCTCCCCTGATCTGGGCACGTACCTGCAGCGGATGGTGTTCCGGGCCGACGTGCAGGTGCAGGCGCGCGACGACCTCGCGGTGCTCACCGTGTTCGGCCCCGACGCCGCGACCGTCGCGGAGGCGGTGCCCGGCGTGCGGCGCAGCGAGCCGGACGAGGTCAACCTGATCATCGAGCGTGCGGCCGTCCCGGACGCGATCACCACGCTCGTCGCCGCGGGCGCCCGCCCGGTCGGGACGTGGGCGTACGAGGCCCGCCGCGTCGCCGCCGCACACGCTCGTGCCGGACTCGACACCGACGACAAGACCATTCCGCACGAGGTGAATTGGATCGGCACTGCGGTCCACCTGGACAAGGGCTGTTACCGCGGGCAGGAGACGATCGCGCGGGTGCACAACATCGGCCGCCCGCCGCGCCGGCTGGTGCTGCTGCATCTCGACGGTTCCGCCGACGCCACGCCCGCCACCGGCGACCCGGTGACGGTGGACGGTCGCACCGTCGGGCGGCTCGGCACCGTGGTCGAACACGCCGACTACGGCCCGATCGCACTCGCTCTGATCAAACGGACCATCCCGGACGACGCGAAGCTCGAGGCGGGTGGCGCCGCGGCCGCGATCGACGCGGACGTCACGCCCGCCGCCGACACCGCCGAGCAAGCCGGACGGTCCGCCGTCGACCGGCTGCGCGGCCGGTGAGCCGACCGGTGAGCCGGATTCTCGCGGTGTGCGTCGTGGCCGCGGAGCACCGGCTCGACGCCCGCAAGCCGGAACAGCGGACCGCCATCGATAAGCGTCCGTCCGAGGGCCCCATCGAGGTCGGGCCACTGGGACCGGTCACCGACCACGTCTGCGACCGCAGACATCACGGCGGCGAAGAGCAAGCCGTCTACGCGTACTCCCAGCACGAGGCGGAGCGCTGGGCCGACGAGCTCGGCCGCGCGCTGCCGCACGGCTGGTTCGGCGAGAACCTGCGCGTCGACGGACCCACCACCGACCTCGTGGTGGGCACCCGGCTGCGGATCGGCGACACCCTCGAACTCGAGGCCACCATCCCCCGCACACCCTGCCGGACCTTCGCGCTCTGGTCCGGCGAGGACGACTGGCTCAAGCGGTTCACCGCCCGGGCCGACACCGGCGCCTACTTCCGGGTGCTCACCCCCGGTCCGGTGGCCGCCGGCGACCCCGTCACCGAAATCCACGTCCCGGAACACGGCGCCACGGTGCGCGATCTGTTCCGTGCGACACGGCCGGACCGGCTCGAAACGCTCCTGACCGGCCGTGACCTGCCACCGAAGGTGGAGCGGGACGCCCGCAGGGCGCTCAATCGAGCAAAGTGACACCCAGGCGGCAGCACCATCGCCGATCGCACGCTAAACTGGACCCCAGGAAGAATTTGTACACGGAGAAAGGGGCCGCCACCCACCGGGCAAACCGGTAGCTGGCCGCCCCTTCATTGCGCAAGGGGGTCCCCCATGGGCCGCGGCCGAGCAAAGGCGAAGCAGACCAAGGTTGCACGGGAGCTCAAGTACAGCTCCCCCAGCACCGACCTGAAGAGGCTGCAAGACGAGCTGGCGGGTGGCGGGAACGACGAGGCCGATGTGCTCGCCTCTCACCCCGAGTGGAGCGACGTCGCGGGTGAGCCGTACCGCGAGGAGGAGTGGCGCCGCGCCTGACGCGCGCCACCGCTCACATCCTGTAACGCACAAGGAACCGCGCCCCAGCCGGGACGCGGTTCCTCACAGCGTTGCGCTCGAACGCGGCCTGCCTAGAACTTCGGGTGCGAGCCGCTCAGCACCGCACCGGTGGACGAGCCGTCGGACTTCTTGATCGAGCCCAGCACCCAGCTGTCGATGTGGCGTGCCGTGAGCACGGCCAGCGCACGATCGACGTCCTCGGGCGCGACGATCGCCACCATGCCGACGCCCATGTTGAAGGTCTTCTCCATCTCGGCCTGCTCGACCCGGCCGCGCTGCGCGATCAGGGCGAACACGGCCGACGGGCTCCAGGTGTTGCGGTCGAGGTCGGCCACCAGACCGTCCGGGATCACGCGGGCGAGGTTGGCCTCCAGGCCGCCACCGGTCACATGGCAGAAGGTGCGCACCTGTGTCTCCTGGGTGAGCCGCAGGCAATCGAGGGCGTAGATGGCGGTGGGTTCGAGGAGTTCCTCGCCGAGCGTGCGGCCGAACTCCTCGACGTAGCCGCCCAGGTCCATGTGGCCCCAGTCGAGGAGTACCTTGCGGGCCAGGCTGTAACCGTTGCTGTGCAGGCCCGAACTCTTCATGGCGATCACCACATCGCCGGCGCGGACGTTGTCGGGGCCCAGCACCTCGTCGGCCTCGACCACGCCGACGCCGGTCGCGGACAGGTCGTACTCGCCCTCGGCCATGAGGCCGGGGTGCTCAGCGGTCTCGCCGCCGAGGAGGGCACAGCCGGCGCGGACGCAGCCCTCGGCGATGCCGCCGACGAGCTCGGCGACGGTCTCGGGAACCACCTTGCCCACAGCGATGTAGTCCTGCAGGAACAGGGGTTCGGCACCGGTCACGACGAGATCGTCGACGACCATCGCCACTAGATCGATGCCCACGGTGTCGTGCTTGCCCATGGCCTGTGCGACGGCGATCTTGGTGCCCACGCCGTCGGTCGAGGCGGCCAACACGGGCTCGCGGTACTTCTTGAGGGCGAACAGTCCGGCGAATCCGCCGAGACCGCCCAGAACCTCCGGCCGGGTGGCGCGCTTGGCGTGCGGCTTGAACAGCTCGACGGCGCGGTCACCGGCCTCGATGTCGACTCCGGCGGCGGCGTACGAGGCGCCCTGCGGGGGCTGGTTAGTGGAATCCGTCACGGGGTCATAGGCTACCCGACCCCACTGTCAGGGACGTCGGAGCGCGGAGGCGTTGTCGTTCTCGGCGCGCAGCGGATCACCCTCGGGCGAACCCGCCTTGAGCATGTTCTCCAGCACGGCCTTACCCATCGACGTCGACTCGGGCAGCGCGATCGGGTACTGCCCGTCGAAGCAGGCGCGGCACATCGAGCTGCCCTCGTGCTCCGTCGCGGCGGTCATCTCGTCGAGCGAGATGTACCCCAGGCTGTCGGCACCGATGGCGGCGCGCACCGACTCGACCATCGCCTCCATCGAATCGTCGCCGCCGCCGTTGGCGATGAGCTCGGCCGGGGAGGCGAAGTCGATACCGTAGAAGCACGGCCACTTCACCGGCGACGACGCGATGCGCACGTGGATCTCGGCGGCACCGGCCTCGCGGAGCATCCGGATCAGCGCCCGCTGCGTGTTGCCGCGGACGATCGAATCATCCACCACCACAAGGCGTTTTCCTCGGATCACTTCGCGCAGCGGGTTGAGCTTGAGCCGGATGCCGAGTTGCCGGATGGTCTGGCTGGGCTGGATGAAGGTGCGGCCCACGTAGGCGTTCTTCATCAGGCCCTGGCCGTACGGAATACCGGATTCCTGGGCGTAGCCGACAGCTGCGGGAGTTCCGGACTCGGGGACCGGGATCACCAGATCGCCCTCGGCGGGATGCTCGCGGGCCAGACGACGACCGATGTCGACGCGGGTCGAGTGCACCGACCGGCCGTGGATCACCGAATCGGGGCGAGCCAGATACACGTACTCGAAGATGCAGGTCTTCGGGGTGGGCTCGGCGAACCGGGTGGAACGCACACCGTCCTCGTCGATGGCGAGCAGCTCGCCGGGCTCGATGTCGCGCACGAACGAGGCACCGACGATGTCGAAGGCGGCGGTCTCGGAGGCGACCACCCAGCCGCGGTCCAGGCGGCCGAGCGAGAGCGGGCGCACCCCGTGCGGATCACGCGCCGCGTACAGCGTGTGCTCGTCCATGAAGGTGAGGCAGAAGGCACCCTTGAGCGTGGGCAGCAGTTCCATCGCGGCCTGCTCCAGGGTGCGGTCCGCGGCGGCGTGGGCCAGCAGAGCGCCCACCACATCGGAGTCGGACGAGGCGGCGTTCCCGGGGGCCTGCCCGGAGATGCCCAGCTCGGTGGCGCGCTGCGCCAGCTCGGCGGTGTTCACCAGGTTGCCGTTGTGCCCCAGCGCGACACCGTTGCCGGCGCTGGTGGTGCGGAAGATCGGCTGGCTGTTCTCCCACGTGGTGGAACCCGTCGTGGAATAGCGGCAGTGGCCGATGGCCACGTGGCCGGGCATGGAGCTCAGGGTCTGCTCGTCGAAGACCTGGCTCACGAGGCCGAGATCCTTGAACACCAGCACCTGTTGGCCGTCGCCCACGGCAATACCCGCGGCCTCCTGGCCACGGTGTTGCAGGGCGTACAGGCCGTAATAGGAGAGCTTCGCGACGTCCTCCCCCGTGGCCCAGACGCCGAAGACTCCGCATTCCTCGCGGGGCTCCTGCTCGTCCTGATCCTGTCCGACGACGGTAAGCGGAAGCTGCTGCACGGCGACTCCTGAGGCTGGCTGGGGCGGGCCGGTTCCGATTCTACGGGTGCGAAGGCCTCCGAATCGAATCGACGAGTAGGTTTTCCGCCATGGCGAAGAAGATCGACCCTGCCCAGATGCGGGCGGCCGTGCTCGCCGTGCGGGATTGGATCGAGAACGACGATGCGCCGGAGCCCCCGCGGGCAGCGGTCGCGGCGGCCGTGCGGACCACCGCGCGGACGTTGGCGCAGGACGCGCCGGGTGGGTCGGTCGAGGTGCGGGTGCCGCCGTTCGTGGCGGTGCAGTGCATCGACGGGCCCCGGCACACCCGCGGCACGCCCCCGAACGTGGTCGAGTGCGTGCCGCGGGTATGGCTCCGATTGGTGACCGGTGCCATCGATTTCGACGGTGCCGCCGAGGCGGCTCAGGTGCAGGCAAGCGGCTCGCGGGCGGGCGAGGTGGCCCACCTATTGCCCCTTCTGCGGATCTAGCGCGCGGTGCGCACCTTATTGATGCCGGTGGCCAGAGCCTTGGCGACACCGTCGCGGTCGGCGACGGGGTTCGGTCCGGCGCCCGAACCGGTGATGAGCAGCGCGTAACCACGGACGTTCGCGCCCGCGAGCAACTGCTCCTGCTTGATCGGCTTAGCCTTGCCATCGACGGTGACGGTGCCGGTCGACGTGGCGAGCACGGCCTTGCTGCCGGCGGGTGCGCCCGGGAGGTTCACCGGTGTCGAGGTGATGTCCAGGACGACGCGGTCCTTGGTGCCGGCGATGTCGTTCATCTCCACGCGCACCTTGTCGCAGCCGGCCGGGTTCGCGAGCGCCTTGTCGATGCTCTGACCCTCGGCGAGAACCTCGGAGATCGCGGCCTTCTTCGCCTTGTTGACACCGACCACCAGAGGGAGCTTGCTCGACCGCTCGAAGTCGGCGCGGTTGACCACCGGTGCGCAGTGCGCGGGCGTGACCTTGGCCTTGTTCAGGCCGCTACCCACATCGCGCAGTACGTCGGCGAGATCCTTGGCCGAGACCTGCTGCACCTCGTAGCCGGCGGGGAACTCGGCCTGGGTCAGCAGCAACTGGGCGGCCGGGGTGGCCGGCTTACCGGGCGCCGGCGCAGGAGCGGCCTGGGCGACCCCGGCGGGTGCTGCGATGGCCAGAGCGGCGACGACGACCGCCGACCGTCGGAGTGCGTGCATGTGGGTTCCTCCCGAAACGCGATGAGTAGAAGCTGTGAGCGACATTAACGAACCTAACACCGGCCCTGTAGTGCTGTGAACCCGCCGGGCGGCGGGATCGTGGTTTTCCCCCTCCGTGCGCAGCCGTTCTGTCAGGCTTCGGACATGGGAGCGGACGTCGACGCAAGGGACTTCACGCGCGAGGATCGGATGCGGTTTCGCAGGCAGGTGCAGCGCGGAACGGACGCCATCGCGCGCATGTTGGCCGAGGGGCTGTTCACCGATGACGGTGCGCCACCGGAACCACTGCTGGGGATGGAGGTCGAACTCAACCTGGTCGATGACGCGATGGAACCCGCGATGGCGAACGCGGAGGCGCTCGACGCCATCGCCGATCCGGACTTCCAGACGGAATTGGGTCAGTTCAACATCGAGATCAACGTGGCGCCGCGGCCGTTCGTGGACCAGCACACGATCAGTCTCGAAGATTCGCTGCGCGCGTCGCTCAATCGCGCCGACGACCGGGCCCGCGAGCGCGGCGCGCACCTGGTGATGATCGGGATGCTCCCGACCCTCGGGGAGGAGCACTTCGCGAAACAGTGGTTCTCGGCGAATCCGCGCTACGACCTGCTCAACGAGCAGGTGTTCGCGGCACGCGGCGAGGACATCGAGATCGACATCGAGGGCGCGCCGATGCCCGGGGCGATCGTGGGCGAGCGGCTCGACATCACCTCGGACACCATCCTTCCCGAGGCGGCGTGCACCTCACTGCAACTGCACCTGCGGGTGGCCCCGGAAGACTTCGCGGCGCATTGGAACGCGGCCCAGGCGATCGCGGGCGTGCAGGTGGCGATCGCGGCGAACTCACCGTTCCTGGCGGGGAAGGCGCTGTGGCACGAGTCGCGGATCCCCCTGTTCGAACAGGCCACCGACACCCGGCCGATCGAGTTGCGCAATCAGGGGGTGCGCCCGCGGGTGTGGTTCGGGGAGCGGTGGATCACCTCCACCTTCGACCTGTTCGAGGAGAACACCCGCTACTTCCCCGCGCTGCTGCCGGTGTGCACCGACGTCGATCCGCTCGAAGTGGTCGACCGCGGCGAGGCACCGGAACTGCCGGAGCTCCGCATGCACAACGGCACCGTGTACCGGTGGAACCGCCCCGTGTACGACGTGGTCGACGGGCACGCCCACCTACGCGTGGAGAACCGGGTACTGCCGGCGGGGCCCACCGTGGTGGACACCATGGCGAACGCCGCCTTCTACTACGGGACGGTGCGCGCACTGGTCGAGGCCGACCGCCCGATCTGGACGCAGATGAGTTTCGACGCTGCCACCGAGAACCTGCATTCCGGTGCGCGGGATGGCTTCGACGCGGGTCTGTACTGGCCCAATGTGGGCTGGATCCGGCCCGACGAATTGGTGCTTCGCCGCCTGCTGCCCCTGGTCGACGAGGGGCTCCGGGCCTACGGCGTGGGTTCCCGTTCGCGCGACCGCTACCTCACACTGCTGGAGGGACGGTGTGTGCAGCGGCAGACCGGCTCCTCCTGGCAGCGCGCGGCGGTGGCGGCGCGGGAAGCCGCGGGCGAGTCTCGCGATCGGGCCCTGCGCGGCATGCTCGCCGATTACGTCGAGCTGATGCACGAGGGGGCGCCGGTGCACACCTGGGAGGTGTGACGGCGCTTCTCCCGGGAAGGGTTTCGACAGTCGTCCACCGCGTGCCGCGTTCGGGCGTACCGTCGGGATATGGCGAGGTCCGCGTGGCGAACCGGCCTCGGCATTGCGGCACTGTCGCTGTCGGCGTTCCTCGCCGGATGCGGGATCGGTCCGTGGGCCGGGGATATCGCCCCACCGCCACGATCGGCACCCTGTGTCGTGAATAGTCCCACCTCGGGGAAACTCACCATCGGCAACCCGCTGCCGGATGCCGTCGGTCCCAGCGGCCCCCTCCCCCGGGTGATCCCGGGTGCGCCACACCCCGGTTCATCGAACGCCGACCAGTGGCTGCACGCGGAGCCGGTGGTCGTCGATTCCGACTCCGCCACCTACGGTTTCACCGGCGACGGGGTGGTGCACTGGCGGCTTGCACGGGTCGACGTCGCCATTCGCACGGGCGTCGATGAACAGGTCCCGGTGATCGGACGGTGCATCGTGCAGGTCGACTTCGCCACGGCCAAGGCGCGCGACGGTGCCGGTCCCCCGGCCCGGATCGACCGGGACGCACCATCGTTGATCGCGGATGTCACCACGTATCCCTCGCACGGCGACCAGCAGCAGTCCTTCCTCGGCGCCCGTGGTACTGCGGTACGCACCGTGGCCGGTCCCACCTCGATCCGGATCGAGGTGCGGTGAGCTACACCGGTCGCCACGGATCGGTCGGTTGGAACGGCTCCGGGAAGTGCAGCGCGACACCGTCGTCGGCGGCCACTCCGGTGAGCACCGCCATGGTCGCGTTCAGATCGTCCCCGGCGTAGGGCAGGGCGCGCAGTTCGTGGTCGAGCGGCCGGAAGAAGTCGTCCCAGTGGGTCAGCACCACCCGCCGGGCGCCGACGGTGCGCACGGTCTCCGCCCAGTACTGCCGCATGTACTCGGGCGACTGCAGCCCGAGCTGGCCGACGCCCAGATAGACCACGTCGGCGGTGCGACCGGCGAGCGCGCCCGGCACGAATCCGGCGCTGCCCACCACGAGCGCGGTGCGGCCGGTCGGGCGGTGGCACACCAGCATCGACCAGGCCTCGCCGCACCGATAGGCGGACGCCCGGACCGGCGGTATCACCGGCGCGGTGATCGCGCCCGGGTAGCGGTCGGGCGGGCAGTGTCGGCCCGGGATGAGGGTCACATCGAAGGCACCGAACGGATGTGCCTGTGCGTCGGTGACCACGTGGACGCGCCCGTCGGGGAGCGTGTGCCCCAGGTGGGCGACCGATGCACCACCGACCAGGACGGCCCCGGTCCGCTCGGCGACGACAGCAGAATCCATCGCGTGATCGAAATGGGTGTGGACCGGCACCACGGCGTCGAGCTCATCGATCGACAGTCGCGACAGGGCGGCGTCGATCCGGCGCCGCGACGGGGACAGCCTGCCCAGCCCTACGGCGACGAGAGAGGGGCGAGTGAAGAATCCGTCGGTCATCACCGCGGAGTCGCCGTCACTGAACGCGAGCGTGGTCACGCCCGCCCAGGTCACGGTGACCGGCGCCGAGGGGGTCGCGGGCGGCTCGTCGAAGTACCTACGGTGGTCGGCGAGGCGTGGGCGACCGGGCTTGAGGCGCATGCGCCGAGCCTAGCCTCCCAGCAGATGCCGCAGGGCGCCACCGAGATCCGGGTGCCGGAAGGGGTGTCCGCGGTCCTCCAGGACGGTCGGCCGCACCCGTTGCGAGGCGAGCGCGAGATCCTCGGCCCCTTCGCGGCCGAGGAGCAAGGCCGGACCGAACGAGGGCACGGGCAGCAGGGTGGGGCGGTGCACCGCACGGCCCAGTTCGCGGGTGTACGCACTATTGCGCACCACGCCGGGCGCGACGGCGTTGACCGGTCCGGAAAGCCCACCGTCCCAGAGGCTCCGGTGGTAGATGTCGACGAGGTCATCGATGCCGATCCAGGGCTGCCACTGTTCCCCGCTGCCGAGCCGTCCGCCGAGGCCGGCCCGGAAGAGCGGCAAGAGGAGTTTCAGGGTGCCGCCCTGCGGGGATTGCACGATGCCCGTGCGCACGGTGACCACGCGAGTGTCGGCGCCGGCGCCGTCATGGGCGGCGCCCTCCCATCGGCGCACCAGGTCGGAGAGGAAGTCGGAAGCCTCGGGCGGGGCCGCGTCCTCGGTGAGCAGCTCATCGCCCCGGTCCCGGCCGTACCAGCCGACCGCGGAGGCGCTCACGAACACCGGCACACCGGCTTGTGCCGCTGCGCGGGCCAGCAGCCGGGTGGGCTCGATACGGCTGTCCGCGATCAGCGTCTTGTGGGCGTCGGTGAATCGGCCGGCGATGCTTGCGCCGGCGAGGTGGATCACGGCATCCACGCCGCGCAGCGCCGCCGGGTCGGGCGCCGCCGGATCCCACGCGCGCTCGGACTCCGAGCGCGGCTCCCCCCGCACCAAGGAGAGCACCCGGTGGCCCCCGGTGCTGAGGAACGCCGTGAGCGCTGATCCGACGAGTCCCGACGCACCGGTCACGGCCACCGTCGAGGGCGGCAGACCCGCCTGCGCGGCTCGGCGGTGCGCTGCCAGATCTCCTGCGAGCCGTCGGTACCGGAACTCGATCGCCTCGGACAGCAACTGCTCGGGGACCGGGGTGCGCACCTCGTCGATCACCCGGGTGCGCGCGGCGTCGACGGGTTCGAAATCGTGGACGTGGCGCCACGGGAACACGCCCACGGGCAGCGAGCGCAGGCCATCGGCCGCGACCTCATCGACGAACCGGCGCCCGGGAACGAAGGCCGCGGGGTCGTGCCGCGCGAACCATTGCAGGCCTCCGGGAAGATCGATCACGGTGACACCATCGGCGAGTGAGGATGCCTGGGACCGCAGCCGCATCGGCAACCATGGTGCCTGGAGTCGGGCGAACGCCCCGGGCCGGGAGAACCACGCGAAGACCTCGTCGACGGGTGCCTCGATGACTGCTGATCGCCGTATACCCATGACCTCACGGTAGCCTCGCCAGACGATCCGGGACAGGTCGGAAATCTCACGCCGTCCGGGCCCATCCACTGATCGCTCGGCTCCGAATACCGGGCATGAGAACCGAGAACAGGCGGATCGCGGTGATCGGGAGCGGGGTATCCGGGCTCGTGGCCGCACACCATCTGCGCCACGACGCCGCGGTCACGCTGTACGAGCGGGACCCGCGTCCGGGCGGGCACGCGCACACCCACTCCGTGGACATCGGCGTCGGCGATCCGGTGTCCGTCGATTCCGGGTTCATCGTGCACAACGACACCACCTACCCGGTGCTGTGCAGCCTGTTCGACGAGTTGGATGTGGCCACCCGTGACACCGAGATGTCGATGTCGATCCGCGACGACGCCCACGGGGTCGAGTTCGCCGGCGGCAAGGGGGTCCGCGGATTGCTCCCCTCGGCGCGACACCTCGCCGACCTCGGCCACCTGCGCCTGCTCGCAGAGGTGCCGCGGTTCCACCGCGCTGCCCGGCGTCACCTGGCCGATGACGCCGCAGCCGACCTTCCGCTCGACGAGTTCGTGCGCCGGACCGGGCTCAGCGACCGGCTGGTGCGGCACTTCCTGCTCCCCCTGGTGGCGGCGGTGTGGTCGTGTCCCCCCGATGACGTGGGCGCCTACCCCGCGCGATACCTGTTCGAGTTTTTGGCGAATCACGGAATGCTCTCGGTGGGAAGATCTTTGCAATGGCGCACAGTGGTGGGCGGCTCCGCGCGATACGTCGAGCGGATCGTCGCGCAGGTGCCCGACGTGCGGCTCGGAACCGGGGTACGCAGCGTGCGCCGCCACGGCACCGGAGTCCGGATCGTCGACGATGCGGGCCGCACCGACGAGTTCGACGCCGCCGTGATCGCGGTGCACCCCCACCACGCTCTCGCACTGCTCGGCGCTCCGACGACGGCCGAGCGGTCGATCCTCGGTGCGATCGCGTACACACCGAATCCCGGTCTGCTGCACACCGACGCCTCGCTGCTCCCGCGCCGGGAGAACGCGCGGGGGTCGTGGAACTACCTGGCGACCGGGGACACCGGCACCGTATCGGTGACCTACGACCTCACCCGGCTGATGGGACTGCCCACGGCCGGGGAGCGGGTGCTGGTGACACTCGGCGGGGCCGACCGGGTGGACCCGCGCCGGGTGATCGCCGAATTGGACTACGAACACCCGGCTTTCACCACGGAGTCGGTGGCGGCGGCCCGGCGCCTCCCCGAGATCTCGGGCCCGACGATCGCGTTCGCGGGCGCCTATCACGGCTGGGGCTTCCACGAGGACGGCGCCGCATCGGGTCTGCGGGCCGCCACCACGATCCTGGACGGGCGACGATGACCACCGCACTCTACGACACCGAGATCACCCACGCCCGAAGGACACCGGTGATGCACACCTTCCGGTATCGGAGCGCGAGCTGGTTCATCGACGTCGACGCGCCACCCGAGGTGCCGTGGTGGCTGCGGCCCTTCGTGGGATTCCGCGCACACGATCACCTGGGCCCCGTGCCGAGCGGCCCCGACACGCTCCGCGGACGGGCCGAGCACGCCCTGCGCGGGCACGGCGTCCTGCCGCCCGGGGGGCGGATCACCGCCCTGCTCAACGCGCGGTGCCTCGGCTACGTCTTCGATCCGCTGACAGTGTTCTGGTGCCACGACCGCAACGGTGCCGTGCGCGCGGTGATCGCCGAAGTCCACAACACCTACGGTGGGCGCCATGCCTATGTCCTGGGCGCCGACGCAGCATCGGGCACGGTGGTGGACAAGGACTTCTACGTCTCCCCGTTCAACCCCGTCGAGGGCCGCTACCGATTGCGCACGCCGGAGCCCGCCGAGCGCCTCGCCATCGACGTGGTGCTCGATCGCACCGGCCAAGCCCCGTTCGTCGCCACCTGGCGCGGCACTCGGCGCCCAGCGTCGGTGCCGCATATCGTGCGGGCGCAGCTGAGGGCACCGCTCGTCCCCCTGGTACTCGCCGCCCGGATCCGGTGGCACGGAATCCGGCTGTGGGCCAAGGGCCTGCCGATCGTCCCGCGCGCACCCGGCGCGCGAGGACCATCACACCGTTCCGGACCCGTCGAACAGGAAGCGAATCCGTGACCGCAGAACTCGAAGCTCGACGCTCGACCGCCCCTACCGCCTTCGTCCCGGCGCCCACCGGGCTTCGCGCCGCCGTGCTCGGCCGCGGCGCGCGGATCCTGCTCCGCAGGGCCGCACGCCGATCCGGCGTGCATCTCATCCGGCCCGGCGACCCGGTCCCGGCGGGACCGGTTCTCACGCTGATCGATCCGGACGCCGTGGCGCGGCGGATCGGCACCGCCCGGCTCATCGGTTTCGGTGAGTCCTACGTCGCGGGCGAGTGGGACTCCCCCGACCTCGCGGCGGCACTGACGGCCCTCGCCGAGCGGATGCCGGCTCTCGTCCCGCGCTGGGTGCAACTCCTGCGACCGCTGGCCGCAGTGGCCCGGCCGCACACCGAGGTCGGTACGGAAGATCATGTGCAGGACAACATCTCCCACCATTACGACCTTTCCAACGAGCTGTTCGCCCGGTTTCTGGACGAGACGCTCACCTACTCCAGTGCGCTGTTCTGCACCACTGAGCTTCCCGACAGCGAGCCCGGCGTCACCCGCGCCCCACAGGTCGCCGAGCCGGCGTACGCCGTCCTCGCGGACGCCCAGCGGGCGAAGATCGACCGGCTCCTGGACGCTGCGGGGGTAGGGCCGGGCAGCCGGGTCCTGGAAGTGGGCACCGGATGGGGCGAGCTGTGTCTACGGGCGGCGCGCAGAGGCGCGACGGTGCGGTCGGTGACCCTGTCGGTGGAGCAGCGCGACCTGGCCCGGCGCCGGATGGCCGAGGCGGGCCTGTCGGATGTCGTGCAGATCGAGCTGCGGGACTACCGCGACGTGCGCGGCCGGTACGACGCGGTGGTCTCGGTGGAGATGATCGAGGCGGTGGGCGCGGCCCACTGGGACGAGTACTTCGCCGTGCTCGCCCGGGTGCTCGCGCCGGGCGGCCGGATCGCCCTGCAGGCCATCACGATGCCGCACGACCGGATGCTGGCCACCCTGCACACGTACACCTGGATCCAGAAGTACATCTTCCCCGGTGGAATGCTGCCCTCCACCGAGGCGATCGCCGCGGCCGCGGGCCGGGCGGGGCTGACGGTGCGCGCCCGGCACCGGTTCGGTGCGCACTACGGCCAGACGCTACGGCTCTGGCGCGAGCGCTTCCGCACCGAACCGCAGACCCTGCCGCCGCCCGCGGATTCCCCGGAGTTCCGCCGGCTCTGGGAGTTCTACCTCGCGTACAGCGAGGCGGGCTTCCGTTCGGGATACCTGGACGTGCAGCAGATCGTGCTCACCGAGGAGGCCGCACGATGAGCGGATTCCTGGTGGTCACCGCGTGGTCGGTGCTGGCTCTGGCCGCCGTGCAGGCGATCACGTTCACGGTGGGCCGGGCGATCGGCCGCTACAACGTGGTGGATGTGGCGTGGGGCGCGGGAATCGTCGCCGTCGCGTGGATCGCGCTGTTCCTCGGTGACGGCGACCGCATCCGTGGTGCGGTGATCACCGCGATCGTCACGGTGTGGGGCGTGCGCCTGTCCTGGCACATGTGGATCAAGTCCGCGGGCAAGGGGGAGGACCCGCGCTACGTGGACCTGCTCGATCGCGCCGGGGGCGGCGGTATCGGCACGGTGATCCGCAAGATCTTCGTCGTCCAGGGTGCGGCGCAGTGGTTCGTCTCGCTGCCCGTGCAGGTGTCCGCGGTGACCGGCTCCACGACCGGGGTGGCGTTGATCGTGGCGGCCGCCGGTCTGGCGGCCGCGGTGGTGGGCATCGGCTTCGAAGCGGTCGGTGATCACCAGTTGCGGGTGTTCAAGGCAGATCCGGCGCACCGTGGGGCGATCATGGACCGAGGCCTGTGGGCGTGGACTCGGCATCCGAACTACTTCGGCGATGCCTGCACCTGGTGGGGCGTCTGGCTGATCGCGGCGAGCGCGTGGCCGGGTGTGCTCACCGTGGCGTCGCCCGCTCTGATGACCTACTTCCTCGTCCACGCCACGGGCGCCCGCCTGCTCGAGCGATTCATGAGCCAGCGCCCCGGCTGGGACGAGTACGCCGCACGCACGTCCTTCTTCGTCCCCCTTCCACCCCGTCGTGAACGGCGCTGACCCGGCCGCGGCGCCGTCCCCCGTTCCGCACCGTGCGGGTGCCCGCGCGGCGGGCGCCCGGTACCCTTCGGTGCAACGAAGGAGGGGCGTCGATGGCCCGAGCTCGATCGGATGCGGATGCGCTGCTGCCCAGGGTGGCCGGCGGCGACGTCGGCGCCTTCCGCGATCTCTACGACCGGACTGCACACCTGGTGTACGGAACCGCCGTGCGGGTGATCGGAGACCGTGGTTACGGCGAGGAGATCACCCAGGAGGTCTACCTGGAGGCGTGGCACAAGGCATCGGACTTCGATCCGGCGCGCGGCTCCGCCCAGTCCTGGCTGGTGACCATCGCGCACCGTCGGGCAGTGGACCGGGTGCGGGCCGAACGCGCCCGCGGCGACCGGGAGAACACCTTCGCCACCGACGCCTACCAGCGCCCGCACGACACGGTCTCGGAGGCGGCGGAACGCAACGAGGATGCGACCGCGGTGGTCGATTGCCTCGACACCCTCAGCTCCTCACAGCGCGATGCGCTGACGCTGGCGTACTACGGCGGGCACACCTACCGGGAGGTGGCGGAGCAGCTGGATACCCCGCTGCCCACGATCAAGACGCGGATCCGCGACGGCATCGCACGGCTGCGCCGATGCCTCGGCCCGCTGGCGGGTGATCCGGCGTGAACCCCACCCAGTCCCTGCCTCCGGACGAGTTGCTGGACCTCGCCGAGGCGTACGCGCTCTACGCGCTCGACACGGACGAGATCCGGCAGGTGGAGGCCTCGCTGGAGACGACCGACGCCGATACCCTCAGGCACTTCGACGATCGGGTGCGCGACGTCCGCGAGACCATGGCGGCACAGGCGCAGACCTTCGCCGAACAACCCGCCCCGGAGACCTTCGATCGCATCCTCGGCGGCCTCGTCACCGAGCCGGGTGCCACACCACTGCGCGCACCGTCCGCCGCGGCGGGGGCCCCTCGCTCCCGGCGCCGGGTGCAGGCATTCGCCGCAGCCGCCATGGTGATCGTCGCGGTCGCCGTCGGCGTACTCGTCGGACGGGGTCTGGGCACCGACTCCGCGCCCGGGGCGCCGGACTCGAACGCGGTACTCGCCGCACCGGACGCCCGGACCACGCAGGCGCGCATCGGCGATGCCACGATCTCCCTGGTCTATTCGCGCGAGAAGAACGCGGGCGTGGTGCTCATGAACGACGTCCCGCCGCCGCAGGACGGCACGGTGTACCAGATGTGGCTGATGGACCCGGGTGGCGGCGCGCGCTCGCGCGGCACCATGACGCAGCAGGACGTCCGGCCGACCACCACGGCCACGGTCGCACAGCTCGACGGTGCCACCACGTTCGGCATCTCGATCGAGGCGCCGGGCGGGGCGGCGACACCGTCCGGACGAATCGTGGCGACACTGCCGATCGCCGCGACCTGATTCCCGTCGAAGGTCGGAACGAGGCCGGACGTCAGGGAACCCGGGTCACGCACACGTAGGTGTGGCCGCAGCGCAGCTGCTCCGCCGACGGCGGTAGCTCCGGCCGCCACAGTGGGTGCCGGACGAAGCCCGGCTCCACCGGCTCGGTGCCCGCCAGGAGATCGCGTCCCTGTTGCGTCGTGTACGGGTGCAACGGGGTCGCCGTCAGTTCGTATTGCTCACGCACCCAGTCGATCTCGGCCGCCACCTCCGGGTCGGAGAAATCCTCGGTGAGCACCAGCATCGCGATGTAGCTCCCCGGGGCCAGTGCTCGCAGGTAGCGCTGGATCATCTCCTTCGCCTCCTCCGGGGGCATGAACAGCAGGACCCCCACCAGGATCAGGCCCACGGGCCGTGCGAGGTCCAGTACGTTCCGCGTGGCGGGGTGCGCCAGGATGGATTCCTGGTCGCGGAAATCGGTGGGGATGACGGCGGTTCCATCGTGGCCGTCCAGGAGGTACTGCACCGTCTGGAAAGTGACGAGGTCCGATGCGACGTACACGATGCGAGCGTCTCGGTGGATACCCCGCGCGACATCGTGCACGGTGCGGCCGGTGGGGATACCGGATCCCAGGTCGATGAACTGGTCGATGCCCGCATCCGCCATGAGCTGCACGGCCCGGCGCACGTAGGAGCGGTTCAGCCGGGTTCCTATGGCCCAGTGGGGTGCGCGGCGCTCGATTTCGCGGCCCGCGGCACGGTCGGCCAGGGAGTAGCTGGTGCCGCCGAGGAAGTAGTCGTACAACCGAGACGGGGTGGGCTGCCCGACGCCGAAGATCTGTAGCCGGTCCGGCGTCTGATCGGCGAACTGCTCGGGCTCTGTCATGATGTTGGCAAGTTAACCACCACTGCGTTCGAGTTGCGCTAGGAGTTCACGCGATGCCGGAGTCGGTGCCACCGCTCAGCGGCCTGGTGCAACGCGGGCACATCGCCGAACACCTCGCGGACGAGTTCATCAACGCCGTGATCGATCACGTGTATCTGCCGATCGCGGCATCGGAGTACCGAGCCGCACTCACCGAGGGCTTCGAGCGGATACTCGACGCCGTGGAGGCAGAGGAGTTCGCCGTCGATGCCGGGCGCGAGTTGGGCGAACTCCTGGTGGCGTTACAGGTGACGAAACCGCTGGGCGCCACCGCCTGTGCCCGCATCGTGGCCGCTGTCCCCGACGTACTCTCGCCCGAGCCGTCGGATCGGTCGCGGCGACGCGCGGCGCAGCTCATCGCGGAGTTCACCGGCGGCTACGCCTCGGCCCTGACCGACCGGATCTTCGAAGGCCAGGCACTGGTCTACGGGGCGGCGGACCTCGCCCGCAGATCCGCCGAGGAGGGCGCGCGGCAGGCGCAGGCCCGCACCCGGATCATGTTCGAGCACGCCGGCTCCCCCATCTTCATCGCCGACGAGGAGGGCCGGGTCCTGGAGGCGAGTCCGATGATGACCGCGCTGATGGAATCGAACCGTGCATTGCTCGGTCCGGATGGTGACGACGTGCGCCGCCTGCTCGCCGACGATCCCCGGGAGGTGGCGCGCACGCTCGACGAGCTATCGGAGCTCGACGATGAATCCGCGACCCGGTTCTTGGAACACGGCACCCTGATCAGCGACGGCGACATCAGTGTCGGCCGGTGGGCGCTGAGCCGGGTGCGGTCGCACGACGGCCGCCCGGCCCTCATCGTCGGGGTGGGACACGATGTCACCGAACTGCGCGTGATGCACGCCAAGCTCGACCATCTCGCGCACCACGATCCGCTCACCGGGATCCCGAACCGGCGCAGCCTCGAGGCCGCGGTCGCGCAGGCCGTGCGCACCGGCCCGGTGGGCTTCTGCCTCGTCGATCTCGACGACTTCAAGTCCATCAACGACCGGCTGGGCCACGCGGCGGGCGATCAACTGCTCATCGCGGTCACCCGGCGATTGCAGTCCGCGCTCGCTGGGAAGGGCGCACTGTATCGAGTGGGCGGAGACGAGTTCGCGGTGCTGGTGCTGCCGCCCTTCCACGCCCGCGATGCGGTCGAGGTGGTACAGCGCACGCTCGCGCGCCCGCTGGATGTGCAGGCCTCGGGGCCACGCGGCGACTACGTGACCGTGCCGGTGCGCATCGGCGCCAGCGTCGGTGTCACCGCCTCATCGCCGGAGCGGACCACGGTGGAGGTGTTGATCGCGGCCGCCGACCCCGGGCTCTACCGCTCCAAGGACGCCAGGCGGTCTTGACGGCGGGCGCGCACGGTGCCCGCCAACCACAGCAGGAACACCACGACGGCGGTGGACAGAACCTGGCCCCGGACACCGTCGTTCGCGATCGCCAGGACCACGATGCCGAACAACAGTGCAGCCACGGCCCACGACAGGTACGGGTAGCCCCACATCTTCAGCGGCAGCGGGGTGCCGTCGCGTTCGGCCCGGCGGCGCAGCACGATCTCGGAGGCGATCGTCGCGAACCAGGTCACGATCAACGTCGAGCCGACCACCTCGAGCAGCCGGTCGAGCACATCGGCACCCCAGAGGTAACTTGCCGGCACCGCGAGGAATCCGATCACCGAGCTGGCGAGAACCGCCACGACGGGCACACCGGCCGCGTTCGCCCGTCCCGCCGCGGCGGGCGCCATCCGCCGCTCGGCCAGCGAGTACAGCATCCGTGAGCTGCCGTAGAGGTTCGCATTGAGCGAGCTGAGCAGCGCCACCACGATGACCACGCCGAGCACCTTCCCGGCGGCGCTGAGGCCGGCGGCGTTGAGCACTGCGACGAAAGGCTGTTCCTTGACCTCCGGGTCGTTCCACGGCAGTGCCAGTAGGATCACCGCGACACTGCCCACGTAGAACACGAGAATCCGCCAGACGGTGGCGCGGATGGCGCGGCCCACGGTGCGCTGCGGATCCTCGGTCTCGGCGGCTGCGACCGCGACGATCTCGATGCCGCCGAAGGCGAAGGCCACCACCAGGAGCGCGGCGACGACGCCGCTGACCCCGTGCGGCGCGAAGTCGGACAGGTTGCTCAGGCCGGGTGAGGCGGCGCTCGTCCATCCGAGCAGGAAGGCCACGCCGATGATCAGGAAGACCGCCACGAACACGACCTTGATCAGGGCGAACCAGAACTCGAACTCGCCGAAACCGCGAACCGCCGCGAGATTGAGGCCGGTGAGCACGACCATGAACAGCAGTGCCCACACCCATACGGGCGGGCCGCCGCCGATCAGGCCGCGCAGGATGGTGCCTGCCGCGACCGCCTCCGCGGCGACCACGAGGCACAGCTGCACCCACCACAGCCAGCCGACTGCGAAGCCGGCGCCGGGGCCGAGCGCGCGGCCGGCGTAGTAGGAGAAGGCGCCGGGGTTGGGGTCCGCCGCCACCATCTCGCCGAGCATCCGCATCACGGCGATCACCACGAGGCCGGCCACCGCGTAGGCGAGCAGCACGGCCGGGCCGGCGGCGGCGATGCCCTGCCCGGAACCCACGAACAGGCCCGCACCGATCGCGGAGCCGAGGCTCATCATGATCAGGTGCCGGGCCCGCAGGCCGGTGTGCAGCCCGGGGTCGGGCGCCCCGGGGGTCGACGAGTCCTGGTTCGACGGTGCCGTCATCAGGCGAACAGCGCCGGGAGGGTGCCCTCGTGGGCCGCGCGGAGCTCGGCGAGCGGCACCGAGAACCGGCCCTGCACCTCGACCGCATCGCTGCCCTGGTCGACCACGCCGATCCGCTCGGCGGGAAGACCGCGGGCGGAGCACATGGCGGCGAACCGGGTCTCCTCGGTGCGCGGCACCGCGACCAGCACGCGGCCGGTCGACTCGGAGAACAGTTGCACGAACGCATCCGCCCCCTCGGGAAGGATCAGGCGGCAGCCGGTTTCTCCGGCCAGTGCGGCCTCGGCGACGGCCTGCCACAGGCCGCCTTCGGAGAGGTCGTGGGCGGCCGAGACGAGGCCGTCGCGCGAGGCGGCGGTGAGCACGTCGGCGAGCAGCTTCTCGCGCTGCAGATCGACCTTGGGCGGCACGCCGCCGAGGTGCTCGTGCTCGACCTGCGCCCAGATCGAACCGTCGAACTCGTCGTGGGTCTCGCCCAGCAGGTACAGGGTCTCGCCGGGCTCGGTGCCCAGGCCCGTCGGGATGCGGCGGCGGACGTCGTCGATCACGCCGAGCACGCCGATCACCGGCGTCGGCAGGATCGCGGTGCTGCCGGTCTGGTTGTAGAAGCTCACGTTGCCGCCGGTCACCGGGATACCCAGCTCGACGCAGCCGTCTGCGATGCCGTGCACGGCCTGCTGGAACTGCCACATCACGCCCGGGTCCTCCGGCGAGCCGAAGTTCAGGCAGTCGGTGACGGCCTTCGGAGTGGCGCCGGTGACGGCGACGTTGCGGTAGGCCTCGGCGAGCGCCAGCCGGCCGCCCTCGTACGGGTCGAGGTAGGTGTAGCGGCCCGAGGCGTCGGTCGAGAGGGCGATACCCCGCTGCGTCGACTCATCGATGCGCAGCACGCCGCCGTCGGCGTTCTCGGCGAGCACGGTGTTGCCGCGCACATAGCGGTCGTACTGCTCGGTGATGAACTTGCGCGAGCACAGTGCGGGCGAGGCGAGCATCTTCAGCGCGGTGGCGCGCAGCTCGTCGTCGGAGGCGGGGCGGCGCAGGCCGGCGGTGGTGTTCGCGATCAACTCGTCCATGAACGCGGGCCGCTCGACGGGGCGCTCGTACACGGGGCCGTCGTGGGCGATGGTGCGGGCGGGCGCGTCGACCACGGTCTCGCCGTTCCACGTGATCTGCAGGTGCGGGCCGTCGGTGACCTCGCCGATCACGGTGGCCAGCACGTCCCATTTGGCGCAGACGGCCATGAACTCGTCGACGTTCTCCGGGGTCACCACCGCGCACATGCGCTCCTGCGACTCGGAGGAGAGCACCTCGGCGGGCGTCATCCCGGTGGCGCGGGTGGGCACCTTCTCCAGGTCGATGTGCATACCGCCGGAGCCGGCGGCGGCCAGTTCGGAAGTGGCGCACGACAGGCCCGCACCGCCGAGGTCCTGGATGCCCACGACCAGCTTCTCGCGGTACAGGTCGAGGCAGCACTCGATGAGCACCTTCTCGGTGAACGGGTCGCCCACCTGGACGGCGGGCAGCTTCTTCGGCTTCTCACCCTCGTCGAAGGTCTCGGAGGCGAGCACGGAGACGCCGCCGATGCCGTCGAGCCCGGTGCGGGCGCCGAACAGGATGATCTTGTTGCCCACGCCGGAGGCGAAGGCCAGGTGCAGGTCTTCGGTGCGCAGGACACCGGCGCACAGCGCATTGACCAGCGGGTTACCGGCGTACGAGGCGTCGAAGACGGTCTCGCCGCCCACGTTGGGCAGGCCCAGGGAGTTGCCGTACCCGCCCACACCGCGCACCACACCGTCGAGCACCCGGCGGGTGTCGGGGGCGTCGGCGGGGCCGAAGCGCAGCTGATCCATCACGGCGATCGGGCGGGCGCCCATGGCCATGATGTCGCGGACGATGCCGCCGACGCCGGTGGCGGCGCCCTGGTAGGGCTCGACGTAGGACGGGTGGTTGTGCGATTCCACCTTGAAGGTCACGGCCCAGCCGTCGCCCACGTCGACGACGCCGGCGTTCTCGCCGATGCCGGCGAGCATCACCGAGCGCATCTCGTCGGTCGTGGTCTCACCGAAGTAGCGCAGGTGCACCTTGGAGCTCTTGTACGAGCAGTGCTCCGACCACATCACCGAGTACATGGCGAGCTCGGCGTCGGTGGGGCGGCGGCCCAGGATCTCGCGGATCCGCTGGTACTCGTCGTCCTTGAGGCCGAGCTCGCGGTAGGGCTGGTCGACGTCGGGCGTGGAGGCGGCTTCAGAGACCGTGTCTACGTGCACCCGCCCAGTTTAGAGGTGCTGAACGCGAGCCACCGCGCCACCACCTGCCGCGCCTGTTCCAGGGGGCCGCCGTCGGATGGGTGGAGCACGAGTTCGGGGCCGACGGGGGCCTCGTAGGGCGCACTGATTCCGGTGAAGTCGGCCACCTCCCCGGCCCGTGCCCGGGCGTACATGCCCTTGGGGTCGCGGCGTTCGCACTGCTCGAGCGGGGTGTCGATGTAGACCTCGAAGAAGGGCAGCCCTGCTTCCTCGTGCGCGCGCCGGATCTTCTCGCGGTCGGCGCGGTACGGGCTGATGAGCGCGGCCACCGCGACGGTCCCGGCATCGGCGAGGAGTTGGGCGACCGCGCCCACCCGCCGCACGTTCTCGGCGCGGTCCGCGGCGGAGAAGCCGAGATCGGCGTTGAGTCCATGCCGGAGGTTGTCACCGTCGAGCCGGTAGGCCGGGATGCCGCGCGCGACGAGGATCCGTTCCACTTCGGCGGCCACGGTCGACTTGCCGGAGGCCGAGAGTCCGGTGAGCCACAGCGTGCCGCCACGGGTGGCGCGCTCGGCGCGGTCGACAGCGCCGCCGTGCCAGACCACCGCCGAGTTCGCCGCGGTGGGACCCGAGATCATCCCGGCCGCGACGGTCTCATTGGTCTGCGGATGCACCAGCACGAAGCTACCGGTGGTGCGGTTGCGCCGGTACGGATCGAACAGGATGGGACGCCGCGCGGACATATGCACCCGGCCGATATCGTTGAGCCGCAGCTTCGTCGCGGACGTGTCGCGATGCAGCGTGGTGGTATCGAGCCGGTAGTCGAGGTGGGTGACGCGCACCAGCTCCGTCGAGTTCGCGTGCAGCATCCGGTATTCGGCCCCGGTGTCGAGCGGTGCCGTGTCGGAGAACCAGCAGATCATGGTGTCGAGTTCGGCCGCGGACTGCGGCCGGTTGGCGGGGCGGCACAGCATATCGCCACGGCCGACGTCGAGTTGATCGGCGAGCCGCACGCACACGGCGTCACCGGCGGTGAGTTCGGCCGCCGGCACGCCGCCGGGCCGGTACAGCTCCGCCACGGTGGTGGTGAAGCCTGAGGGGAGGGCGACCACCTCGTCGCCCACGGCGAAGGCGCCCGACGCGATGGTGCCTGCCACACCGCGGAAATCGGTGTCCCGCGGGCGGATCACGTATTGGATCGGCAACCGTGCGTCGATCAGGTTCTGATCGCTCACCACGTGCACGTTCTCCAGGTGATGGAGCAGCGACGGCCCGGCGTACCACGGCATGTTCTCCGAGCGCTCGGTGACGTTATCGCCGAGGAGCGCGGAGACGGGGATCGTCTGCACGTCGTGCACCTCGAGCTTGGCGGCGAAAGCGGTGAATTCCGAGCGGATCTCGTCGAATCTCTCCTCGGAGAATCCGATGAGGTCCATCTTGTTGATGCACAGCACCACATGCTGCACGCCGAGCAGGGAGATGAGGAAGGTGTGCCGTCGCGATTGCGCGGTGAGGCCGTGCCGGGCATCGACGAGGATCAGGGCGACGTCGGCCGTGGATGCGCCGGTCACCATGTTGCGGGTGTACTGCTCGTGCCCCGGAGTATCGGCGACGATGAACTTGCGCGCGGGCGTGGCGAAATAGCGGTGTGCCACATCGATGGTGATGCCCTGTTCGCGTTCAGCCCGCAGGCCGTCGGTGAGCAGCGCCAGGTCGACTCCGGCCTCACCGCGCGCGCGGGTGGTCGCGGCAACGGCGGCGAGCTGGTCTTCGAAGACCGACTTCGATTCGTAGAGCAGTCTTCCGATGAGCGTGGACTTGCCGTCGTCCACGCTTCCGGCCGTCGCGATCCGCACCATCTCCATCAGAAGTACCCCTCCTTCTTGCGGTCTTCCATGCCCGCCTCGGAGATCCGGTCGTCGGCGCGGGTGGCGCCGCGTTCGGTGATCCGGGTGGCAGCCACCTCCTCGACCACGGCACGGGCGTCGGTCGCCGCGGATTCGACCGCGCCCGTGCACGTTGCATCGCCAACGGTGCGGAAGCGGACCATCCGGATCTCGGACGTCTCCCCCGGCCCGGGGCGCACCAGCGGCCCCGTCGACAGCAACATCCCGTCGCGTTCGATCACCGCACGGCGGTGCGCGTAGTACAGCGCGGGCAGATCCACCGACTCGGCGGCGATGTACTGCCAGATGTCGAGTTCGGTCCAGTTGGACAGTGGGAAGACGCGGATATGCTCGCCGCGGGCATGCCTGCCGTTGAAGATGTTCCACAGCTCGGGGCGCTGTGCGCGCGGATCCCATTGCCCGAAACGGTCGCGGAAGCTGAAGATGCGCTCCTTGGCGCGGGCCTTGTCCTCGTCGCGTCGGGCGCCGCCGAAGGCGGCATCGAAGCGATGTTCGGCGATGCTCCGCAGCAGGGTGTGCGTCTGGAGCCGGTTGCGGGTGGCGCCGGGGCCGGTCGGCTCGACGACGGCGCCGGAGTCGATGTCGTCTTGCACCCGGCCCACCTCCAGACGCAGCCCCAACCTGTCGACGAGGGTGTCGCGAAAGGCGAGCACCTCGTCGAAGTTGTGTCCGGTGTCGATGTGCAGCACCGGGAACGGGATGGCGGCCGGCCAGAAGGCCTTGGCCGCGAGGTGCAGCATGACCACCGAGTCCTTGCCGCCGGAGAAGAGGAGCACCGGGCGCTCGAAGGAGGCGGCGACCTCTCGGAAGATGTACACCGCCTCCGCTTCGAGCTGGGCGAGGTGGGCGGCAATCGTGCGCGACACCGATGCAGCGGGAGCGCTCATCACTCTCCTATTGGTTCATATTTGGACCATAGCGGTCCATTAGTGATACCAGGAGATTAGAACGCGTTCTCGTCGACTGTCAACGGCGGGCGCCGGCCTCCACCCGACCGTCCGGCGAACCTCCCTCGACCGCTGCGGTCGGATCGTGATCGTCGACCATCGTGGCCTCGTCGAACGGGACCTGGCCGTCGAGCACGGCCACCGCGCGGTCACGGTCGATGGTCTTGGTCCAGGTTCCGATCAGCAGCGTCGCGACGGCGTTGCCGGAGAAGTTGGTGAGCGCGCGCGCCTCGGACATGAACCGGTCGATGCCGACGATCACCGGGACGCCGTCGAGCAGATCGGGCCGGTGCGCCTGGAGGCCACCGGCCAGGGTCGCGAGACCCGCACCGGTCACACCTGCGGCGCCCTTCGACGCGATCATCATGAACAGCAGCAGCGAGAACTGCTGACCGAGGGAGAACGGCGCCCCCATCGCGTCGGCGATGAACAGCGAGGCCATGGTGAGGTAGATCGCCGTACCGTCCAGGTTGAACGAGTATCCGGTGGGAACCACGATGCCCACGGTCGACTTCTCGACACCGGCGTGCTCCATCTTGGCGATCAAGCGCGGCAGCGCGGATTCACTGGAGCTGGTGGCAACGATCAACAGGTATTCCCGCGCCAAGTAGCGGGCCATCTTGAACACCGACAGATTCGCCACGAAGCGCAGCAGCAGTCCGAGGATCACGAAGACGAACAGCAGACAGGTCGCATAGAAGGCCACCATCAGCCAGGCGAGCTGCTTGACGGCCTCGAACCCCGTGGCGCCCACCACCGCGGCGATGGCACCGAAGGCACCGACCGGCGCGAGCCACAGCACCATGACGAGCACCCGGAAGACCAGCTTCTGCATCAGGCCGATCCCGCGCAGGATCGGCTCTCCGGCACCTCCCATGGCCTGCAGCGCGAACCCGACGAGCAGAGCGATCAGCAGCGCCTGCAGCACACTGCCCGAGGTGAGCGACGAGAACATCGTGTCGGGCACGATGCCGCGAATGAAGTCCCACGTCCCGCCTGCCTCATGCGCCTGATCGGCGTACTTGGCGCCACCGCCGGGTTCCGACGGCAGATTCAGTCCGGTGCCCGGTTTGAGCAGATTGCCCACCACCAGGCCGATACCGAGGGCGAAGGTCGACATGAGCACGAAGTAGCCCATCGCCAGACCGCCGATCTTGCCGACCGAGGCCGCCGCCCGCACCGAGCCGATTCCGAGCACGATGGTGCAGAAGATGACCGGAGCGATCATCATCTTGATCAGGTCGACGAAGATGTCGCCGAGCGGTTTGAGGCTCTTGCCGAAGTCGGGGAACACCATTCCCACGATCACACCGGCGATCACCGCGACGATCACGGCGATGTACAGGTAGTGCGTCTTGTCCTTCTTGCGGCGCACCGCCCCGCCGGAAGTATCGTTGTCCGTTGCTGCCGTCATGGCGATCTCCTTCGTCGTGCTTGACGAGTTCTGATCGTGCGGCACACTGTGACCTGGAACACGCTTGTGTTCATTGTGTGCACGAAACGGGTGCACGGATTGCGGACGGGCGGTGAGTGCGCGAGTGGATTCCCGACGGTCCCCGTCGCTCGCCACCCAGGTGTTCCTGGCCCAGGTCGCGTTGCTGATCACCGTCGCCGTGCTGGTCACCGCCCTGGTGGTGTGGGACGATCGCGGTGAGCGCGACCGAGCCGCGCAGCAGCAGACCACAGCGGTGGCGGTCTCCGTCGCCACCTCGCCGGAGACGGCACGCGCGATCGCCTCGCCCGATCCGACGGCGGCGCTGCAAGAGCGCACCTCGGCCCTCGCTCGCCGGCTCGGGGTCGACTTCATCGTGGTGATGGCCCCCGATCGCACCCGGTACACCCACGCCGATCCCGAGCGCATCGGGCAACCCTTCTCCGGCAACATCGACCGCGCACTGGCCGGGGAGACCTTCACCGAGACCTACACCGGCACGCTGGGCCCGTCGATCCGCGCGGTCACGCCGGTGTACGACGACGGCGGCCGCCTGGTCGGCCTGGTTTCCGCGGGCGTGACCCGGGCACGGCTGGGCGATCAACTCGCGGCGACCCTGCCGGGAGTGCTGTTGGTGTCGGCGCTGGCGCTGGCTTTCGCGATCGCGGCATCGTGGTTGATCGAGCGCCGGGTGCGGCGGCAGACGCTCGGCCTGGCCCCGGCCGCTCTGCGCGAGCTGTACGAACATCATGATGCGGTCCTGCACACCCTCACCGAGGGGGTGATCGTGTTCGACGACTCCGCACCGGCGGGACCGGCCGCGGTGGTCAATGACGAGGCCCGGCGTCTTCTCGGCTTGCCGAACGGTGCCGTGCACGCCACCGATCTGCCCGAATCACTGCGCGGCGACGGCGGCCTCACCGACGAACTCCATGTGACCGGCGACCGCGTTCTCCTGGTGAACCGGCATCCGGTGACCGGCCCGACGGGGCGCGTCGGCGTTGTGACCACCCTGCGTGATCGCACCGAATTGCAGGGCGTGCTCGGCGAACTCGACTCGGTGCGCGCCTTCGCCGAGGCACTCAGCGCGCAGGCGCATGAGAACGCGAACCGGCTGCACGCGGTGGTGACGATGATCGAGCTGGGGCGCGGCGACGATGCCGTCGAGGTGGCCACAGCCGATCTCGCCGCCTCTCAGGGCCTGATCGACCGGCTCGCGACCGCGGCCGAACCGGCGGTCACCGCCTTGCTGGTGGGCAAGATCGCCGACGCGGCCGCCGCGGGCGTCGAGCTCACCGTGGCCGAGGGCGCCGAACTCGGCGGCGGTCCGCTCGATGCATCCGAGATGCTCACTGTGCTCGGCAATCTCATCGACAACGCGGTCGACGCCGCGGGGCCGGAGGGATGGGTCGAGATATCCGGCGGCCCGGACGAGACCGGATGGGCGCTGGCGGTCGCCGACAGCGGCGCCGGCATGGACCCCGCGGAGTTCGAGCGGGCTCGTACCCGCGGCTACTCGACCAAGGACGCGAGCGGCCGGGTGCATGGACGCGGACTCGGGCTCGCACTGGTCGATCGACTGGTGCGCCGATACGGTGGGTCGATCACCGCCACCCGCAATCCTGCGACCGTCGAAGTCCATCTGCCTCCGGGGAGTACGCGATGAAGCTGCGGGTCTTGATCGTCGAGGACGAACCGCGGATCGCGGAGGCGCACGTGGCCTACGTGAGCCGGATCGAAGGCTTCGAGGTGGCGGGTGCAGTGGGCACCGCGGCCGACGGGATACGCGCGGTCTCCCGCGCCGCCGGCGCCGGGAACCCGGTAGACCTGGTGCTGGCCGATGTGGGGCTCCCCGATCGCAGCGGCCTGGACCTGGCCGGCGATCTCGCGGCGATGTCACCCCGGCCCGATGTCATCGTGATCACCTCGGCACGCGATATCGACACCGTGCGCACCGCGGTGGCCCGCGGCGCGATGCTGTACTTGATCAAGCCCTTCACCTTCGCGGCCTTCGCGGCGAAGCTGGAGCGCTACCGCGACTTCCGTCGCACGCTGGGCGGCGGCGATGTGGACCAACGTGATGTCGACGCGGCGCTGGCCGCGCTCCGCGATCCGGCTCCGGCGCCGTCGACCCCGAAGGGGCTGGCCGCGTCGACCCTCGGCCTGATCACCGCTGCCGTGCGCGATGCCGGCGAGGCCCTCGGCGCGGGCGAGGTGGCGAGCCGGACCGGAGTATCCCGCGTGACCGCCTGGCGGTACCTGGAGCGGCTCGCCGATGACCGGGTGGTCGAACGGATCACCGACTACGGCGGTCGGGGGCGCCCGGAGGTTCGCTATCGCTGGCTCTAACCGCCGCCGATCCGCGCCGTGATGCGGGCCGCCGCGGCCGTGAGCGCCGCGGCACGCTCGGCGATGCCGGCCTCGTCGAGGTCGGCGCTGACGTAGAGACTGGCGACCATGGCCTGGGCCCCCTCGCCGTCGTAGACCGGGGCTGAGATCACGCTCACGGTGTGCTCACCCGGTTCACTCTCGCCGCGCAGGTACACCCGATCGCCGATGCCCGCCACCACTTCGCCGAGCACGGCACGCAGCTCCGCCGGAATGTCACCGGGCACGCCCGCCATGAGCCGGTACAGCTGTTGCCCCGCGGGGGTGAGCAGCTCCACCAGGTAGCCGTCGGCGCGGCAGGTCTCGATCACCCGGGCCAGCCGGTCGCCATCTGGCCGGGACACGTCTCGGGAGAGCCACGCCTCCAGGCGCCCGGTGCGGTCCCAGAGCACGTACATCAGGCCGATCGGCGGGGTGAACGGGTAGCTGTCTCCCACCCGGACGATGGCGGGCCGGTCGGGATCGACGGCTACGTCGAGCACCGTCACCCGATCGCCGACCACGCCCGACAGCGAAACCGGATGGCCGAACATCGACCACAGCCCGGCCAGGATGTCGCCGCCCGCGGGGTCGGCGCGCAGCGACTTCCGGGCGGCCCGCCCGATCGGGATCAGACCGGGGCCGAGCCGATAACTCTTATCCCGTTCGTCGCGAAGCAAGTAGCCCGAATCCACCAGGGTGGTAACGATTCCCAAGCACGTTGGCTTGCTGAGGCCGACGCGACGCGCGAGCTCGGAGAGGCCGAATCGCTCGGTCTCGTGCCGAGCCAGGAACTCCAGTACGGCCACCACCCGCTCGGCCGGAGGCGACGTCCTGCCGGTTTCCGTCATCCTTGACACCCTCCGCTCCGTGGGCCTACGGTTTTGAAACAAGTTCTACCACATTGGTCCATATTTGAACCAGCCCCTGAGGTGCGAATGTACTCCGAACCGCTCACCTCGGCGATCGCCGAGGCCGAGGCTCTCGTCGCCGCCGCTGCGCACATCGAATCCGAGGCCGATCTCCTGGAAGGCCTGCAGTACCTGGCGCAGGGCGTGGCCGCGTGCATTCATGGCGCCTTCCATTTCGACAAGGACCACCCGTTCCTGCTCAGCGGCACCGGACCGTTCACCAAGATGGGGCTCGACAATCCCGACACCCTGTACTTCGGTGCACGCGTGGACGGTTCCCACGAGTACCTGGTCACCGGCCGTCGCGGTACCACCGCAGACATCAGCTTCCAGGTACTCGGAGGCGGCGAATACACCGACGAGAACGTGCCCGCCAGCACCGTCGCCTTCGACGACCGCGAGCTCACCATCGGCGCCGACGGCCGGTTCGCGGTGCGATTCGGGCCCGGCCGAGCCGGGCCGGACTACTACCACCTGCCACCGGGTAAGGCACAACTGGTGATCCGCGAAGTCTTCGACGACTGGTCGGCCCAGCGCAGTACTTTCGCGATCACTCGCACCGACACCACCGGTACCGCCCCGCCGCCGCTCACCGACGAGCTCATTCGCAAGCGCTACGCCGCCGCGGGCACCCAACTGGTCAACCGCGTGAAGACCTGGCTGCAGTTCCCGCGGTGGTTCTACGATCCGCTGCCGGTGAACACCCTCTCCGCGCCGCGCCTCACCCCGGGCGGCCTCGCCACCCAGTACTCGTCCGTGGGCCACTACCATCTCGCCGACGACCAGGCGTTGATCATCACCGTTCCCCGTGGCGACGCGCCCTACGTCGGCTTCCAGCTCGGCAGTCTCTGGTACATCTCGTTGGACTACATCAACCACCAGACCTCGCTCAACGGCAGCCAAGCGCAGGTAGACCCGGATGGGAACATCCGGATCGTGGTCTCCGGCAAGAACCCCGGCATCACCAACTGGATCGAGACCGTGGGACACCGCCGCGGCTACCTGCAATTCCGCTGGCAACGTACCTCCGGTCCGGTCACCGAAGGCCCCACCGCGCACGTGGTCCCGCTCGACGACGTGGCGCGGCATCTGCCCTTCCACGCGCAGAACACGATCGACGAGCACCGTTGGCGGGCGCGGATCGCGGAGCGGCAGCGCCTCATCGGTGAGCGGATGGTGGGCTGATGAGCGGGCTGGGCCTGGCTGAGAAGGTTGTCGTGATCGCCGGAGCGGGACCCGCACTCGGCACCACCCTGGCGCAGCGGTTCGCGGCGGAAGGCGCCGAGGTCGTACTCGTCGCCCGAACGGCGGAACGACTCGAGGCCACCGCAGCGCAGATCGACGGTGCCGTCGCCATCACCGCCGACATCACCGATGAGGTGTCGCTCGCCGCGCTCGCGGCGCAGGTGCGCGAGCGCTTCGGCCGCACCGATGCGCTGATCAACAACGCCTTCACCTATCCCGCCATGCAACGGCTGGTGAAGACCGACCCCGCGCACATCCTGGAGAGCGTGAACCTGATGGCGCTCGGTGCGCTGCGCACGGTACTGGCGTTCCGGGAGGCCCTCGCGCAGGCGCAGGGCGCGGTGGTGAACGTGAATTCGATGGTGATCCGCCACTCCGACCTACGCTACGGCGGCTACAAAGCGGGAAAGACTGCACAGCTCGCGCTCGCGCAGTCGCTGGCCACCGAGCTCGGACCGCAGGGCATCCGGATCAATTCCGTGGTGCCCGGGTGGATCTGGGGCGACACCCTGCGCGCCTACTTCGAGTACCGGGCCTCCCAGGAGGGCGGCCCGAGCCTCGACGACCAGTACACCGAGGCCGCTGCGGGGTCCGATCTGAAAAGACTCCCCTCCGAGGACGAGGTGGCCTCCGCCGTCCTGTTCCTCGCTTCTCCCGCCGCGTCCGGCATCACCGGGCAGACGCTCGACGTCAACTGCGGCGAATACCACGCCTGAAAGGACGCATCATGACCACATCCCATGCCGGAACCGATGTCGGCACCGTCGATGATCTTCACGAATCCGCCATGCGCCGCACCGGACTGAGCGACTTCGGCGACTCGTCCGACGGCTATCGCGACGCCCTCCAGGTGCTGCTCGACTCCTACCGCGACGAGGCCCGACTCACGCCCGAGGGGTCGAAGATCTCCCGCGTCTTCCTGCGCGGGGCGCTCTCGGCCAGGCTGATCAGCGAAGCCGCGTTCACCGCACATCCCGAGCACGCCGAGGTCACGATCGACCGGCCGATCTTCGTGACCGGACTCCCCCGCTCCGGGACCACCGCACTGCACCGCCTGCTGGACGCGGATCCCGGCAATCAGGGCCTGCAGATGTGGCTCGCCGAGGTGCCCCAGGCCCGGCCACCGCGAGAGACCTGGGCGGAGGATCCGGTCTACCGCCTGCTCGACGAGCAGTACGCACAGCACCACACCGAGCACCCGGAATTCATGGGCCTGCACTACATGTCGGCCTCGGAGGTCGAGGAGTGCTGGCAGCTGCTGCGACAATCCCTGCACTCGGTCTCGTACGAGTGCCTGGCGCACGTGCCGTCGTACGCGCGCTGGCTGGCCCGCCAGGACTGGGCTCCGGCGTACCGGCGGCACAAGCGCAATCTGCAGCTGATCGGCTCGAGCGAACCCGACAAGCGCTGGGTACTCAAGAATCCCAGCCATCTGTTCGCCCTGGACGCGCTGTTCGAGGTGTACCCCGACGCACTCGTGGTGCAGACGCACCGTGCCCCTGAGACGATCATCGCCTCGGTGTGCTCACTGGCCCAGCACGCCACCGCTGGCTGGTCCACGGCATTCACCGCCGAGACCATCGGCGCCGATCAGCTGGACACCTGGGCGCGCGGCCTCACCGCCTTCGAGGATTCCCGCGCCCGGCAGACGGCAGCGGGTCGCGGCGATCAGTTCGTGGACGTGGACTACCGCGATCTGGTGGGCGACCCGTTGGGCACCGTCGCCGGAATCTACGATGCGTTCGGCCTGGATCTCACCGATGCCGCGCGTGATTCGATGTCGGCGATGCACGATGCCAGCCGCACCGGTGCCCGCCGCCCCAATCACACCTATTCCCTAGCCGATTACGGCCTCACCGACGCGGGGGTGCGCGCGCGGTTCTAGCGGATGGTGACGCCGTGCAGGTCGATGTACTTGTAGAGGTTCCAGTCCAGACCTTTCACCCGCGCCGGTGAGACGTAGGTCGCCGGGGAGACCACGAGGTCGATCACGAACTGCTGGTCCAGTAGGTACCCGGTGTACTCGCGCAGTACGCCGGGCCGCGCAGTAGCGTCGCCGTCCTGCAGCCGCGCCACCAGTGCGGTGTATTCGGGCGCTGTGAATTTCGACAGGTTTCCGGCGGGTTTGAAGGGTGCGGCGCCACCTGCCAGCGTCGCGGGATCCGATTGCCCGAACCCGTGCGGGCCCAACCACAGTTGAGCCTTTCCGGTGCGGAGGAAGGGCGAGAATGCGGCCTGTTCACGAGGATCCAGCTCGACTGCGACCCCGACGTCGGCGAGGTCGTTCTGCACGATCGCCGCGATGGCCGGCGCGACGGCCAGGCCCGTCGGGTAACTCAGCGTGAGGCGACGAGGCCCGTTCGCCCCGGCGAGCAGGGCACGGGCTCGTTCGAGGTCGCGGCGGTAGTGACCGGTGTCCTCCTGATCGTAGGCGGGCGAGCTCCGCGCCCAGGGCGCCGAACTCGGCTGAGCCACGCCGCCGAAGACTTCCGTCGCGATCCGCTCTCGGTTCACCGCGTACGAGATCGCCTGCCGCACTCTCTTATCCGCGAGCGATGGATCAGTCGTATTGACGCCCACGTAGTAGGCGGCGTCGTACACGTCGCCGGTAGTGATCCGATACAGGGACTCGTCACGGAATTGGCGCAGTGCCTGCGGAGAGGCGTCGAGCACGAGATCGGATTGGCCGGCGCGGATCGAGGTGAGCAATGCTCCCGAGTCGCGGACCACGCGCAGCGTGACACCGTCGAGCCGAGCCGGGCCACGCCAGTAGTCGCCGTTGCGCACCAACCGGGCGCTACTGGCTATCTCGCGGTCGGCGAAGCGGAACGGTCCAGTGCCGATGAAGCGTGTACCCGCACGCAGTTCGGCGGCGGTCTCCGAATCGACGAGCAGCATGAACTCCAGTAGGTCGAACAGATTCGGCACCGGCCGGGATAACCGCAGGATCGCCGTGTGCGGATCGGGACTGTCCACCGCGGCGATCGCCTTGGCGACGCCCTGCAACTGGGATCCCGCGGCATCGGAGGCGTACACCGATACCGCGTAGGCGATGTCCTTCGCGGTGAGCAGACGGCCACTGTGGAATCGCACGTCGTCGCGCAGGTGCAACGTCAGGCTCCGGCCATCGGGGGCGAACGCCCACGCGCGAGCCACCGAGGGCCGCGGGGTGCGGGTGACGCGGTCGTAGCGGATCAGGGTGTCCCACACCAATAGCCCGAGTGCCATCGTGGTCACGGACTGGCTGTAGATCGACTTGGGGTCGATATCGGATAGGGATCCCAGAACCAGGGTTCCACCGTCGGACCCGGGAGCGGAGTTCGCCTCGCGCGCCTGGTCGACGGCGGAGGAACACGAACCCAGAACACTCACGCCGAGGGCACCGAATCCCGCGAACAGCACCGTCCTGCGACTGATTCCGCTCACTCCCGCCTCTCTCTCCGTGCTCGCTGGGCACCAGGATCCGGCTGCGGGACCGCTGCGACCAGCTCACGCACGTAGTCCGATCGAGGCGTCGCCAGCAGTGCCCGGGCAGGCCCCTCCTCCACCACCTGCCCGCGCCGCAGCACCACCACGCGGTCCGCCACCTGGCCGACCACCGCGAGGTCGTGCGTGATGAACACCGACGCGAACCCGAACTCCGCCTGTAGGTCCCGGAACAGATCGAGGACGTCGGCCTGCACCGAGACGTCGAGGGCGCTGGTCGGCTCGTCGGCCACCAACAGCTCGGGGGACATCGAGAGCGCCCGGGCGAAGGCCACCCGCTGACGTTGCCCACCGGACAGCTCTCGGGGGCGCCGTCGTAGCACCTCGGCGGGGAGTCGGACAGCATCGATCAGCTCGGCCGCCCTGGCCCGGAGCACTGCGCGGTCGCGCTCGCCACCGATGCGCAGCGGCTCGGCCACGATCCGCTCCACCGTCCAGCGCGGATCGAGTGCGGCGTAGGGGTCCTGGTGAATCACCGCGAGCCGACGCGCGGCGATGTCGACGGCGCCGCCGCCGACCCGCTCCAGGCCGAGCAGCACTCGGCCCAACGTGGTCTTCCCCGAGCCGGATTCTCCGACCAACCCGACTACCTCACCCGCTCCGATGGTGAGGTCGACACCGTCCAGCGCGTGTACACCGCCGAACGCGACCCGGAGGTCGCGGACGTCCGCGACCGGCGCCGCGACGGTCTCGGCCGCGGCGCCCGGACTCGACGGAAGCCGCGGGACGGCGGCTAGAAGCTCGCGCGTGTAGCCCTCGCGCGGCGAGGTGAACAGCTCATCGACGGCTGCTGATTCGATGGTGGCCCCGGCCCGGACCACGGTGACCCGGTCGGCCAGATCGGCGACGACGCCGAGGTTATGCGAGATCAGCAGCACGGCCAGGCCGCGTCGGTCGCGCAGATCTCGAAGCAGTTGCAGGATCTGAGCCTGCACGGTCACGTCGAGTGCGGTGGTGGGTTCATCGGCGATCAGTAGCTTCGGGTCTGCCGCCAACGCGAGCGCGATCACCACGCGTTGTTTCTGGCCGCCCGAGAGTTGATGCGGATACTGCTTCGCCCGGATCTCCGGGTCGGGGATTCCCACATCGGTGAGGAGTTCCACGGTTCGTCGCTTCGCCACCCGGCTACTCACCTTTCGGTGTGCCCGGAGCACCTGGTGGATCTGCCGCCAGATCCGCTGCGAGGGGTTCAGTGCGGTCTGCGGTTCCTGGAACACCACGGCGGCACCCGGTCCCCGAAGCTCGCGCAGTTCGGCTTCCGCGAGCCCGATCACCTGCCGGCCGAGGAGCCGAATGCTGCCGGTGGCGTGCACACCGTCGGGTAGGAGTCCGAGGATGGCGCGTCCTGTGAGCGACTTGCCGGAGCCGGATTCGCCGACCAGGGCGACGATCTCGCCCGCCGCGATGTCGAGGTCGAGCCTGTCCACCAGGGTCGTGCCCTGGGGCCCGCTGACGGTGAGGTGCTCGATGCACAGTGGCACGGGATCGGTCATCGACGCCACCCCGCGAATCCACGCGCCACCAGCAAGAGCGCCAAAGAGAGCGCGACGACCGCGACGAGCGGCCCCCAGGCGTATCCGGCGTTCGCGTCCCAGTTGTGGACCGCCCCGGCGAGAACGGAACCGAGCGAGGGCTCCGGGGGTCGTACACCGACGCCGACGAAGCTCAGGCCCGCTTCGACGAAGACTCCCAACGACAGCGCGAGCGCGGTCTGGACGGCAAGCGGTTCAAGTGCATTGGGCAGTACGTGCCGGGTGAGTATCCAGCCCTGGGACGCCCCGGCGATGCGTGCGGCCTCGGCGTACGGAGTCTCCCGCAGCCGAAGCACCTCGGCGCGGGTCAGGCGCAGGAAGACGGGAATCTCGGCGACGGCGATCGCGATCACCACGGTCACGGTGCCCGGCCCGCGCAGTGCGGTGATGAGGATGGCGAGCATCAGAGCGGGAAAGGCCAGGACCACATCCGACAGCCGCGCCAGGACGGTGTCGAGGGCACGGCTGACGGTGCTCGACAACCCCAGCCCGATGCCGACGAGAGCGGCGATCGGCACGGCACTGAAAGTCACGATGAGACTGGTCCGCACACCGTAGAGCACACGGCTGAGCACGTCCCGGTTGAGTTCGTCGGTTCCCAGCGGGTGGCCGTCTCCGGGCGGCAGGAGATTCGCGCCGGGGATCTGATGCAGCGGGTCGACAAGGCCGAGCAGGGGTGCCAGTAGCCCGGCCAGAACCACGACGATCAGGAGCACCGCACCCGCTATCAGCGTGCGCGGGGGCTTCATCCGGTTCTCCGCGTGGGATCGAGAATCCGGTAGGAGATATCGGTGAGTAGTGCGATCACGATGAAGGCGGTTACCGCGACTAGCAGTACCGCCTGCACGACCGGGTAGTCACGGGCGGCGATCCCCTGCCCGAGCAATTGTCCCAGGCCCGGCCACGCGAATATGGCCTCGACCAGGACGGCGGAGCCGATCAGTTGTCCGGCCTGGACCCCGAACACAGTGATCACCGGCGGTAGCGCGTTGCGTGCGGCGCCGTGGACCAGGATCCGCCGAGTGGGGACACCCGCGGCGCGCGCGGTGAGCACGTAGGGCTTGGCCCACTCGGTCCGCAACGCCTCGGAGAAGAACCTGGTCAGGGTGGACGCCACGGGGATACCGAGGCACACGGCCGGAAGCAGGAGGTACTGCACAGTGATGCCCGGATCCGCGAAATAGCCTCGCGGTGGGATGCCTCCTGCCGGCAGGACCGGCCATACCACGGCAAAAAGTTCCACCAGCAGTACGCCGGTCACGAAGGGGGGCAAGGCTATTCCCAGCACTTCGAATCCGGCGACGGCAGCGCGCAGCCATCGCGCCGACGAGGCGACGGTGGCGAACGAGAGGAGCGCGGCGATCAGCGCAGCGATCGCCAACGCGGCGAGAGCGAGTGCGGCGGTGTTCCGCAACCCGTCGGCGAGCAGGGAATCGATCCGCCCACCGATCACATACGACGATCCGAGGTCGCCACTCACCGCGCCGCCGAGCCAGCGCAGGTACTGCGTGATCAGCGGCTGGTCGACGCCGAGTTCGGCGCGCAATGCGGCGAGCGTCGCGGGTGAAGCATCGGCGCCGGCCAGTGCTACCGCGGGATCGCCCGGGACCGCGTGCAGGACGGCGAAGATCACCACGGAGGCCAGCAGCAGGGTCAGGGTGGCGACGCCCATTCGACGCACGAGCCACCCGGCCCGTGCGCGGCCGACCCCCAGCGCTGCCATCCGAGCATTCAACACGGCGCGGCGCGAACGCGCTACCGTTGCAGACCGGATGAGCGAAACTCAGTCGGCGCCACCGAGGGCGTCACGCTCATAACCGGATCGGACTGCGCGATCTGCGGAGCGTACTTGGTCGGGAACCAAGAACCGATCGAGTACATCTTTGACCGGCTGCGGTGCGGCGGTTTGCAATCGGTGCAGCAGCCCGACGGTGCGCGGCACGTGCACCTCGAACCGGGGCCGTGCCACGGTATCCGCAATGGCGGCGGCGATCGCCTCCGGGGTGAGCATCGCCGCCGCGCCCGTGGTGGTTCCCGCGGCGAGGGCGGTGTCGACCACAGCAGGCATCACCACGCTCAGTTCCACACCCGTGCCGCGCAACTCACGCCGCGCAGCCTTGAGGAAGCCGTAGACACCGTGCTTGGTGCCGCTGTAGGTGGCTTCTCCGGCCGGGCTGAGTTTCGAGGCGGCGGAGGCCACCGTCAGGATGTGCCCGCGGCCGCGCGAGAGCATCCTTCGCGCCGCCAGCCGGGTGCCCGTGATCGGCCCGACCAAGTTCACCGCCACCTGCCGCTGCACCGACCCGGCGGTCTCATCGAGAAACGGGCCCACCCACATCACGCCGGCGTTATTGATCAGCACGTCCAGCGTGCCGCCGGATTCGGCGATATCGAGGAAGGCGGCGAACGAGGCCTCATCGGTCACGTCGAGGGTGACCGCGTCGGCGCGCCCTCCTGTCTCGCGGATCTCGGCGGCAACGGCCTCGGCCGCATCCCGGTCGAGATCGCCCAGCACCACCCGTGCACCGCGGGCGGCCAGCAGCCGGGCGGTGGCGGCGCCGATACCCGCGCCCGCCCCGGTGACGGCGACGATCCTGCCGGTCATGGAGGGCTCGGCCATACGCATGTCCTTTCGTCTCCGCCGATCCTAGGCGTGATGTTGACCGTGCCCTAGGGGCAGGCTTTACGTTGACCACATGAGCTCACCGATTCCCGCCGCGGCGCCCACCGCGATGACGGGCCGCAGCGTCGCGCCGGACCTGGCCCGGGGTTTGATGTTGCTCCTGATCGCGGTGGCGAATGCACCGGCCTTCCTGTGGGGTGGGGCGCGGGGCTCGTTTGGCAACCACACCGCCGAGGGCTCCGTCGCCGACCGGGTGGCACAGACGGTGGCGATCATCGGCATCGACGGCCGCGTGTACCCGATGTTTGCGTTCCTGTTCGGCTACGGCATCGTCCAGCTCTACCGACGGCAGACGGTGGCGGGTGTCCCCCACACCGAGGCGCGCCGACTACTGCGCCGGCGACACTGGTGGATGGTCGCGTTCGGCTTCGTTCATGCCGCGCTGCTGTGGTACAGCGACATTCTCGGCGGCTACGGTCTGATCGGCCTGATTCTCGTGCGACTGTTCCTCGATCGCGCTGACCGCACCCTCCGGATATGGATCGGAGTGCTCGTCGCACTGCTGGCACTGCTCGCGGCCGGGCCTGCACTGGCCGCGATCGCGGCCGAGGGACCGGGACGGGGCGTGTCCGTGATCGACGAGTGGCCGCTCACCGCGAACGCCGAGCCCGACCTGCTGGCCGCTGCGTGGGCACGGATCGCGGCGTGGGCGGTCTACGGACTGCCGACCGCGCTGTTCGGCTTGATCATTCCGGTTTCGGTACTGCTCGGCATGCTGGCGGCGCGGCATCGTCTGCTGGATGAGCCTGCTCGCCACCTGCCGATGCTGCGCCGCGCGGCCGTCGTCGGCCTGGGCATCGGTTGGGGCAGCGGCCTGGTGGTGGCGCTGCAGAACGTGGGCGGCCTCGGAATCGATCGCGGCTACGACTTCGCCTTCGTCGAGGCCCACTCGGTGGGCGGCCTGTTCGGCGGAGTGGGTTACGTCGCGCTGTTCGGCCTGGCGGCAGCACATGTGGAGGCGAACGGCCGGCGCCGCGAGGCCGGCGTGCCGTGGGCCGTCCAAGCGGTCGGGAAGCGCTCGCTGAGTTTCTACCTGTTCCAGTCCGTGGTCTTCGCACCGCTGTTGTGCGCCTGGGGGTTCGGCCTCGGCCAGCATTTGAGCAGCTGGTCCGTGGCGCTGCTGGCGGTCGCTACCTGGCTGGTCTCAGTGGCACTGGCCGTTCGGCTCGAACGCGCGGGCGAGCACGGTCCGGCCGAACGGCTTCTGCGCCGGTTGTCCTACCCGCGGTCGACCTAACCCGCGGACAGCTCCTTCGACGGTTTCGGCGTGGCCGTGATCCCCTTCGCTGCGGCGGAATCCGCGGACGACAGGTACTCCAAGTGGAGGACCCGGCGGGTGATGCGCGGGGTGAAGGCCCTCCCTATGGCGGCGATGGCCCCGACCGGGGTGTCGACGTGGGTGGGGCGGCGACGCATGGCCCGCATGATGATCCGCGACGCCCGCTCCGGGCTGATCACGCTCGAGTCGTTCGCGTACGCCTCGGTGGGGGCGATCATCTCGGTACGCACCAGGGGCATGTGGACGTTGGTGAAGGTCACGTGCTCGGAGAGCGTCTCCGTGGCCGCGACATCGGTGAAAGCGTCGAGCGCGGCCTTGCTGGCGACGTAGGCCGAGAACCGCGGGCCGCGGGCGAGCACGCCGATGCTGGAGACGTTGACGATGTGGCCGAAACCGCGGGCCCGCATGCTCGGCAGAACCGCCAGGATCATCCGCACCGCGCCGAAATAGTTGACGTCCATGGTGCGCTCGAAGTCGTGCATCCGGCCGGTGGAGGCCCGCACCGAGCGGCGGATCGAGCGGCCCGCGTTGTTGATGAGGTAGTCCACGTGGCCGTGATCCGACAGAATGCGGTCGACGGTGGCGTCGACGGCGTCGCCGTCGGTCACGTCGCACAGGTACGTGTAGGCCTCACCTCCCGCCTCGCGGATGGTCTCGGCGGTCGCCACGAGCTCATCGCCGTTGCGCGCAAGCAGGATCATCCGCGCGCCCCGGGCACCGAGGTCGATCGCGGTCTGTCTGCCGATGCCCGAGGAGGCACCGGTGATCACCACGTTGCGGCCCTCCAGGCCGTCGCGGCGGCGCAGCCGCGACGAGTCGAGATGATCACGCCAGTAGGTGAACAGCTTGGGACCGTAGTCACGCAGGTCCGGGACGGTGATACCGCTGCCCGCCAAGGCCTTCCGCGTGAGTTCCGAGGTGTACGTGGCGGTGAAGCCCAGGTTCTCGAAGGCCTTCGGTGGAATCCCGAGTTGTTTGAGGGCGGTGTCCCGGGCGACGCGGGTGCGCCGCGAACCGCTGGCGCGGATCGCACCGTCGACCAGCCTGCGGGGGATGCGGCCGATGGCGGGCGGCGCGCCCACGGGACGAGCGATCGCCCGGTACAACTCCAGCACACTCTGCGGTTCCGGATTCACCAGGTGATAGACCTCGCCCTGCCCGCCCGGACGCAACATCAGCTCGACCAGCGCGTCGGCGACGTAGTCGACGGGGACCACGTTGGTATCGCCGGTGTCCGGCAACACCATCGGGACCACGGAGGGCACCTTCGCCATCGCCGCGAAGGCGGTGAAGAAGTAGTACGGGCCGTCGACTTTGTCCATTTCGCCGGTCCGTGAATCGCCGACCACGACGGCGGGGCGGTACACCCGCCAGCGCAGCCCGTCGGTGTCGCGGACCAGCTTCTCGGATTCGAACTTGGTGCGGTGGTAGGGCGAGGGAAAGCCCTGCCCCAGATCGAAATCCCGCTCACTGAAGGTGCCGGGGTGATCGCCTGCCACAGCGACGGACGAGACGTGGTGCAGCTCGGCGCCGAGTTTCGTCGCGAGGTCGATCACCGACTGCGTACCCTCGACGTTGATGCGGTCGTTGACGGCGTCGCCCGCGGACATGTCGTAAACGGCGCCGAGATGCAGGATCGCATCGGCGGCGGGCGGTTCACCGTCGATCCCGAGGGCGGGGGCGGCGAGGTCACCGTGCAGGGGGATCACTCGATCATCACCATAGCGGCCGCGCCACTCGTCGAGTTTCCAGGCAGACCGCGGCCGCACCAGGGCGTACACCACGGCGTCGGGGTCGCGGTCCAACAGTCGGGGCACGATCCAGCGGCCCAGGAATCCGGTTGCTCCGGTGACCAGGTAGGTATTCACATTCAGCTCCTCAAGCGGGCGAACGGGCATCTGACTTGCGAGTAAGATTACTACAGAGTCAGTTCACCAGCTATCACCTCTTTCCTGCAGTGATCGACACCTGTCAGTCCCTCGCGGCATCATCACCGAATGCACATCGAGCACCAGGAGCGGACGGAGGCCACGATCCTCCATGCCGACCTGGACTCGTTCTACGCGTCGGTCGAACAGCGCGACCACCCGTGGTTGCGCCGCCGTCCCGTCCTCGTCGGTTCCGGGGTGGTGCTTGCCGCGAGCTACGAAGCGAAGACCCGCGGCGTGCGCTCACCCATGCCGCACCGGGAGGCTCTCGCACTGTGCCCCACCGCCACGACCATGCCGCCCCGGTTCGACGCCTACATGGAGGCCAGCCGATGCGTCTTCGAGATCTTCCGGGACATCTCACCGCTGGTCGAAGGCCTGTCGGTCGACGAAGCCTTCCTCGACGTCGGCGGGCTGCACCGGATCGACGGAACGCCGGCCCAGATCGGACAGCGACTGCGCGAGCGGGTGCGCCGTGAAGTCGGGCTGCCGATCACCGTCGGCGTGGCGCGCAGCAAGTTCCTGGCCAAGGTGGCCAGTGCAGTCGGCAAGCCCGACGGACTGCTGGTGGTGGAGCCCGGCAGCGAACTGCAATTCCTCCACCCCCTCCCGGTGCGCCGACTGTGGGGCGTCGGCCCGAAGACGGAGGCGCGGCTACACGAGGCCGGCATCACCACCGTCGGGCAGATGGCGGCACTGGGCGAGCAGCGGCTCGCGAAACTGCTCGGCCGCGGCACCGGCCGACACCTGTTCGCACTGTCCATGGCGCACGACCCGCGGCGAATCGACACCGGTCGGCGCCGCAAGTCGATCGGCGCGCAGCGTGCCCTGGGCCGCAGGATCACGTCCGAGAACGAGATCGAGGGCACCGCTCTCGCCATCATCGACCGACTCGGGGAGCGGCTGCGCGCCGCGGGCCGAGTCACCCGCACGGTGGAACTGCGGCTGCGGTTCGACGATTTCACCTCCATCACCCGGTCGCGATCACTGCGCGAGCCCACCGATCACACCGAGGTCGTGCTGGCCACCGCGCGGGCGCTCCTCGACGAGGCGATGCCACTGATCCGGGAGCGTGGATGCACGCTGATCGGCCTGTCGCTGGCGAACCTGGAGAATCACGGCGCGGTCCAGCTCACTCTCCCTTTCGACGGCGGCGAGCACGATGCCGACCTCGACCTCGCGATGGATGCGCTGCGCACCAGATTCGGCCGCGCGGCCGTCACGCGCGGCTCGCTGCTGCACCGCCCGTTGGGCCCGGACGCCCCGATGCTCACCGAGCAGGACTGAGAACGCTTACTAACATATCGGCTACGGCGCGCCCATCGGGCGGCTACCGTGGATGCGGCAGACCAAGGAGTAGCCATGCCCACTACCACCCGTCCCACGCACTGCTGCCTCTGCGAGGCACACTGTGGAATTCTGGTCACGACCGATGAGAACGACCAGGTCACCCGCATCACGGGCGATCCGGACGACATCTTGTCGAAGGGCTACATCTGCCCCAAGGCCACAGCGATGGGCGGCCTGCACCACGACCCCGATAGACTCCGCACGCCATTGCGCCGCGTGGGCGAGAAGTTCGAACCGGTCGGCTGGGACGAGGCCTTCGACGAGATCGGGCAGCGGCTGCGCGCGATCCGCAAGGAACACGGCCTCCGTGCACTGTCGATGTACCTCGGCAACCCCGCAGCTCACAACACCAGCGTCGCCAACGGCCTCGCGCTGCGACTCGCCCTGCTCACGCCCAACTTCTACACCGCCTCGTCGATCGACCAGTACCCACACGAGTTCACCGCCTGGCGGATGCTCGGCTCGAATGTGCTGGTGCCCGTCGTCGATATCGACCGCACCGACCGGCTGGTGATCGTAGGCGCCAACCCCGCGGTCTCCAACGGCTCGCTCTCGACGATGCCGGGCGCGAAGCGACGCATCAAAGCCGTCCGCGACCGGGGCGGGAAGGTGGTCGTGATCGACCCCCGCCGCACCGAGACCGCGAAACTCGCCGATCAGCACGTCGCCGTAGAACCGGGCGGCGATGTGTACCTGCTGATGGCAGTGCTGCATGTCCTGTTCGCCGAGAATCTCTGCGATGAGACCGTTCTCGCCCGATCGACCCGCGGCGCCGCCGACCTTCGGGCGCTCGTCGCCGAGGCGACACCGGCGGCGATGGCACCGCTCGCCGGTGTCACCGCCGAGACGATCATGCAACTGGCCCGCGAGCACGCGGCGGCGCGCTCGGCCGCGATGTACTGCCGAATCGGTATCTGCCAGCAGCAGACCGGCACCCTGGTGACGTGGCTGATCTCCGCGATCAACGTGGTGACCGGCAACCTGGACCGGCCCGGCGGCATGATGTTCCCGACACCGCCGGTCGACGTGCCGCGCTTCGCCAAGTTCATCCCCGTGGCCTACGGCCGGTGGACCGATCGTTCGGGCCGCTACCCCGCGTTCCGCAGCGAACTCCCGATCGCCGCGCTCACCGACGAACTCACGGTGCCGGGTCCCGGTCGGGTGCGATCGATGATCACCTACGCCGGCAACCCGGTCTCGTCGGTCCCCCACCGCGGGCGCCTCGACGCGGCGCTCGCAGACCTGGACCTGATGGTCTCGGTCGACATCTATCTCACCGAGACCACCCGGCACGCGGACTTCATCCTGCCGCCGATCTCCCACCTCGAACGGGGCGGCTTCAACCTACTAGTGGCGGCGTTCAGCGTCCGGGACAACGCGCGGTACACCCATCAGATCCTGGACAAGCCCGCCGGCGGCCTCGACGACTGGCAGATACTCAACCGGCTGATCCTGGAGGTGCTGCCGGTCCCGGCGCGACGGTTCCTCGGCCGACCGCTGCGCCGGATCACCGACCTGTTCACCCCCGAGCGGATGCTGGCACTGCCCATCGCGCTCGGCCCCTACGGGGTGCTCCGGCGCGGCCGCCGCGGCCTCACCATCAAGCGCATGCGCGAGAGCGTGGGCGGGATCGACCTCGGCGCTCTCAAACCCCGTCTGCGTCACGTGATCGCAACCCGCAGCCGCACAGTGGAGTTGGCGCCCGAGTCCTTTCTCGCCGAGGCGAAGCGACTCCTGCCCGATGCGCTCGCCGGGCGCTCGCACACGCGCGCCGATGAGGGTTTCGACCTCAAGCTGATCGGGCGCCGACAGATGCGCAGCAACAACTCCTGGTTGCACAACGTGCCCACGATGGTCACCGGATCGAACCGGTGCACCGTCCTCATGCATCCCGACGATGCGCAGCGCTGCGGAGTCACGGACGAGGAGACGGTGACCGTCACCTCGACCACCGGGACGATCGACGTGGCACTCGAGATCTCGGACGAGATCCGGAGCGGCACAGTGGCCATCCCGCACGGCTGGGGCCACCGCGGCACCGGATGGCGCGTGGCGGGTGCATTGGCCGGACAGAACGTGAACCTCTTGCACGATCCTTCCCGCGTGGATCGCATCTCCGGTAACTCCGCCGTCAACGACACCTGGGTGCGGGTGACGCCGGTGGCCACCGCGGAACACACCGCACCCGCCGAATCCGGTGCGGCGCATACCTGATCAGGCGTTGGCTGCGCGCCACTGCTCTGCGGCCCGCTTCTCCTCCTCGACCTTCGCCGCGAAGGCCTCGCGAGCGGCCTGATGTTCGGGATTGCGACGCAGGATCAGGTACGCGATACCCACGATGAGGAACCAGATCGGTGTCACGAGCATGGCCTGCAGGGTGTCGGTCTCGCGCGTGAAGGCCCACAGCAGAAAGAGGAAGAAGGCGAACACCACCCACGGCATCACGGTGCCGAGGGGCATCTTGAACCTGCTCTCCGCGTGCGCCTGCGGCCGCCGTGATCGGTACACCAGGTAGCTGGCCAGGATGATCGTCCAGACGAACATGAAGCACAGCGACGAAACGGTGGTGACCACGGTGAAGCCCGCGGACTTGTCCAAGCCGAAACCGAGCAGCACCACCGACGACAGCAGCATCACACCGGTGAGGAAGAGGGCGTTCTGCGGCACCTTGCGGCTGGAGAGCTTGGCGAACATGCGCGGTGCATCGCCCTCGGTGGCGAGCCCGTAGACCATCCTCGAGGTGGAGTAGATACCCGAGTTCGCCGAGGACATGGCTGAGGTGAGCACGACGGCGTTCACCAGGTGCGCGGCGGCGCCGAGCCCGGCGAGAGTGAACAGCATGACGAACGGCGACTCGTCCTTGCTGAATCGGTCCCAGGGCACCACGGACATGAGAACGATCAGCGAGCCCACGTAGAACAGCAGGATGCGGATCGGGATCGCGTTGATCGCGCGCGGCAGGTTCTTCTCGGGATTCTTGGTCTCAGCGGCGGCGGTGCCCACGAGTTCGATACCGACGAAGGCGAAGACGGCGATCTGGAAGCCGGCCACGAACCCCATGAAGCCCTGCGGGAACACACCGCCGTGCTCCCACAGGTTGGCGAGCGAAGCACGGGCACCGTCGTGCTCGAAGCCGGTGATGATGAGCACGGCACCTACGATGATGAGCGCGACGATGGCGATGATCTTGATCATCGCGAACCAGAACTCGGTCTCACCGAACGCCCGCACCGTGGGCAGATTCAGGCCGATCAGCAGCACGATCACGACGACTGCCGGGATCCACGGCGGAATATCCTTGGCCCAGAACGTGATGTACACCGACGCGATCACCACCACGTCGGCCACCGCGGTGACCACCCAGCAGAACCAGTAGGTCCACCCTGTGAAGTGCGCCGCCCACGGGCCGAGGATGTCTCCGGCGAAATCGGAGAAGTTGCGGTAACCGGTACGGCTGAGCAGCAATTCACCCATGGCCCGCATCACGAAGTACAGCATGAAGCCGATCACCATGTACACGAGGATGACCGACGGCCCCGCCACCGAGATGGTCTTGCCGGAGCCCATGAACAGACCGGTGCCGATGGCGCCGCCGATCGCGATGAGCTGGATGTGGCGGTTGCTCAGGGCACGGGTCAGGTGCTCACCATCGTCCGGGCTCGACGGTGTCGCAGGTGTCTGCGGCGAAGAAGTCATGCCTCAGAACACTAATCGACGCGCCGGAGACCCAGATCACTCGGGGAGCGCCGCAGTCATTGCGGAGCGAGGAATCCGGCCAGCGCCGCCGCGTACAGCGGCACGTCCGCGGCTCCCATGAGCTCGCGGGCACTGTGCATCGCGAGCTGCGGCGCGCCCACGTCCACCGTGGTCAGGCCCGTGCGGGTCGCAGTGATCGGACCGATCGTCGATCCGCACGGCAGGTCGGCGCGGTGCACGTACCGCTGCAGCGGCACCCCGGCCTGCTGCGCGGCGCGTGCGAACACGGCCTCGCCCACCGAATCCGAGGCGTACCGGAGGTTCTGGTTCACCTTGAGCACCGGGCCGCCGCCGATCTCGATGCGGTGCCCGGGCTCATGCCGATCGGGGTAGTTCGGATGCGTCGCGTGCGCCATATCACCCGATGCACACACCGACACGCTCATCATCCGCAGGTAGTCCTCGCGGTCCAGTCCCAGCGCCAGGGCGAGTCGTTCGAGCACCGTCGGGAGGAATTCCGAGCCCGCGCCGCGATCGGAGCCCGAGCCCACTTCCTCGTGGTCGAACAGCGCGAGGACGGGCACGGCCTGATCGCCGCCCGCCGCCGCGATGAGGGCCGCGGTGCCGGCGTAGCAAGTGCACTGATTGTCCAGGCGCGGCGCGGAAACCAGCGAGCCTGCGGCGCCGACCAGGGCCGACGGTGCCAGATCGTGCGTCATCAGCTCGAAGCCGAGCAGATCGCCGCGGGAGACGTCGATCGCGTCCGCGAGGAAGTCCAGGAATCCGGTGCCCGTCGCCGGGCCCCAGATCGCATTCACGTGCCGCTGCGGATCGAGCTCGACACCCTTACGGTTCTCGGAGAGGTGGATCGCGAGCTGCGGCACTCGCAGCAACGCATCGTCGATCCGGACCAGCAGCTCACCGTCGGGCGTCGCCACCCGACCCGACAGGCCCAGGTCACGGTCGAGCCAGGAGTTCAGCCACGCCCCGCCGTAGGGTTCCAGGCGCACCTGGGCGAGGCCCTCGGAGACGAGGTCCGGGTGCTGCTTGAGCCGTAGATTCGGACTGTCGGTGTGTCCGCCGACGATCCGCAACGGCAGCAACCGTTCGCCATCGGCCGCGCCTGCGTCGAAGGCGATGATCGAGCCGCCGCGGATCACGTAGTGCCTGCCGAGGTCGGACCACGGGTCGTGCTCGTAGAGCCGGGTGAAGCCCGCCTCCTCCAGCATCAGCGACACCGTTTGCACGACGTGGAACGGCGACGGTGACGCGTCGACGAACGCGCACAGACCTTCGGCGGTGGCAGCCATCAGACGGAGAGCACCGCGTCCAGGACGGAATAGAAGATGCCCAGCCCGTCATCGGAGGGGCCGGTGAGCGCCTCGGTGGCGTGCTCGGGGTGCGGCATGAGACCCACGACGCGACCGTTCGCGGAGGTGACACCGGCGATGGCGCGCATCGAACCGTTGGGATTGCCGCCCGCGTACCGGAAGGCGACGCGGCCCTCGCCCTCGAGCTCGTCGAGCACGGCCTCATCGGCCACGTACCGTCCCTCGCCCGACTTGAGCGGGATGAGGATGTCGGCCCCGGGCTCGTAGCGCGAGGTCCACGCGGTGTTCGTGTTATCGACACGCAGCCACTCGTCGCGGCAGATGAAGTGCAACCCCTCGTTGCGGACCAGGGCACCGGGCAGCAGGCCCGCCTCGCACAGGATCTGGAAGCCGTTGCAGATGCCCAGCACGGGCATCCCCTTGCCTGCGGCCTCGACGACCTCGGTCATCACGGGTGCCAGCGAGGCGATGGCGCCGGCGCGCAGGTAGTCGCCGTACGAGAAGCCGCCCGGGACGACGACGGCGTCGACGCCCTTGAGGTCGTGATCCTTGTGCCAGAGCGCGACGGCCTCGCCACCGGCCCGCTCGACCGCCCGCGCGGCGTCGACATCGTCGAGCGTCCCGGGGAAGGTGATGACGCCGACCTTGGGACTCATGCGTTCACCCGGGTGACGGTGAAGTCCTCGATCACGGTGTTGGCGAGCACGTCGGCCGCGATCTGCTGCAGCTGCTCGTCGCTGAGATCGCCCTCGACCTCCAGCTCGAACCGCTTGCCCTGCCGCACATCCGAGACCCCGGGGAATCCGAGGCGGCCCAGCGCGCCCACGATCGCCTGCCCCTGCGGGTCCAGGATCTCGGCCTTCGGCATCACGTCCACCACAATCCGCGCCACGTGCGGCTCCTCACGAAGTATCGAAACGCGCTCGGGGTGTCGATCGCGCTGTCCGGCGTTAGTTTACCGGCGCATACTGGGACCATGCGCCTGACCCACTTCCGCCATTCCTGCGTCCTCGTGGAGATGTCCGAGACCCGGGTGCTCTTCGATCCGGGCAACTTCTCCCACGGCTTCGAGGGGATCACCGGACTCGACGCGATCGTGGTCACCCACCAGCATCCGGATCACATCGATCCGGCGCGGATCGACGCGCTCGTCGACGCGAATCCGCAGGCTCAGTTGTTCGCCGACCCCACCACCGCAGCGCAGCGCGGCGGTCGCTGGATCGCCGCGGTCCCGGGCCACGACTACGGCATCGGCAATCTCATCGCGCGCGCGGTCGGTGGCCGGCACGCGATCATCCACCCGGACATCCCGCAGATCGACAACACGTCGTTCCTGCTCGGCGACGAGACCCGGCCGGCGCGGTTCTACCACCCGGGCGACGCGCTGCACGTGCCCGAGGACGTGCACGTCGACGTTCTCGGGCTTCCCGTCAGTGCGCCGTGGGCGAAGATCAGCGAGACGATCGACTTCTTCCGCGCGGTCGCGCCGACCGCCGCGGTTCCGATCCACGACGCGCTGCTCTCCGCCGAGGGCGACGGGATCTACCTCGGCCGGCTCACCGAGATGCGGCCCGACGGTGCCGAGGTGGTCCGGGTGGGCACAGAGGAGTCGGCCGATTTCTAGGCTCTAGGCCGCAACGAGGGCCCGCGCGCGGTGCTCGTACACCAGCGGAACCGCGTCGTGATGCAGCGCCAGGTCGACTGCATCGAGCACGGTGCGTGAGACGGTCGACGACGCGAGCCGCCGGGCATCCACGCTGAGCCGCAGCGTTCCGCCCCGTCGGGCGATGCGATTGGACTGCGTGAGGAGGGCTCGGCACCACCAGGGCTCGCTGAGGAATCCGTCGCCGATACCGAGCACGCGGGCCTTCTCCTCTGTCCCGGTCGTGAGGTCGGTGATCGCGGTGTAGCCCAGGTTCACCCGGAACCCCGCGCCCGGCAACGCGAGCAGGGCACCGGTCGAGGCGTTCCACCGCGGCGCGGCGAACACGCGCGTACGCAGGCCGATCTGTTCGAGCACCCGATCAGCGGCGGCGAGTCGGAGCTTCGCCTCGTGTGCGCCGAGAGTGGAGAACTCGGCGCGGCGGCGCTTGGTGGCGGCCTGGTCGTAGCCGTTGAGCACGATCGCGTCACCCGCCGCGCGGCGCTCGCGCAGGAAAGCCTGGGTCGCGGGATCGTCGAGCAGCCGGTACTTGCCCTTCAGCCGCGGCGCGACCAGGAGCGAGACACGAACACCTCGCTCGTCCATCTGTTCCGCGAACCGTTGGGCCTCGCGTCGGGTCGAGTCGGAGAGGCTGGAAACGGAGACGTACAGCGGCGAGCTCATGGCCGTAGTGTGGGCCGCCCAGATTTCTGTTCGGGGACCGAAAGGTTGCGCGTCGCTGAACGGCGCGCGGTCAGCTCGGGAGGACGGCCTCGATCGCGCCGACCACCTCGTCGGACTCGGGCTCGGTGCGCGGCCGGAACCGCTGCACCGTGACGTGATCCGGCGCGATGAGGAACTTCTCGAAGTTCCAGGTGATGTCGCCGGCCTCCCCCTCGGCGTCGGGGGTCGTGGCCAGCTCCACGTAGAGCGGATGACGCGCGTCACCGTTGACGTCGGTCTTCTCGAGCAGCGGGAAGGTCACACCATAGGTGGTGGAGCAGAAGGTGGCGATCTCCTCGGCGGAGCCCGGCTCCTGCCCGGCGAACTGGTTGCACGGCACGCCGAGCACAGTCAGCCCACGGTCGGCGTACCGAGTCGCGAGTGCCTCCAGGCCCGCGTATTGCGGGGTCAGCCCGCACTTGCTGGCCACGTTCACCACCAGCACGGCGCGTCCCGCGTACTCGGCGAGCGAGGTGGCGGAACCGTCGAGAGAGGTCAGAGCGATGGAATCCAGGGCGGTCATGGCCGCCACAGTACGCCGGATGTAACGCAGAACACATCTATCTCGTTTGCGCAATGGTTGCGCCAGAGTTACCGTTTTGGGGTGCAAGCAACTTCCAGGGACGTGTCTCCCGAGGCCCTCACCGAGGTCTTCGCGGAGTTCATGGGCCGCCTCATGTGCAACGTCACGCAGGAGAGCCTGGGCACGATGCTGTCCTCGGACATCACCGCGCACCAGTTCCACATCCTGCTCCAACTCGCCGGCTCCGAGGAGCCCCAGCCGATCAACCGCATCGCCGATGATCTGGGACTCTCCGTGGCCGCGACGGGACGGAACGTGGAGAAGCTTGTTCAGCTCGAGATGGTGGATCGGCGTGAGGACGCCTCGGACCGCCGGATCAAGAATCTGACCATCACCGATCTCGGCCGAAAAACACTTGCGGCCGCGATCAGCGACAAGCACCGTGAGGTGCTGGGTTTCGCGGAGCGCCTCCCCGAGGAGCTCCGGGTGCGGCTGCACGACGTGATGGCCGAGATCCTCGACCAGGGCCTGATCCCCCCGAACCCCTTTTTCACCGCTATGAAAGAGAACGCATGAGTACCGATAACACGCTCGACAAGAGCCAGATCCCGCACGCGGGTGAGGGTCTCGACCGTCGCGTGCTGATGGTGGCCGGCGTGGTCGTCCTCGGCGCGATCATGTCGATCCTCGATATGACGATCGTCGGTGTCGCCCAGAACACCTTCCAGTCCCAGTGGAGCAGCGACCCGGCCACGGTCGCCTGGACCATCACCGGGTACACCCTGGCCCTGGCCGCGGTGATCCCGCTGACTGGTTGGGCCGCCGACCGCTTCGGCACCAAGCGCCTCTACATGGCGGCCACCGCGATGTTCGTCGCCGGTTCGGTGTTGTGCGCCACCGCGACCTCGATCGACATGCTGATCCTGTTCCGCGTGATCCAGGGTCTCGGCGGCGGCATGCTGATGCCGCTCGGCATGATGATCTTGACCCGGGCTGCGGGCCCGGAGCGCATCGGCCGCGTCATGGCCGTCCTCGGCATCCCGATGCTGCTGGGCCCCATCGGCGGCCCCATCCTGGGCGGCTGGCTGATCGAGGCCTTCTCGTGGCACTGGATCTTCCTGATCAACCTGCCCATCGGCGTTCTCGCGATCGCCTACGCCTGGTTCGTGCTGCCCAAGGACGAGCCGGCCCAGGGTGAGAAGTTCGACCTCGTGGGCTTCCTGCTGCTCTCGCCCGGTCTCGCGCTGTTCCTGTTCGGTGTCTCCTCCATCCCGGAGGCGCAGCGGATCGATGGCACCGCGTTCACACCGCGGGTCATCTGGACCACCGTCATCGGCCTGGTGCTGATCATCGGCTTCGTGTTCTGGGCGCTGCGCGCCAAACTGCCGCTGCTCGACCTGCGGCTGTTCAAGAACCGCAACATGACGGTGGCCATGATCACCTTCGCCATGTTCGCGATCGCCTTCTTCGGCAGCTCGATCCTGTACGCGCAGTACTTCATCGGCATCCGTGGCGAGACCACCTTGATGGCCGGCCTGTTGCTGGCACCGCAGGGTCTCGGCGCGATGATGACGATGCCGGTCGCCGGCGTGCTCACCGACAAGATGGGCCCGGGCAAGTTCGTCATGACCGGTCTCGCCCTGATCACCCTGGGCATGGTCGTGTTCACCCAGCTCGAGGTGGACACCAGCTACTGGCTGATCTGCGGCTCGCTGCTGGTGCAGGGCCTCGGTATGGGTATGACGATGATGCCCACGATGTCGGCCGCGATCCGCACCCTGGCACCGGAATCGATCTCGCGAGGCAGCACGCTGACCAATATCGTGCAGCAGGTCTCGGCGTCGATCGGTACCGCGATCTTCTCGGTGCTGTTCACCAACTGGCTCTCGAACGCGGGACCGAAGATGCCGCTGCCGACCGGCGGCGAGGTCGCGTCGGGCGCAGCCGCGTTCGGCCAGAACGCGACTCCGGCGGCCCGCGAGGCCGGCATCGCCCAGATGACGGAGCCCGGCTTCCACGCCTTCCTCGAGAAGAACCTGCCGTTCGCGGCGGAGGCCTTCGGAAACACGTACTTCGTGGCCGCGGTCCTGGTGGCGCTGTGCATCATCCCGGCGTTCTTCCTGCCCCGCACGCAGGACGCCGACACCGGTGCCGCCGAGCGCCAGATGGTCGTCCCGCACTGATCATCGCCTGATACGAAAAGTGCCCGGTCCCCTAAGGGGCCGGGCACTTCTCGTCGGCGGGCCTACTTCAGCAGGCGCTCCATATCGAATTTCGACTCGACCGGCGCGATGTAGCGCTTGAGCGCCTCCACGTTCCCGGCGTCACCGATCGCGCAGCTGTAGGCGACGGTCTCCCGCGGCGCCGCCTTGCCGATCTCGTACTTCACCCGGTAGGTCGAGGCGCCGGGGCACGGAGTACCGGTCGCCGACGGAGGCAGCGATCCCGCGGACTGCACCAGTGCGCGGATCGTGGGGTAATCGAGCCGCTTACTGTCGGTCGCGGTCGGCTTCTCCGAGCGGTCGACGGTGCCGTAGCCCCCGGCGAGCACCGTCGCGTTCGAGTCGTGCACCACGATGCTGTACTCGCGATGGTAGTCGGGAGCCGTCGACGGCCCGATGTAGGAGTACGTGACCTTGGGGCCAGCGGGATGCGGCACCGTGGGCGTCGGTGCCGGATTCGGCGACGGGGCCGCCGCGGCGGGCACGGCGACCGCGAGCACGGCCGCACCCGCCAGGACTGTTGCGAATGCAGACTTCATGGGAACGAAGCTACTGGGCCGCACCCAGCCTGTCGAGGACCCAGGCGTACTCGAACGCGGTCTCCCGCCACTTGGCGTACCTCCCGCTGACGCCCGCATGGCCGGCGACCATCTCGGTCTTGAGCAGGATCTGCTCACCGGAGGTGGTGTGATCGAGGAGTTTCGCGACCCATTTCGCCGGCTCGGTGGGGAGTACGCGGGTGTCATTGAGCGAGGTGGTCACCAGCAGCGCGGGATAGGCCTTGGCCTCGACGTTCTCGTACGGCGAGTAGGCCTTCATGTAGCGGTACACCTCGGCGCTCTCCAGCGGATTACCCCATTCGTCCCACTCCCCCACGGTCAGCGGGAGCGACGGATCGAGGATCGAGGTGAGCGGGTCCACGAAGGGAACGTCGGCGACGATGCCGCAGAACAATTCCGGCGCGAGGTTCGCGACGGCACCCACCAGAAGACCGCCCGCGCTGCCGCCCATGGCGACCAGCTTCGAGGGGGCCGCGCGCCCCGCGTCGACGAGATGCCGAGCCACATCCACGAAATCCGTGAAGGTGTTGGTCTTCTCCAGCTGCTTGCCGTGCTCGTACCAGGCGCGCCCCATTTCGCCCCCGCCGCGGATGTGGGCGACGGCGAACACGACGCCGCGATCCATGAGCGAGAGCCGGGCCACGGAGAACCACGGATCCAGGGTGGCCTCGTAGGAGCCGTAGCCGTAGAGCAGGGTCGGAGCGGCGCCCGCGGGGATGTCCTTGCGATGCACCACCGAGACCGGGACCTCGGCGCCGTCGCGCGCACTCACCCAGATCTGTTCCGCGGTGTACAGCGCGGAGTCGTAGCCCGGCACGTTGACGCGCTTGAGCACCGTCGACGCCCCGGTCGCGGCGTCGAGTTCTAAGACCGTGCCCGGCGTCACGAACGATTCGTACGCCAGGCGCAGGCGCGGCGCGTCCCATTCGGGGTTCGCCGCGGGGCCCACGTTGGCGAGCGGTTCGCCCGGATCCCATTCGGTGAACGACGGTGCTGTCGTGGCTTCGGCGAGCGCGAGGCGGGGCAGGCCTGCGCGGCGGTAGCCGAGCGCCAGGGTGCGCGCGTAGGCGTCGACGTACTCGAGGCGCACGTCGTCTCGGTGCGGCACGACGACGGTCCAGTCCTCGGGTGCGTCGACCGGCGCGGAGACCAGCTCGAAGTTGATGCCGGTGCGGTTGTGCAGCAGGAGGAACCGGTCTTCGCCGTCGAGCACGGCATGCTCCGCGGAGTACTCGACGTCTTCTTGTCGCGGGATGAGCACGCGGAACTCGCCGGTCGGATCGGTCGCCTCGAGGACCCAGGTCTCGGAGCTCAACGTCGACGATGCGGCGATCATCAGATAGCGCTCGCTGCGGGTGAGCCCGACGCCCACACCGAACCGTTGATCGGTCTCGTGGAAGACGCGTACATCCTCTGCACCGGAACCGATCTCGTGGCGCCAGATACTGTCGGCGCGCCAGGCATCGTCAACGGTGGTGTAGAAGAGGTGCCGCGAATCGGGTGCCCACGTGGCGCCGTAGAAGACGCCCTCGACCACATCGGGTAGTACCTCACCGGTGCCGATGTTGCGCACGCGCAAGGTGAATCGCTCGTCACCGGAAGTGTCCAGCGAGTACGCCAGCAACTCGCCGTCGGTGGAGACGGACGCGGCACCGAGGGCGATGTACTCATGCCCCTCGGCCTCCACGTTGAGGTCGATCACCACCTGCTCGCCGGGGAGCGGCTGATCGGAGAGGATCGGCGGCGACCAGTCGTCGGGTCCGGTGATCGGTGCACGACAGTGAATGCCGTACTGGGCGCCTTCCTTGGTGCGGGCGTAGTACCAATAGCCACCGCGACGTTGCGGGACCGACATATCGGTCTCTTGGGTGTGCGCTTTGATCTCATTGAAGATCTTCTGGCGCAGCGGCTCCTGCGTCGCCGTCGCAGCCTCGGTGTAGGCATTGTGCCGGTGGAGGTAGTCGAGCACCTCCTCGTTCGAGGTGTCGGCGAGCCAGGCGTAGTCGTCGGTCACGGTGTCGCCGTGGAAGGTCCGTTCACTGGGAACCTTCTTGGCGACGGGCTGGACGGCGTCGGTCATGCGGCGGCTCCCGGCCAGTCGGCGAAGCTCAGACCCGAGATGCGTTCGTAGGCCTCGATGTATCGGGTCCGCGTGCGCGCCACGACATCGTCGGGCAGCGGCGGTGGCGGAGTGCCGGAATCGGTGGACCAGCCGGAATCGGGCCCGGTGAGCCAATCCCGGACGATCTGCTTGTCGAAGCTGGGCTGCGCCCTCCCCGGCTGGTAGAGCGCAGCGTCCCAGTAACGGGACGAGTCCGGAGTGAGCACCTCGTCGGCGAGGAGGAGTTCCCCGCCCGGGGTGCGACCGAACTCGAACTTGGTGTCGGCCAGAAGGATCCCACGGTCGCGGGCGATATCCGCGCCGCGGGAGTACACGTCCAGAGTCAGCTCGCGCAGCCGCGTGGCGAGGTCGATGCCGACGTCGGCGGCGACCCGCTCGAAGGAGACGTTCTCGTCGTGATCGCCCACGGCCGCTTTGGTGGCGGGAGTGAAGATCGGCGGATCGATGCGACTGCCGTCGACCAGCCCGGCGGGCAACGGAACCCCGCACACCTCGCCGTTCGCCCTGTACTCCTTCAGACCGGAGCCGGTGAGGTAACCACGCGCCACGCACTCGACCTGCACCATGTCGAGGCGTCGGGTGATAAGCGCGCGACCGAGCACCGACTCGGGGATCCGCGGATCGTCGGCCGGGCCGGCGAGATGGTTCGGCACTCCCAGCGCGTCGAAGAAGAACACCGACATCGCCGTGAGCACGCGCCCCTTATCGGGGATCTGCGAGTCCAGGATGTAGTCGTAGGCACTGATCCGATCACTGGCGACGAGCAGCAGGTGCTCGTCGTCGACCGCGTAGAGCTCACGGACCTTGCCCGAATAGATCGGCGTGTATTCGCTCAGTTCAGGACGCACTCCCCCAGCCTATCTCCCCCACCCCTCCCCAATTGAACACCGTTACCGCGACTGTTTTCCCAGGTCGGACTCGCGGTAACGGTGTTCAATCGCGACGGCAGGGATCCGGACCGTTCGCTTGCGCGTCCAATTCACATGATGCGGCGAACACACGACCTCCTCAGCGAGGCGACTGAGCATGCGCTGCGCGGGGCCTCTGTGTCGGTGATCCGCGGCGTCCGGCGCGAGGGAACGGAGGGACCGTCCGGCGGCGATATCCTCGACGCACTCCAGGTCGCCTACCCCGAAGCCGTCTTCGCGGGCTGGACGGCGGCAGCGCTGCACGCAGTCCCCTACTCCGATGGGCATCCTCCGGAGATTTGGCTTCGCGAGCAGCGCAGGCGCCAGGGCATCGTCGTGCGGTGCGGTCATCTCGCACCGTCGGACGTCGACGTCCGGTCGCATCGGTACGTGACTTCGGCGGTTCGGACCGCGATCGACCTCGCCCGCTTCGTGCCCGGAGACGAGGCGATCGTCGCCGTCGATCAATGCTTGCGAACCGACTCGGCCGGTCAGTCCGTCACGACCAAGCGCGACATGATCCGGTACCTCGACGATCACCCACGGTTCTATGCCGGGCGGCGCGTCCGCGCCGTGCTCGACGAGGCCAGCATCGGGGCCGAATCCCCTTGGGAGACGTACTCCCGCCTCGTCGTCCACCGCGCCGGATTCGACATGTTCGTTCCCCAGCAACCGATCCCGGGAACCTCCTATCGTGTCGACCTGGGATCGTCGAAGTACGCGATCGCCATCGAATACGACGGGGCCTACCACCGCTCCGTGCCGCAGCAGCGCGTGGACATCGCGCGCTGGAACACGATCACCGGTCTCGGGTGGAGCATCATTCGCGTCACCTCCGACACGCTGCTGCGCAATCGTCCAGCTTTCCTCGCCCGGACCGAGAAGGAGCTGCGATCCCGTGGGTGGCGGGGACCTTCGCCCTCGATCCCACCGCTGCGGCTCCCCGCCGCGGGGTGAGCGACGCGCGTTGAACACCGTTACCGCGAGGAAAGCCCCAGTTCGGCGCCGCGGTAACAGTGTTCAATCGGGTTAGAGGATCGGGGCCGGGGAGTAGTTCGCTGCGTCGGGGTATGCGGCGGCGAGAGCCTCGACATCGGCGACGACCTGAGCGACCTGGGCCTCGGCGGCGCCGGTGAACGCGGCACGGTCGGCGAGGGCGGCGTCGAGCTGATCGCGGGTGAGGCCCAGGCGATCATCCGCGGCCAGGCGGTCGAGCAGGTCGGGCTCCTTGCCCTCCTCGCGCATGGCGAGCGCCACCGCGACGGCGTGCTCCTTGATCGCCTCGTGCGCCACCTCACGACCGACGCCGTTGCGCACTGCGGCCATGAGCACGCGGGTGGTGGCGAGGAAGGGCAGGTAACGGTTCAGTTCGTTCTCGATCACCGCCGGGTACGCACCGAACTCGGCGAGCACCGTCAGGAACGTCTCGAACAGTCCATCGATGGCGAAGAAGGCATCGGGCAGGGCCACGCGGCGGATCACGGAACAGAAGACGTCACCCTCGTTCCACTGCACACCGGCCATCTCGGCCGCCATCGAACCGTAGCCACGCAGGATCACGGTCAGCCCGTTCACCCGCTCGCACGAGCGGGTGTTCATCTTGTGCGGCATCGCGGAGCTGCCCACCTGGCCGGGCTGGAACCCTTCGGTGACCAGCTCGTGCCCGGCCATCAGCCGGATCGTCGTGGCCATCGACGACGGTCCCGCCGCCAACTGCACGAGGGCACTGACCACATCGTGGTCCAGCGACCGCGGGTACACCTGCCCCACGGAGACGAAGGACTTCGAGAACCCGAGGTGCGCGGCGACCCGCGCCTCCAGCTCGGCGAGCTTGTCGGGATCGCCGCCGAGCAGGTCGAGCATGTCCTGCGAGGTGCCCATGGGCCCCTTGATGCCGCGTAGCGGGTATCGGGAGAGGAGGTCATCGACGCGCGCGATGGCCACCAGGAGCTCGTTCGCGGCCGACGCGAAGCGCTTTCCGAGGGTCGTGGCCTGGGCCGCGACGTTGTGCGAGCGACCGGCCATCACCACGGACGAGTATTGCGCCGCGCGCTCCCCGAGCCGCACCGCGACCGTCACCGCGTGATCACGCACGTATTCCAGCGAGCGGAGGATCTGCAGCTGCTCGACGTTCTCCGTGAGATCGCGCGAGGTCATGCCCTTGTGGATCTGCTCGAAGCCGGCGAGCGCGCTGAACTCCTCGATCCGCGCCTTCACATCGTGCCGGGTGACCCGCTCGCGCTCGGCGATGGAGTCGAGGTCGACCTGATCGACGACGGCCTCGTACGCCTCGATGGCACCGTCGGGCACGTCGATCCCGAGGTCGCGCTGGGCCTTGAGCACGGCGATCCACAGCTGGCGCTCCAGCACGATCTTGTACTCGGGCGACCATAGCTCCCGCATGCGCGGGCTGGCGTACCGGTTGGCGAGGACGTTCGGGATACGGGGGGTGCTCACGCACCGATTCTCTCATGCACCGGCGAGGCGCCCGTCACGGAAGCGGGGCCGCCAGATCATCGATCACGGCGGCCACGGCGTCGCGAACGGCGCGGGCCACATCAGTGCCGTGATCGGTGAACGCAGCCAGTGCGGCGCCGTCCTCGATCGCCATCAACCGTTCGATGCGTGCCCGATCGGTGCGGCGCCCGGACCGATCGAGGACCTCGACGTGCAGTTCGGCGAGCGTGCCTCGCACCTGCGCCTGCATCTGCGCGAGGTGCGGGTCACGGGTGCACACCACGAGCCGCTCGTACCGCGACACGAGGGCGCTGCGCTCCGCCTCGCTCTCGCAGGCGAAGAAGACGGTCGCGATCAGCCGGGCAAGGGCGGCATCGCCGCGGCGCCGACGACTGACGCCGTCGACCCGTGCCCGGACGGCTGCGATGTCGTGATCGCCCGCGTACGCCACGGCATTCGACAGCAGATCGCCGAGTGACTCGAAGTAGTAGGTGGTGGCCGCCAGCGGGATGTGCGCGCGGTGGGCGACGGCGCGATGACGCACCGATTCGAAGCCGCCTTCCACGAGTAGCTCACCGGCCGCGGCCACCAGAGCCGCGCGCCGGCGCTCGCCCTTGGGTGTGGTCGCGGCTGTCACCTTGGACATGGTGCCAGGGCTCCCGGCTCGCAAAGCCGGTTTCGCGCAAATCGTCGAACCGGCGGCCCTGCCGATCCGCCGATTGCAGTCGCTACAACGCCTGGTGACCGATGTCCGTGCGGAAGTGACTGCCGGGCAGCTTGATCCGGTCGAGCTTGGCGTAGGCATCCGCGCGAGCCGCGGCTAGGTCATCACCGACACCGACCACGTTCAGCACGCGGCCACCATGGGAGACCAGCCGACCGTCGGCGTCGCGGGCAGTGCCCGCGTGATAGATCCCGGCCCCGTCGGCGCCGGAGATCACGTCTCCCTTGCGGGGCGCACCGGGGTAGTTCTCGGCCGCCAGAACCACGGTGATCGCGGCACCATCGCGCCACTGGAGCGGCGGCAACTCGGCAAGGGTTCCGGTTGCGGTGGCGCTCAGCGCCTGTCCGAGAGGCGATTCCAGCAGGCTCAGCACCGCCTGAGTCTCGGGGTCGCCGAAACGGCAATTGAACTCGACCACGGCCGGCCCCTCGGCCCCCATCGCCAGTCCCGCGTAGAGCAGACCGGAGAACGGCACACCGCGGCGCACCATTTCGCGGGCGACGGGGCGCACCACGGTCTCGACGATCTCCTCGGTCGCCCCCTCGGCGAGCCAGGGCAGTGGAGCGTAGGCGCCCATACCGCCGGTGTTCGGGCCGGTGTCGCCGTCGCCGACGCGCTTGTGATCCTGGGCCGGCAGCAGGGGGACCACGGTCTCGCCGTCGACGAGGCAGAACAGCGAGACCTCGGGGCCGTCGAGGAAGGATTCGAAGAGCGCGGGTCGCCCGGACTCGAGGAGGTCGGCGGCGTGCGCCCGGGCCGCGGCGCGGTCGGCGGTCACGACCACACCCTTACCCGCGGCGAGACCGTCGTCCTTGATCACCCAGGTGGGGCCGAACCGGTCGAGCGCCGCATCGATGTGCGCGGGATTGTCGACGATCTCGCTGCGCGCGGTGCGGACGCCGGCCGCCTCCATCACGTCCTTGGCGAAGGCCTTCGAACCCTCGATCTTCGCGGCCTCCCCGGAGGGGCCGAACGCAGCGATACCGCGGGCGCGGACGGCGTCGGCGACGCCGAGGACCAGGGGCACCTCGGGACCGATCACCACGAGATCGACACCGAGCCGCTGCGCCAGACCCGCGACCTCGTCGCCCGACGAGGCGTCGACGTCGTGGTTCGTGGCGAGCGCCGCGGTGCCGGGATTACCGGGGGCGGCATGCAGCTCGGTGACCTGTGGGTCGCGCGACAGCGCGTCGAGGAGGGCGTGTTCGCGGCCGCCTGTGCCGATGACGAGTACTCGCACGTCGCCGACCTTACCGGCGCGCGGCTGTACACCCGACACCAGCACGGGTATCGTTATTCCGGAATTCCGTTTTGTCAATCATGGAGGCATCATGCGCCGCACCTCGATCGCCCTCATCGCCGCCGCTGTACTGGTCACCGTCCCCGGCCCCACGGCGAGCGCCGCACCATGTTCCGCACCTCCCGCCGCAGACACCGGCACGGCGGCCGGCTGGACCGGATACCTCGCGCAGCACCGCGCCGAAGTCTCGCTCGTCATCGACAACGGGCGCGGCGGCACCGTCGCGCACCGCGCCGACGTGGCCATGCCGACCGCGTCGATGCTGAAACTGATCCACCTCGCTGCGCTCACCGGCCGCGCGGCCACCGGCGGGATCGACCTCAACGAGCGCATCCCCGTCGCCGACTGGCAGAGGTGGTACGTCGCCTACCGCGGCACGCCACTGGACGGCGGTGCTCACATCACAGCGCTCGACTACCTCGGCATCCCGGCGACGAACGGCGTCCCCGACGATGCGTCGGGCACCGTCTCCCTGCATCAGCTCGCCGATGTGATGATCCGGTTCTCCGACAGCGCCGCACCCGACGCGATCCGTGCGCGGCTCGGCGACGCCGCGCTGCGGGAGGTGATGACGCGCTACGGCATGCCCGAACCGATCCCCTCCCTCAAGGGCCTCTACGACGGGCTCCTCGCGAGCGTCGGCGCCGGCGAACCGATCGAAGCCGCCGTGGATCGCACCTATTCCGCGCCCGCCTCGTCGTTCGCCCGGCTGATCGGCGACCTCGCCACGGGCCGTTTCGGTCCCGGATCCGAGGCGGCACGCTCCTTCCTCGAATTCCGAGGCGCGGCACCGGAGGGGTTGTCCGCACTCGGATTCAAGGGCGGTTCGCTGCCGGGCGTACTCACCGGGGCCTTCGAGGGTCGCCGCCCCGACGGTTCCGTGACCGTGGGCGTGCTCATGGTGCGCGGGGCCGCCGCCGACGATGTCCGCAAGGACGCGAAGGCGAGCGGCGCGCACCAGCAGATGCTGCTGGGTGCGATGACCAACGAGGCGGCCCGCGCTCGCGTGGCCTACGCTCTGCGCACGTAATCTGCTCTCATGACCGACGATGCTCGCCTCGCCGACCTCGAAGCCCGGGTCGCCGCGCTCGAGGCGACCCTCGGGACGTCGCCCGACGAGCCCGCGCCGGCCGATACGGGCACCGTCGGCTACGCCGGCGAGGTGGCTCTGTACGGCGAGGTCAACTGGCGCATCGACTACTCCGCCGGGGCAGCGACCACGCTGCCCGCAGACCGGCTCGCCTCCGTTCTCGGCGCGCTCGGACACCCCGCGCGGATCGAGATCGTGCAGGTACTGCTTCGCGGCCCACGCAGCGCTGCCGAACTGCTGGAGTTGGTCGACGCGGGATCGAAGGGCCAGCTCTACCACCACCTCGGCGCGCTCGTCGCCGCGAACGTGATCGAGAAGCAGACACGTGGCAGCTACACCGTGGCACCGCAGAAGGTGGTACCCGCGCTGGTCGCTCTGCTCACCGCGGCGGACATCGGCGGGCTGCTCCGATAGCCTGGCGATATGGCATCCGTCTTCTCCAAGATCATCGCTGGCGAGCTCCCCGGCCGGTTCGTGTACCAGGACGATGAGGTGGTGGCGTTCCTGACCATCGCGCCGCTCACGCAGGGCCACGTGCTGGTGGTGCCGCGCGCCGAGGTCGACCACTGGGAGTCCGTCGACGACGCGCTGTGGAATCACATCAGTGAGGTGAGCCGGCGCATCGGCCGCGCCGTGAAGGCCGCCTTCGACGCCCCGCGAGCGGGCATGGTGATCGCCGGCCTCGAGGTCCCGCACCTGCACGTGCACGTCTTCCCCGCGTACACCCTCAACGACTTCGACTTCGGCCAGGCCGATCCCAACCCGTCGCCCGAGTCGCTCGACGAGGCGCAGACCAAGATCGTCGAGGCGCTCGCGGCGGTCTGACCGCTAGCGCGGCAACCGCACCGTGAAGGTGGCACCCGCGCCCGGTGCGGTGTCCACGGCGACGGTACCTCCGTGCCGGTCGACGATGCCGTGCACGATCGAGAGCCCTAGTCCCGCACCGCCGCTGCCGCGACTGCGGGACGAGTCGGTGCGGTAGAACCGCTCGAAGACACGGGACGCCTCGCCCGGCTCCATGCCCGGTCCGGTGTCCGCGACCTGCACCTGCGCGCAGGCATCGTCGGCGGCGATCCGCACACGGACCGCGGCGTCGTCGGGAGTGTGCCGCAAGGCGTTCGAGACCAGGTTGGTGACCACTTGGTGTAGCCGGTCACGGTCACCACGGACGGTGACGGCTCCGGCGGGGTCAGCACCGGCGATCTCGATGTCGATGTCGCGCCCCGGTTCTCGGGCCTGCGCGGCGTGCACCACATCCCCCGCCACATCCGCCAGGTCGACGGGCTCCGAGGCGAGCGGCCGGCGCGCATCCAGGCGCGCGAGCAGCAGTAGATCCTCCACGAGCAAGCCCATGCGCTGAGCCTCGGATTCGATGTGGCACATGAGGAAGTCGATATCGCCGGAGGCGCCTTGACGGTACAGCTCGGCGAATCCTCGGATCGATGTGAGCGGGGTGCGCAGCTCGTGCGAGGCGTCGCCCACGAACCGCCGCATGCGTTCCTCGTCGGCGCGGGCCCGTTCCTCCGACGCCGCGACCTGACCGAACGAGTCCTGCACCTGGTGCAGCATGGTGTTGAGTGAGGCCGCCAACCGCCCCACTTCGGTGTTCGGCGGCGCATCCGGCACACGTCGGGTCAGATCGCCCGCCGCGATCGCCTCGGCCGTGGCTTCGACCTGCTCCAGCGGACGCAACGAGCGGCGCACCACCAGGTAGCCGACACCGCCCGCGATGGTGAGCACTCCGCCGCCGATCAGCAACTCCAGGACGACCAGCGTGTTCAGCGTGGAGTTCACTTCGGTGAGCGTGACCGCGACGAAGGTGACGCCGAACTGCGAATGTGACTGCACCACGCGCCATTGCGGGCCGTCTTTGCGCACCGAGTCGACGGTGACCGCGTCGCCGCCGAGGTCGTCGATACCGGTCAGGTCCGGTTTATCGGTGAAATCGGGGTTGCTGATCTGCAACTGGCTGCCGTCGGGGAGGAAGGTCGCCTGGAAGAAGCGTGTGGGCGGCCCCCCGCGCGGCGGTTCAGGGAAGTTCCGCGGCTTCGGGCGGGCCCAGGTGTCGGCGGCCTGCCGCAGCGCCTGATCCTCGCGGGCGATCAGTTGATCTTTCATCGCTGCGGTGAGTGCGGCACCGGATACCAGTAGTCCGAGGAAGACCAGCCCCACCACCACCGCTACCAGCGAGAAGCGCAGCGGTATCCGGGCGGCCAGTCCGGCTCGGGTGGCCATCGAGCTACCGCGGTTCACGCAGCACGTACCCCACACCGCGCAGCGTGTGGATCAGCCGTGGCTCACCGGTGTCGACCTTGCGGCGCAGATACGACACGTACGACTCCACCACGTTCACGTCGCCACCGAAGTCGTAGTGCCACACGTGATCGAGGATCCGCGGTTTCGACAGTACGACACCTGCATTGACCATGAAGTACCGCAGCAGGGTGAACTCGGTGGGCGAGAGCGAGACCAGCTCCCCGGCCTTCCACACCTCATGCGTCTCATCGTCGAGTTCGAGATCGGCGAATTTCAACCGGGTGATCTCTTCTTTCTGCCCGAACCCACTGCGCCGCAGCAGCACGTTGATCCGGGCCACGACTTCTTCGAGGCTGAACGGCTTGGTCACATAGTCGTCGCCGCCGAGTGTGAGGCCGGCGACTTTGTCCTCCACCGAGTCCCGCGCAGTGAGGAACAGCGCGGGCGCGTCGATGCCGTCCTGCCGCAGCCGTTTGAGCAGGCCCAGGCCGTCCATGCCCGGCATCATGATGTCGAGCACCATCACATCAGGGTGGAACGTGCGCACCCGGTCGAGCGCCGACGGCCCATCCTGGGCCACGGTCACGTCGAATCCTTGGAACTTGAGGCTCACCTGCAGCAGTTCCCGAATACTCTGCTCGTCGTCGACGACGAGCACCCGCGGCTGGAAGTCATGTTGCGCACTGGACACACCGCCATCGTGCCCCCGCGCCCGCCGAGCGGTCTGACAGGTCGCTGGCAGTTTCCTGTGAACCGGTCCACATCGTTCGGGGCCACGGCCCGCCGGCCGCAGCCCGAGCATCATGCGCGCGAGCGCAGGAACTGCAGGATCTCCGGAGTCACGGGGTCCACGAGGTCGGCGACCTCGTCGTGCTTGCTGACGTACTTGGCCACGAGCGGGCACACCGCGACCACACGCTGTCCAGCAGCCCGGGTATCGACGAGCGCGTCGTGCACCAGAATCGAACTGAGCCCACGGCCGGAGAACTTCTCGTCAAGCTCGGTGTGCGGGAAGATGCGCTGCTCACCGCGGTCGATGAAAACGGTGAACCCGGCGAGTTCGCCGTTCACGGTGATTTCGTAGCGCCCGGCATCGTCGTTGCGGGTGACGACGTTCTGGTCCTGCGATTCGGTCACTGGGGGCTCCTCTTTCGTGGCTTGAGTCGGGTGGTGGGCAGCGGCGGGGCGGGCAGATACTGATCGTCTCGCCAGCCGTCCACACTGCCGAAACGCGCGTCCCGCGCCTGCCATTCCTCGCGGTAGCGGGCGATGTCCTCGTGGCTGCGGCCGACGAAGTTCCACCACATCACGATGTCCTCGCCGAACGGAGTGCCGCCCAGCAGCACAGCGCGGGCGGGTTCATCGGTGGGGTTGTGCACCCGGATTCCCCCGAGTCCGGTGCCCACGTAGCCGAGATCACCGCGAGTGAGAGCGACACCGTCGAACAGCAGGCGCTCGGTGTCGAGCAGGACGCCGTGCTCGAAGTCCGGATTCACCGCGAGCGCGACCCGCGCGCCCGGGGCGAGTACGAGTTCGGCACCGAGCAGCGGCGTCGCGGTCGAGACCTCGGCTGCGCTTCCCGCGAGCTCACCGATGAACACCTTGACCGTTCCGCCGGGCCCTTCGACACGGACGTCGGGCAGGACGACAGTGGGCGGCGCGTAATGCTGGAAACCGTTGTGTGCATCGCGAACCCGGTCCGGGAGAGCGAGCCACAGCTGTACTCCGTGCAGGCGCTGCGTGGCCGGAGTGGAGACCTCGGAGTGGCTGATACCGAAGCCGGCGGACATGAGGTTGAGCTCGCCCGGGAGCACCGGCGCGTGCACACCCGCACTGTCGCGGTGCTCGATCTCACCCTCGAACAACCAGCTCACGGTTTGCAATCCCGTGTGCGGGTGCGGCGGGACGTTCATACCGCCGGTGGCACTCACATCGTCGGGACCGTAGTGATCGGCGAAGCACCACGCGCCGATCATCGACCGCTCATGGGTGGGCAGGGTGCGCCGCACCGTCATCGCTCTGGGACCGCCCAGCGGGACCTCGCGGGCGGCGATCACCTCGACCGTGCTCGCACCGCCCCCGGCGGTGCATTCGATCTCCTGCGGATCCGGGTCCACGTTGCTCATGGAACTAGCCTAGAGGCATGGCAGCGGAACGCGTTCGGATCGACAAGGCCTCACCGGAGACCTACAAGAAGCTGATCGAGGTGTCGACCGAGGTCGGCGCGGCGGCTGCGGCCGCGGGCCTGAGCCGGACGGTGGTGGAGCTGGTGAATCTGCGGTGCTCGCAGATCAACGGCTGTGCGTACTGCCTGTCGCTGCACCACGACGCCGGGATCGCGGCGGGCCTCACGGAGCAGCAGATCGCGGTGCTGCCCGCGTGGCGCGACGCCCCGGCACTGTTCGACGATCAGCAACGAGCGGCGCTCGAGATCGCCGAACTAGTGACGAACCTTCCGCCGCACCACGCCGCCGATATCGCGTACGACCGCGCGACGGATGTACTCGATACCGAGCAGACCGCCGCGCTGATCTGGGCCGCCATCGCGATCAACGCCTTCAACCGGCTATCGATCGTGAGTGGCTACGAGGTGCGGAAGACGGCCGGCAGCGGCCGGGACCGGTCGACCGTGGCGTGATCCGGATGCCCGCCATCCGCGACACCGAGTGTCCACCCCGGGACGGATGCCGAAGCCGCTCCCGGATGGTTGAGTGGTGCTCATGACAGAGCGGATCACCAGCTTCCAACGCGCGGGACTGACCTTCCCGGTGGTCGACACCGGTCCGATCGGCGGCGAGATCGTGGTGCTGCTTCATGGCTTCCCCCAGACGCCCACGTCCTGGGAGGGCACCGCGGCGGCGCTCCACGAACGCGGCTACCGCACCGTGATCCCCTGGCAACGTGGATATTCCGCGACGGCGAAGCCGAAGCGCCGCTACAACTATCGCAGCTCGGAGTTGGTGGCCGATATCGCCGGACTACTGCGGCTGACCGGGCCTGCGCACCTCGTGGGACACGACTGGGGCGCGGCGACCGCGTGGCAGGTGGCTGCCGAGCACCCCGCGGCGGTGCGCACGCTCACCACCGTTTCGGTGCCCCATCCGATGGCCTTCCTGCGCTCATTCATCAGTTCTGATCAGGCGCTGCGCTCGTATTACATGGTGCTCTTCCAGATCCCGGTGCTCCCGGAACTGCTCGCAGCGCGGCGGCCGGACCTGTTCGCGCGCTTCCTCCGCCGCTCCGGAATGCCCGAGGAAGCCCTGAATCTGGTGTTCGACGAAATCGTCTCGCCCGGACTATTGGGCGGCGGACTCAATTGGTATCGCGGCATGCCCTTCGTGGGTACACGTCCGCCGAATACCTCGGTGACCAGCCCGACGACGCACGTGTGGAGTTCCGGTGACATCGCACTCAGTCGCAAGGGGGCAGAACTCGCGCAGGAGTACGTGGACGCCCCGTTCCGGCTCGTCGTACTCGACGGTGTCAGTCACTGGATCCCCGACGAGCGACCCGACGAACTCGCCGAGCTGATCGTTGAGAACGCAACGGCGCATCCGTCGGAGTGATCAGAGGATGCGCTGCATCAGAACGAGATCGAGCCAGCGCCCGAACTTGATGCCCACCTGCGGCATTTGGCCTGTTACTCGGAAACCGAGCTTGCGGTGCAGCGCGACGGACGCGTGGTTCGACTCTTCGATCGCCGCCACCACCACGTGCACGTCGGACTGCTGCGCCCGCTCGATGAGCGCGTTCATCAGGGCCTCGGCGATGCCGCGCCGGTAGAAGCCGTCGGCCACGTACACCGAGTTCTCGACGGTGTACCGGTAGCCCGTCTTGCTGCGAAAGGGACCGTAACTGGCGTAGCCGCCGAGCTCGCCATCGACGATCGCGACCAGGACGGGGAAACCCCCCGCGCGTCGCTCCGCGAGCCAGGCCGTGCGCTCGGCCAGATCAGCCTTCTCCTCGGACCAGATGGCAGTGGAATTATCCACGGCATCGTTGTGGATGACGAGAATCGCCGGCAGGTCGGAGGGCTGGGCGTCACGGATCTCCATGCCGTGCATCGTATGCCTTCGCGCCGGCGACGGCGACGGCGATCACCGGTCGACGCAGACCGTCGGCAGGTCGAACCAGCGCAGGTGATCGAAATCAGCCGACAATGCGGCCGATGCGCTGATATCCGGAGTGGATACCGCGAAGATCGCCTGCGCCTCGGCCAGATAGCCCGCGAGCGCGCTCTCCGGTGCACGGTCGTCGTGCTGGGTGTAGGTCATCCGGCCCGCTTCGTCGTAGCCCACGTCGGTGAGCCGAACGGGTGGCTCGATCGCACCGCGACGGTGCCGCCACAGGCCGGAGTCGGGTTCGAACCGGTAGTCGGGCAACAGACGCCAGCCTTCGCGAGCCACCATCAGCACCGCTTCGACGAGGTAGTCGAAGACCTGCTCGGAGATGAAGTAGTTGAAGTTCACGCGCACCCAGCCGGGCTTGATGCCCTCGCAGCCTCGCGAGATCTCCTGCTCGAACTCGCGGGAATGGTCCAGGTCGATGCCCAGCAGCCGGTGCCCGTACGGTCCGGCGCAGGAACAGCCCCCGCGGGACTGGATCCCGAACAGATCGTTGAGCAGCGCCACGACGAAGTTGTGATGCAGGAACTTCCCCGAAGGCGAGCGCACCACGAAGGACAGGATGGAGAGCCGGTCGGCGTCGAGGTTGCCCAGGATCTCGATCGCCGGTTCCGCCTCCCAGCGCCGCACGGCCCGCCGCAACAGGTTCTCCTCGTGGGCGTGGATCACATCCACCCCCACCTCCTGTTTGAGGCCGAAAACCAAGCCCGCGCGGATGGATTCGACGATCGCGGGGGTGCCCGCCTCTTCGCGCTGGGCGGGATCGTCGACGTAGCGATGGTCATCGGGATTGACATAGGTCACCGTGCCACCGCCGGGAACGACGGGGACACGGTTGCTCAGCAGCTCGCGGCGGACCACGAGAACGCCCGGCGTGCCGGGGCCACCGACGAACTTGTGCGGACTGAGGAAGATCGCGTCCTTGAACGCGCCGGTCGATAGCGCCCGTTCCGGGTCCCCGTGGTACATCTCGATGTTCACGTACGGGGCGGCGGCCGCGAAGTCCCAGAACGAGAGCGCTCCGTGCGCATGCAGTAGGGCGCTGATGCGGCTGGTATCGCTGAGGATGCCGGTCACATTGCTCGCTGCCGAGAACGAGCCGATCTTCAGTGGACGGTCGGCGTAGCGGTCGAGCTCCGCGGCGAGGGCGTCGATATCGATGTGTCCGTCGGCGTTCTGTCCGATCACCACCACGTCGGCGATCGATTCTCGCCAGGGCAGCTCGTTGGAGTGGTGTTCGTACGGTCCGATGAAGACGACGGGGCGCTCCGCGGCGGGGATCCGATCGGTAAGCCCGTACTGGCGATCGAGTCCGTCGGGGATCCGCAGCCCGAGAACGCCGACCATCTTGTCGATCGCCCCGGTGCAGCCCGAGCCGGTGAAGATGACGACCGTCTCGTCGTCACCGCCGACCGCATCCCGGATGATACGGCGTGCGTCCTCACGCAAACGTGTCGTCTGCAAACCGGTTCCGCTCGATTCCGTGTGCGTGTTCGCGTACCGGGGAAGCACCTCGTTGCGGATGAAGTCCTCAATGAAGGTGAGCGACCGGCCCGATGCCGTGTAATCGGCGTAGGTCACACGCCGCGGACCGAACGGCCCCGGAAAGACCTGATCGTCACCGATGAGGCTGTCGCGGATGCGGCCCAGGATCGGCGGTTCGGGCAGGTCTCCAGCGTGCGCCATAACAGCGGCCTCCGATCGTCTCGTATCCCCCGGGTGGGATACCTCGACGATAGCGGCGCCCGCCGCGGCACGCCTCTGCCCCGACAGACCTTCACCGAACCGTCACGCCACAACCGTGGTGTCGGGATCGTCAGTCTGCGACGATGCGTGGCACCTCGGATGCGCGGGACCGGAACTCCGGAACACGCTTGTCGAGGAATGCCGCCACTCCCTCCTTGCCGTCGCCGATCGACGTGTAATACATGCCCAGCGAGTCGGCGAGGTGCTGCTCCAGCGGGGTCGCGGCGCCCAAGCCGCGGTAGATGAGTTGCTTGTTGATCGCGACGCCGACCGCCGATCGTCCCTTCACCCACGACCGCGCGAGTTCCTGGGCCGCGGGCACCAGCTCGTCGGGCTCGTGGACGCTGCGGACGAGCCGTCCCTCACGGGCCTGCTCGGCGGTGAGGATATCGGCGGAGTACACCCACTCCAGCGCCGTCGCGGGCCCGACGATGCGGGGCAGGAACCAACTGGAGCACGCCTCCATCACGATGCCGAGCCGACCGAAGACGAAGCCGATTCGCGCCTTCGTGGATGCCAGGCGGGTGTCCATCGCCAGCGTCATGGTGGCGCCGATGCCGACGGCCGGCCCATTGATCGCGGCGATCACCGGCTTGGGCAGCGAGTAGATCGCGAGCGTCAGCTTGCCGCCGGTATCGCGCACCCCGTCCTGGAACGGCGGCTCGTCGTACGCGGCGGCGAACGCCTCCGGCGTCGGTGGGTCGATGGTCTCGTCCAGGCCGAAGACGTTGCCCTCACCGGTCAGGTCCATGCCGGCGCAGAAGGCACGGCCGGAGCCGGTGACCACGACGGCGCGGATCTCATCGCTCCGCGCGTGGACCTCGAAGAACTCCGTCAGCTCACGCGCCATCGTCACGCTGAACGCGTTGAGCTCATCCGGCCGATCGAGCACCAGCGTGGCGATGCCGTCGTCGTCGATGCTCCAGCTGATGGTCTGATACGAATCAGTCATGGCGGTAACGATATGCTGTGCAACAGTGGCCGCACGGCCACATGCCTCCCTAGCTCAGTGGTAGAGCACCGCTCTTGTAAAGCGAAGGTCGTCGGTTCAATCCCGACGGGGGGCTCCACAGCTTCGTCGCCACACGCTGGCTGCCGACTCGTCGCAGCCGCTCTTCCACCGATGAGTCGGCACCGCGAGCCACGCTGAAGTCCGGAGTCGAGCTTCCGAAGGAGAATAGGGTTCGTCCATGATCTGGAATCTGCTCTCCGCAGTCGGAGCGATCGCCGCCGTTGTCGTAGCTGCAGCCGGAGCGACCTCATCATCCCGGAAAGCAAACCGAGCAAATCGCCTAGCGAGCGAGGCGAATGCGATCGCGCGAGAAGCGCGTGCCAGTGCCATGATGACTGAGGCCGACCGATGCATCAGGTCGCTAGCGCTCGTCGACAGCCGCTTCCAGCACATGTGCTCGGAACACCTGCCCGAAAGGCGATTCACCGAAGAGCAACAACTTCGGGGATCCAAGGAAGCGCTGTCCGTCTACGTTCGGTACTGGGGCGAAGCAGTCGAGGAATCCCTGGGACGGGCGCGCACCCTCATCACTGATGAGGCGCTCGTACAGCAGTTCACCAATCTTCACAGCCAGGCGATTGACGTACTGACGCTCATGACCGATCTCGAGGGCACACTCACCGCGTCAGAGCCACGCGAGTCATACGCGCTCGCGCGGGAGAAGCTCCTGACGGCGGCGCAGGAACACGTCGCGGCAACCAACGCGTTTCGCGATTCGATCCGAACGCGTGGAGCGCAGCCTCAGCAGATGCCGCTCGACCCGACCAGCCGCGAAAACGGCCAGGATGCGCGCTGACCGCCCCGGGGGTGACAACGGTGTTTGTGGGGTGAGACGCTGACGGTCGGTACTGCAGCGATCGAGGAGGTCCCCCGAAGGTGAAGCTCGCCCTCCGCAACCGTCTCGCCCACGGCGTCCAGGCCCTCACCGGCCGGCGCGCCGCCACCGCGGACACGGCCGGGATGCCCGTCGTCACTCCCCTCCAGCCCATCGACCTCCGGGACACGGAGACCGTCGGCGAGGTCCTGGAGGTGGCGATGAAGGTCGGCGAGGTGCTGCTGGATTCGG